>JANXTS010000049.1 GCA_025352265.1 Variovorax sp. | reverse complement strand
CACTGGGTCATCTTCGATCACTGCATGCCGTTCGACGTGACGCGCGCCTATGACGAAGCCACCGGCTACGACCATCCGCGCATCTGGACGGCCGAGCGGGATGTGGAGATGTGGAATACGTTGGAGGGATGAGCGTGGCGCCGGTCGACTATCAACGGCAAGTCTTCGACTACGTTCGGCATCCGGATCAGGATGCCGACAGCGAAATGGGTGGCGTTGATGCGCCGGCGCGGCACCCGGTCGTCATCGTCGGTGCCGGCCCGGTCGGACTCGCACTGGCGATCGACCTCGCGCAACAGCGCATCCCCGTGGTGTTGCTCGACAACGATCACTGCCTCTCGACCGGTTCGCGCGCTATCTGTTTTGCCAAGCGCACGCTGGAGATATTCGACCGGTTGGGTTGCGGCGACCGCATGGTCGAGAAGGGTGTGTCGTGGAAACTCGGGCGCGTGTTCTTCAAGGATGAGCAGGTGTACGAGTTCGATCTGCAACCTGAGCCCGGCCATGAGCGCCCCGCCTTCATCAACCTGCAGCAGTACTACGTCGAAGGCTTCCTGGCAGAGCGCGCGGCTGCGTTGCCGCTCATCGACATTCGCTGGCGCAGCAAGGTCAAAGGCATCACGCAGTCCGGCGACCATGCGGTGCTGACGATCGAAACGCCCGATGGCGATTACCGCATCGCGGCCGATCACGTCGCAGCCTGCGACGGATCGCGTTCGATGCTGCGGCAGCTCGTGGGGCAAGAGGCACAGGGTCGAACATTCAAAGACCGCTTCCTGATCGCCGACGTGAAGATGAAGCTCGATCGCCCGGCCGAGCGTTGGTTCTGGTTCGATCCGGCGTTTCATCCGAACCAGAGCGTGCTGTTGCACATGCAGCCCGACAACGTTTGGCGCATCGACTTCCAGCTTGGCTGGGACGCCGATCCCGAAGAAGAAAAGAAGCCGGAAAACATCATCCCTCGCGTGCAGGCGCTGCTTGCCAACTCGGCCATGAAAGACACGCCCTTCGAGCTCGAATGGGCCAGCGTCTACACCTTTTCTTGCCTGCGCATGGCGCGCTTTCGGCACGGGCGCGTGCTGTTCGCTGGGGACTCTGCCCATGGCGTGTCACCCTTCGGTGCGCGCGGTGCCAACTCGGGCGTACAGGACGCGGAGAACCTGGCCTGGAAGCTGGCCGCGGTGCTGCGCGGTCACGCGAGCGATTCGCTGCTCGACAGCTACGCCGACGAGCGAGAGGCTGCCGCCGATGAGAACATCCTCAACTCGACGCGCGCCACCGACTTCATTACGCCGAAGAGCGAGGTGAGTCGCCTGTTCCGCGATGCCGTGCTGCAGCTCGCAAAGAAGCATCCGTTCGCGCGCACGCTGGTGAACAGCGGGCGCCTGTCGGTGCCGGCCACCTTGCATGCGTCGCCGCTCAACACGGCGGATGCGCTAGGCGATGTGTTCGAAGGCCGCATGGTGCCCGGGGCTGTCGCAACCGATGCGCCTCTCGCGTCAGGGGATGGGGGCGGCGATGGCTATAGCGATGGTGCAGGCGAACCCGGCTGGTTGCTGCGCGCCGTAGGCACCGGCAGTTTCGCGGCGCTGGTGTTTGGCGATGGCGCCGCTGCTGACCGAAGCGCGCGCGCTGTTGCAGAGGGCGCGGCCGCAGCCGATGTGCAGGTCGACGTCGTTCGTCTGCCGCTGGACGATGCGCATGTGCTCGCCGCGCAGCGCTATGACGCGCAAGCCGGCACTGTCTACCTGCTCCGGCCCGACCAGCATGTGTGTGCACGTTGGCGGCAACCCGATGCGCGAGCGATTCGTGCGGCGTTCGACCGCGTGCTTGCGCGCGCTTGAAAGGAACAGTCATGAGCCTCGTCCTCACGCCCAATCTCGATGCGCCAGACGACTTCTACGAAGCACTTATCGACGCGCACCAAGGCCTGTCGACAGAGCAAAGCCACGCCTTCAACGCGCGCCTGGTGCTGGTGCTCGCCAATCACATCGGGTCGATGGTGGCGCTGCGCGAGGCGTTGGCCGCCGCCCGGCAAGCCTGAGAAAATTCTGTTCCGTTCGACTCCGTCGTCGAGAAATTCCATGACAAGCACTGACACCCTCTCCTACCAATCCGGCTTCGCCAACGAGTACGCGACCGAGGCCGTCGCCGGTGCGTTGCCGCAGCATCGCAACAGCCCGCAGCGCGCGCCGTTCGATCTCTATCCGGAGCTGATCTCCGGCACCGCCTTCACCGCGGCGCGACACGAGAACCGGCGCACCTGGGTCTATCGGCGCCAGCCTTCGGTGGTGTCCGGCCGCTATGCGCCGTACGAGCAGGCGGTGTGGACGACAGGCGGCGACCGCAGCATCGCGCTGCCGCCGGAACCGATGCGCTGGGGCGCGATTCCTCTCGACGCCGAGAGCGGTGCAAGCGCGGCCGACTTCGTCGACGGCATGCACACGCTGGCGGCCAACGGCGATGCGGAGGCGCAGAGCGGCGTCGCTGCGCACGTCTACCTGGCCGGCCGATCGATGGGCCGCCGCGCCTTCGTCAACGCCGATGGCGAACTCCTGTTGGTGCCGCAACAAGGGCGACTGGTCATCACGTCGGAACTCGGCGTGCTGGAAGTCGCGCCGGGCGAGATCGCGGTGATGCCGCGCGGTCTCGTGTTCAAGGTGGCACTGCCCGACGGTTTGTCTCGCGGTTACGTCTGCGAGAACTACGGCGCGCAGTTCCGCTTGCCTGAGCTCGGACCCATCGGGTCGAACGGCCTCGCCAACGCGCGCGATTTTCAAGCACCCGTCGCAGCCTTTGAAGATGCCGACGGCGCCTACGAAATCGTCAAGAAATTCGGTGGTCGCTTCTGGCGCGCACCGATGAAGCAGTCGCCCTTCAACGTGGTCGCGTGGCACGGCAACCTGGCACCCGTCAAGTACGACACGGCCAACTTCATGACGATCGGCTCGATCAGCTTCGACCATCCGGACCCTTCGATCTTTACCGTGCTCACCTCTCCGAGCGACACGCCCGGCGCCGCCAACTGCGATTTCGTCATCTTTCCGCCGCGCTGGCTGGTGATGGAAAACACCTTCAGGCCGCCGTGGTACCACCGCAACCTGATGAGCGAATTCATGGGGCTGGTCTACGGCGAGTACGACGCCAAGCCGGGCGGCTTCAAGCCCGGCGGCGCCAGCCTGCACAACATGATGGTGCCGCACGGGCCGGATGAAGAAGCCTTCGACAAGGCCAGCCGCGCCGACCTCAAACCGCAGAAGCTCGACAACACGCTGGCCTTCATGTTCGAGAGCCGTTTTCGATTCATCCCGACACCGTGGGCCATGCAGAGCCCGGTGCTCGACCACGCCTATGCCGATTGCTGGGCTGGCCTCAAAGACCAATTCAAGTCATGACCATGATCAACGTTGCCAACGCAATCAACGAAACGCACGACCCGAAGCGCCGCAGCTGGGTCGAGTCGGCCAACGACACGGGCTGTGATTTTCCGATACAGAACCTGCCTTTCGGCACCTTCAGCCGCGCGCCGCGTCACGAGCCACGCATCGGCGTGGCCATCGGCGACAAGATCCTCGACCTGCGCATGGCCAAGCTGATCGACACCGACGACATGAACACGTTGATGGCCGCAACGCCGGCAAAACGTGCGGCCTTGCGCTCGCTGATTTCGCAAGGCCTGACCCAAGGCAGCGCACGCCAGGCCGAGTGGGAGAACGCGCTGGTCAACCCCGCGCAGGTCGCGATGCACGTGCCTTGCCGCATCGGTGACTACACCGATTTCTACACCGGCATCCACCATGCGACGACCGTCGGCAAACTGTTCCGACCCGACCAGCCGCTGATGCCCAACTACAAGTGGGTGCCCATCGGGTACCACGGCCGCAGTTCGTCGATCGGCGTGAGTGGCCAACAGTTCAAGCGACCGAAGGGCCAGACCAAGGCGCCCGATGCGACCGAACCGTCGTTCGGCCCCAGCAAGCGGCTCGACTACGAACTGGAGCTTGGCTTTTTCATCGGCCAGGGCAATGCACTGGGCGAGCCGATCGGCATAGAGCAGGCCGAACAGCATCTCTTTGGCGTGACGCTATTCAACGACTGGTCGGCGCGCGACTTGCAGGCTTGGGAATACCAGCCGCTCGGCCCGTTCCTCGCGAAGAATTTCGCCAGCACCGTATCGCCGTGGCTGGTGACGATGGACGCACTCGCGCCGTTCCGCGCGAAGTTCGAGCGCCCGGCCGGCGACCCGCAGCCGATGCCGTACCTCGACTCGCAAGCCAATCGCGATGCGGGCGCGCTCGACATCACGCTCGAAGTGCTGCTGCAGACCGCCGCGATGCGCGAAGCGGGCACCGCACCGGTGCGTCTCACGCTCGGCAACACCACGCAGGCCGCCTACTGGACCGCCGCGCAGCTGGTCGCGCACCACACGGTGAATGGCTGCAATCTGCAGCCCGGCGACCTGCTCGGCTCCGGTACCTTGTCGGGCCCCGAGCCCGATCAGGCCGGCTCGCTGCTCGAACTCACGATGGGCGGCAAGCAACCCATCACGCTGCCCAACGGCGAGCGCCGCACGTTCCTTGAAGACGGCGACACGCTGACGCTACGCGGCTGGTGCGAGCGCGCGGGGGCGGTGCGGATCGGGCTGGGTGAGGTGAGCGGGACGGTGCTGGCTAACGTGCCGTAAGCGCATAGGCGCATAGGCGTTTGCGGAGCGTCTCTCTACAATCGATCGGATGGACGCCCAACGCATCACTATCGCACTCGTAGACCGTTCGGCAGGCCATGAAGCGTCGCCTGCGCGTGTGCGTTTGAGCGTCTTGGCCGAATTTTCCGCAGACGTCTCGCAGTTTTTGCGAGGTGAAACCAAAGAGGTCGACACCGCGCAGTTGGAGGTGGCGGTCATCGAAGGCTCGCTCGCCATTCAAACGGCGCCGATCGCGCTAGCTCCCCTGCTTTTCCACGACTTGAAGACATTGCTTGAAACCGAACTGCTCGACGCCGTAGATCGCAAGCGCCGTGAAGTCATCGAACGCTGGCAAAAGATCGCACGCAAGACGAGTGGAATTACCTTTCGAATTGCCGCGCCGTTTCTGTCACGTCCGGTGCTTGTGAGTTCAGACAGCGACTATCGTGCCGACGATGCCGACCAGTGGGTGCAAGTAGAGCGATATGTTCGCGGTGAGATCCAGGATTTGGGTGGCTCGGTCAAGGTCAACGCGCACGTTCGCCTGCCCGACGGCACTTCCCTCACGGTTGCGACGGACAGAGATCAGTTGCGCAATGAAAAGGTCAATCGTCTTTACAAGATGGCGATGCTTCGGGTGAGAGCGCAGTACAACGTCCTCACTCGTGAGTTGCGAGATGCCCGACTCGTCGAGTTCGTCGAGTACGCGCCGAGCGTCGATGAGGACGAGCTTGCGCGATTGACCAAGCGCGGTGCCCAGGCGTGGAAGGATGTGCCCGACGCAACGTCGTGGGTAGATGAGTTGCGCGGGGGAGCGGATTGATCAGCGTATTGCTCGATACGAGCTTCCTGATCTCGTTCAGTGATCCGACGCGCGCGCATCACGGTGCTGCTCAGCGCTATTACAGAGAGTGCATTCAACGGCAAGTGCCGATGTTTCTGTCGACGATTGCAATATCCGAATTCCAGGTAAAGCAGGCGATCAACGATCTCCCGCTACGCAATTTTGTGGTGCTTCCGTTCAATGTCGATCACGCCATGGCTTGCGGACTTTTGCTGCGTGGCATCGATCGCGATGCGGGTGACGATCGTGTCAGAGTCAAAGATGATTTCAAGCTCATCGCGCAGTGTCAGTGCGAGAACATAACCCACCTTCTCAGCGAGGACGAAGGCATGCTGGCGAAATATGTCAGCCGGCTGAGCGGCGCAATACCAGGGGCAACCAAGGTCGTGCTGCTAAAAGATGGGTTCGAGACCCACTGGTTCGACAACGGGCAAAGCCGCCTCGTCCCTTAGCTTCGGTCGCTGGAACGCCCGCGCCTAGATCTTCTGACTTGCCGCAGCCCGAGTCGCTTCGAGATGCGACCTGGCGCGCTCCGCCAATGCGGCCTCACCTGGCGTGCTCGGCGTGAAAGCCTCGACTGGCATTGGCCGGCCATGCGAGTCGACCGACACGAACACCACCAGGCACTCGGTGGTCTTGGTCATCTCGCCGCCCTTCATGTCACCGCTGCGCAACTCGACCGAGATGTTCATGCTGGTCGTGCCGGTGTAGGCGAGGCGGGCTTCGACCTCGACCAGGTCGCCGATCTTGACGGGGTGTTGGAAGCGCATGCTGCCGATGAACGCGGTCACGCAGTAGCGCTTGGCCCAGCTGGTTGCGCATGCGTAGCCGGCTTCGTCGATCCACTTCATGACCGTGCCGCCATGCACCTTGCCGCCGAAGTTGACGGTGTGAGGCTCAGCAAGAAAACGCAGCGTAATGGATGACATGGGTCCGCTTCCGGAATGAGCGCCCAGCGCGACGGCGTTGGATAATCGTCGGCATTATTCCCGAGAGCGGTCATACCGCGCCACGCATTCCTCTCCTCTTCAACATGCATTCAATACAAAAAGTCCTGCCGCGCTTGTCGCGGCGCTTCCAGCTCGCGGCCATGGCGGTCGGTCTTTGCACGGTGGTGATCGGCGCTGCGGCGCAGGGCACGCCAGCGTGGCCGACCAAACCGATTCGCATCCTCGTCGGCTTCCCGGGAGGATCGACGCCCGACATGGCGGCGCGCGCCATCGCCGAGCCGCTGAGCCGTGCGCTCGGACAGCCGGTGATCGTCGATAACAAGCCCGGTGCCTCGGGCAACATCGCGACCGACCAGGTGGCCAAGGCGACCGACGGTCACACGCTGGGCGTGGTCATCAACGGCAACCTCACCTCCGCCAAGATGCTGTACCCGCGGCTGCCTTACGACCCGGGCAAGGACTTCAGCTACATCAGCCTGCTGGCGACCGCGCCGCTGGTGCTGGTCACGCAAACGTCGGCACCCGATGGCGCTGCCTTCTTCGATGCCGCACGCAAGGCCGGCGACACCTGGAATTTCGGTTCCGTGGGCACCGGCTCGGTCGGTCATTTGGGCATGGAACTGCTGAAGGCGAAGATGCCCGGCCTGATGCCGCAGCACATTCCGTATCAGGGCAATCCGCAGGTCGTGACCGCCATGATTGGCGGGCAGATCCAGATGGCGCTGGTGCCGCCGGGCATCGCGCAGCCGCAAGCCAAAGGCGGCAAGCTGAAGGTGATCGGCCTGACCACCAGTGGCCGCAGCGTGCTGATGCCCGAGGCGCCTTCGCTCGCCGATGCGGGCGTCAAGGACTTCCAGCTCGAGGTGTGGACCGCGCTCATCGGACCAGCGAGTTTGTCGAAGGCGGCACAGGACCGGCTGGCAATCGAGATGCCGAAGATCATGCAGAACCCCGACGTGCGACGTCTGCTCTTCAACCAGGGCTGGCAGGCGGTCGGCACCTCGGCCGAAGGCCTGAAGACGCGCATCAAGGAAGAGAGCGCGACCATGGCGAAGATCATCGCCGCGCGCGGCATCAAGATCGAATGACCGGCGCATGACGGCACGTACCACCACGCTGGACGAACCCGGCCGCGCGCTTCCGGTCTTCGGTGAGTACGACGTCGTTGTCATCGGTGGCGGGCCCGCTGGGCTGGCCGCCGCCGTAAGTGCAGCAACGCACGGCGCGCGCACCTTGCTGGTCGAGCGTTACGGCTTTCTCGGCGGCATGGGGACTGCCGGCGGCGTCACGAATTTTGCCGGGCTCTACGGCCGCAAGAACGGCGAGATGCAGCAACTGGTGCACGGCGTGGTCGACGACCTGATGCAGCGCATCGATGCGCTCGGCGGGCTCAACAAGCCGCAAGACGGCATGCAGGGCCGCATTCGCGTGCGCTCCTACGATGTGTCGGCGTACAAGTGCGCGGCCGATCAGATGCTGTTGTCGGCCCATGTCGACGTGCTGTTCCACGCATGGGCCGCTGCAGTCATCAAAGAAGATGCGTGCATCACTGCGCTCGTGGTCGAAACTAAGTCGGGCCGGCAGGCGATTCGCTCCAAAGTCTTCATCGACTGCTCCGGCGACGCCGACGTGGCGGCCTTTGCCGCCGTGCCTTTCGAGGTCGGCGACGGCCACGGCAACAGCCTGTTCCCAACGACGATGTTCCGCATCGGGCACGTCGAGTCGGAGCGTGCACTGGCTGCCATCGGCGAGTTCAAGGCCATCAACGACTTGATGGACGCAGCCCTGCGCGACGAACCCGGCCGCTACAAGTTTCCGCGTGAGGGCGCCATCGTGCGGCCGCAGATTAACCCTACCGAATGGCGTGCCAACGTCACGCAGATCCGCAACGAAGCGGGTCGCGCGATGAGCGGAGTGGACGCGCGCGAACTGAGTGCAGGCGAGACCGAAGGACGGCGGCAGATCGTCGAATACTTTCGCTTCATGCGAGAGAAGGTACCCGGCTTTGAGCACTCGCAAATCGTCGACATCGCGCCGCAGGTGGGCATTCGTGAGACGCGGCGCGTGAGCGGCGACTATGCACTGAGCGGCGAAGACATCCTGTCATCTGCGCGCTTCGACGATGTCATCGGCCTCAACGCGTGGCCCATGGAATTGCATGGCGATGGCCGCATCGATTGGGGCTTTCCGCGCGACGCCGGCAATGCCAACAACGACCTGCCGTGGCGCATGCTGGTCCCGCAGCAGGTCGAAAACCTGCTGGTCGCCGGCCGCTGTGCGTCGATGACGCATGAGGGCCAGTCGGCCGCGCGTGCGAGTGGCGGTTGCTTCGTGATGGGGCAGGCTGCGGGGACGGCTGCGGCGAGCGTCGTCACCGGCTGCGGCACGGTGCGCGATGTCGATGTGGCCGCGCTCCAAAGGCAGCTGCGAGCCGACGGCGCGATGTTGGGGTGAGGGTCGGCCAGGGTGCGCCTAGAAGCGCATCCCTGTCGACAGCCGCACCATGTTCTGCGGCGTGAAGTTGACCTTCGGGTCCCATGCGGCGCGCACGAACCAGCGGGGCCAGTCGTACCCGACCGACAGGCCGACGCGACGAATGAAGAGGCCGTCGACCGTGCCCTGCTTGGCCAGCAGATCGACGGTGAGTCGCTCGCCGTTGCCGACGCTCTGTCGCCAGATCAAATGCACGTGTTGCTGGTCGGGATTGAGGCGGTTGTCCCGCACCAGTTGCACTTGCAGCGACGTCGCTTCCGACCACCGGTAACCGCCGTAGGCTGTGTATGAATCGTTCGGGTCGAAGTTGAGGTTGGCGTAGTTGCGGAGATTGGTGCGGCCCAGCCCCGCGCCGACGAACCAGCTATCGCCTGTCTCGACCGCGATGCTGCCACCGAAGAATCCCCCCGATGCCGCCTGCACCGACGGTAAAAGGCGGACCGGCCCGAGCGTGAACGTGTGATCCCAACCGCTGCGCAACTGCGAAAAGTCGAGCACCGGCGAGCGGAACCAGCCGAGCCAGACATTGCCGTCGCCGTAGGTGTAGCGCAGGTTGACGTCGAGGCCAGGCCCCGCCGGCAAACCGCCGCTAGATACGCCGTAGGAGCCGACCGTGAGCTTGTAGGGTGTCGGCGCGTCTTGCGCCGCAGCCTGTTGGCAGAGCCCCAGCGTGAGGAGCGTCGCAAGGCAAACGGTCGGGGGAGAGAAACAGAAACGAAGAGGGCAGCGCATGCTGCGAATGTACGGCGCCCTCTATGTCATCGAGCTGACTACTTGGCCGGAACGGAAGCCGGAGCCTGCTAAGGCGGCACGTTCGCGCTGGCCGTATTCGCCATCGTCGAAATGACACGGCTGTTGACGCGAGCCCCGCGCCACGTTCTGGTCGGGCGCGTGTGCTGCGGCGTCGACCTGTACGCGGGTGCGGCCGGAGACGTGTTGGGCTTGAGCAGCCGTTACGGCGAGCACGGCTACGGCCGCGGTAGCAACGTTCACATAGAGTTTTTTCATGATCGGTCCTTGTCTGATGCGGTGGGTGTTATCCCGTGACCAAGGTTAGGCCCATCACAAGGCAGCCGGATGACACGCGCTGCATCCTGCAGCGCACTCGACGCGTCAGTCGACTTGCTTTTTGGGGCGGCCTGACTTGAGGGGCGTCAGTGCATCGAGAGCGGCGCGCAAGGCAGGTGCCGACATGGCTTGCAACGCGTGCAATCCGGCACGCAGCAGCTCACTCTTCTTGGCCGGGCGCTTGAACATCACGGCGCGGTCTTTGAGCATGGCGATCAACGCGTAGTCGTCTTGCGGCATGGTGAAGCTGTCGCGCACCAGTTTGTCCTTGCGCTCCGATGTCTTGCGCGCGTTGATTTCTTTTGTGGAGGACTTCGTGGATGACTTTGGGGTGACCTCGGCTTGCTTCGTGACGACTGGCTTCACGGTTGCGGCTTCGATCTTTTTCTTTGCCGGGACGAGGGGACTCGCCTTCTTTGGTGTCGGCTTCTTGGCGACTGCAGTGACGGGTTTCGCTGCGGGCAACGGGATGGTCTTTGTTGCCACAGTCTTACGCTTTTTTGCGACAGTGGTCGCCTGCACGGCGGGTGTCGGTTTTGACACTGGCTTGGCGGGCAACTTCACAGCCGCCTTGCGTGCGGGCGCGACAGCTTTCTTCGTTGGCGCCGCTTTGCCGCGGGGTGCCGTAGTCGCAGCCTGTTTGGCTGCAGGCTTTTTCGGCGTTGCAACTGGCTTGGTCACAGTCGAAGCAGCGACCGAAGTTGCGGCTACGGACGTCGCCGACGCATTCAAGGTCTTGACCGGAGCGGCAGCTGGCCGTACGCCGGAAGCCGCAACATTGGCGGTCGCGTCAGGCGATGGGGATGCGGGTGCAATGGAATTTGTCATAGATTTTATTTAAATGGTGTAAATCATTTATACCATAGCGCCTTAAGTTCAACGGGTCTTCGACACTTAAGCTTCACTCAAATGATTCGATTCAATGTTCGTTCAATCGCGGCGACCGTCGCAACGCTGCTGGCGCTCTGTCTGGGCACGTCCGCCGCCCTGGCGCAGGCAAGCGCATCGAATCCGTCCGCCGCCATGGAGCGCTACGACGGTATGTGCGAAGCCTCTGCAGCAGTGGCGCTCGACTCGCAGCACTTCATCGTCGGCGACGACGAGAGCAATGCGCTCAACGTCTACCGCATCGGGCAGAGTGCGCCGGCGCGGCCTGCCGTCGATCTGGCCGCGTTCCTCGAAACAGGAGACAAGGCGTCCGACATCGAAGGCGCAACCCGCATCGGCGACACCATCTACTGGATCTCCTCGCACAGCCGGACCTCGGCAGGCAAGGCCAGATCCTGGCGCCGCCGGCTGTTCGCCACGCAGGTCGATATGGGCGTATCACCGCCCACCGTTCGCCCCGTTGGCAAGCCCTATGTCGACTTGATCGAAGACCTCGCGTCGGCACCCGAGCTCAAAGGACTCGGCCTCGGTAAAGCGGCCGACATTGCACCCGAGGAACCCGGCGGCCTGAACATCGAAGGGCTGGCCGATACGGTCGACGGCCACCTGCTCCTGGGCTTTCGCAATCCGCTGAAAGACGGCAAGGCGCTGATAGTCCCTATTACCAACCCTGCTGCGTTGACAGCCGACAATGGCGCAAGACCAGTCTTCGGCTCGCCTTTTTTGCTTGACCTCGGAGGCCGAGGTATTCGCAGCATGGAACGCATCGGCTCCGGCTACTGGGTCGTTGCCGGACCGACCGGCGATGTCGGCAGCTTCGCGCTGTATGCGTGGGATGGAGTGCCGACGCATCGTGCCACTCTCGCGCCGGTGGTGTTGCCGGCGCAGTTCAACGCGGAGGCGTTGTTCGTTTTGCCAGGTTCGGGCCAGGCGATGCTGCTGAGCGATGACGGCGCTCTGCAAGTCGAGGGCACACGCTGCGATCGATTGGACAAGACGAGGCAACGCTTCAGGGCGCTGCGCATCCCCCTTCAGAGATAGAGGGCGTTTCGCTGCTGCATGTCGATCACTGCACGTCGATGCACCTGCGCTCGATGTCACACAACCGTCAGATGCTGGTGGCAGCATGGTTCAGCGACAGCCGCGGGCGCTGGTAGGGAACGCGCAAGCACCTCAACCTTGAGACATCCCGATGTTTGCGGCTGTTGCTATCCCCATTGCTCCGCAGCCGGCTTGAATTTAGCGAGCCGTGCAGCACGGTCGGCGAACAGCGGTGCATCGACATATCTGAGGGGCGCTTGCATGTGAGTATCGGCCAGAGCGACACTTTGGGCCGCCTCACGCAGCTGGCGCACCTCTGCGTCTTGATCTCCATATCTGGCGGCCATTTTCTCGAGCAGATGGCTCAAGCGTGCGTTCTCTTTGGTCATTCAATGCTCCGGTCAAGACAAGCAGCCAGCACCTGAAATTACGCCAGTCGCCAAGCTCCTGGTTATATGGCGAAGGCAGGAATTCGGGTCGTGGTTTTTGTTTCCAGGCGCAACTTGCCTTGAAGTTGGAACAGCGCTGGCCGAGACGACACCGGTAGCCAAGGAAAAGCCGCTGCGCACCGCCCACACCGCGAATTCCACGCGCCTGTACGGGGAGCCAGACCAGATGTCACAAATGGTATCTAGCATGCATCCATGACCTTGCCATCCACCTTTCGCCGCCGCCTGCTCGGTGGCACCGCCGGTGCCGCAGCGCTGACCATATTTTCAACACGCGCCACCGCACTTGTCGCGCTCGCCAGACAGCCGGATGGACCTGCGGTTCAGATGACGCAACTCATGGACATGTCCCCGGCTCAACAAGCGTTGTCGCGCGACTACGCCACCGGCTTCCGGCTGGCGTTCGCTGAATGGAATGCCAAGGCGGGATCGCGCTTGGAGCTCAAATCCCTGGAGATCGACGGATCGAGGGCGGCATTGCAAGAGGCCATCGAGAAGGTCAGGGATGACAGCAGCCAGGTTGCGCTCATCGGAACGGTGGGCGAAGGCCTCGCACTCGCAAGCCTGCAGCAGTCGGAAAAAAGCGGACTTGCCATTGCCCATGTCGCGCCTTGGCTTGCCGACTCGCGCTTCGACGACCAGACCAACCTTTTCGCTCTGTTCGCTTCGAGAGAGGACCAGATCCGGTACGTGCTCAAGGGCTTCGCCACTGTGGGCGTGTCTGCGCTGGGCATCGTGTATCCGAACGCCGTGCACGAGGCTGCATTGCAGCCGGGTACGACTCAGATCCTCGACCGGTTGAACATCAAGGCAAGGGTGCTCACAGCAACGCCGGACCGAGATCTCGAATCCTTCGGCAGCCGCCTGGATGCGCAAGTGCCGTACTTTCTGCTTTTCATGGGCAGCGCGATCGAGCTGTCCTTGTTCACGCGCGGGCTCAGCAAGAGGGGAATGCAGCGCTATGTGGTCTGCTTGTCCGACGTCGACGCCAACACCTTCTTGCAACTCAACCCGGGCAAGGGCGTGCCGATCGTTTTCACGCGCGTCGTGCCGGACCCTATCAATGGCAAGGTGGCGGTGGTGCGGGCCTATAAGAGCGCCCTGCAGCGCTATTTCGACGAAGACCCTTCGCCCACCAGCCTCGCAGGCTACCTCGGCGGCCGCTATGCCGCTTCCGTCATTGCTTCCGCCGGGCCGAGTCCGGGACGCGCCCGCGTTCTGTCGGAGTTCAAGCGGCGCGTTGCGACCAACCTCGATGGCTGGCGCTTCGATTTCGCCGCCGATAAACGGGCCAGCAACTACGTGAGCCAAACCCTGCTCAACAGCAACGGCAGCCTGGTCGGTTAAGGCGCGATGGGCCGCTAGGACTTGGAACATGCACCGCTTCGCAGATGCGGTCGGGCATGTTGCACGGTCAGTCTTGTTCGAAAGCTTTCAAGAACTGCACACCCGCGTCTTCGAGTGAGCCGTCGTTGTAGACCTCGATCGCACGGTCAGGCACCTGAAACGCAAATGCGCGATGTATGCGCGCCTCGACGGCTTCCGGTGCTTCCCGCCCACGCGCGAGAAGACGCGCCCGCAACGTCTCAATGCTGGTGGTCACATGAATGATCTTGAGGTCCGGAAATTTTTCCAACGCTTGAGTCAAGTAAGCGCGCGACCCGTTGACGATCACCCGACGGCCCGCATCGAGCGGCGCCAGCTCACTGTGCTGAACGCCATAGTGCAATCCGTTCGCCTGCCACTCGAGGGCAAAAGCCTGCGTGTCGCACAGCCTTTGAAAGGTAGGTGCATCCACGCTGTGGTGCTGCTCATCGCCCGGTTGCACCGGACGGGTGATCGTGCGGCGCGCCCAATGAACAGACGACTGCACCGGAAGATGGTTTCTGAGCCACGCGAGAAGGGTGTCCTTGCCGGCGCCGGAAGGGCCCATGACATAAATCAACTGCCCTTTCATCGGCTCAGCCTCACGTGTTCTACGAGAACGAAGTCTGCTCCCGGATGTGGTTCGGCGAAGAGCGCGACAGAGTCGAAACGACAGGCAGGCAATGCGCCGAAGTGCTGGACCGCAGCGCCTTTCATTGCTTCGACCGCCGTCGTCGGCACGCCGCGCAAGGTGCCCGTGAGCGACATGTGAAAACGAAAAGCGTCCAGCACGAAGGGATAGCCCCAACGCAGCAGCAACTGGTCTTCGCGCGGCTTTAAAGATGTTGCCCGCCGGCGCTGTAGCTCGACAGGCCCCAGCGGCGCGGCCAACGCATGAAGCTCCGTCACGCATGCTGCCGCGACCGCGTCGATCTCGTAGGTGTCGCCTTCAGGCACCAAGGCCAGGAAATCGTCGAGCTGTTGCACCTTCAGCGGCGGCAATGTGAAGGCCTCGAACCGGCCGCACAGCGCATGCAGGCGCTCGCGAAGCACCTCGAATTCCACGCCCGGCGCCAGCGCGAAGGGCGCCCTGAGCGTTGCGTGCCATCCGTAACGACGCGGCGCTTGGGTCAGCCTCTGTTGCACCAGGCTGCTGACGCCCGGCACGATCGGCTGCGGCAGGTCGTGCTGCTGTGCAGCGCAGCGTCCGATCCATCGACTGCCGACTTCCCACCAAGCGGTGCCCTCGGCCGGCGCAAAGTAAGCGGCGTAGCGATGCGCGGGTGCGCGTGGCGCGGGATTACTCATCGTGTGCCACGGTAAGCGTGACGCGATCGCCGGCAAACCAGGCCAAGGCATATTCAATCGGCACGCTTAACGGGTCGACGTTCACGCTCTCGACCAGCAGCACCGGCCGACTTACGGGTTGTCTCAAGTGCGCTGCCACGATGGCATCGGGCATCTGCGCGGTGATGCGGCTTTCAAGCCGGGTGTAGTCCTTGACCTGATGCGCTGCGAAGCCGGCGGTAATCGACCCCGTTTCGCGCACCACCGCTTCCAGGCCGGTGAAACGGGGCAGCGGAAAGCAGCGCTCGCTGTAGTTCAGCGGCTGACCCTCGGCCTCGCCGAGCACGCGCAGACACAGCAACGCGCTTCGGGCGGGCACGCGCAACGCACGCGCTTGCGCAGCGGTCGCGCGCACGTTCTTCGCGTCGAGTACGCGCAGTGCACCGCGCAACCCCGCGTGCACCATGTTCTGCTGATGCCGCGTGCGCTTGGCCAGCACGAGGTCAACCGCGAACTCTTCGACATAGGTGCCGCTGCCTTGCGCGGCCCGCAGCAACCCTTGACTGCTCAAGCTCGCAAGCGACCGGCGGATCGTGTGGCGATTGACGCCGAACTGCTCGGCCAGAGCGTGTTCCGACGGCAAGCGTTGTCCGGGTGGATAGACGCCACTAGCGATCGCTTCGGCCAACTCTGTCGCGATGCGAGTCCAGAAGCTGTCGCGCGCCGCGGGCGTGGGGAGGGTCGTGGAGGAGAGGGATGTGAGTGCGGAGGTGGCTGTCATGAAAGGTACATGCCCGGGCTCTAAGCTCGCGGAAGTTGATCGATTTGTCTATACAACTTTCAAAGAGTAGCACCCTCATGTTTCATGCTTTTGACAGTCATCCAGCTACCGAGCCCGGCGACCGGGCGCAGTGGATGGCGTTGCTCGCGCGTGCGCCGATGACGCTGCTGGAGCCGGCGCTCGGACAGTACGCGCAGGGCGTGCCGCGCTGGCTTCGTCCGCCGGAGACCGGACTGATGATGGTCCAAGGCAGGGCGGGCGGGACCGGAGAGCGCTTCAATCTGGGCGAGGTCACGGTGACACGCTGCGCACTGCGGCTGTCGGAGCAGCGGCACGACGAGGCAGCGGTTGGGGTTGCGTATGTGCTCGGTCGTTCGCACCGCCACGCGCAATTGGCCGCGGTGGCCGATGCGCTGTTGCAGGACCCGACACAACAGGGCTCGCTCGATGCCATCCTGCTGGCGCCCGTGCGAGCGCACCTGCTTCGCGAGCGGGCGACGCGTTACGCCCGCGCACAAAGCAGCAAGGTCGAGTTCTTCACGGTGGCGCGTCAAAGCGGAACCACCAGCGAAGACGAGGAGGACGGCGCATGAACTCAGTCGATCTCAAAGCCGTCGGCGCCGGTTTTTCGGATCTCTCGTTTGGCAGTCAGGCGGTCTTTCGCGCTGCCTTGCACGCGCTCTCGCACCCCGGGCGTCCCGTCGACCTCGCACACGATGCAGAGGTGCCGACGCAAGGGCATGCGGCCGCTGCGGCGTTGTTGCTGGCGCTGCTCGATCCGGACTGCAGGCTCTGGTTGTCACCGTCGCTCGCTGACAGCGATGCCGCGGCGTGGCTGCGTTTTCATTGCGGTTGCATGCTGGTGGACGAACCGGCGGAGGCGCAGTTCGCCTGGGTCGCGGCCGGCGATGAAGCGCCGCCGCTCGCCTCCTTCGCACAAGGCAGCGAGGCCTACCCTGATCAGTCGACAACCTGCGTGCTGGAGGTTTCCGCCATTGCCGCTCATACGGTCGAGCCGGGTGCGGCAAGTTGGCGCCTGCAGGGTCCGGGCATCCGCGATCAGGTGAGCCTGACAGTCCAAGGGCTGGCGCCATCGACTGCTGCGGCCCTGCTGGCCCAGCGCGCCCTCAACCACGCCGCTTTTCCGCGCGGCGTTGACCTGTTCCTTGCAACGCCGCGCCAGATCGTCGGCCTGCCGCGCTCCACCCGTATCGCATTGGAGGCCTGAACATGTACGTTGCGGTCAAAGGTGGCGAAGCAGCCATTCTCAATAGCTACCGACTGCTGGCCGAGCGGCGGCGCGGGGACACGGCTACACCCGAGCTTTCGGTCCCGCAGATTCGCGAACAGCTCAAGCTGGCAGTCGATCGCGTGATGACCGAAGGGTCGGTCTACGACCCCGAACTTGCCGCGTTGGCCATCAAGCAGGCTTCGGGCGATCTGATCGAGGCCATTTTCCTGTTGCGGGCTTATCGCGCGACGCTGCCGCGTCTTGGCACCAGCGTGCCGCTGGACACGGCCCGCATGGACCTGGACCGACGCATCTCTGCGACGTTCAAGGATCTTCCTGGCGGCCAGGTTCTTGGCCCGACCTACGACTACACGCAGCGGTTGCTAGACTTTTCGCTGCTTGCACAGGGACACGAATCCGTGCGCATCGAAGTTCAAAAAAGCGGCGTCGAAGCGCCTGCTTCGACGCCGCGCGTCGTTGACCTGCTGCAACACGAAGGCCTCATAGAAACCCGGTCGATGCCACCGGGCGATCCAGCGCCTTTCGACATCACGCGCGAGCCCCTGCGGTTCCCCGCCGATCGCGCCAGCCGTCTGCAAAATCTGGCGCGCGGCGACGAAGGATTCCTGCTTGCAATGGCCTATTCCACCCAGCGCGGTTATTCGCACAGCCACCCCTTCGTCGGTGAGATCCGTTTCGGTGGCATTGCACTCGAAGTCGAGCCGGAGGAACTTGGCTTCGCGATCTCCATCGGCGATCTTGAGATCACGGAATGCGAGATGGTCAACCAGTTCGCCGGCAGCACGAGCCAACCGCCCCAGTTCACGCGCGGCTATGGCCTGGCTTTCGGTCACAGCGAACGCAAGGCGATGGCCATGAGCCTGGTCGATCGCGCGCTGCGGGCGGAGGAACTGGGCGAAGCGGTGGAGTCGCCGGCCCAGATGCAGGAGTTCGTGCTGTCGCACAGCGACAGCCTGGAAGCCTCGGGCTTCGTGCAGCACCTGAAGCTGCCGCACTACGTGGACTTCCAGTCCGAACTGTCACTGGTTCGCAAGATGCGCGCCGCTGCCGCCGACTCGGTGACCAGCGTATTGAAAGAAGAGGAAGCCCGATGAACCCGTCGCTCGTGTCAAAAGATGAAGCGACGGCTGCCGAAGCCGAAGCCGAAGCCGAAGCCGGCGACAGCGTCGCGCAGAACTTCAACTTCGCCTACCTCGATGAGCGCACCAAGCGGATGATTCGCCGCGCCATCCTCAAGGCCGTGGCGATCCCCGGATACCAGGTGCCTTTCGGCTCGCGCGAAATGCCGCTGCCCTATGGCTGGGGCACCGGCGGCATCCAGGTCACGGCGGCGGTCATCGGCCCACTGGACGTGCTCAAGGTCATCGACCAGGGCTCGGACGACACTGTCAATGCGGTGAACATCCGGCGCTTCTTCGAGCGCACCGCAGGCGTCGAGACCACGACCCGCACGCATCTCGCCACCCTGATCCAGACGCGGCATCGCATTCCGGAGGCCCGGCTGGCGGAAGGCCAGGTGCTGGTCTACCAAGTGCCGGTACCCGAGCCGATGCAACGATTGGAGCCGCGCGAGAACACCACGCGCACGCTGCATGCATTGGCCGAATACGGGCTGATGCATGTGAAGCTGTACGAAGACATCGCACGCTACGGTCACATCGCCACGACTTACGACTACCCGGTGCTGGTCAACGACCGCTACGTGATGTCGCCCTCGCCGATCCCGAAGTTCGACAACCCGAAGATGCACATGAATCCTGCGCTGCAGCTGTTCGGCGCGGGGCGCGAGAAACGCATCTATGCGGTGCCTCCCTACACCCGGGTCGAGAGTCTGGGCTTCGAGGATCACCCGTTCGAAGTGCAGCGGTGGAACGTGCCGTGCGCGCTGTGCGGCGCCATGGACAGCTTTCTCGACGAAGTCATTACCGACGATCGTGGTTCACGCATGCACGTGTGCTCGGACTCCGACTATTGCCAGACGCGCAGGCAAGGCAGCGAGCAGCCGTCGCGCGTCCCAGCGAAGGATCAACGCGAAGCAATCGATGCGACGGAGGATGCATGACCATCACCGGTGAAATGTCGACCGCGTCACCGCTCCTGCGCGTGCGCGGCATCGGAAAACGCTATGGCGATCGCGTGGCGCTGCAAGACGCATCGTTCGACCTCTGGCCAGGAGAGGTGCTGGCTGTCGTCGGCGAATCGGGCTCCGGCAAGTCGACCCTTCTCAACGCCGTCGCGGCGCGCTGTCTCCCCGATACGGGGAGCGTGCAATTCCTGACACGTGCCGGTCAGCTTGCAGAAGTGTTCGACATGAGCGAGGCCGAACAACGCCTGCTGGCACGTACCGACTGGGGCTTCGTCCACCAGAACGCAGCGGACGGGCTGCGCATGGACGTCTCTGCCGGCGCCAACGTGGGAGAACGCCTGATGGGTCTTGGCGAGCGGCACTATGGCCGCTTGCGTGCCACGGCCACGGAATGGCTTGAACGCGTGGAGATCGATCCGCGCCGTATCGACGACCCGCCGCGCACTTTCTCCGGGGGCATGCGGCAGCGGCTGCAGATTGCACGCAACCTTGTCACCCGGCCCCGGCTGATGTTCATGGATGAACCGACGTCGGGCCTCGACGTGTCGGTGCAGGCGAGGCTGTTGGACCTGCTGCGCCAACTGACGCGCCAAATGCAGCTCGCTGCGATCATCGTGACGCACGACCTCGCCGTCGCGCGCCTGCTTGCGCATCGCATGGTGGTCATGCAGCGTGGCCACGTGGTCGAGTCCGGGCTCACCGATCAGCTGCTCGACGATCCGCAGCATCCTTACACCCAGCTTCTCGTGTCCTCGGTGCTTCAACCATGAACCGTCCCTTGCTACAGATCGAGGGGTTGGCCAAGCGCTTCACCCTGCATCACCAGAACGCGCTGGAGCTGTCTGTTTTCGACCACGTCGACCTTAATGTGAGTGCAGGCGAATGCGTGGTGCTCGATGGCGCCTCCGGCTTGGGAAAGAGCACGCTGCTCAAGCTCATCTATGCCAATTACCGGGTCAGCGCGGGCAGCATCCATGTGCAACCGGCGCGGGGCGCTGCGGTCGAAGTGACCGCGGCCTCCCCGCGTGAACTGGTCCGCCTGCGCCGCGACACCATCGGCTACGTGAGCCAGTTCCTTCGCGTGATTCCGCGCGTGGCAGCGCTGGACGTCGTCGCCGAGCCGTTGGCCGAAGACGCCGGTGACGATGCCGACGCCATCGAGTCGGCACGAGAGCAGGCGCGCGCATGGCTCGCCCGGCTGCGCATCCCGGAACGCCTCTGGCATCTGCCGCCAGCGACCTTTTCCGGCGGTGAGCAGCAACGTATCAACATTGCCCGCAACATGATCAAGCCCAAGCCGTTGCTGCTTCTCGACGAGCCGACCGCTTCGCTCGATGCCGCCAATACGCGCACCGTCATCGAACTCATCCGCGAGGCTGCAGCACGCGGTGCTGCAATCGTCGGCATCTTTCATGATGCGGAGGTGGGCGCCGCGGTCGCGACACGCCACGTCAACGTCGCTGATTTCAGGAGCCTTTCATGAGCAGCAGCATGGTTTTTCGAAACGCCCGCATGGTGCTGGCCGACGAGGTGGTGCGCGGCACTCTCAACGCCGTCGACGGCCACATCGCCAGCTTCCAAAGTGGCAACACCGCCGAAGGAACGCTGGACCTGGAGGGCGACTACCTGCTGCCCGGCCTGGTGGAAGTGCATACCGACAATTTCGAGCGGCACCTGATGCCACGGCCCAAGGTGCATTGGGCGGAAATGCCGGCCTTGCTCGCACACGATGCCGAAGTGGCATCCGCCGGCATTACCACGGTGTTCGATGCGCTCGGCGTCGGCGAGGCGGACACCGAGAGCCTGCGCGGCAGTACGTGGCACAAGGTGCTGGCGACGATCGACGACTGCGCCACGCGGGACCTGTTGCGTGCGGACCATCATCTGCACGTGCGATGCGAGTTGCCGGCACCCAACACGGTCGAGCTGTTCGAGCCGTTCTGCGGCCACCCGCGGTTGTCGCTGATTTCCCTGATGGACCACACGCCGGGTCAGCGCCAGTGGGAAAACATCGACTTGGCGCGCATCTATTACACGGGCAAGAAGGGCTGGAGTCGCGAGAAGTTCGAGTATCGGGTGGCCGAGGCCGGTGCATTGCAGGAACGCTATGCCGCACCCCACCGCAAGCACTTCGTTGACTACTGCCGAGTGCACGGCATCGCACTCGCGAGCCATGACGACACCACGGTCGCCCACGTCGAACAGGCCCATGCCGAAGGCGCCAGCATGTCGGAATTTCCAACCACGCTGGTGGCGGCACGCGCCGCACGCGAGCGCGGACTTTCCACCATCATGGGCGGGCCCAACGTCGTGCGCGGCGGCTCGCATTCGGGCAACGTGGCTGCGGTGGAGTTGGCGCGCAATGGGCTGCTGGACATCCTCTCGTCCGACTATGTGCCCAGCAGCCTGTTGGGCGCCGTCATGCGCCTGGTGGCCGACGATGTGTTCATGCTGCCGCGTGCCGTGGCGACCGTCACCAGTGCGCCGGCAAAGGCGACAGGCTTGAACGATCGTGGTTCGATCGCGCAGGGGATGCGCGCCGACCTCGTGCAGGTCCGCATGACCGACATGGCGGACGGCACGCAGCACGCCGTGGTGCGCAGCGTCTGGCGAGAAGGCCGCCGCGTCCTTTGACTTGCGGCTGACACACGCGCGTCGTCGAAGTGTCAATGCCTCGTCATACCCATTCCTCACACTCCGGTTGTCTAGACGACTTTGGAAGCCCGATGGAACCCATCCTGCGCATTCGCCAGCTCAACAAACACTTTGCCAACGGCCGGCACGCGTTGCGGGACGTCAACCTTGATGTCTACCGCGGCGAGATGGTGGCGCTTATCGGCGCCTCCGGTTCGGGCAAGTCGACGCTGCTGCGGCACGCCGCGGGCTTGGTGGCAGCCGATGGCGACAGCGACTCGCTCATAGAGATCGACGGTCGTTGCGTGCAGCAAGGCGGCCGCGTGCACCGCGACATTCGCAAGCTGCGAGCCCAAGTGGGTTTCGTCTTCCAGCAGTTCAATCTGGTGGCGCGGCTGCCCGTGGTGGTGAACGTGCTGGTGGGCTCGCTGCACCGGACGCCGTGGTGGCGCAGCTGGTTGCGCGTGTTCACTGCCGAGGAGCGGGCACGCGCGCTCGAGGCACTGGCACGCGTCGGCATCGCCGACTGCCATGCGCAGCGCGCGTCCACGTTGTCGGGTGGTCAGCAGCAACGTGCTGCCATTGCGCGCGCACTGGTGCAAGGCGCGAAGGTGGTGCTGGCCGACGAGCCGATTGCCTCGCTGGACCCGGAATCCTCGCGCAAGGTGATGGAGATCCTGGCGCGCATCAATCGCGAAGACAACTGCACCGTCATCGTCTCTTTGCATCAGGTCGAGATCGCGATGAAGTACTGCGCGCGCGTGGTCGCACTGAACCAGGGACAGGTCGTGTTCGATGGTCCCGCCAAGGACCTCACGCCCGCACTGTTGCGCGAACTCTATGGCGTGCAGGCAGAGGAGTTTCTGCCCACCCCGGTATCGCTATCGCCTCCCGCTTCATCTTCGACTCCGGTGGTGGAGGGTGGCACGGTTCACGTGCTGCCTCAGGCGACCACGCTGGCCCCGTGGCCGGTGCGTGGTGCCCGTGCTGCCGCCTGACACCACCTTTCCTTGCTTTCGAGCGCTTTGCATTCCAACTTAATCCGGACAAATCCATGATCAAAAAACTGTGTGCAACGCTGGCCCTCGGGCTCAGCATGACCTGTGCTCTCGCGCAGGACATCAATTTCGGCTTCATCTCGACCGAAGCATCCGCGAACCTGAAACAGGATTGGCAACCGCTCATCGATGACATGAGCCGTCAGACCGGATTGAAGGTCACGGCCTTCTTCGCGTCCGACTACGCCGGCATCATCGAGGGCATGCGCTTCAACAAGGTGCAGATCGGCTGGTTCGGGAACAAGTCGGCAATGGAGGCGGTGGACCGTGCCAGCGGAGAGGTCTTCGCGCAGATGGTCAACGCCGACGGCACGCAGGGCTACTACTCGCACCTGATCGTCAACCGCGACAGTCCCATCAACAACGTGGACGACATTCTGAAGAACGGCAAGAACCTGAGCTTTGGCAACGGCGACCCGAACTCCACCTCCGGCTTCCTGGTGCCGGGCTACTACGTGTTCGCAAAGAACCACGTCGATGCCAAGTCGCTCTTCAAGGTAACGCGCAGCGCCAACCATGAAGCCAACGCACTCGCCGTCGCCAACAAGCAGGTGGATGTCGCAACCAACAACAGCGAGAACCTAGAGAAGATCAAGGAGCGTTTCCCCGAGAAGTTCAAGGACATCAAGATCGTCTGGACCTCGCCGCTGATTGCGCTCGATCCGCTGGTAATGCGCAAGGACATGCCCGAGGCGACCAAGGCCAAGATTCGTAACTTCTTCTACAACTACGCCAAGACCGACGCACGGGAAAAGGAAATCGTGATGAAGATTTCCAAGCTGTCGGGCTTTAAGGAGTCGAACGACCAGCAGCTGCTGCCCATCCGTCAGCTCGACCTGTTCGCGCAGCGCAACAAGGTAGAAGCCGATACGGTTTTGAGCGAGGGCGACAAGAAGACCCGCCTGGCTGACATCGACAAGAAGCTCTCCGCTTTCAACTGATTCGGTTACCCCGCACGCCACCCCATGCAGCCGACTGTTTTGACTCCGCGCGCGCCCTTACCGGCGATGCCGGCACCGCGGCGCAGCTGGATACGGCCCTTCGGCTGGGCGATCCTGCTGGCATTGTTGGCGGCATCCTGGAAAGGCGCCGACATGCGCCCGCTCGACTTGTGGCGCGACTCGGGCAACATGGCCACCTACGCGGCGGACTTCTTTCCGCCGAACTTTGCGCAGTGGCGCACGTATGTGGAAGAGATGGTCGTCACGCTGCAGATCGCGCTGTGGGGTACGGCGCTTGCGGTGCTGACTGCCGTCCCGCTCGGACTCCTGGCCTCTGCCAACATCGCGCCCTGGTGGATCTATCAGCCGATGCGTCGCCTGATGGACAGTTGCCGTGCCATCAACGAGATGGTGTTCGCCATGCTGTTCGTCGTTGCTGTCGGGCTCGGTCCGTTCGCTGGCGTGCTGGCGCTCTGGGTGCACACCACCGGGGTGCTGGCCAAGCTGTTTGCCGAAGCTGTCGAAGCAATCGATCCACAGCCGGTCGAGGGCATCCGCTCGACCGGGGCGAGCGCACTGCACGAGATCATCTACGGCGTCATTCCCCAAGTGATGCCGCTCTGGATCTCCTACGCGCTCTATCGGTTCGAGTCGAACGTGCGCTCTGCCTCGGTCGTCGGCATGGTGGGCGCCGGAGGCATCGGCGTAGTGCTTTGGGAGATCATTCGGGGCTTCCAGTACGCAGAGACCTGCGCCGTGATGATCATCATCGTGGTCAGCGTGAGTCTGCTCGATGTGATTTCAGCGCAAGTTCGCAAGCTCTTCGTTTAAGCCGGTCGCTGTACCTGCCGCGATTTCAGCGATAAGCGCTCGCCTGATACGTCGCAAGGCCAGTGGCGGCGGCCTTGGCGCCGTGCTTTGCCCGGGCCGCTTCGGTCGCAACGTCCTCCACCGTTCGGCATGTGCCGGGTGCAATCTGTACAGCGCCGATGCACAGGGTCGTACAGGGGAAGAAGCGCATGACCGCATGGCGGTCCTCGGCACGGATACCGCCAGCCAGGCGGTCGGCCTCGTCATACAGTTCGACGGCCTGCTTGGCGAACTCATCGATCACGCTGCGACATTTCGCTTCCCAATCGTTCCCCTGAAACAGCACGATGAAGTCGTCGCCGCCAACATGCCCGACAAAATCCAGGCGCGCGTTGCAGTGGGCGACCAGCAATCGTGCGACCGTGCGAATGACTTCATCGCCGCGCCAGTAACCGTAGTGGTCGTTGAATGGCTTGAAGTCGTTCAGGTCGGCATAGCCGGCGACAAAGCCGATGCCGCTGGCCAGCAGCCGCTCGATGTGGACGCTGATCGGAATGTTGCCCGGCAAAAAGGTCAGCGGATTGGCATGGCGCGCGGCTTCGATCCGGGTTTCAGTGACGGCACGAACCAGTTGCTCGCCCGTGCCGAGCCCGAGGTAGACCCCATGCTCCGCGACCACGAATCCTTCGCTCAGATAGCGCTGGTCTTCGGACGTCAGGATGCCCATCAGCTCGCTGACATCGCCATCGAGCTCGATCACCCTGGGCGTGCGGTTGGCGTGGCCGATACAGGGCTTGCGCCCGTGTACTTCGCGAAAGTACAGCCGCGCATAGTGGTCTGTGAACTCGCGGCGATTGACGAGGGCTACCGGGCGACCGTGATCGACCACGGCCAGGGCATGCAGCGCGGGCTGGGCTTGGAAGATGGCGGCCACCTCTTCATTGGTGGTGCCGGGAGCAATTGCCGGAGCTTTGAGGAGCGTGAGATTGCGCAGGATGCTTGGCCGGGCGAGCTGACTCAAGACCGGGACGGCGACAGTTCGTCGGTCCTTCAATACATCGACTGCATCGGCCAGCGGCACGGCAACCGCTGGCGTCGCCGGTCGACCCAGAAAATAGCCCTGACCGAACGCGACGCCGAGATCGCGAAGCGTTCGCAAGTCGTCACCGGACTCGATGCCCTCTGCGACCAATGCCGTCCCGAATGCTTCGCTCATGGCGACGACGGCACGGACCATTTCGAAGTTCTCCATGTTGCCGGCGAGATCGCGCGTGAAGAACTTGTCGAGCTTGACGAACTGCGGCTTGAGCTCCGCCCAACGGCGCAGGTTCGAATGACCGTCTCCGAAATCGTCCAGCGCCAGTCGCACGCCGGTGGCGCTCAACGCCTTGACCGTGCGCACCAGCGCCTGCGGGTCGGTTGCGCGGTCATGCTCGGTCAGCTCGATCACGAGCTTGCGCGGATCGACTCCTGAGCTGGCGAGCATGCGAGGCAGCACGGTGGCGGTTACCCGAACCAGTGCATCGGCGCTCAGGTTGACGAACAAGGTGCCCGAATGCCCCGCCACGAACCAGTGCGTCAGGATGACATCGACACACTTGAGTTCGAACTCCATCAGGATCGATTCGATCGACGCGCATTCGAAGAGCACGCCGGGCATGTGCAGCGGTCCGCCGACGGGTCCGCGTATCAGCGCCTCATGTCCGTACACGGTGCCGTTTCGAAGGTCCACGAGAGGCTGAAAGACCGCGGACAGGCCGCCTTCGTCCATCAACCGTTGCAGTGCTCCAAGCTTGAGAGTGGGGCTGGGGCTGGCAGGCAGAGAGGGACGCATGTATTCAGGTTCATTCGGGCATCGGCCGGCGCTTGATCGGCGTATGTGCTGATCTCGACGGCGATCAGACACTGCGCCCGTGACGGTGTGATGAATCCGACAACACGTCGACTCCGACTGCGTCGCCATTTCTTCACGACGACGTCATGCGGCCTGCCTCTAATGTGCAACTCACAACAGGAGTGGTCATGCATGCAGTTCTCGACTTCTGGCGTCTCGCGACGGCGCTGGTTTTGATCATCACCCTTGCCGCCTGCGGCGGGGGTGGAAGCAGCGGGGCCGGCAGCGTCTCGGCCGCCGGGCTGAGCAAAGGCGCTGCGCACGACAGCAGCGGCAAGGATGGCACTGCCGCCGCCACGCCGGGCGCAGTCGACGCCGCTACACAGTCGCCGGAAGTGCGCTATGCGCCCTGAGCGCATGCGCGACAACGCAAGCACGCAACAGCACAAACCCACGACGAACTTACACGAGGAGAAGGCCATGAATCCACGCCGCAAATTTTTGAAGGACGCTGCAACCGGTGCCGCCGCTGCCGCCACGTTAAGCGCATTCCCACCGAGCATTCGCCGTGCCCTGGCGATCCCGGCGCACAACGCCACGGGCACCATCAAGGACGTCGAGCACATCGTCATCCTGATGCAGGAAAACCGTTCGTTCGACCAGTACTTCGGGACTTTGCGCGGCGTGCGCGGCTTCGGCGATCGCTTCACCATTCCATTGCCTGAAGGCCGCAGTGTCTGGCAGCAAACCGATGCCAATGGGCAACCGGTGTTGCCCTATCACCTGGACCAGAGCAAAGGCAATGCGCAGCGCGTGAGCGGCACGCCGCACAGCTGGGTCGATGGAGAGAACGCGTGGGACGGTGGCCGCACCTACCATTGGCCCAAGTACAAGGGCGCCAACGCCATGAGCTACTTTAAGGAGGCGGAGTTGCCGTTCCAGTTCGCGCTGGCCAATGCCTTTACTCTGTGCGACGGCTACCACTGCTCGATGCACACCGGAACCAACTCCAATCGCATGTTCCTGTGGACCGGAACCAATGGCCCCACTGGCGCCGGCGTGGCGTCGGTCAACAACGAGTGGGACTCCATCGATTCGTCGGCCTTCGGCTACCAATGGAAGACATATCCGGAACGACTGCAAGACGCGAAGGTCAGCTGGATCGTCTACCAGAACATGCCCGACAACTTCGGCGACAACCCGCTCGCCGGCTTCAGACAGTACCGCAAGGCCAACGAGGCTTCCGGCAAGCCGGTGAGCAACGAGGCGCTGTCTCCGGCCTACGACCCTGCGAGCGACGACGCCGGCAATCCGCTCTACAAGGGGATCGCCAACACCATGCCCGGCGAGTACGGCAACGCCGACAGCTACTTCGAGCGATTCCGGCAAGACATCAAGAACGGCAAGCTGCCGCAGGTGTCTTGGATCGTGGCACCAGCGACTTATTCCGAGCACCCCGGTCCGTCGAGCCCGGTACAGGGAGCCTGGTACATCCAGGAAACGCTGGATGCCTTGACGGCCGTGCCCGATGTCTGGAGCAAGACCGTGCTCTTCATCAACTTCGACGAGAACGACGGCTACTTCGATCACTACCCGTCGCCCGCCGCGCCGTCGATCAATGCGGATGGCACGCCCGCCGGCAAGACGACACTGAGCGATGCGGCGATCGCGTTCGAGCGCTTCAACTATCCCGCGTCGCCAGGCACCACGAGCCAGCCGTTGCCGGACGGCCGGGTCTTCGGCCCCGGCATCCGCGTGCCGATGTATGTGGTGTCGCCATGGAGCCGCGGTGGCTGGGTCAACTCGCAGGCGTTCGATCACACCTCGGTCCTCCGGTTCATCGAACAGCGTTTCGGCGTGAAGGAGCCGAACATCAGCCCGTTCCGCCGCGCCGTGTGCGGCGACCTCACCAGTGCCTTCAACTTCGAGCGGCCGAACGACGAGCGCCTGCCCCAACTCGCCGGCCGCAAGACCCGGGCGCAGGCCGATGCGCTGCGCGCTGCGCAAGAGTTGTTGGCGCAGATCGCGCCGCCCGTGAATCCGCTATTGCCGGTGCAGGCGACCGGCACGCGCCCGTCGCGTGCGCTTCCATACGAACTGCATGTCAGCGCGCGTTGTGACGGACTGCGCGGTCGCGTCAAGCTGATCTTCGCCAACACCGGCGATGCCGCGGCGGTGTTTCACGTGTACGACCGCTTCAACCTCGATCGACTGCCGCGGCGCTACATGGTCGAGCGCAACGAGCGGCTCGACGACGAATGGGCTGCAACGACCGACAACGCCGGAAAGTACGACCTCTGGGTGCTGGGGCCCAACGGCTTTCATCGCCACTTCAAGGGTGACCTGAACACCCTGAAGTCACGCGGCGCACCCGAGCCGGAGATTCGCGTCGGCTACGAAGTACGCCGCGGCGACATTCATCTCAAGGTGCGCAACGATGGGGAGCGCGCCTGCTGGTTCACGGTCACCGCGAAGGTTTATCTGCAAGGCCGCGACGATCGCACCTGGCGCGTCAAGGTGAAGGGTGGTGAAGACGCCGAGAAGCGCTGGAACCTCGACGACAGCGGCCAGTGGTACGACTTCGAAGTGGTGTGCGACGCGGACCCGACGTGGTCGCGCCGCTTCGCGGGCCGGGTCGAAACGGGTCGCCACTCGGTCAGCGATCCGGCGATGGGAATGGCCGGCAACTGACGCCGAGATCGGATGCGCCGACGGAAGGTCGGTTCTGCCGCCTTCCGATTGCTGCCTATCGGTTATCGGTTATCGCAGCAATAGCCAGAAAATGATCAGCAGCGCCAGCAAGGCGCCCGCTGCCAGCGACCACCACAACGCGGTGAACGACAGACGCCCCGGCCGGGGGCGCTCTTCGTCCTGACGCTTCAGCTCGGCGGTCTCGGTCTGCGTCTTGCCTCGCCAGCGATCGGGCCCATCGGAACCATCGAAGTCAGGGTCCATTCAAGTTCCGATCAGGTCCGAATTCAGCGTCCCGTCTCGGTCAGGTAAGTCTTGCGCGCGGCAAAGCCCGTGTTCGAAAAATCGGTGAACACGCCATCGATGCCTGCCCTGAAAAACACCAGGTACTCCGCCATCGGATCACCCTTGTAGAAACCCGCGAGGTACTGCGGTTCGTTCCGGAAGGTATAGGTGTGCACGAACAGGCCCGCCTTGTGCGCATCGGCGATCAGGCTTGTCGGCTTGACCGTATTGACGTCGGCCAGCGAGCCGGTATACGGCGGGTCTTTGAACGGCACCACTGTCAGCGACATGACCTGCGGCTTCCATGGCCCGATGCCGTCGGCGTAGGTCTTCACCTCCGCGAGGCCGGCGGGTGTCAGCATGCTGCCGAAAAATCGCGGGTCGCCGGCGAGGGTCCAGCTGTAAGGGCGCCCATCGACGAATGTGTACTCGTCGGTGGTGACGTAGCCCATCTCGCCGGTCTTGAAGTTGATGTCGTTGCCGTCCACCAACTGCACCGCTTTGCTCTTCAAGCCGGCTGAACGCAGGTACTTCAGGCTGGCCGGATCGAAGCTCTGCACAAAGACCGGAGCATCCTTTCGGTTCAGGTCGTTGAAGTTCAAAATCTTCAGCATCGCGTCTTCCAGCGGATGGCTGCCCACGGGACCACAGCCGTTCGCGATGGCTTGTGCGTTGTTCCAGATCGGGTTCTTGCTTTCCGGATATACGCTGATCGTACGACCGGTGCTCGCGCTCTTCGCCTTTGCAATGTCGATTATTTCCTGGAAGGTCAGGATGGGCAGCTTGCCGTTGAGGTCGGTCGGGCGCTGGGCGCGCGCATCGTAGGTCGTGCCGGCGATCCACTGCTTCAGCTCGGCCATCGTGAAATCGGTGATCGACCAGTCGCCGGTGTGGTCTTCACCGTCGACCACGGGCGACTTGAGCACCGACTTGGGATCGGCTGGATTGGTCAGATCGCTCAGGTACTTTGCCGGCCCGTTGGCGGGGATGGGTGGATAGGTCACGTCGACCAGCACGCCCGGCACTGTCCGCTTGCGCGCAGCGACCGCGGTGTTGGTCGCAGCCACGGCAGTGATATTGGTGTTGTCGCTGAGCCAGGGGTTGTGCCGGGCCACCAACACGCAATCCTTCGTGAGGTGCAGGTCGGTCTCCAGTGAGTCGGCGCCTGCGTCGGCGGCAGCCTCGTAGGCGGCCTGCGTTTCCTCCGGAAAGAGCCCGGGCAAGCCGCGGTGGCCGATGATCAACGGGGCCTTCCCATCGAGCGTCAGCAGCGCGGCCGGCATGGGTGCCGGAGCCGGAGCAGGCGCGGGAGTGGGCGCCGGCGCGGGTGCAGCGGCGATCGGAAGAAACCCGGTCGATCCGCCGCCACCACCGCCGCACGCGGCCATCATCAGCGAGCCATCCAGCGCGATGCTGGTGCAGCGGGCAATGTTTTTCATGGCGGGGCGCTTCACGATTTACCGCCGAAGTCGAGTGCACCGGTCAGGTCGCCCATCGGCTTGGCGCCGTTCTTCATCAGCGCGTTGTCGCGCACCACCAGGCCGGCGAGCGGTGGCAGCGACCAGCGGTGCGTCATGAAGCGCAGCGTGGATGCGGTGTCGTACTGCGTCTTGTCGACGAAGCCCTTTTTGGAGAACGGCGAAATGATGATCGCCGGGATGCGCGTGCCGGGACCGAAGCGGTCGGCCTTGGGCACGGCGGCGTGGTCGTAGAAGCCGCCGTTCTCGTCGTACGTGATGACGATCAGCATGTTCTTCCACTGCGGGCTGGCCTTCAGCTTGGCGACCAGGTCGGCGATGTGCGCGTCACCGTCGGTGATGTTGGCGTAGCCGTTGTGCTGATTCAGGTTGCCTTGCGGTTTATAGAAGGCGACCGAGGGCAACGTACCGGCTGCCGCTTGCGTGAGGAAGTCGGCATCGAAGTCCTTCAGATGCGCGGCGCGTGCGTCGGCATGCGTGGCCGGATCGAAAGCGGCGTAGTAGTTGAAAGGCTGGTGGTGGAACTGGAAGTTCGGTGCTTGCGCAGCTGGCGGCACGGCGGCCGGGAACACGCGGTCGCTCTTAGCGGTGGCGCTGGTGCTGTTCCAGGCGCCGCCGTACCAGGCCCAGCTCAGGCCCTTGGCCGTGAGCACATCGCCGATGGTGGTCTGCGTTTGCGGCGGCAACGTGTTGGCTTTGGTGGTGTCTGCATACAGCTTGGTGCTGTCGCTCGCGGCCGGCGCGTTGTTGCTCGGCTGGTAGGCCGGCTGCATCGTGTTGACGGCATAGAAGGTGCCGCTCGCGTCCTTGGGCGTAAGCGTGCTGTCGTTCTTGTAGATCGGCGCGCCGTTCAGCACCGAAGCCGGCGCCGTGACTGCAGCGGTGAGCTTGACGAAGTTGCCGTCGGCATCGGTGTCGATGGCAGAGATCGAGGCTTTTGCCGGCGATGTGTCGGCATCTGCGTTCGGGTAGATCGGTGCGCAAGCGCACACGAGGTACTGGTGGTTCAAGAACGAACCGCCGAAAGCGCCCATGAAGAAGTTGTCGGCCAGCGTGTATTGCTGCGCGAGATTCCACAGCTGCATCTTGCTGCCGTCGAAGTAGCCCATGCTCAGGCCACCCGCGTCGGAGTAGGCCGCGAACTTGTCGTTCTTGCCGCCGTCGATCTGCATCTGGTTGTTATAGAAGCGGTGCACCAGGTCGCGCGTGATGGTCGACTGGCCGATGACGGTGCCGGTGTTGAAGAAGCCGGCCGCGTCGTCGATGCGGAACATCTTGTTGGGCATGCCGGCCGTTTGCGCCTGCGTGATGGTGGTGGTCTGGCCAGCGGCAGTCACGCCACCCCACACCGGGGGCAGCACGGGCAGGGTCGAACCGTCGAAGTCCTTTTGTGGGGCGACCGCGCTCGCAGCCGGGGTCGATGTCGGGTTCACGCCGGGCACGCCGTTAGCGCCGGGGTACAGGCCGTAGAGATTGTCGAAGCCGCGGTTCTCGGCGTAGATCACGACCACGTTGTTGATCTGGTCGAGTGCGAAGCGGTTGCGCAGGGCTCCGGCCAGGTCACCGGCAGTTCCAGCCTCGGCCACGGCTTCGGCGATGCGCTCGATGCTCTGGTCGATTTCGGTTTGCAGCACGCCGCGGATGGCGACGTCGGTGATCTTGTTGTGGTCGGCCAGCAATTGCGTCTCCGAAACGCCGAGGCGCTTGGCGAAGGCGGTGCGCGCCGCAGCCAGGTCGCCACCGTTGGCGTCCATGAGTGCGACCATTTCGGTGCTGATGGAGCTGACCACGCCGTTGGCTTCCGCAGGTGCGCGGAACACCAGCGGCTGGGTCACCGCAGATTCAATGCTCGTGACCGGGTCGTAGCGCTTGCTCGACGTCCCGATCTCGGCCACCACGGCGCCTTTTCCTGTGAGCGTGAAGGCGCCGTTGGCGTCTGTCGTGGTGCTGGCTTCGGTGGCGTCGCAGCGACCGTTGTTGTTGCTGTCGATGCATACCTTCGCATTGCGAAAGTAGCTGCCGGTGACCACGCCGCTCGTCGTGGCGGGTGCTGCGGGGGAAGTGGTGCCGCTCGTGGTCGGCACGAAGCCGCTGAAGCCGCTGCCGTTTCCACCGCCGCCGCAAGCCATCACCACAGCCGACGCGATGATGGCGGTCGGCCACAAGGCGAGTGCGAACGGCTGGTCGTTTCGACGGGAGTTTTCAGGCGCGGAGTTCCGCGAGGAGGGGGGCGTGGACAGGGCGGTCATCTGGGTACTCTTGGTGTTGGAATGGTCCCGGCTGACGCCGAGCGCATCGATGGTCGTGCGGCCCCGTGACAACCGCGTGGCAGTGGCGTGTCATCGCGCTGACACGCTGCGGCGGCATAGTCCGCGATATCCAGGCCTTTCGCCCGAGCCCCACCGTGCTTTTTAGCTTGACCTCCTTCAGCGTCTTCAACTTTCTCCGCTGCTTCGGTTGCTTGCTGCTCGGGGTCATGGCCCTGTCCGCATGCGACGTTCGGTCGGGCGCAAGCACAGCAGGTATTGGGCCGGATCCAGTGGCTTCACCTGCCGCACCGGCCTACGTCGGCGCCACCTACGCACCCATACCCGGCAAGCCGCAGCCCAGTGCCGCGCAGTTGAGCGCAATCGGACAACGCATCTTCTTCGATCCCTCGATGTCGGCCTCGGGCACGCAGTCGTGCGCCAGCTGCCACGATCCGGCCCATGCCTACGGTCCGGCCAATGCCCTGTCGGTGCAGCTCGGCGGTGCCGATGGCCGCACGCCCGGCCCGCGCGCCGCGCCGTCGTTGCGTTACCTCCAGACACTGACTGTGTTCTCCGAGCACCACCACGACAACGACGGCGACGACAGCATTGACGCCGGGCCGACCGGCGGCCACATGTGGGATGGCCGCGCAGGCTCGGCGCACGAGCAGGCAGGGCTGCCGTTGCTCTCTTCCGCGGAGATGGGCAACGCGTCGGTGGCGATGGTCGCGGGCAAGCTGGAAAAGGCTGGCTACGCGGGCGAGATGCGACAGGCATTCGGCGAGGACGTATTCAAGGATCCCGCTGCGGCTTTCAAGGCGGCCGGTCTGGCGCTCGAGGTCTTTCAGGAATCGCCGACCGATTTCTATCCGTTCACCAGCAAGTACGACGCCGTGCTGCGCGGCCAGCAAAAGCTCGATGCCGCGGAGTCGCGCGGGCTGAAGATCTTCAACGCAGCCGACAAGGGCAACTGTGCGGCTTGCCACCTGAGCGAGCGCACGCCCGACGGCGCCTTTCCGCTCTTCACCGACTTTGGAATGATCGCCATCGGCGTGCCACGCAACCGTGCACTGGCCGCGAATGCGGATCCCGCGTTTCACGACCTCGGCCTGTGCGGCCCGTTGCGCACCGACCTGGCCGATCGACCCGAATACTGCGGCCTGTTTCGCACGCCGACCCTGCGCAACGTCGCCGTCAAACAAGCCTTCTTTCACAACGGCATCTTCCACTCGCTCGATGAAGCGGTGCGTTTCTATGCACAGCGCGATACGGCACCACCGCGCTGGTATGGCCGTGGTGTGGATGGCAAGGTCCAGCGCTACGACGACCTGCCCTCGAAGTACCGAGATAACGTCAACGTCGAAGCCCCCTTCGGCCAGCGGCCGGGTGCGAAGCCGGCCTTGACCGAGGCCGAGATTCGCGACGTCGTGGCCTTCCTCAGGACACTGACGGATGCCGATGCCATCGATGCAGCTCGGGTGGCTTCCGCGGTACGACCGAAGCCGTCGTCTAGAAACTGACGGCTTAATATCGGTGCTCGATTTTCACCCGCCGCACCGATGACCGTCCCCGACTCCGCTTCCGCCTCCGCTTCCGCCCTCGCTCCCCCGATCGACCCCGTCCGCCTGGTCGCCGACCTCGTCACGCTGCTGCGACTCGAGCAGATCGATGCCGATCGCTTCATCGGCCAGAGCGAAGACATCGGCACGCCGCGCGTTTTCGGTGGCCAGGTGCTGGGGCAGTCGCTGATGGCCGCCTGCCGCACCGTCGGAGCCGATCGGCCTGTGCATTCGCTGCACGCCTACTTCATCTTGCCGGGCGACAAGAATGAATCCATCGAATACATCGTCGACCGCGTGCGCGATGGCCGCAGCTTCACCACGCGGCGGGTCGTCGCGCAGCAAAAGGGCCGCACCATCTTCACCATGATGGCGTCGTTCCAGACCGTCGAGCCGGGTGCCTTTTCGCACCAGCTGACGATGCCTGTCGCGCCCACTCCCGAGACATTGGTGAGCGACGCCGAATTGCGACGTGCCCTCGGCAACCGCGCGCCGGCCGGCATGAACGACAAATTTCTGCTTGAGCGGCCGATCGAATTCCGCACCGTCGATCCACCGGATTTGCTGACGCCCGAGCCACGCCCTGCCGAAGCGTTGATCTGGATGCGCGCGCTCACCGCGCTACCCGACGATCCGGCGATGCATTGCGCGCTGCTGGCCTACGCGTCAGACCACGGCCTGCTGCGCGCCGCGCTCCTGCCGCACGGCCTGAGCTTCATGCAGGGCCGCCTGCGGCCGGCCAGCCTCGACCACGCAATGTGGTTTCACCGGGATTTTCGGCTCGACGACTGGCTGCTCTACGCGATAGATTCGCCGAGCGGCGGCGGCGCCCGCGGCCTGTGCCGCGGCGAGATCTTTTCGCGCGACGGTCGGCTGGTGGCGTCGGTTGCGCAAGAAGGCATGTTGCGTGTGGTGGACGCGGGCACACCGGTCGGCTGACCATGCTTCAAATGCGCCCAGGTTGCGCGTGCTGCGACCGCGACCTTCCGCCGGATTCGCTCGGCGCGCGTATCTGCACTTTCGAGTGCACTTTCTGCAGCGACTGTGCCGGGACGCGGCACGCTGAACGCTCAGGGACCCGGCGTCCCGGTATCGCTGTGCGTCGTGCGCGCCGCGCGTGACGGCGGACGCCAGCCCACACGCCCCAGCCAACGCGTCAACATCGGCGACCGCGGCACATCGCGAAAAAACGGCGGCAGCGACAAGGCCAGCAGCAACACCGCCAGCGGCACCACGCAGACGAAGCCGACGTACTTGAAGCCCAATGCGCCGACCGTTCCGCCCAGCACGAACATGCCGATCAGTCCACCCGCCGTGACCATGCGGGGCCGGTCGTAGTGCACGGCAGAAGCGGCATGGTGGCCGCGACGATTCCAGTACAGCATCTTGCCCAGCTCCATGCCCAGGTCGGTGATGTTGCCGGTCATGTGCGTGGTGCGGATGCTGCCGCCCGATGTCTTCGAAGCCACCGCGTTCTGCAGGCCCATCATGAAAGCCAGCAGCAGCACGGTGAGCGGCACCGCGAAAGGTGTCGACCAGGTCAGTGTGATGGCGCCCATCAGTCCGAAGGGCAACAGCAGCGCGGCTTCGAGCAGCAACGGCAGCGCATAGACGCTGTGCAGCCGGTGCTGCCGGCCCCAGTTCACCAGGATGGCGCAAACAGCAGCGCCGGTCAGGAAAGCCAGCAAAGCGCCGAGTGCGTTCAGCAACAGCGTCGTGTTGCCCAGCACCAGTCCGTCCGCCAGTTGCGATGCGAAGCCGGTCATGTGCGATGTGTACATGTGCAGCACCAGGAACCCTCCGGCGTTGATTGCACCGGCGTTGAACGCGAGCAGCAACCCAAGCGCCCGGTTGGTGGAGGGCGCCCGATGGCGGTTGGTGAGAAAACGCAGTCTGCGCATGGGGGCTGTACCCCATGCTTATACGCCCGGTATGTTCTTCAGCGGCCGGCCAAGAGCCGCGCACGCAGCGCGGCAACGGCGCTGTCGACCGTCGTGAGCACCGGCAAGCCCGACGCGTCTTCGCAGGCGGCGCGGGCACGTGCCATGCTGAACTGCGCCAGCGCGATGCGGGTGCAGCCCTTGTCGCGCAGCCATGCCGCCTGTTCGGCGATCAGCGCGTCGTGGCGTGCACCGTCACCAGCGTCGAGCGCATCGAGTGCACCTTCGGCCAAGGCCATGTCGAGCGCGACATCGGGGCCGAACTCGGGCGGCATCGACACCAATGTCGGTGCGAACGTCGCGATCAGCCCGAGCTTGCCGATGCCCGCCTGGGCCTGGGTCACCATCGCTTCGTTCGGCTTCAGGACCGGGATGCCCGGATGCCGCGCCGCGACCGCTTCGATGCAGGGCCCAAAGGCCGAGCAGGTGAACAGGATGCCGTCGGCGCCGGTCGACACCACGTAGTCGCCGAGCGCGATGAAGCGCGCATGCATCGCGTTGTCCAACCCGCGCCCGCTGCGCGCGAGATCGGCCGATAGGCTGTCGTCCATCAGGTTCATTCGCACCGCTTCGGGCCAGTCGCGCGCGAAGGCGTCGTTGATCGGCGCGATCGAATGGGTCAGTGCGTGGATGAGGGCGATCCGGGTCATGGGGCGAACGTTACACGCCCAGATAGCGCGCCCACAGCGTGCGGTCGGCATCCAGCGCAGCCGAGTCACCCTGCCACACCGCGCGACCACGCTCCAGGATGAGGTGCCGGTCGGCCAACGGCAGCAGGCGCTGCACGTACTTGTCGACCACCAAAATGGCCTCGCCCTCTGCCTTGAGCGTCGCGAGGCAGCGCCAGATTTCTTCGCGGATGACCGGCGCCAGCCCTTCGGTCGCTTCATCGAGGATCAACAGCCGCGGATGCGTCGACAGCGCGCGGGCGATGGCCAGCATCTGCTGCTCGCCACCCGACAGCTGGTTACCGGCGTTGCCCTTGCGCTCGGCCAGGCGAGGGAACAGTCCGTAGAGTGCCTCGATGGTCCAGCGCGGCGTGCTTGCCGGTTTGCCCGAAGCGGTCGCACGCGGTCGCGCGAAGGCGCGCAGGTGCTCGTCGACGCTCAGGTTGGGAAAGACGTGCCGGCCTTCCGGCACGATGGCGATGCCGCGACGCGCGATCGCATCCGGTCGCGTGCCGCCGATGTCGGCACCGTCGAAACGCACGCTGCCACGCAGCGGCTTGAGCGTGCCGGTGAGCACCTTGAGCAGCGTGCTCTTGCCCATGCCGTTGCGGCCCAGCAGCGCCAGCACTTCGCCGGCCCGCACCGCGATGTCGATGCCGAACAGCACCTGGCTCGCACCGTAACCGGCCTCGATAGCGCTGGCTTCGAGCAGCGTCGGGAGCGTGGTCATGAATGCCCTTCCGCTTCGGTGCCGAGATACACCGCCTGCACATCCGGATGGCCTCGCACTTCGTCTGCCGTGCCGGTCATCAATACCTTGCCCTGCACCAGCGCCGTGAGCCGGTCGGCCAGACGGAACACGGCGTCCATGTCGTGCTCGATGAGCAGGATCGCCATGTCGGCGCGCAGCGATTCGATGAGCGTGACCATGCGTGCGGATTCGTCCGGACCCATGCCGGCCATCGGCTCGTCCAGCAGCAGCAGCTTGGGGTCGGCGGCGAGTGCCAGTGCCACGTCGAGCGCGCGCTGCGCACCGTGCGGCAAGGTGCCGGCGATACGGTCGCGCTCGGCACCGAGCCCCACGCGATCGGCCAGCGCGATGGCGCGTTGAACCAGTGCCTGTTCGTCGGCACGCGGCGCCATGAAGCGCAGGCTGCTGCCGGCGTGTGCCTGCGCGGCGAGCATCAGGTTGTCGTGCACCGTTTCCTTGGCGAACACGCGCGTGACCTGGAAGCAGCGCGACATGCCAGCCGACACGCGCTGGTGATCGGTGAGCCCGGTGATGTCTTTTTCGTCGAGCAGGATGCGTCCACCGTCGGACTTCAACAGACCGGTGATGAGATTCACCAGCGTGGTCTTGCCGGCGCCGTTCGGTCCGATCAGCGCATGCACTTCACCGCGCTCGACCGTCAGGTTTACATGGTCGGTCGCAACGAGTCCGCCGAAGCGCTTGACCAGTCCTTCGATTCTGAAAAGACTCATATCTGACTACTCCCTCTCCCCGCGGGGGAGAGGGTTGGGGTGAGGGCTCGACGGCGCCGGTACAGCGCCGCCAGTCCCTTGGGCGCCCACAACGCCACAGCGATCAACAGCAAGCCCAACGGCAGATGCCAATGGTCCGTGTACTGCTTCAACACTTCCTCCAGCAGCAGCCAAACGGTGGCACCCACCGGCCCGCCCCAGCTGCGCCCGAGTCCGCCGATGACGACCATCACCAGCAACGTGGCCGACTGCGTCCAGTGCATGGTGGCCGGACTCACGAAGCCGTTGCCGCCAGCCAGCAACGCACCGGCGAGGCCAGCGATGGCGCCCGCGATCGCGAAGGCGACGAGCTGCAAGCGGAACACCGGATAACCCAGCGCCCGCATGCGCGTCTCGTTGTCTCGAATGCCCATCAGCGCATAGCCGAAGCGCGAGCGGGTCGCGCGGTGCAGCCACAGCAGCGTGAGCGAGACCAGCACCAGCACGACCCAGTAGAAAGTCGAATCGTCTGCGAGGTCGAGCCCGGGCAGGAGGGTCGGCCGCGCCGGCAGCGTGTAGCCGTCGTCGCCGCCATAGCGCCGCAGCGAGACAACGACGAAGTACAGCATCTGCGCGAAGGCCAGCGTGGTCATGATGAAGTACACGCCGCGCGTGCGCAGCGCCACGGTACCGACGAGCCCAGCCACGACACCGGCGACCAGCGCGGCGGCCGGCCACAGGATCCACGCCGACATCACGCCCGCGTTGCTCAGCGCCACGACCGTGTACGCGCCGATGCCGATGAAGCCGGCGTGACCGAGCGCCACCATGCCGCCGAAGCCGAGGATGAAGTTGAGGCTCGCGGCGGCCAGCGCGACGACCAGCACGCGCCGCACGAAGCCGATGTAGAACTCCAGCCCGAGCATTGGCGCGACGAGCGGAAACGCCGCCACCAGCACGAACACGATCGCGATGACAACGGTTGAAGTGGCGTCGCGCTGCTTCATGCGCGGGCCGAGAACAGGCCCGATGGCCGGAAGATCAACACGATCACCATCAGCGCGTACATCGTCACTTCGGCGAACAGCGGTCCGAGATCGGCCGCGGTGGATGGCGGCAAGGTGGCACGCAACAGCATCGGCAAGAACGCGCGGCCGATGGTGTCGACGAGACCCACCAGCAAGGCCGCGACGAACGCGCCACGCACCGAGCCGATGCCGCCGATCACCAGCACGACCAGCGCCGGAATCAGGATCTGCTCGCCCATGCCGACCTGCACCGCGACGATCGGCCCCATCAGTGCACCGGCCAGTGCAGCCAGCGCGGCTCCCAGCAGAAAGATGCCGTTGAAGATGCGGCCCACGCGCACGCCCATCAGCTCGGCCATCGGCCGGTCGGATGCGCCCGCGCGTACCCGCATTCCGATGCGCGTGTGGTTGACCAGCAGCCAGAGCGCCAGCGCGACGAGCATGCCGCCAGCCAGGATGACGAGGCGGTACGACGGATAGGGCAAGCCCGCGACGATCTCGATCGGCCCGGACAGCGCAGCAGGCGTCGGTGCCATCACCGGCGACGGACCCCAGATCATCGTGACGATGTCGTCGGCCACCAGGATCACCCCGAAGGTCGCGAGCACCTGCGCCAGATGATCGCGCTGGTAGAGGCGGCGCATCAACAGCACTTCGAGCAGCAGCGCGACAACCACGGTCACCAGCACCGCGATGACGATTGCCGCGGCGAACGAACCGGTGCGCGTGTGCGCCTCGGCCGCCACGTAGGCACCGGCCATGAAGAGCGAGCCGTGCGCCAGATTCAGCACATCCATGATGCCGAACACCAGCGTGAGCCCGGCCGCGAGCAGGAACAGCATCAGGCCGTAGCCCAGGCCGTTCAGCAGCTGTTCGAGGAGGAGGATGCCGGTCACTGCGGAGTCGGAGTCACGGAGTCACGGTTAACAGGGACATGAACGCTCCGACAAGATGGATTGGTTAAAAACCGTTTACGGATAAATACTTTAACCATAAACAATCTACTGTCAATGCGCTTGCAGGATTAGTGCCAGGTCGCTTCAACCCCTGGACGGATTGGCGGTCCCTAACCAGCGGGCCGCCATCCGCCCACCGAACACCACGACCGCCAGCGCTGCCACCACGCAGGCGCTGCCGGCCCATTGCCATGCCGACACCCGTTCGCCGAGCATGAGCATGCCGGCAGCCAGTCCGATGATCGGCACGCCGAGACTGAACGGTGCCACGCGGTTGGCGGGATGTCGCTTGAGCAACGACGTCCACAGCGCGTAGGCTACGATCGTCGCGACCCAGCCGAGGTAGGCGACACCGGCCCACGCGCCCAGGCTTGCGTGCGTCCATTGCCAGCGCAACGCAGGCGGATCGAAAAACCATGCCATCGCGGCAAACGGAAGGATCGGCACCAGCGACATCCACACGACGAATTGCAGCGGGTCGTAGCCCGGGCTGGCGTGCTGTGCGCGGCGCGCGATGATGTTGGAGGCTGCCCACATGGCGGCCGAGAACAGGTTGAGGACGAGACTCGCAAGCGTGATGCCACCGGTCGCACCGCCGCCGATCAAACTGGCCGCGAAGCATCCGAGGCCGATGGCGGCCAACGCCAGGCTGGCGCGCAGCGGGCCGCTCAAGCGCTCGTGCAAAAGAACCACGCCCAGCAGGGTGGTGAAGAAGACCTGCGTCTGCATCAGCACCGAAGCGAGTGCCGCGGTCATCCCGATTTGCAGGGCCACGAACAGCAGGCCGAACTGGCCGAACTGCGCGAGCCCGGCCGGTACCAGCCAGCGCCATGAAAGCGTCGGCCGCTTCACGAACAGCATCAGCGGTAGCACCGCGAACACGTAGCGAAAGGTGCCGAGCTGGAATGGCGTGAAGTCGCGCAGCGAATATTTCATCGCCACGAAGTTGAGGCCCCAGATGACGACCACGCCGAGCGCAGCGATCAGGTCGCGGCCCATCAGCGGGGCGGGTGCGATACCGGTGGTCTTCAATCGTTGCTTTCAAGGGTGCGCGCCGCCGCGGTGGGAGCGTCGTCGTTACGCGGCTTCATTGCCTGCTGCAAGGCGAGGTTCAGCGCTGCTGCGGGGAGTCGTTCGCGCAGGCCGATGGCCACGATGGCGCTCGGTGTTCCGTCGATCGGCAACGGATGTCCTGTCGGCCAGGCCCGCAGCGATCCGTGACGACCGGAAAATTGCAGCACGGCCCAACCATGCAGGTCGGTCTTGATCACGCCTTTCAGCCGCAGCACGCCGTCGGGCATGGCGCGCAGCAATTCGCGCAGTGCGGCCGCGCGGTAGGTGACGTCGGCCGAACTCGACCAGCTCGTGAACAGCGAGCCGTGCATTGCCAGGTCGGCATCGTCCTGCGAATGCGCCTCCATGTCCCGCGGCCAAGCCGGTGCGCCGAGCAGGGCGAGCGGTACCTGCGCGAAGCGTGTCTCGAAGTGCGGGACGTCGGGCGCATTGGCATCGAGCCAGTCGTGCAGGTGCTGCATCGCGAGCTCGTCGACGCGGTCGCATTTGTTCAGTACGAGCAAGTCGGCGGCGCGCAGTTGCCGCAGCACCGTGTCGCAAAGCAACGGGTCGTCGGCCTGAATGATTACCGATGTCGCATCCACCATGACGATCACGCCGTCCAGCGCCAGCGCCGGGTCCGACAAGCCGACCTGTGCGATGCGCCACGGGTCGGACACGCCGCTGGCTTCGATGACGATGGCGTCCGGCGGCGGCGTGCTGCCGATGACGCGGATCAGCGCGTCGGTCAGATCGCCACCGATCTGGCAGCACACGCAGCCGTTCTGCAAGCTGATGGTGTCAGCGCCGCGTGCGACGACCAACGCGGTATCGATGTCCAGCGCGCCGAAGTCGTTGACCAGCACGGCGAGCCGGCGGCCGTCGTCGTGCTTCAGCAGATGGTTGAGCAGCGTGGTCTTGCCGCTGCCGAGAAAGCCGCCGATGACTGTCAGCGGAATACGGCCGGCGTGAGGGTGAGTCGGCTCAATGGTCATGCAACCTTCGAAGATTCGAACTTTGGCAAGGCCAGTGGGCGACCGCCGATCACGGTGCCGTACACCGGCACGTCTTTCAGCGATTCTGGGGGCACGGCGGTCGGGTCGTCGCCCAGCTTCTGGCCGGTCGAAGTCAGGCGATTCACCGCACACCAAGCGGTGAACAGCGGGCCGAGCGGCGTGATCGGCGCATCGGAATGAATGGCGAGCGGCACGCCCGCCGCCGGCACAGGCGCGCCGTGAAGCCCTGGATCGATCCGTCGACCACGATCTTGACCGGGCCGTAGTGCAGCTTGTCGTTGTTGGTGGCACGCCGCTCGTGAACGCGCGCGATACCTTCGGCCAGGGCGGGCATCAGTACATCGTTGGCAAAACGAGCAACGTGCGCGCCCTTGGGCTGGATCGGGTTCATGAAGAAGATCATGCACGCCGTAGAAACCGGTGATGTCAAAAATTGGATGCGATGCGTGAAGAAGGGCTCAGGCGGCGACTGCGGCAGAGGTCCAGAACAGCTTGATGTCCTGCCCCTGACTGGCCGCAGCGGTGAGTGAGCAGGAGCGGGCTTTGCCCATCTGCACGTCACCCGGCACCACGGCACGAATGACGTCGCCACCGCCCGCAAAAAATGCAGCCATTGACCTTGTAGCCGGTGGTTTGTCTCGACTTCGCCCTACTCCATAACTTGGTGCAACCGCGCCAGCATGCCCTGGTGCGCGGACGGTGCGGTTGCACTTGCGCGGCGCAGATCACGCCGCACTGCTGCTACAGCAGCCGCTTCAAATACCGCCCCGTATGACTCGCCTCGTTGGCCGCTATGTCCTCCGGCGTGCCTTCGCCCACTACCTCGCCACCACCGGCGCCGCCTTCCGGCCCCATGTCGATGACCCAATCGGCCGTCTTGATCACGTCCAGGTTGTGCTCGATCACGACGATGGTGTTGCCGGCGTCTCGCAGCTGGTGCAGCACCTTGAGCAGCAGCTCGATGTCGGCGAAGTGCAGGCCGGTGGTCGGTTCGTCCAGGATGTAGAGCGTGCGGCCGGTGTCGCGCTTGCTGAGCTCCAGCGCAAGCTTCACGCGCTGCGCCTCGCCGCCCGACAGCGTCGTGGCCGACTGGCCCAGCTTGATGTAGCTCAGACCGACGTCGAGCAGCGTGTGCAGCTTGCGCGCGATGGTCGGCACGGCTTTCAGAAACTCGTGCGCTACCTCGACCGTCATGTCGAGAATCTGCGCGATGTTCTTGCCCTT
>JANXTS010000086.1 GCA_025352265.1 Variovorax sp. | reverse complement strand
GTTGCCCTTCGGCGATGCCATATGCCGGATCAATCCAGCCTATGGCCAGGGCATGACCGTCGCTGCTCAGGAGGCGGTATTGCTCAGGTCACTTTGTGCGCAATCCGCTGAGGCGCGTTTGTGCCGACTTCCCTCCCGATTCCTTTCGGAAGTGAAATCAGTGCTGGACGAAGCCTGGCGGGCTGGCGAGACCGACTTCATCTATCCACGCACAAGCGGGACGGCGCCGCCCAACTTTGAAAGAAGGATGCAGCGGCAAAGCGCCTTGATGCGCCTTGCCAGCGAAGAGCCAGATATTCACTGTTTGATGACTGAGGTTCAGCAATTGGCACGGCCAAACCGCGACTTGGACGAGCCCGAAATCGCCGCAAGAATCGAGGAAGTCGTCGCCCGCGCTTAGTGCAGCACCGGCTAGGTCGAGGCCAGTGCAAGGTCGCCAATCGGTGTCTGCTTTCAGTCCACGCAGTCAGTCGAGTCGAGAAGCCGCGTGACCGAAAATGGCCAGATCGGGCCGAAGTGAGATCCAGCTTGGTCGCCGAAAACCTGTCCTTCAGGGCGGTGCGGAAGTCAGATTTTCGAGCGCGGCGCGACGGGCCGCTTGTGGCCGGGACTGCCCGTTCGCGACGCTGGCCGACAGCTGCCGCTGAGCAAACTGGCGATCACGCCGAAGGACTGCTGCCGGGCTTCGCCTCGAACTCAACGTCTCGGCCAGGAGCCGTCGTTCGCGGGCGACCGGTTTGAGAGCTCGTTGGATGCGCTTGCGGCACGTCGCTTCTTCGTACGTCGACTACTCGACTACTCGCCATGACCGTATGCGTTGAAGCTACCATCGCGCGACATTTAGTATCTAGGTGACTCACACGCGCCGACCAAATCACTGTGTATACCAAGTTGAAAATCGAGGCCGTGGGCGAGATTTACGGTAGAAAAGCCAATCCACTTCCGGGCCTGCCGGGCGTTTACGCCTTCTGGTGGATCTGACCTTGCCCTCGAAAAACGTATCCCTTGCTGAGTGTTTCAATGCAAGCAAGCGCCGCCCTTCACTCTAGAAACTCACGTTGCTGACGCAGGGCGGCGTTCAATTGTTTCCTGAGCTGGCGCAACTGCACCTCGTGCCCATCGGTGAACGCATTGCCCGAGACCGTAGCCTTACCTTCGGGGCTTTTTGGCCCGGTGGACTTGCTCCACGGTTTCCACCGCTGGATGGCCTCTCGTTGCCGTTGTCGTCGCTCTGGTGTCCAGCCAACCGCCGGGTTGCCCATGGTCTACCTCCAAAAGTTTGTTTTGCTGGGGCTGCGCTTCTTCCCCGTGCGTGACTGCCGGGGGCGGCGCGGCTCCGTTGTTCACCTGTTGCGGCCCGTGGGCAATGTTGGCCTGCTTCACGAACGTCGCTTGCTGCCTCGGAAACTTCAGGTCCACCAGCGCCGATATGGTTGCCCGGCTCTGCGCCTGCGCCTTCAGGGCCAGCCCAAGAAACGCTTCAAAGTGGCGTTGCTGTGTCTGGTCCTGCGCCCGCCGTGCCAGACTGGTGAAGATGGTTTGCAACGCCGTGGCCTGTCCGATCAGCATCGCTTCCATGGTGAAGAGGTCACCATCCTTGCTGCGATGCATTGAGTCCGACAGGCCTTTGACCATCTCCGCCAGACTGGCGTCTTTGCCCAGCAGGTTGCCGCTGTAGGCGTCGATCACAAAGGCGGCATTGATCGACGGGCGCAAAGTGGCGCGTGCTTTGTCCTCCGCCGTCCACTTCGATGCAGGGGCGGTCGTCGGGGTCTTGGTCTTTTCCTTGGTCATGATGTTGCCTTGCATGGGGCGTTTTGAAACGGGGCACGGAACGCTGGGCAGCGCTGGGGCCGTTGCACCAGTTCGGCCGGCACCACGGGGCCGCCGATACCGGCGTGCTGCCATCCTCCGCACCGTCTGCCGCTCAAGTGCGCGCATTCCAGGCAGACACGCCGGTCGTCACCCTCACGGTCGCGGATCACCATCTTGTCGGCCAGCCGCTCGGCATCGGCAAGGGCGAGCCCCCGGCCTGCAAAGCGGGTCAGGCGGGCCGTGAACTGCTCAATCTCCGCCGTGTTCATGGCGTCGGAAGGGGGCCAGCACCAGCGGTCCGAATCGGGCATCGGATCGTTTGCGGCTTTGATGTCCGGGGCATTTGCGACCGCGACAGTTGCGACTTCTGCGACAGTTGCCGCAATTCCCGTCCCATGTGTCGCAACTGTCGCAGGTGTCGCAGTCGCAACCACCCGCAGACTGCCTTTGCGCATCAGGTCAAGCAAGCTCATGACGCCGCCCCCACCAGCAATGCCGGGTTGATCTGCACCAGCTTCTTGCGCCCGTCCTGCACCATGCGCGCCCGGCCCAGTTCTTCAAGCTCTTTCATCGCTTCGGCAAATGCCGCCTTGTCGCGCAGTCCACCCGGCCCGCACCGCTGGACTTCCCGCGTTGGCACCTTGTCGGTACGCTCGCGCCGGCAGTAGTCCAACAGCCACGATTCCAACCGCGGCGGGTTCGCCAATTCGGCCGGCATCGCCAGTTCACCCAGAAACCGTCGAGCCTCGTTCAAATGCCAGGCCGCGATGCAAGCCCCTGATTCCATCGCATCGATGCCAATCGGACCGATGCTGCCCTCGAACACATGGAACAGCGCCGCCAGTCGCGTCGCGTTGTCGGCGATCTTGCTGGCCACGTCGCGCACGTCGAACAGTTCGCCGCCGGTGGAAAGCATGGCCTCGATCTGGTCATGGAACGCCACCCATGCCGCCTTGGCATCCGGCGAGAGTTTCAGCATCGCAGGCGTGAGCGCGCCATCGTCATCAATGGGCACGGGTCGATTCAGGATTGCAGTCAGCCGGTCGTTGCAGGTCGCCAGTGCCGGCCAGTTCGCCGGGGCTTCGGTGAATGGACGCATCCCCTGCGTGGACTCGGGCCAAGCCACCAGAAAGCGCGCCAGAAACCCCGTGCCGCGCGCCAGCCCCTTGGTGCTGTCGAAGAACGCCCGCAAGGTGGCTTCCTGCACCTGGAGCGCCATCGTCAGGCGAGCACCTCGGACCGTGAAGCTCTCCGAGCTACGGCGTTCGACCGGAAGCGTTGCGCCGTCCCAAAGTTGATTCAGCGCCGCCAAGTTGCGCATCACCGAATCCTTGCCCATGCCGTGGCTGCCGAAGACGCTGCCGGCTTCGCTGCTGACCACGCCGCCGGACGGCCATTGCTTGGCCAGCGCGTAGGTCAAAGCTTCCGGTGTGGCATCGCCGTAGACCAGACGGGGCACGCGTGGCGGCTTTGGCTCTGACTTGTCGAGGTCGCGCAGTTCGCGTTCTTCGCCGGCGCTTGGCTTGCCCGCTTTGGCCTGCGCCTTGATCTTTTCCTTCAAGCCGGCCCGCTGCGCCTCCCATATCTCGCAATCGGACCGGTAGGCTACCAAGACGGGCTTTGCAGCCTCTTGCTGCGCCGCTTCATAGTCCCGGATGCTCCGCGTGAAAAAGCCGTCACAGGTCGATTTGCGCTCGCCCGAATCGGCGATGGCCAACAGGAACAGAGAACACGGCCCAGACAGCTTTTCTGCGCGCTCTGCATCGTGATGGGCTTGGATGGACAGCGACAACGCGGCCAGCGCAGACACCGCAATCATGGGCACCGGTGCTTTGACGAACCCGGCGACTTCCTGCACCGCCGCCCGCACCGCCGTGGGCAGTGCCTCGATGGGGTATGGATGCGCGTCGATCTTGGCAATCAACGGTTGCAGCTCGGCCCATTCATCCGCCGGGGCCTCGGCAGCCTCGATACCGGCGCGCACTGCGGCAAGCCCGGCATTCATGCTGCACCCCCGATCTGCACCGGTTCGGCCAGCCGCTGCAAGTCGTTGTAGTCGGTGTCTTTGTCGCCGCGCTGCAGGCCAGTGAAGTCGGGCACCGCCACCTTGCCGCCCACCGCCTGCGCCGCTTGCTGGGCTGCAGTCAGTCCCGGATTGCCGGGGGTTTTCCAGTCGTCATCAGCCGCGATGATGATGGTCAGGCACGGATACTTTGCGCGCAGCGACACGGCCGCCGCTTGCAGGTTGCCGGCGTTGAATGCCACCGCCACCGCATAGCCGGTTGCTTCGTGCAGGGTCGCGCCGGTCGCGTAGCCTTCACAAACGATCAGGCTGACGCTCGGTTTGCCGATGGCGTGATAGCAACCCCGCACTCGCCCGCCTGGCATGAAACGCTTCTCGCCGTCCGGCCCGATGGTTTGCAGGCTGTGCAGCTTCCCGGCCGCGTCTCGCATCGGCACGAACAATTGATGCCCGTCCACGCGGGTGCCGTGGGGCTTCACGCGCTTCGCGCTCAGGTACGGATGCGTCACCGCAGGCGCAGCAGCGGCCCAGCGCAACAGGGCAGCTGCAGCCGCATCGGCATGGCGCTGTTGTTGCTCGGCGTCGCGCTGACGGCGCATAGCTTCGATGTGTTGGGCTAGGGCTTTGCGGTCCGCGGCCGACATGGTCCGTTCGTCCTTGGCACTCCAGCACTGCGAGTAGCCATCGCGCCAGTTGCCGAAGCAGCCAGCGTGCACGCCGTCCAGGTGCAGCAGATACCAGCCCGAATCGTTGCCGCGCCGTCCGTTTGTGCTGAATCGGTGAATCTTGCCGTCAGCGTGGATCGTGTCCGGTGCCTCGAGGCCAGCCGCAGCAATCGCCAGCCGGAAACGCTCGGTAGGGTCGCTCACAGCCGCCCCCCCGACTACGTCCAGGAAACGCCGCGCGGCGTCTATCGTGGGAAGGTGTTTCACCAGCCCCCAGCGCTCGGCCCAGTAGGCCGCGCCGCTGTCGCTCGGGGCGATTCGGTGCAGGCTGTGCCCCTTCAGCGCATACGCTGCCTGAAGGCTGGCAAACGCCTTGTCGGCGTCCACTGGGTTCGATACAGTCCGGGTGTCTGTGTGGCCTGCCGTGGGATTGCCGTCCCCGGTGGGCTTTTTGTTTGGGGCGGCGTCTGTGTGCATGCGCAGATCACTTCGTCGCCAATTGCTGGGCCTGCGCCGTGCTCATCACCCGACCACGCTGAAGCCAAGCGTCTAAGTCCTCCCGGAAGTAGAAGATCCGGCCCAACTTCACAAACTTCGGGCCGGTGCCGTTGCACCGCTTCATCGCGAGCGTCTTCACGCTGAATCCGCAGTAAGTCGAAGCATTCTTCGGGTCCATGCGCCCATCGGGCAAGACCACCACACCAGCCGTTTGAACCGTTCCCGTCATAAAACCTCCGGGTGTTAACCCTGTGTTGCAAGATGGCGCGAGTCTATCGAAGAATTCTATGTGTTGACATAGAACACACAGAACCTTAGACTTTCCCGGAAGGCTCTAGAACTTTTGACGCGAAGGACACCAAATGACGGAACAGGAACTGCGGAAGAGCGGGGCAGGCGGCAAGCTCTCGCGCTCAGAAACGGTCACGGTGCGGCTTGACCCGAAGTTGCGCTATCTGGCCGAACTGGCGGCCCGCTTGCATCGGCGCACATTGTCGAGCTACGTCGAGTGGTCAATCAAGGTGGCGCTTGACACCGAGGACTTGAACAGCGACGGCGGCATTCGCCGGACCATTGGCAACGAAGCGGAGTACCTGTGGGACGTTGACGATGCCGACAGGTTTGCAAAGCTCGCGCTGCGCTATCCCCACCTACTGACCCATGAGGAACAGGTGAAGTGGAAATTGATCCGGGAAAGCGGCGCCGTTTGGAGAGGGAGGTACGACGGCGGCCCGCTCAATGAGTTCACTTGGTCAGTGGACGAAGACTCCTTCATCTACCCGCGCCTGCGCGAGCACTGGGCTACGTTTTGTGCCGTGGCCGAATCCGCTGAAGGCCAGGACAAGCTGCCCACATGGAAGCGAGTCGATCCAAACGCGCCGGCCGCCGTGCCGCGTTCTGCACCGCCGCCTCGTTCGCCTTACGGTTCGGCCCCTCCGCCGCGCAACACGTCGCCAAAGCCATCAACCGGCTTCGACGATATGGACGATGACATTCCGTTTTAGGGGGCAAGCATGGCAAAAACCTTCACCAAGCTGACCCGGCCCGAAATGCGAAAGCTCGCACCCGGCGGCAAGATCAACGAACACGGGATCACGTTCGAGAAATCGGCCGCCGGTGATGGGCTGTTTACCGTCAACATCATGGCGGACGGCCAGCGCATCCACCGTGTTGTCGGCCGTGAATCGGACGGCACTACCCGCACGCAAGCCGAAGAGTTCATTGAGAAGGTGCGCAGCGACGCGAAGAATGATCGCCTCGCACTGCCGAAGGGTCGCAAGGTCGCGCTCGCCATGCGCGAAGCCGCCGCGAAGTACCTTGATCGCCTGAAGGTCGAAGGCGGCAAAGACTTGAAGATGAAACGCCAGCGGCTTGAACTGCACCTTGTTCCGTTCTTCGGCGATTTCCCGTTGAGCAAGATTAGCGGCTTCGATATCGAGCGGTACAAGCACCAGCGCCAGAAAGAACCCGTGTCGGTGCGGCCCCGTGGCAAGGTCATCGTCCGCGCCGCCGCGAAGATCACCACCGCGAAGCCCAGCACGATCAATCGCGAGTTGGCCGTGCTGTCACACCTGTTCAACAAGGCGGTCGAATGGGGGTGGATGGATCGCCGGCCCGCGAAGATCAACCGCTTCAGCGAAGGGCAAGGCCGGATCACCTACCTGACGGTCGATCAGATCACGCGGCTTGTCGAATGCGCGAAGGCGGACGGCAACGCGCAGATCTACCCGTTCATCGTCATCGGGCTGGAAACCGCGATGCGCAAGAGCGAGATTCTTTCGATCCGCCGGGAAGACATAGACCTTCAGCGCCGGGTCGTGTTCATCCCGAAGGCGAAGGCCGGCGCACGCGAACAACCGATTACCGAACACCTGGGCGAGTTTCTCGCGTCCTACGCCGCCGCGCTGCAACCGGGCAACCCGTGGTTGTTCCCGTCACCAAGCGCGAAGGCCGGGCACACAGTGGACGTGCGCAAGGCTTTTCGCCGGGTCGTCACCGCCGCCGGGCTCGACCCGGATCAGATTCTTCGGCACACCCTGCGCCACACCGCGATAACCCATCTTGTCCAAGCCGGTGTTGACTTGCCCACCGTTAAGCGGATCAGCGGCCACAAAACGCTGGCGATGGTCGAGCGGTACTCCCACCAGAAC
>JANXTS010000057.1 GCA_025352265.1 Variovorax sp. | reverse complement strand
GGAAGCGCAGTAATGCGTTAAGCTAACTGATACTAATTGCTCGTGCGGCTTGACCCTATAACTTTGATCTAATCGATCAGGGTGTTATGCCAAGTTGACGCATTCAAAATAAGCTCAAGCTGATTCCAAACTCTATGAATTGGCCGTCTTGATTCATCAAGACAGCAACCAGTTATGCCTGATGACCATAGCGACGTGGTACCACTCCTTCCCATCCCGAACAGGACAGTGAAACGCGTCAGCGCCGATGATAGTGCGGGTTCCCGTGTGAAAGTAGGTCATTGTCAGGCTCTTACAGCCTAAAAAAGCCCAGCCGGAAGGTTGGGCTTTTTTTTGTTCCGAAATTCATAAGCCTGGTAACTCGCTGGAATGCTATTGAATCAGCTGGTTTTAGAATTCTGGTAACTCAATACGCGCCAACTGAAGATCTACCCATTACATTGTTAAGGGCGTCACGAAAAGTACGAGCGGTTAAAGACTCGATTCACCTGGCAGAAGCACCCCGGCGTCAATGTCCGGCTGGCCAGTCAACGCGCGATACAGCGGCGTAAAGTCTGGAGCCGTAAGTTCAAACAGTTGGGTAAAGCTGTCGATCACGAAGTAATTGGCCTGGTACGAATCGATCTTGTAGCGCGTACGCATAGCTCGCAATAGCTTGAGCGGCAATCGATAAGGTTCGGTACCACGTACGGCGTGCTCGAGCTCGCCAACCGAACTAAGGATGCCCGCTCCGTACGCGCGCAATCCGTCCGGCTGTCGGATCAGCCCGAACTCGACAGAATACCAATACAGCCGAGCCAACTTCTCGCATGCACCAAGCGAATGTGCCTTCAGCCCGCCTTCGCCATAACGCTGAACGTAGTCCGCAAAGGCCGTATCGAACAACATCGGGACATGGCCGAACAGATCGTGAAACACGTCGGGCTCGACAATGTAATCGAACTCCTCAGGCTTTCTAATCCAGTCGGTGACCGGAAATTTGCGGTCGGCCAGTAGCGAAAAGAATGGCACTTCCGGGATCAGCCCAGGTACGGCCACTATCTCCCAACGAGTCGCCTTGTATAGCCGATCGTTTACCTCTTCGAAGCGTGGGATCCGGTCGCTCACACCAAGCGACGGAAGTGCTGCAATAAAAGCGTCGCAAGCCAACCCTGAAAGCTTCGTCGCTTGTCGCTCGTAGAGCCGCCGATACGTATCGTGATCGGCCGCCGTATAGCTCGCCCAGTCTTGAGGACATGTGTAGTCCAAGTGCACTGCACCGCCACGAGAATAATCACCGCGTGGCGGCCGATCCGAGGCGCCGTACACCGTGGGCGTCTCAACAGGAGTCAAAGTTACGGTTGCAGCAGTGCTCGTTACCATGAAATTCCAGTCTATTTGAGCCAGCGGTCCATCACGCGTTGGAACTCGCCGCCAGCTTGCGACAAGTGCAGCCACTGATCGACATAGGCCTTGAACGCCACATCGTCACGCGGCAGCATCCAGCCCATCTCGCCGTACTGCAACGGCTTGTCCGCATTCACGGCACACAATCCCGGCCGCAGCTTTTGCTGTGTCAGCGCTTCGGCTGATTCGGTAACAAACACGTCGGCACGATTTACAAGAAGCTCATCGAAGATCGTGATGTTCTCGCCATGTAACGTCAGCTTGGCCTGCCTAAAGTTGGCGCGAGCGAAGCGCTCATTGCTACCGCCCGGATTAAAAATGACACGCACCGATACCTTGTCGATATCGGCAATCGTTTGGTACTTCGCGACGTCCGCGCAGCGCGCGATCGGCACCTTGCCATTGACCATATATGGCGCGCTGAAAAATGCGCGCTTTTGGCGCTCCGTCGTCACCGATACACCGCCAACAACAATGTCGCACTTGCCCGCCGATAGGTCGGGCAACAGGTTGGCCCACGTCGTCTTGATCCATTCCGGCTTGGAGCCCAGACTAGTACTAAAGCTCGCCATCAAGTCGACATCGATACCCTCGTAGCTAGCATCCGCCTTTTGGAAGCTGAATGGCATGTAGTCGCCTGGCGTGCAAATTCGCAGCGTCGCAGACTTTTGCACGGTGTCCAAATGCGACGGTAAAACGAAGGACAAGGCAGACGGCGCAGCGGCAACCTGCGCCGGCGCCGTCATACAACCGGCCAATAATGCCGCGGTCGCAGCCGAACCCAGGACCAACGCCAATCGACCCAAAAATACACGACGCATGCCGAACCCCAAAAGAGTGAAGAGTGCCTTTATTGTGCTGCGCTCAACACACCGCGTCGCATTTGGTCGAGCTCGATGCTCTCGAACAAGGCTTTGAAGTTGCCGTTGCCAAAGCCGTCGTCGCCCTTACGCTGAATGAATTCGAAGAAGATCGGACCCAACTGGTTCTCGCTGAAGATCTGCAGCAACAAGGCGTCTTTCTTGCCGTCGATCAGGATCTTTCGACTCTTCAACTCCGCCACGCTTTCGCCATGCTCGGGGATCCGCATGTCCACCAGTTCATAGTAAGTGTCGATGGTGTCGAGCAGCGTCACACCTTTGCCGCGCAAGGCATCGACGGTCTTGTAAAGATCGTCCGAGCCCATTGCGATGTGTTGGATGCCTTCGCCGCGGTACATATCCAGATACTCCTGGATCTGGCCGGCTTGTTCTTTTCCCTCTTCATTGATCGGGATGCGGATCTTGCCGCAAGGGCTTGTCATCGCCTTGCTCTTGACGCCCGTCACTTGGCCTTCGATGTCGAAGTATTTGACCTCGCGAAAGCTGAAAAGCTTCTCATAGAAACCGGCCCAGACATCCATCCGGCCGCGGTACACGTTGTGAGTCAGGTGATCAATGTAAGTCAACCCGTTGCCTTGCGGCGCCAATGCCTGCCGCGAAGTCAAGCCCGGCAGTGCTTCGAAGTCGACGTCGTAGAACCCGATATTCCCGATGTCACCTGCGTCCGCGCCATTCTTGCCGCGCCAACGGTCAACAAGGTAGATCAGGCTATCGCCGATACCCTTGATCGCAGGGATGTTGAGTTCCCCCGGCCCCGCCTTGTCTGCAAAGCCCCACGCGCCCAGCGTCGTGGCGCGCTCATAGGCCAGCTTCGCGTCCTGCACCCGAAACGCGATGGCACATACGCTTGGACCGTGCTCACGCGCAAAGCGCTGTGCGAACGAATCCGGCTCGGCGTTGACTATGAAATTGATAGTGCCTTGTCGGTACAGCAAGACGTTCTTGTGGCGGTGCTTTGCCACTGCCGTAAAGCCCATGCGCTCGAAAACTTTGCCCATGGCGACCGGATCGGGTGCGGCATATTCGATGAACTCGAAGCCATCCGTACCCATCGGGTTGTCCCAAGTCGAGGGAGCGGGGGTGTGGTTACTGCTCATAGGCATCTCCGTGAGGTTGTAGTCGGTACCAGTTGGAATGGCTCGGCAAGTTGAGGGCCGCCTATGGCGAAAAGCCTCGCCGACGAAGAAATGTACGCCGATTGCCGCTGCAGATTTTTGCAAAGTTTGGCGCGTTCGGTAGCGATAACGCAAGATTACTGCAAAGATAGCCCGATGGAAGCTCTTGATAAGATCGATCGCATGATCTTGCGCACCCTTCAACTGGATGGGCGCGCCACCTATGACCAGCTTGCTGAGCAAGTCAGCCTGTCGCCAAGTGCCGTTCTTCGGCGTGTCAAACGCCTGGAAGAAGCCGGCGTTATAGATCGCTATGTCGCGTTGATTCGCCCAGAGGTGATCGGCTTGGGGTTGACCGCTTACCTGAACGTCCGGCTCGAAAAGCACACGGAAAGCCACAAACGCAATCCGATGGACCTGTTCCGCGCAAGCGTGCAGACCTGGCCGGAAGTCGTTGAGTGCGCGGCACTGACAGGCGAGATGGATTACCTGCTGCGTGTGGTTGTCGCCGATATGGCCCACTACAGTCGGTTCATCATGGATACCCTGCTCAAGCATCCAAGTGTGCAGGACTGCAAAACCAGTTTCGTGCTTGATCGGGTCAAGGCGACGACCGCTCTCCCGGTATGAGAACAGGGTTGGTTGCGACCATGCCACGGGCACGGGGCCCTGTTAACTAAATCATGTCGCTAAAAGACCCGCGGTCTTGTTTTATAAGGGAAAACCCTTAAATTATCGCAATGATGAATGCCAAAGCCCTATTGAAAGCCTCGCTCGGCGTCGGCTCTTTCTTGAGGGCGCCGATGGTTGAAGCGCAGCCCCGGTCCGTTGCGGCGCCTCAGCCTGTATTGGTACCGATTCGTGCGATAGGTCCCGGCGAACGCGTGCGCATCGCCACGCATTTGCTTGCCCTCGAGCAGCACGATCGCTATTTGCGCTTCGGTTACTCCGCCTCGGACGAGCAGGTGCAGCGATACGTCGACGGATTGGACTTCGAGCGCGACGAGCTGTTTGGCATCTACAACCGTCGACTCGAACTCATCGCGATGGCCCACGTGGCCTTCGCCCCAGCCGGGCAACTGAGCGACTGCGCCGAATTCGGCGTTTCGGTCTCGCGCCATGCACGCAGCCGCGGGTATGGCGCGCGGTTGTTCGAGCGTGCAATGGTCACTGCCCGAAACGAGGGCGTCGGCGCACTCTTCATTCATGCGCTTAGCGAAAACGCCGCCATGCTCAAGATCGCGCGCAATGCCGGCGCGACAGTGGTTCGCAGCGGCTCGGAGTCGGAGGCGCACCTGCAGCTGCCGCCTGCTACGTTCGATAGCCGCATGAGCGAGATCGCTCTGGATCATTTCGCCGAAGTCGACTTTCAGCTCAAGACGCGGGCAAAGCAGTTTTGGGGATTTCTAGCCGGGGTGCAGGAAATCCGGCGTGGCGTTCGAGACGCCCGCGACCGTACGGCGCAGTAAATCTCTGGTGATCGCGCTTTCGCGACGACTCCGGTTGAGTGCTACATCCGGTTATCCTTGCCCTTCCTTAACTTCGCCCTCCCGCAGTGGCCGACCCTCACCCTGAACGCGCTCCCGTCGAACGGGAAGATAAACGCAGTTTTCTGCAAAAGCTCGCTGAGTTCATTCACCCCGGACCCGATTCACGCGACGAGCTGATCGAAACGCTCGCAGATGCCGAGGACAACGATGTCATAGGCGCAGAGTCGCGTGTGATGCTCGAAGGCGTCCTGCGCATGGCCGACATGACGGCTGGCGACGTAATGGTCGCAGCGCCTCGCATGGATCTCGTCAACATCGATGCGCCGTACGACACGCTGTTGCACGTTGTCATCGACACCGCGCACTCGCGTTTTCCGGTGTACGAGGGCGAAAAAGAAAACATCATCGGGATACTCCTCGCGAAAGACCTGCTGAAGCTGCAACGCGCGCCGGGGCTCAATATTCGCGCCTTGCTGCGACCCGCCACCTTCGTGCCCGAGAGCAAAGGGTTGAACGATCTGCTGCGCGAGTTTCGCGGCAACCGCAATCATCTTGCGATCACCATCGACGAATTCGGCCGCGTGGCCGGACTCATAACCATCGAAGACGTGCTGGAGCAAATCGTCGGCGAAATCGAAGACGAATTCGATATTGCCGAAGACGAGGGCGATATCTTCGGTCTGGCAGATCACACCTACCGTGTGAGCGGTGACACGCCCATCGAGCGCGTTGCCGAAGCCTTCGGCATCACCTTCGACGAAGAGCAACTCAGCGAAGACTTCGACACCATCGGCGGTCTGATCGCGCACGAGATGGGCCACGTGCCAAAGCGCGGTGAGCATCACGCACTCGGCGGATTCGACTTCGTCGTGCTGCATACCAAGGGCGGCGCCGTGCGCTGGTTCAAGGTCTCGCCGGCGCGTGGCAACGACGCGTCCGATTGAACCTGCCTTGAAGACGCTCTGGCGAGGGCTGGGTTTCGTCGCCGCCGGGCTGGTGCAATCACTGTCGATTGCCGCACCGTGGAACGGTCAACCGCTATGGTGGCTGCAGCTGGTTCCAATGGTTTTTCTCGTGTGGCAGCTTCAGGGCATACGCTTTGGCGCTGCCCCGCGGCCAACGCGCCACGCTTTCGGTTTCGGCTGGCTCTTTGCTACGGCTTGGCTCTCCGGCACGTTCTGGTGGCTTTTCATTTCGCTGCACACCTACGGCGGATTGGGGGCGCCGCTGGCCGTCATCGCCGTGCTGGCGCTGGCAGCGGCGCTGGCGCTCTACTACGCGCTGGCGTGCGGCCTCTTCGTGCGGTTTGCGCCGTCCAATCGGCTCGCAGCGACCCTGTTTTTCGCTGCACTCTGGACTGTCGCCGAACTGCTGCGCGGCAGCTGGTTCACCGGGTTCCCGTGGGGCGCTATTGGCTACGCGCATGTCGACGGGCCGTTGGCCGCGGCTGCTCCGTGGGTCGGCGTTTATGGCGTCGGCGCGATTGCCGCCGCTCTCGCAGCAGCCATTGCCGCCACCGTGGCCGCCACGACAAGCGCCATCGCCGGCACAAGGCCGCAAGGTCGCTCGACCTCCCAACGCTTTGCGCCGCTGGCGTCCGCCGTTGCGCTTCTGATTGTTGCCTGGGCGCTCGACGGGGTACCAGGCGCCGTCGACGCGCCGGAGCTGTCCAGCGGCAAGCTCGACGTTGTGCTGCTGCAGGGCAACATCCCGCAAGACGAGAAGTTCATCCCGGGCGGTGGCGTCGCAACGGCGCTGCGCTGGTATGGCGAGCAGCTCAACGACCCAAAAGCCTCGCTCACCATCACGCCCGAAACGGCGATACCGCTGTTGCCCTCGCAGTTGCCGCCGGGTTACCTCGAATCAATCGCCGCGCGGTACGCCACCGGCAGGCAGGCCGCCATCGTCGGGCTGCCGATCGGCAACGGCACCACCTACAGCAATGCCGTGCTAGGGTTTCAGCCGGGTGCGTCCGGCGTGTACCGCTACGACAAGCATCATCTCGTGCCTTTCGGAGAGTTCGTGCCTTCGATGTTTCGCTGGTTCACCGACCTGATGAACATCCCGCTGGGGGACTTCAGGAGTGGCGGGCTCGCACAGGCGCCGTTCGTCTGGCAAGGCCAGCGGATCGCGCCCAACATCTGCTATGAGGACTTGTTCGGCGACGAGATCGGTGCGAACTTTCGTGATGCCGCCAACGCGCCGACCATTTTGCTCAACGTCAGCAACATCGCATGGTTCGGTGATTCGGTTGCTATCGACGAGCACTTGTCGATTTCGCGGATGCGCTCGCTCGAGTTCCAGCGGCCGATGGTGCGTGCAACCAACACCGGCGCCACGGTGGTTATCGACCATCGTGGGCGCGTTGTCCGATCGCTGCCGCGCCTCACGCGCGGTGTGCTGCTGGCCGAGGTCGAAGGACGCAGCGGCATTACGCCCTATGCGTGGTGGGTGTCCCGCTTCGGCCTCTGGCCGCTCTGGGGACTGTCGCTGCTGATGATCGCCTGCACGATCTCGCTGCGCTGCCGGCGCGGCGATCAGCGCGGCAACGGCAAATAGGCAGTCGCCTCCACCTCGATCAACAGTGCGTCGCCCGGCATAAAGCGCGACACCTCCACCACGGTGCTCACTGGCGGCGCACCCGGATAGAACAGGCCGCGCACGCGGTTGTAAGCCGGGTACTGGCGAATGTCGCGGAAGTACTGCACCAGCTTCACCACATCGGCCATCGTGCCGCCATGTTCGACGGCCAGCTGACGGATGCGCTCGAGCACGAACCAGCTCTGCGCGACGATCGGCGCCTCGTAGACGTCGACCGACATCTGGCCGGTCACGTAGCCCAGTGGCCGCAGGGCGTCACGCGCGGCTTCGGGAATGTCGTCGTAGGAAGTCACGGCCTGACGCCGTGCCGGGTCGACCGCGACCACCCCGCTCATAAAGACGAAATCGCCGACGCGCCTGGCTGCTGCGTAGTTCGCCATCGGCGCACCCATCGTCGAAGTTGTGATTGCGGTCACCGCGGTATCGCCGGCCAGTCGCGCAGCTTGCCCGGGTTGAGCAACCCGTGCGGGTCGAAGCGCATCTTCATGGCGATGATCTCGGGCGGCAAGGCTCCCCCGGCTTTGCCGTCTTCCACGATGAAGGTGTGCGGGTTGTTGATGCGTACGCCACGTTCACGATGGATGCGGATGATTTCATCCAGCCGTTCTTCGCTGGTGAACCGCACCAGTTGCAGCGCGCTGCAGGTGATCAGCCCATCGAGATTGCGCAGAAATTCGACATGCATCAACACCTCGCCGCCCAGCAGTTGCTCCATCTCTGTGATCTGCTCGACTTGTTTGCCGGGCACGAAACTGCTTTGAATGTAGGTCAGCGTCTTATCGACCTTGAGCGCATGCAAAGTGGTGTGATTCCAAGTGAACTCCATCAAGGTGCGATTGCTCTTTTGTACCTCGGCCGCGGTCTTGCGATAGGTGACCGAGCCGGCATGCGAGGCGGCGAGTTCGTGCATCGCTTCTTCACTCGATTCGGCGACGAGCGCCAGCACCGCATGACAACCCTTTGGCAAGTATTCAGCTAGTTGTGTCAGATAGTCGGGTATGGGGCTGGCGAAGAAGGCCACCTCGCGCTTCAAGATACCCGGCGCGTGCGATAACGCATTGCCAAACGCCAGCGCCTTGTCGAAATCTGAAAAAGTGACCAGCGTTTCGAGCCACGGGTGTACGGGCGCCAAGGCGACCTCTAGTTCGAGCACCAGACCGTTGGTACCCCACAGATGGTGCATGCGCAGCGCCTCGGCGCCACGCAACTCGACGACCTTCGGCTCCGCTTCAATCGTCATCGCTCGCACGCCGAGCACGTTGCCCGGCGCCCCGAACGGGCCGTAGTTGATCGAGCCGACACCGCCGAAGCCGCCGCCGAACAGGCCGCCGAGTGTGGCACTGCGATAGGTTGAAGGCATGCAGCGCAGTTCCTGGCCGGTCGGTCGGGTCTGCTTTTCAAGTTCGCCCAGTCGCATACCGGCCTGCGCGCGCGCCACGCCCGGTCGCACCCATAGCAGCGCGTTGTAGCCGGTCATGTCGAGCACCACGCCGCCGGCCAATGGCGTTGTCTGGCCGTAGTTGCCGGTGCCTCTGCCGCGGATCGTTATCGGCACGTTGCGCTGTACGCACGCGCTCACCACGGCACGCAATTCGTCCTCGGTGCGCGGACGCACCACGGCGTCGGCGCGCTTGTCCTTCAACTGGCGGTTCAGCACCGGGCTGAACCAGGCGAAGTCCTGCGACAAGCGCGCGACACGACTCTCGTCGGTGATCCATTCAAGGTCGGGCAGCGCTAACAACAGTTGTTCAACAGCGGATACAGGGGCGTTCATGGTCGTCACATCAATCTTGGGAAAGTTCGCTCGCGTGCCACGACCCCAATGCCAGCTTGCTGAGCCAGGCCATGAGGGCGAAGAGCGCCACGCCAGTGAGCGAAATAAGCAGCAGCGCGGCGAACATGCGCGGAATGTTGAGCTGAAAACCAGCCTGAAGAATCTGGTAGGCCAGTCCGGCACCCGAGCCGCCGGTGCCCGCGACGAATTCCGCGACTACGGCGCCGATGAGCGCGAGGCCGCTGGAGATGCGCAAACCACCGAAGAAGTACGGCAGCGCACTTGGAATGCGCAGACGCACCAATTGTTGCCAGCGCGTCGCACGGTTCAGCTTGAAATAGCTTTGCAGATCCGGGTCGATGCTGCGCAGGCCGAGCGTGGTGTTGGCAATGATCGGAAACAGCGCGACGAGGGCCGCGCACACCGTCATGGCCGCGGTCGGGTTCTTGACCCAGATGATGATGAGCGGCGCCACCGCCACGATCGGCGTGACCTGCAGCAACACGGCATACGGGAACAGCGCGGTCTCGATTCGCTTGCTCTGTACAAACAGAAAAGAGATCAGCACGCCCGCAACCGTTGCCACGAAAAAGGACAGCACCGTGATCTTCAACGTGACCAGTAGCGCCATGCCGAGCGGAACGCAATCTTTCACCAGCGTCTGCATCATGAGGAACGGCGAAGGCACCAGGTAAGGCGGCAACTCCATCGCCGTCACGACCCATTGCCAGAGCGCGATCAGCACCACGCCCACCAGCAACGGATAGAACACGCGCTGCACCCGCGGCTGCTGGAGCAGGGGCACGCGCCGCACCGGGGCTACCTTGCGAGCGGCTGCTGCGACGCTCGCCTGCAAGGTCGGCGACGCGGCAGAGGCAGCAGCCGGCGTGGTCGTGGCCGCAGTCGAAGACTCGCTGATGACCGCGCTCATGGCGCGAGCTCCTCGTGCGCCTGACTGGCACGCAGCAAGCTGTCTTGCAGCCGCTTCGCGTGGCGGCCGAACTGTGGCGAAACCATGAAGTCGGCACTGCGCGGATAGGGTTCGTCGATCTCGAACTGTTCGACCACCCGTCCCGGCCGCGCTGCCATCATGATCACTCGGCTCGACAGAAACACCGCTTCATGGATCGAGTGCGTCACGAAGATCACTGTGAGCTTCTTTTTGCGCCACAGATCGAGCAGATCGGCGTCGAGGCGATGCCGAGTGATCTCGTCCAGCGCGCCGAAGGGCTCGTCCATCAACAGCAGGTCGGGCTGCGTGACCAGGCTGCGCGCGATCGACACGCGCATCTGCATCCCGCCCGACAGTGCACGCGGCAACGCGCCTGCAAATTTGTCGAGACCAACCAAGGCAAGCGCCTCGGCTACGCGGCCATCAGTTTCCTGCCGCGAAACGCCCGCCAGGTCGAGCGGAAGGCGCACGTTGGTCTGCACGCTGGCCCATGGCATGAGCGTCGGCGCTTGAAATACAAAAGCCATCTTGCGGCCGCTTGCATCGATTTGCGCCACTGGCTTGCGCCAGACCAGCAAGCGGCCGTCGCTGGGCTCGAGCATGCCGGCGACCATCTTCAGCAGCGTGCTCTTGCCGCAGCCGGACGGGCCGAGCAGGGTGACGAACTCGCCCTCGGCGATCGTCAGTTCGACCGGCAGCAACGCCTGCGTGCCGTTCGGATATGTCTTTTCGGCGGAAAGGATTTCTACAGCCGCCGTCGGGCTTTCAAGATTGACGAGTGTCATGCCAGACCTTCCACGTGATAACGGACGCAACCCCGTTTAAGGCAGCACCTTGGCTTCATTCACGAAACTCGTGGTGTAAGTCTTGAAGAGTTCGACCTTGGTCGGGTCGAGCAGCTTGGCGCTGACAAGAAAGTCGTAGCTTGCCTTGGCGCGCACGTCGGTTATCACGCCAATGCCCATGGTGGCGGCATCACCACCGGTGACCATCCCCATTTCCTTGAGCTTGCCCACGCTGTAAGTCAATTGATCGTCGGTCATGTTGGGGTTGTCTTTCTTGATGAGCGCATTGGCCGGTGCCGGGTCGGCCAAGTAGCTCTTCCAGCCTTCGGCCGATGCCTTGACGAATGCGGCGACCTGCTTGTTGCGGTCCTTCAATGTCTTCTCCATGCACGACACGGTGGTGGCATAGGCGGGGAATCCGAAGTCGCTGAACATCAGCACGGTGCCCTTCACGCCAGCCTTCTGGATGGCGTACGGCTCGGAAGTAAGGTAACCCTGCTGGGCCGTGTTCTTGTCGGCGACGAAAGGCTGAATGTTGAACGTGTAAGGCCGGGTCTGCTCGTCGGTAAGACCGAACTTGGTCTTGAGCCACGGTCAGTAGCCCCGGTTGGCCTGCGCGCCGATCAGGATGGTCTTACCCTTCAAGTCTTCGAATTTCTTGACGTCTTCGTGCGCGATCAGCACCTGCGGGTCTTTCTGGAAAAAGGCCGCCACATTGACCACCGGCACGCCGCCTTCGCGCGTCTGCATCATCTGGATGTCGCTGGAGCCCATGATGCAGTCGGCCTGACCGGCCGCCATCATCTGCGTGATGTTGACTTGGGGACCGCCCATCTTGATGGTCACGTCAAGGCCGTGCTTCTTGTAGATACCTTGCGCTACCGCCTGGTAGAAGCCGCCATGCTCGGCCTGCGCGAACCAGTTGGTCATGTAGGTGAACGGTTCGATGGCCTGCGCCTGCGCGGTATTGGCAAAACCGCAGACAGCCAGCGCGATGGCGCCGACGAGCGATGCGGGACGGAAGGCAAATTGCTTGCGCATGGTGTGAACCTCTCGAGCGTGGAAAAAAGCGGACGTTGAAAGCGAATCAGGTATGCAAGGAATGCGCCTCAGAGCGCAGGGGTGAGCGATGAAGTGGAAGGGGTCATCGGCGGCGGTGTCGACTGAATGAAGCCCTGCTCATGGCTGCGCCCCCAGGTCGCTTCTTCGCGTACCACCCAGCGCAATGCGTAGAGCTCGGTGAGCGCCTGCACCCAACTGTCCGCCAGCGTGTCCAGGATCTCTTCGCCTTGCTCGCGGGTGGCGCTGGTCGGGTCGCCGATCACGCCGCTCGGGCCGAAGTCGCGAGCTGTCCAAGCGCAGGCTGGGCGGCCGTCGGGCGACAGCAGCTTGATGGGGAACGGCGGTGGATAGTTGGCCGCCGCATGTTCCATGTGCACGGTGTCGGGCGCCAGCGCCAGCATCAGCGCTGTTTCGGAATGACCGGCGTGCATCGACAGCCGCTTTTCCTGATCGCTGATCTGCTTGCTAGACGCGTTGGGCAGGCGCGACACGCCGTGCGGAACCACCACGAAGTCGCCATGGCGCAAGCGCAGTTCGCGTGCTGCCATTTCCAGCACTTGCGGCTGGCCGCCGTGGCCATTGGCGAACAGCAGCTTGCGAAAACCGGAGCGATATACAGACTCGCCGATCTCGATCACCGTGGCGAGCAAGGTCGGGCCCGTCAGAGTCATGGTGCCGGGAAAGTGAAGGTGCTCCTCCGACTTGCCATAGGTGATGGTGGGCAGCGCAAAGGCGCGCACCTCGGCGGGCAGGCGCTCCAGCGCCTTGCCCATCACGCCTGACGAGATCACGCTGTCGACCGAGCAGGGCAGGTGCGGCCCGTGCTGCTCGATGGCGCCGCAAGGCAGCACGATGACCGTGTTCTCGCGGTCTGGCAGCGCATTGATCTGGGTCCAGCTCAGGTAGGGCAGGAAGCGATGGGGAGGAATGTAGCCGTGCAACATGATGAACGTCCTGGTGTCCTGGGGTGGGTAAAAAAAGAGGCGCGCTTCAGGCGAAACGCGCCATGGCGCTACCGACCCTCGCCATGAAGCGCTTGAGTTGGGGCTCGGTCGCCACGTTCATGTGGTAGTGGGCGTGGTAGTCGATGCGTGTCTGCTGGCCGGTCAGCCGCTTCATGTAGCGCGTGACGATCCTGCGTGGCGGGTCGCCCATGTACCAGGCGACCCAGCGCGGCCGTCCGTAAGTAACGACCGCCGAAATCCGCTTGATGTGGGTCAGCATCGGCTTCACATTGGCCGGGTCGCTGATGTCGAAAGCCACGCCTGGCATGAAGAGCCGGTCGAAATAGCCCTTCAGCATGGCCGGCAGGCCGAAGCACCACGTCGGGAAACAGAAAACGATGGCCTCGGCCCATTGCAAGCGCTCGACATAGCGTTTGAGCGGCAACTGGTTGCTCGGTACCTCGTGGTATCCGAGTCGCTCTTCACGCGACAACACCGGATCGAAGCGCTCTGCATACAGATCGCAGTCATCGACTTCGTGCCCGCCCGCGCGCAGATTCTTCAGAACCTCCTGATGCAGGGCTGCATGGAAGCTGGTTTCGACTGGGTGGCAATAGACGACAAGCACGCGCATGGTGAATTTGACCGATTAATCAGAGCAATCGGTCAGGTTAATGCAAATGCCGTGCCAGGATGGATGCACCAATACGGGGCAAGCGCCGGGCAGGCGGGCCCTTGGCCCTTGTGCTCTAAGCCTCGTTCAGGCCGCAACCGTGCAAGACGAACGCCACCAACTCGCGCGCGATCGGCTCGCGATCGATCGGTGCATCTGGCGGCAGGCCCAGCATCACGCGCGTTTGTAGTGCGTAGTCGGCATAGCTCTGGGTCATCGCCCAGATGTGCATCAGCAGCAGTCGCGCGTCAAGCGGACGCATCTGCCCGCGGGCGATCCAGCCGTTGATGATGTCGACCTTTTTTTGCGTCCAGGCCCGGGCGTTGGGCCAGTAGCGATCGAGATTGCGCCCGCCATCGAGCACCTCGCGCGTGAAGATCCGCGAGATCTCCGGATTGTCGAAAGCGTGGTCGAGCTTCTTGCGGATGTAATCGCCGAGCACCGGGCTCGGGTTCTTGGCATGGTCATCGAAAGAAAACACCACCTTCCAGTCGTGCAGCACCTGCATCAACAACTCTTCGTACAACTCTTCCTTGCCGGCGATGTAATAGTGCAACTGGGGTTTGGTGAGCCCGGCGCGCGCAGCGATGGCTTGCGTCGACGTGCCCTTGAGCCCGTGCAGGCTGAACTCGGCAACGGCCGCCTCGCGAATCGCCGACATGATCCGTTCGCGCCCTGGCCGTGCACGCGACAGTGGGCCTTCGGGCGCGGGCATCTGCTGCGCGCCGACGGCTGTTGAATTGGCAATTTCCAGGTTCATGGGGATGGTGGCTGCGGCATGACCATGACAATGTTAATCCCTTGATTCATCCTCGCCGCCGGCGGCAGCATCGCCGGCGCGGTGGCATCGTCGTCACGCAACACGGACCTGTAAAGAAACGTCGCACTTCCTGGCGCTCACAGTGCCAGCAGTCGGGATCCAGCAAAAACTTCAACATCAAGCCAAGCGTGTTCGTAAAGCGGTTGGGGCTCGCTCGGCACGGTGGTCGAAGGCCATACGAGTTCGACTGCGTCGTCGCGCACGACCTGCGCCTTCTGGAAGCGCGCATTCTGGCGATGGTGGCGATGACCAAGACCAGCGACACCAGGGATCTGCAGCGCATCTGCCTGGAGTACAGGCGCGCCCCGTAAAATTGGCGGCTGTCTGCGCAACTCGCGCAGGGGCGCTTTGCTTTTACATGCTGACCTTCCAACAAATCATTCTCAAACTGCAGTCGTACTGGGCCGACCAGGGCTGTGCACTGCTTCAGCCGCTCGACATGGAAGTCGGTGCCGGTACCTCGCACACCGCTACGTTTTTGCGTGCGCTCGGGCCCGAGCCATGGAAGGCCGCGTACGTGCAGCCGAGCCGTCGGCCCAAGGACGGCCGCTATGGCGAGAACCCGAATCGGCTGCAGCACTACTACCAGTACCAGGTTGTGCTGAAGCCGGCACCATCGAACATTCTCGAGCTGTACCTTGGCTCGTTGTCGGCGCTCGGATTCGACCTGAAGAAGAACGACATTCGCTTTGTCGAAGACGACTGGGAGAATCCGACACTAGGCGCTTGGGGGCTTGGTTGGGAGGTCTGGCTCAACGGCATGGAGGTGACGCAGTTCACCTACTTCCAGCAAGTCGGCGGCATCGACTGCAAGCCGATCACCGGCGAGATCACCTACGGGCTGGAGCGGCTCGCGATGTACCTGCAGGACGTGGACAACGTTTACAACCTCACGTGGACCGATGGCTTGACCTACGGCGATGTCTACAAGCAGAACGAGGTCGAACAGTCGACCTACAACTTCGAGCACAGCGATGCGGACTTTCTTTTCACCGCATTCAATGCGCACGAGAAGCAGGCCAAACATCTCATGACCGAGCAACTCGCCTTGCCGGCCTATGAGCAGGTGCTGAAGGCAGCGCATAGCTTCAATTTGCTCGATGCCCGTGGCGCCATCAGCGTGACGGAACGCGCCGCCTACATCGGCCGGATCCGCAATCTCGCACGCGATGTCGCGCAGAGCTACTACGAGAGCCGGGAGCGACTCGGCTTCCCGATGGCGCCGCGCGAATGGGTCGCGCAGATGCCAGTCTTGAAGAAGGCCGCCTGAGCGATGACCGATATCAACAAACGGAACCTGCTCGTCGAACTGTTCGTCGAAGAGCTGCCGCCGAAAGTATTAAAGAAGCTTGGCGACGCCTTTGCCGGTGTGCTGCGCGATCAATTGGTTGCGCAGGGCCTGGCCGATTCCGGCTCCATGCTGACGGCCTACGCCTCGCCTCGCCGGCTTGCTGCCCACGTGACCCGTGTGGCTGGCGTGGCTGCCGACAAGGCGGTCTCGCAGAAGCTGATGCCGGTCGCGGTCGGCATCGATGCAGCCGGCAATGCCACGCCGGCCTTGCTAAAGCGACTCGCCGTGCTGGGCGCGGATGCGTCCGCGGTACCCGGGCTAAAGCGTGCTGTCGACGGCAAGACCGAAGCGCTGTTCTACGACAGCACCGCCAAGGGCGCGAGCCTCGCCGAAGGTCTGCAAAAGGCGCTGACCGAAGCGATCGCTAAGTTGCCGATCCCCAAGGTCATGAGCTTCCAGCTCGAAGAAGGCAGTGCGATGCCGGGCTGGACCAGCGTCAGCTTCGTGCGCCCGGCACATGGCCTGGTCGCATTGCATGGCGCTGATGTGGTCGCCATCGAAGCGCTTGGCCTGAAGTCCGGTCGCGATACGCATGGCCATCGATTCGAAGCCTCGGTCGATCCGGTTGTCTTGCGCCATGCCGATAGCTATGCACAACAGTTGGCCGAAGAAGGCGCGGTCATCGCCGGCTTCGACGAGCGTCGCGCCGAGATCGAGCGGCAGCTCGCCGCAGCGGCCATGAAAGTGGGCGGCGGCGCTACCTCCATCGACGACGATGCGCTGCTCGACGAAGTGACCGCACTGGTCGAACGGCCGAACGTGCTGGTCTGCAGCTTCGAGCCTGAGTTCCTCGAAGTGCCGCAGGAATGCCTCATCCTCACGATGAAGGCTAACCAGAAATACTTTCCGTTGCTCGACGGCGCCGGCAAGTTGACGAACAAGTTTCTGGTCGTCAGCAACATCAGCCCCGCCGACACGAGCGCGGTGGTGCAAGGCAACGAGCGCGTGATCCGCCCGCGCCTCGCCGACGCCAAGTTCTTCTTCGACCAGGACCGCAAGAAGTCGTTGGCCTCGCGTGTCGATTCGCTCGGCAAAGTGGTCTATCACAACAAGTTGGGGACGCAGGGCGAGCGTGTCGAACGCGTGATGCAGATCGCGGAAGGCATCGCCGAGCTGCTCGTCGCATCGGCCGGCGACGCCACGCTGCCGGCGCGCGCGGTGCAGGCAGCGCAACTCGCCAAGGCCGATCTCGTCACCGACATGGTCGGCGAGTTCCCCGAGTTGCAAGGCACGATGGGGCGCTACTACGCGCTGCACGACGGACTCGACGCATCGGTGGCCGACGCCATCGAAGACCACTACAAGCCGCGGTTTGCCGGCGACACGCTGCCGCGCGGCGATGTCGGCGTGGTGGTCGCGTTGGCGGACAAGCTGGAGACGTTGGTCGGCATGTTCGGCATCGGCAATCTGCCGACCGGTGATCGCGATCCGTTCGCGCTGCGGCGCCATGCGCTGGGTGTCGGACGCATGCTGGTCGAGCGCGCGCTGCCGTTGCACTTCTACGAGCTGACGCGGCTTGCATTCGCCGCGTTCAAGCCCGGCTTGCTCGAGGACAGATCGGTCGAGCTGGACCAGTTCATCATCGACCGACTCAGAGGCTACTTCAGGGACGAAGGCTACACAGCAGTCGAAGTCGACGCCGCGCTGCACGCGCACAAGCTGGGCGAGTGGTCGACGATTCCGGCACGCCTCGCGGCCGTCCGTTCCTTTGCTGCGCTGCCCGAAGCCCCCGCGCTGGCGTCGGCCAACAAACGCATCGGCAATATCCTGAAAAAAGCGCCCGACGCCGATGCACACGTCAGCGAACTGCTGTTGCAAGAGCCCGCAGAGAAAACACTCTACGCCGCCATGGCGAACATCGTCCCCGGCGCCAACGCACAGTTCGATGCCGGCGACTATGCCGCGTCTTTGACGACGCTGGCCGCACTGCGCGAACCGGTCGATGCTTTCTTCGACGGCGTGATGGTCAACACCGAGCAAGCCGACCTGCGCCTCAACCGGCTCGGCCTGTTGAAGTCACTGCACGAGGCGATGAACCGGGTGGCGCAACTGGAACGGCTGGCAGCGTAAAAAGGCATGTCAATGAAACTCGTCATCCTCGACCGCAACGGCACCATCAACGTGAACCGCGACGACTTCGTCAAGAGCGATGTGGAATGGACGCCGCTGCCCGGCGCGCTTGAAGCGGTGGCGCGGCTCAATCATGCGGGGTGGCATGTGGTGATCGCCTCCAACCAGTCGGGGCTGGGGCGCGGGCTTTTCGACGTGGCGTCGCTCAACCTGATGCACGCCAAGATGCACAAGATGCTGGCCAGCGTCGGCGGCCGCGTCGATGCGGTTTTCTATTGCCCGCACAGTCCGGACGAGAACTGCAACTGCCGTAAGCCCAAGGCCGGCCTGTTTCAGCAGATCGGAGACCGGTACGGCGTCGATCTGGCCAATGTGCCGACCTGCGGTGACAGCTTGCGCGACCTGCAAGCCGGCGCGTCTGTCGGTTGTGAGCCGCATCTGGTGCTGACTGGCATGGGCTCAGCATGTCGCGGTGTCGAACTGCCACCGGAGTACCCGGCCAACACGATGGTGCACGACGACCTCGCCGCCTTCGTCGACTTCTTGCTGGTGCGCGAAGCGAAGAAACACGCCGAATTGCAGGTGGCAATCTGATGGCCTTCGTTCGCTCGCTGCTTCACGCCCTCTGGATGCTGGTCACCGTGGTTCCCTGGGGCATCATCATGTGCGTCAGTTCGCTATGGAAACGCGGGATCCCGCTGTACTGGATGGCCGAGCGCTGGCTGAGCTGGGCGATCGGCGGCGCGCGGGTTTTGCTGGGCATTCGCACCCGCGTCACCGGGATGGAAAACCTGCCGACCGACCAGCTTGCCGGCGCCGTGTTGCTGGTCAAGCACCAGTCGACGCTGGAGACATTCCTGATGCCGACACTGATGCCGCATCCCCTGGCATTCGTCTTCAAGAAAGAGCTGATCTACGTGCCGTTTTTCGGCTGGGCGATGGCGCGGCTCGACATGATCCACATCGACCGCAGCCAGAAGACGCAGGCCTTCAACAAGGTCGTGAGCCAAGGGCGCGTGCTGCTGGCGCAAGGCATCTGGATCATCATGTTTCCAGAAGGCACGCGCATTCCACGCGGCCAGAAGGGAACCTACAAGAACGGCGGTACGCGTCTCGCTTGCGAGACCGGCGTGCCTGTCATTCCGGTAGCGGTTACGTCAGCCAAAGTTTGGCCACGGAAGGCCTTCATCAAGCGGCCCGGCATCGTCGATGTATCGATCGGCCCGGCGATTCCGAGCCTCGGCCGCAAGCCCGACGAATTGATGCGCGAGGTCGAAGCCTGGATCGAATCCGAGATGCGTCGGCTCGATCCGGAAGCCTATGCTGATGCCGTAGCGCCAACCTGACGACAACCCATGCGCGGCCTCCTGCAGTTCACGCTCGATTTGTTCAACGTGCCGGACACGGATGTCGATCCAGTGGCCGATGCTCTGCCGCCTTCGCCACTACCGAGGGCTCGCTTCGTGCACCCGCATGCGACGCGCGAAGCCGTACTCGGACATGCCCGCGTCGGCTACGAGTTCACCCGCGGCAAGCGCCGCACTATCGGCTTCGTGGTCGACGCGGAAGGGCTGTCGGTGCGCGCGCCGCGCTGGGTCACGCTGCGCGACGTCGATGCCGCCGTGCAGGAAAAGGCGGACTGGATTGTCCGCAAGCTGGCGGAATCGCAAGAGCGTCACGCGCGGGTCGAAGCCTCACGCATCGAGTGGAAAGACGGTGCGACCTTTCCGTTTCTGGGCGAGCCCGTCGTGGTGCAACTCGATCCACGGCACGGCTTCAAAGGTATAGGCGCCGTGCTCGAAGCCGAGGTCGACGCGAACGGCGCGCGAACGCTGCGTCTCGCGGTAGCGAACAACGCCAACCCCGATCAGATCCGCGACGCTGCACAAGCATGGCTCACGCGCCAAGCGCGCCGCCTGTTTACCGAGCGCCTCGACGCGTACGCACCGAAGCTCGGTGTGCGGTGGAAAAAGCTGTCGCTGTCGAACGCAGCCACGCGATGGGGCAGCGCCAGCAGTGACGGCTCGATCCGTCTGAACTGGCGGCTGATCCATTTCCGCTTGCCCGTGATCGACTACGTGGTCGCGCACGAGCTGAGCCATCTGCGCGTGATGGACCACAGCCAGCGTTTCTGGGACACCGTCGAGAGCGTGGTGCCCGACTATCAGCAGCTGCGCCGCCACCTCAAAGACGAGAGCATCCCTCGCCTTTAGCGCCCGTGGCTACCGGGCGTGAGTGACGCCGCCGTCGACGACGAGAGTCGATCCCATCACGTAATCGCCAGCGCGCGATGCCAGGTAGATGGCGGCGCCCGCCATGTCCTCGGGCGTGCCGATCCGGCCGGCCGGGATGCGTTCCTTTACCTCGTCGCCATGGTCACGCGCATCCTTGTTCATGTCCGACGCGAAGGCGCCCGGCGCAATGGCGCTCACCACGATGCGGTCTTGCGCCAGCCGCAACGCCATGCGGCGCGTCAACTGGATCAGGCCGGCCTTGCTCGCGGCATACGAGTACGTTTCCTGCGGGTTGACCGAGATGCCGTCGATCGATGCGATGTTGATGACCTTGGCCAAGTGGTCGGTCGCTGCCTTCTTCAGCATCGGCGTCAGGGCCTGCGTCAGAAAGAACGGCGCCTTCAGGTTCAGGTCGACCACCTTGTCCCACCCGCTTTCGGGGAACTCGTCGTACGGTGCACCCCAGGCGGCACCGGCGTTGTTCACCAGGATGTCGAGCGAGCTTTCATGCTTGGCGTAAGCATCGACCAGCGCCTGCGCGCCGGCCAGCGTCGATACGTCGGCAGGCAACGAAACGCAGGTGCCGAAGGCTGAAAGCTCCTTGGCGGTCTGGTCGCATGCTGCCGCTTTGCGAGCCGAGATGTAGACGCGTGCGCCCTGGGCCAGATAGCCTTCCGCGATCATGCGGCCGATGCCGCGCGAGCCGCCGGTAATGAGCGCGGCGCGCCCCTTGAGCGAAAAGAGTTGGGTCGTGTCCATGGGTTTGTCTCCTGAGCTGACGTGGGAAAAATCGCCAACCAGCTTAGTGCGAGCAGCGCCGACGTGCCGTCGCCTTGGCGCCAGGCGCGATCACAATGCCAGGCGACGAGGGCTTTCGAAAAGGCGCGGCGCGTCGGTCAACGGGTCGATAAACGCCACCGAGCGGGCTAGAAGTTGAAGCGGCTTGTTGAAGTCGTCGCTGTCTGCCGGTAGCAGCTGGGGATAAATCGGATCGTCGACGATCGGCACGCCGAGCGCCATGCAGTGCACGCGCAACTGGTGCTTGCGACCGGTGACTGGCGACAGATGGAGCAACGCCCGCGCTCCGCGCACTTCAATGACGGACAGATGCGTTTCTGAGTTGGGCTCGCCGGGCGCCTCCTTGACGCGCATGAAATGGTCGTCGTCGACCAGCCGGCTGCGATAGACCGCCGGCACCGAGGTGCCCGCGCGCCACGGCACGATGGCCTCGTAGCGCTTGTGCACCGCGCGATCTGCGAACAGGCTCGTGTACACGGCTCGCGTTTGCGGCTGCACCGAGAACAGCACCAGCCCCGCCGTGCCCCGATCAATGCGGTGCAGCGGCGCCAAGTCGTCGATGCCCAGCTTGCGCTTCAGGCGAACCAGCAGGCTCTCTTGCAGGAATTTTCCGCCGGGCGTCACCGGCAAAAAAGGTGGCTTGTCGGCGACGACCAGATGTTCGTCCTGGAACAGCACCACCTCGTCGAAGGGAATGCGCGGCTCGGCGTCGAGTGCACGGTAGTAGTAGACGCGGAGCGGTGCTTGGTAGCGCCGATCGGCCGTCACCGACATGCCGTGTTCGTCGATGACCGTTCCGTCCCGCATGCGAGCGAGCCATGTCGCGCGGTCGATTGCTGGAAAACGCTCGACCAGAAAATCGGTGATGGTCGGCCAAGGGCCGGTCGGTAGACCGACGCAGCTCGGGCCGACGCCGTCGCGGGTGGGCAGCGGCAGTGCGGGCTTCACGCGTTCGCCCTGGCGAGCGCTGCTTCGAGTTCGCTGAAGGTCGGGCGCGCGGTGACGTCGAGTTGCAGGCAGCTTGCTGCAAGCCCCTGCAGCGCAGCGGACAGCGGGCCCGTTGCATCGCATCCCACCGCCAATTCTTCGAGCAGACAACCAAAGGCGCGCACCTCCAGACGTTGCAAGGCCACAGCTTGCACGGGGTCCAGATTGCCGGTCATGGCCGCCGCGCCGAAGTCGCCCAGCAACGCTTTGCCGTCTGCGTCGCACAGGATGTTGTGTGCATACAAGTCGCCATGCAGGATGCCTTGCGCGTGCAGATGCGCCATCGCCAAAGCAATGCCGTGCGCCATGCGGCGTGCGGCTGGCGGCGACCATCGCGCATCCGGGGGATAGATATCCCGCGTGCAGGAATCGAAGCTTGGCGGGCCGGCTAGGTTGCGAAACGCCGGATCGACCAGTGCCATCAGCAATCCGTGGGTGCCGTCCGGATGCCCGGTGATCTGCCCTTGTGCGGAAACAAGATTCGGATGCGAACCGGCGGCGAGTGATGCCGCCATTTCGCTGTGCGGCCAGCCATCGCTGGTTACGGCGCCTTTGAAGAGCTTGACCGCGACGGATTCCGTACGGGCAATGCCTGCGCCGTCGTCGCCATCGTTGCTGCCGAGCGCAGCCTGGTAGATCACGCCCGATGCCCCCTCGCCCAGCTTGGCGCCGAGCTTCAGACGGCGCCAGTCGACATGCGCAATAGCAGTGCTCGAAGCCACGTCGTGCTCTGAGGGCTCGCAGAAGGGATTGCCGCCGACGGCCACCCAAGACAGGCGCGGCAGCGAGAGCAGCCACGGCGGCAACGTTTTGAACGCATTGGCTGAAATGCGCAGTAGCTCCAGGTTCTGGAGCGACGCCATCGAATCGGGTAACGCGCTCAATCGGTTGCCCGCCAGCATCAACTTCTGCATGCGCGTGCAGGCACCCACCGATGCAGGCATTGTTTCGATCTCGTTGTCGGAAAGGATCAGCCAGCGCAGCGAGGGCGCGAGCGCACTCGACGGCACTGTGCGAATGCGGTTGGCCTTGAAGCCGACGATGTCGAGTCGGGTGCACTGCCCGATCGATTCCGGAAGTGCGGTGAAGCGATTGTTCGAGCAAAAAAGCACGCGCAGCTTTTGTAGACGCTCGAGGTCGTCTGGCAGCGCATCGAGCGCATTGCCCGACAGATCGAGCACTTCGAGCGAGTCGGCAAGCGCAAAAATCTCGCGCGGAAATTCTGTGAGTCCGCACGACAATGCGAGCCGCTGTGCGCCTGCCAGCCGGCCCGCGCGCAGCTGAGCAAGCGTGTCCATACCGCGAGTTTAGGCGGCTGCGTTGCGCGGACTCAAGTAGTCGGAAGCCCGAAGCGGTAGATGCCGTCGGCGCCTCGCGTGCGCTTGAGTTGGCCTTCGAACATCAGCAAGTTCAGATGCGCCACCGTTTCGCCCATGGCAAAGGTCATCTGGTGCGAATCGAGCTCGCGCTTGAACATGATCAGCATCCCTTCTGCCGCGCTCAGCGGCCGCGCCGCGCACCCTTCCATCAGCTCGGCCAGACGGTCGCGATGGTGCTCCTGCAACTGCTCGATACGTCGATGAATGCCGGTGAAGGGTTTCCCGTGCGAAGGCAAGCCGAGCGCGTCGGCCGGCAGGCTATTGAACTTGACGATGCTGTCCAGAAAGAGCCTCAGCGAATTCGCTTCCGGCTCGCCGGCATGCACGCTGACGTTGGTCGAAATGCGCGGCAGCATCATGTCGCCGCCGATCAACAGGTTGAGGTCGGCGCAATACAGCGCGATGTGTTCCGGCGCATGGCCATAGCCGCTGATACAGCGCCAGCCGTGGCCGCCGATCGTCACGGTGTCGCCGTCCATCATCCGCACGTAGGTATCGGGCACGGCCGGCACCATGTCGGCGTAGTAATTGTTGCGTTCGCGAATCTCTGCGATGACTGCGGAATTCGTCACTCCGTGCATGACCAGAAAGTCAGCCGCCATCTCACCGCCCGCGCCGCTGTCGCTGCTGGTTTTGCTGGTGAGCAGGCGCGCCACGTTGTAGTCGGTGGCGCTGATCCAGAGCGGCGCGTTCCAGCGCTTGCAAATGAAGTCCGCCAGGCCGATGTGGTCGGGATGCATGTGAGTGACGATGACGCGCAGGATCGGCATGCCCTGCAATTGCGTCTCGAATATCTGCTCCCACTGCGCCCGCGCCTCGTCCCGGGCGATACAGCAATCGACTACCGTCCAGCCCTCGACCCCGTCGATGGAATCGCGCAGCAGCCAGAGATTGATGTGGTTGAGCGCAAAGGGCAGCGTCATGCGAATCCACCGCACGCCGGGCGCCACTTCGAGCGCCTCGCCAACTTCGGGAAGGGTGTCGCCAAGGGGGTAGTGGAGTTCGCGTTCGAGGAGGTTCATGTAAGATTGACGTTTACGTAAACGTCATGGTGTGACGCCATATTGTAGGCAGTGCGCGACCATGCCGCTGTCGCACTCGCAACGCGCTTTTTCTGTTTGCAACGCCCCTTTTATTCATGCCGACGCAGACCTTCACCATCAGCGAGCTCGCCAAGGAGTTCGACCTCACGACGCGAGCTATCCGCTTTTACGAGGACTTGGGGCTTCTGGCGCCGGGGCGCTCCGGCCTGCAGCGCATCTACAGCACGCGCGATCGCGCCCGGCTGACCCTTACATTGCGCGCCAAGCGACTCGGCCTCAGCCTGACCGAGGCCAAAGATATCCTCGACATGTACGACAGCCCGCGCGACACCGAGGCACAGCTTGAAAAGTTTCTGGGTGTGCTGGGCAGCCACCGGGCCCAGCTCGAAGCGCAGCTCTGCGAACTGCAGGCCAACCTCGAAGAGGTGCGGGCCCACGAGAAGAAAGCGCGCGGCACGCTGGCGCGTTCCCGCAAGGTCGCCACCCGTTGAACCCTTACCTTAGCCACAATATCGCCATGCCTGAATCACTTGAAGACCTCTTTGCCCACAATCGGTCCTGGGCGGCGCAAATGGAGCGCGACCGGCCTGGCTTTTTCACCGGTCTGGTGAAGCAGCAGACGCCCCGCTACATGTGGATCGGCTGCTCCGACAGCCGGGTGCCGGCCAACCAGATCACCGGGCTGGAGCCGGGCGAGGTGTTCGTGCATCGCAATGTCGCCAACATCGTCGTGCACTCCGATCTCAACGCACTGTCGGCGATTCAGTTCGCCGTGGAGCGTCTGAAGGTCGAGCACATCATGGTGGTGGGGCATTACGGTTGTTCGGGTGTGCAGGCTGCGCTCGAGGGCGCGCGCATCGGCATTGCCGACAACTGGATTCGGCACATTCAGGACGTGCGTGATCGGCATCGCGTGATGCTCGAATCCTTTCCGCCGGAGGTGCGCGCCGACGCGCTCTGCGAACTGAACGTGGCCGAGCAGGTTGTCAATGTGTCGGTCAGCACCGTGATGGTCGACGCCTGGAGCCGCGGGCAGTCGGTGCGCATCCACGGCTGGACCTTCGGCGTGCACGATGGCCTATTGCAAGATCTCGGTTTCGATGTCGACGGCAGCAAGCCGCTTGAAAACCAGTACCGCGCGGCTGTGCAGCGCATTCGCTACAAGTGGAGCAGGTCGCCGGGGGCCAGCACTGCGCCGGCACCCGACACGGCCAAGACCACCGGCTGATCCGCCGGCCGACGCACTCGCGCTCTTTCGGCTGACCGCACCATGCCGATCAGCGCGACGCGGCCTGCTACTCGATCCATCAACCCGCGGCTGGATGGCCGTTCCTCCAAGGAGATCCTCATGTCCAAATCCATCGTCATCGTCGGCGCCGCCCGCACCCCCATGGGCGGCTTTCAGGGCGACTTTTCTGCACTGGCTGCGCACGACCTCGGCGGTGCTGCCATCAAGGCCGCAGTCGAACGTGCGGGCATCGACGCAGCGACCGTCAGCGAAGTGCTGTTCGGCAACTGCTTGATGGCGGGCCAAGGCCAGGCGCCGGCACGCCAGGCGGCGTACAAGGGCGGCTTGCCAGACAGCGCAGGCGCCGTGACGCTCAGCAAGATGTGCGGCTCGGCCATGAAGGCCGCGATGCTGGCGCACGACATGCTGCTGGCCGGCACGCACGACGTCATGGTCGCGGGCGGCATGGAAAGCATGACCAACGCGCCGTATCTAATGCTCAAGGGCCGCGGCGGCTACCGCATGGGCCACGATCGCATCTTCGACCACATGATGCTCGACGGCCTCGAAGACGCCTATCAGCCCGGCCGCTCGATGGGCACCTTCGGCGAAGACTGCGCCGCCAAGTACAACTTCACCCGCGAGCAGCAAGATGCCTTCGCCACTGCCAGCGTGGAGCGCGCGCGCCACGCCACGGCCGACGGCTTGTTCAAGGCCGAAATCACGCCGGTGACCGTCAAGGGCCGCAGCGGTGAAACGATCGTCGCCATCGACGAAGGCCCGGGCAAGGTCAAGCTCGACAAGATCGCCACGCTCAAGCCGGCCTTCAAGAAAGACGGCGGCACCATCACTGCCGCATCGAGTTCGTCGATCAACGACGGTGCGGCCGCGTTGGTCATGATGACCGAGTCGCACGCGAAGAAGATCGGCGCCAAGCCGATCGCGCGACTGGTCGGCCACGCCACCCACGCGCAGCAACCCGAATGGTTCTCGACCGCACCGGTCGGTGCCGTCGCCAAGCTCTTCAAGAAGACAGGCTGGAACGTCAAGGACGTCGACCTGTGGGAAGTGAACGAGGCCTTTGCCGTGGTGCCGATGGCGCTGATGAAGGAGCTCGGCGTCGCACATGACATCGTCAACGTGCACGGGGGCGCCTGCGCGCTGGGCCACCCGATCGGAGCGAGCGGTGCCCGCATCATGGTCACGCTCATTCATGCGCTGCAGTCGCGCGGCAAGAAACGGGGCGTGGCCACGCTGTGCATCGGCGGCGGCGAAGGCACCGCTGTCGCGATCGAATTGATCTGATGGGCTCGTGTCTGAAGCGAAGCCTGGCGGTTGTTCTAAGCGTTCTTGTCGCGAACACCTTCGTGGCGCCATCGGCGTTCGCACAGAAGCGCGATAACGTGTTGTTCGACGCGGCCACGGCCGAGCAGCAGGCCGTGCTCAAGACCTTGCAGCGCCTGGTCAATATCGAGACCGGCACCGGTGACGCCCAAGGCATCGCTGCGGTCGGCAACCTGCTGGAAGGCGAACTGAAGGCGCTCGGCTTTACCGTGACGCGCAGCAGGGCGGCGGCCGGCGTGGTCGGCGACAACCTCGTGGGCAAGATGAAAGGCAAGGGCGGCAAGAACCTGCTGCTGCTGTCGCACATGGACACCGTTTACCCCAAAGGCACGCTGGCCAAGTCGCCGTTTCGCCTCGAAGGTATGCGGGCTTACGGTCCTGGCATCGCCGACGACAAGGGCGGCACCGCCGTCATCCTGCACATGCTCAAGCTGCTGAAGGACTACGGCGTGCGTGACTACGGCAGCATCACCGTGCTGTTCAACACCGACGAAGAGAAAGGCTCCTTCGGCTCGCGCGAGTTGATCGAGCATGAGGCGCGACTGGCCGACTACGTGCTGTCGTTCGAGCCGACCAGCGCCGAGGTCGAGAAGATGACGCTCGGCACCTCGGGCATCGCCTATGTGCAGGCCAACATCAAGGGCAGGACTTCGCATGCGGGCGAGGCGCCAGAGGCTGGCGTCAACGCATTGGTCGAGGCATCGGACCTGGTGTTGCGCACGATGGACATCGACGACAAATCCAAAGGCCTGCGCTTCAACTGGACCATCGCCAAGGCTGGCACCGTCAATAACGTCATCCCCGACAGCGCCACGCTGAATGCCGACGTGCGCTACGCGCGCAACGAAGATTTCGAAGCAGCGATGAAGACGCTCGAAGAGCGGGCGCAGAACAAGAAGATGCCTGGCGCAGAAGTCGAGATCGTCGTCACCCGCGGCCGCCCTGCTTTCAACGCGGGCGAAGGTGGCAAGAAGCTGGTCGAGAAGGCTGCCGGCTTCTATCGTGAAGCTGGCGGCATGGTCGAGATCGAGGAGCGCACGGGCGGCGGCACCGATGCCGCCTATGCCGCGCTGTCGGGCAAGCCGGTCATCGAAAGCATGGGACTGCCAGGTTCCGGTTATCACAGCGACAAGGCCGAGTACGTGATGGTCGACGCCATTCCGCGCCGGCTCTACATGACCGTACGAATGATCATGGATCTCGGCGCGGGCAAATAAAAATTCCGGAGACACACGACATGCTGCTGACGCCCGATCAGGAAGCCATCCGCGACGCGGTGCGCGATTTTTCGCAAACGGAACTGTGGCCGCACGCGCCTGGCTGGGATCGAGAGCACGCCTTTCCCAAGGCGGCGCACGCCGGCCTCGCCGCGCTCGGCGCCTACGGCATCTGCGTGCCCGAAGTAGACGGCGGCGCCGGCCTCGACTACGTCACGTTGGCATTGGTGCTCGAAGAAATCGCGGCTGGCGATGGCGGCACCAGCACCGCCATCAGCGTGACCAACTGCCCGGTCAACGCCATCCTCATGCGCTACGGCAACGCGCAGCAAAAAAAGAAGTGGCTGCAGCCACTGGCGCAGGGCCACATGCTCGGCGCCTTCTGCCTGACCGAGCCGCAGGCCGGCAGCGACGCATCGAGCCTGCGCACCACGGCACGCAAGGATGCCGACGGCTACGTGATCGACGGCGTCAAGCAGTTCATCACCAGCGGCAAGAACGGCCAGGTCGCAATCGTCATCGCGGTCACTGACAAGGCGTCAGGCAAACGCGGCATGAGCGCCTTCATCGTGCCGACCGATGCGCCGGGCTACAACGTCGCGCGGCTCGAAGACAAGCTCGGCCAGCATTCGAGCGACACGGCGCAGATCAACTTCGACAGCTGCCGCATTCCGGCCGAGAACCTCATCGGCCAGGAAGGCGAGGGCTACAAGATCGCGCTGGGCGGGCTCGAAGGCGGCCGCATCGGCATTGCGGCACAAAGTGTCGGCATGGCGCGCAGCGCGTTCGACGTGGCGCTCGCCTATGCCAAGGAACGGCAGGCCTTCGGCGGCAGCATCTTCGACCAGCAGGCCGTCGGTTTCCGGTTGGCTGAATGCGCGACGCAGCTCGAAGCCGCGCGCCAGCTCAGAAGCTTGACCATCAAGAGACATGGCAAGTCTGACCATTGAAGAGGTACGTTTAAGATTACCAGGAGTAGAAACCTGTGCGATAATTGAATCTTGAGGTTGCATATCTTGTGTAGCTGAACTGGATGGTGCTAATGTCTGTTGAGAAGCGAACGAATCATCTCTGTGAAAACTAGCA
>JANXTS010000039.1 GCA_025352265.1 Variovorax sp. | reverse complement strand
TGTCGGGCCGTGGCGCGGCGGTCAAGGATTCCGTGTGGTCAACGTCGGTGCAGTTCGGCGGCAATTCGTCCCTGATCCAGAAGGCGCTCGCCGGCAAGGATCACACGAAGATGAGCGACGCCGAGATCGTGTCCTCGATTCAAGACTACAAGGCCACGAACAACGACAAGCTCTTCGCCAGTTCGAGCGCGGCCGTGCGCGCGGGCACGTTGAATCGGGCGACGAGCGAGAAGTCGGCGCTGCTCAAGCTCGACTCCGCGCAGACAGCGGGCCTTCCGACGCCGGCCGTCGCTGGCGTGCCGGCGTCGGTGCCCGCGCAGCTACCCGATCAGGCGAAAAACGAAGTGCCAGAAGCGATCAATTCGGGGGCGGCGGCCGGCGGCAAGGTTCAAGTCTCGCTCAAGGACAAGACGACGCAAAACATCGGCGATCGAGGGATCGCCCACATCGTCACGGGCGGGATGGGGGCGTAGGGGTTGAACGCTTGTGGAAAGAGTAGGAGCAAGCGATTTTGATTTACGATCCGTCGGCGGCCGGTTTCGGCCATAAGCCGACATTCGCGCGCCGCGGCGCGCCAGGTCGCCACTGTCGGGGTATTCTGCAGACTTCGTTGAGTCCTGAGGAGATGGAACCATGCCGAGCATGTCTGCATTCGTCTTGACCAGCTTCATCGGCTGGTCGCTGCTTCTGCTGGTCCTGATGGAAGCTCTTCGTACCCGCCTGGTCATGCAAGGGGCGGTCGCAGCGAATGAGTTCCAGCCTGACAACTCGAATCTGTCGCCGTTTATGCAACGGCTCAGTAGAGCGCACGCCAACTGCCTCGAAGGAATACCTGTTTTTGGCGGCCTCTTGCTCATCGCGTTGGCTACCGACCGAGCTAATGTGACCGATGGGCTCGCGCCCTGGCTTCTTATTGCTCGTGTCGTCCAGTCAAGCATCCATCTGTCATCGTTGAGCGTGCTCGCAGTCAGTGCTCGATTCCTCGCGTTTCTGGTGCAGATTGGCATTGGGGTGTACTGGGTTTGGGCCCTGCTCGTCGCGTAGCCGTCCACACCGCGCGCGAGCCAACGACGGGGAGCGGCCAGAAGCCGACATTCCCGTCGACCTCCCGATCCTGTTGATTTGTGGTCGGAAGCAGCGGAAGATCCCCCGCAACTCAATTCCCAATGGCTTCGGGGTCAAGGCCGTCAGGTCCGCAAATAACGGTTGGAGGAGCAACACTATGAATGGCGCAGCGCGTATTTTCCGCTCAGCAACGCTGGGGCTGGCACAGGCCCTTACTGTCGCAGGTGTGATCTGTCTCGGGCTGAGTGGCTGTCAGATGGCCCCGAAGCCTATTGCGCCTGCGTGGACCATTCCTCCCGGAGTTGTAACGCAGACCGTCAACGGCTATCCCATCGCTTACAGCTCCAGAGGTACAGGGCCGACTATCGTGTTCGATCACGGGGTTCTATTGGACTATCGTTACTGGCAGCAGCCGCTAGAGGCGTGGACAGGCGATTACCGCGTGGTCGCCATCAGTATGCGGCACTTTTACCCAGAGCATTGGGATGGCAAAGGGGACGATTTCACCGTTAGCCAGCACGCGAAGGATCTCGCAGCCTGCATCGAATCGATAGGGGGACCTGTCTATCTCGTCGGCTGGTCGTACGGTGGCGCCGCCGCCTACGAGGTTGCTCGGACGCGCCCCGATCTCGTCAAGAAGTTGGTACTGGTAGAAGGAGGGCCCGATTTGCGCCCCAAGCCAGCAGATTTCGTTCCCAAGGCGGATCCGACCGGAAGGGCCGCAAAAGCTCAAAAGTTCTTTGACGCAGGCGACATGGATGGTGGACTCGCATACGCGGTCGACGAAATAAATGGAGGACCGGGGCACTGGGCTGCTCTCCCCGAAGAGTCTCGCCAGCAGATGCGCGAAAACGCTTGGACGATAGTCGGTATCGGACGTGGGGATCCCTACACCGGTACGTGCGCGGAATTTGGTGCCTTGAAGATGCCGGTGCTTCTGGTCAAAGGAGAGATCACGGCGCCCCCATTGCGGGACATTGTTCTTGCGCAAGCGAAATGCCTGCCACAGGCAACTGTCGTTACTATCCCCAAAGCGGGGCACGCGAGCGCTCGAATGAATCCGCCCGCATTCAAAGAAGCTGTGTACTCATTCCTGCAGCATTGACCGAAGAGGTCTGGCTAGAACCGATCCCAGACCCTCGCCTCGAGCGATCGCTTCCCGAATGCTCGAAGTCTGCATTGAGCGCGAAGTTACCGCCCACCTTTTCGGCTCGTGAGGCAGCCAGCAACGGGCACTAAGCAGCCTGTCGCCGATGTCCGGTATGGGCACTAACCGGCTGTTCCCCTTGCTCCATTGCGGCCGTACGGGTATGCACAAAACAATCGACCTCCGGCAGCAAGTGACTCGGAGGTCGTTGGCGTCTAGGGCTTCGGCGTCAACACTTTAAGCCAACCCCGTGGGCTACTTCGCCTTCGCGTAGGCGCCATCCATGCTGCCGGCGGCGCCTACGCCGCAGTAGCCCTCGCAACCCTTCGTCGTGACGGCCAGCTTTCCGCCATTGAGATTCAGGACGGCGACGCAGCGGTCCTTCGGATCGGCGTCAGTCCATGCATAGCGATTCTGATCAATGGCTTCGGCCACGCCCTCAAGCTCGCAACGGGCTTGCCCGGCAGTGCTGGCAATCGTGAAGTTCACCTTGTCGCCTGCGCGGGCGATCTCGGCCTCGGCGCCGCGCTTCGTGTATGTATCGGCGGCGGCGAGGGTGGAAACGAGCGCAAGCGCCAGTACCGCAAAAGTCCTCATGGTCATCAGTGGTTGCGGTTGAAAAAGAGCGGCGATGGTACCCGGTTGGTCAGTTGCCGGTCAGTCGCCCGTGTGCGGCGGCGGGATGTCTTCGACGCGCATGCTGACCGTGTAGCCGCGCTCGACGAGTGCTGGCACGTCGGCGTCGGCGACAGCCCAGTGCGGGCCGGGCACGACGCCTTCGCCCATGTGCATGATGGTGCGGCCGGGCTTCATGCGAAGCACGTGCTCGCGCCGATCCGCATCGCCGAAGGCCGTGACGTTTGCCGTCATGACGCCTTCGCGCTTGAAGTCGCGTAGGAGGATGTTCACGGCGCAAGCTCCGGCTGAGGCTCGCGAACGCGCCGGTCGTGGTCGGCGAGGATGTCGCTGATCGTGCGCACGCGAAGCGCGAGGAATGGGCGCGCGACAGCGGCGAGATCGTCGGCCGTCGGCGTCGGGTCGTTGCCGGCCGCTCGCGGGTCGTTCGCGGCCTCTGCCGGCTTGATCTCGCTGCCGAGCAGATTGAGCATCATGGCGAAGATCGCCACGTCCACCGGGTCGCCCTTCTCGACGTGCTGGCGCAGCAATGCGGACAGCATGTCGCCGCTGCAAGTCTGCCAGCCGGCGCGGCCTTTCAGCCGGGCCTTCGCGAGCTTCGCCTTCATGGTGGCCGCGAAGTGATCGACGGCGCGGTCGTCGTCGTGCTGGCGGTCGGGCGCCGGCTTGATCGACCAATGCGTCGCGTGCTCGGCGATCTCCGTCATGCTGTCGCCGACGGCGTAGAGATCGAGCGCCGGGATGTCGAAGAATTCCTCGCCAGCGAACGACGAGCCGCCCGTATGCGCGAGCACGCGCAAGTCTTCGTCGTAGGGTGGCAGGCGGTCGGTCAGGCTGATCCAGACGCCGTGCGCCGGGAGCGGCTGATCCTGGCCGGGCTCGGCCGCGTTGGGCTCCGGCACTTCGTTGTTGCGTTGGTAGGTCATCGTTGGCTCTCTTGTGAAAGGGGAGCGAAGTATTCGTGCTCCGACGGGTCGAAACTATTGTGCTTTTCCATGTTGGCCTTCGGCGTCAGCAGCCGTAGGTTGGCGGGCACGTGGAGCCCGCAGACGTTGGGGTTGCGCAATGGCACCCAATGGTCAACGTGCATGCCGGCGGCTTCGGCCTCCGCGTAGATCGCCGCGATGGCTTGGAGATCGACCCACGGCGGCGTAGCGCGGATGCGCCGAGCCTTCTTCGTGGCGCTTATTGCATTGTCGCGAGCACGGAAGCGAGGACGTTCGGCGTTCACTTTGGCCTTCACCTTGTCGCCATGCCGGTCCCAGTAGGCGCGGCTCTGCTCGCGTCGATAGCCGGGGTTGGCAGCACTCTTCGCGCGCCGCGCGGCGTTCGCCCTCGGTGCGTGCGAGCGCTTGTTTTCAGCAATGCGCTCGCAGTTGGCGGTGCGGTATGCCCGCTGATACTCGGAGTCGTTCGCGAGCCGGTGGCACTCTAGGCAAGATCGATTCGTCACTAGGCGCTCGGCAGCGTGCCCGTGCTTGCACGGCTTCCCGGTCGAATAGCGCGAGGCGCCGGCCGCAAGGGCTGCGGCATAGGCTTCGCACTTTCTCACAGCATGCCCCAGCGACTTGCACAGATAGGCCCGATGATGCGTTGAATGGATTCCTCGGCCGTCAGTTCGAGGCCGCAGATAGAGCAGTTGCCGGTGCGCTGACCGTAGGCGATCGCGGCGGCCGTCGGGTCGGCGGCGGCGGCGAGGATGCGTGATTTTTGATCGTCCGAGCACTCGCGGGTCGGCAGAAATTTCCCGCCGAGCACTTTGCCGAGGTACTTGGCCTTGCCATCGTCGTCCTTCTCGGTCGTGTCCGTCACGTAGATGCCGCCGGCATTCGCGCCCTTGATCACGGCCGTGAACTTGAAGGTGTCGAGCCGGATGCGCGGTTGCTTCACGAGATTGCCGCGTGCAACGGCGAACTTCATTTCGATCTCGTGGACGCTGATCGCGACGGCGGCGACGCCCGGCACGAGCTTGCGGCGGACGGCGCTGACTTGGTTGTCCGTCAGGGAGCCGTACTTCTGGAGCGAGATCGCCAGCGAGGCGGCGAAGTCGTTCGACTCGCAGTTGTCGAAGAGCCACCCGCTCACGTCCGGGTAGGCGACGAGCCACGCTTCCATGCGGTTGGCGGCGGATTGGTCGGCGGTGGCTTGCATTTCGGGGCTCCGTTGAACTGTTGCTGCAATTGTAGCCATATCCAATTAAGCAAGTCAAGCGGTTTCGGAAAAACGGCCGGGGTCGCGCGTGGCCGGGGTTTGAGACTTCTCGAATCCGCTTCACCGTCCACGCAAAGGGCCATCCAATGACCGTATCCGCAGTTCAAGTCTTGAACGGCTTCTACAACGCCACGAAGGCGCAAGGTAGCAAGTCGATCTCGTCCGACGCAACCTTCGAGATCGAAGGCCACGCCGACATGATGCTTCTCACGAAGCAATTCCCGTGGCCGGTCCTCGGCCCGTCCAGCGAAATCGAAAAGGCGACGCCGCTCGGCGGCAAGGCATGGATGCCGGCGCAGTTGAACACCGCGCAGCAAGGCCCGATCACCTTCACCGAAACCGTCGCCGGCCGCGTCATGCGCTTCATGGAAGACATCGTGTCGCAGGGCGGCATCTTCCAAGCGACCGTGTACGAAGGCACGCCGGACAACTACTCGCGCGCCTACAAGCTCGTGGACTGTTTCTTCCAGCCCGATGCCGTCGATCGCGACTGGGAGAACCGCACGCAACTGACCCTGATCAACGGCACGCTGTTCTTCCATTTCTTCGGCAAGAAACTGCCGGGTAACAACGGCCTGCAATAAGCATGACGCTCGAAGAGCTTGCCGGCGAGTTCTACGCCGAGCGCGTATCGGCTGGCCTGCTTCTCGACGAAACCGAGACGCTGGCCTGCGCGGTCAGCGCCGGGCGCTACTACTGTGCCTACGGCACGATCATGAGCCTGTCCATGAACGACGTGCTGCAAGGTTCGCCGATCCCCGGACAGTCGCTGCCGGAGCCGCTTGACCCCGAGCCCGAGATCGTTCCGGCGCTGCCGGCGAAGAATCTCGGCTTCCTGACGGGCGACACCGAGATCAGCATGGGCGAGTGGGCGATCATCAAGCCACTGTTCCTGCTCTACGTTGAGCGCGACAACGCGACCCGGCTCGAAGCCTCGCGCGGGCTCGGCGTGGACGTGTTCGGTCGTAGCGTGTCGGAAGTGGCGCAGGAGATCGAGCGCATGGAAAACGAAACGATCCCAACGAAGTGCTTCCGGCACGTCGTGATCGAGGTTTGACATGCAAGTCGTCGGCGCCGATGGCCGCCCGCTGCGCGGCGACTTGATCAGCCGTGTTGCACTGCGCACCGACCTGACGCCGATCCCGGCCACGGTCGAGATCACGGCCAAGCGCTCGACGGAGACGATCGCGGCGCTTGCGCAGGGTCAGACCGTGACGGTAGGCGGCGCCTCGATCCCGTTCCTGATCCTCAAGACCACGGGCGACAAGGGCTCAGGCTCCGAGCAGGGCGGGCGAGAAGTCGCAGAGATCAACGCGTTTGGCATCCTCGGCACGTGTGAGGCCCTCGGCCGCCGGCTGCAACGCTCGATCATCCGCGAGGGCTCGACCTTCACCGAAATCTATCGCTCGATCGGCTCGACGGCTGTCATCGAGTCGGACTTTGCCGTCCCGGTGTTCGCCGCTTACGTGGGCATGCTGCCGACGCCCGAGATCGCACGCGTGTTGCAGGAAGAGGCCGCGACCGTGTTCTATGCAGACGGCCGCATTCGCTTCCGCCGGCTCGACGACCTGATGTCGCAGCCGGCGACCGTCAGCTTCCCGAAAGACCGATCCGAAGAGCTTTCGGCCGGCTTCCTCGAAAAGCATGCCGTGCCCTTCGTGTTCACGACGAGCCCGGACAACACGCACGCCAGCACGAAGCGCGAGACGGCGCGCGGGATGGTCTACCGGCCGCGCGCTGATCAACGGATCATGAACAACATGAGCACGGCGCTGATCCAGCGTCGCAAGGTCGTGCAGTCGCTGCAACCCGCATGGAATGCAGGCGCGCGTGTGGACATCGAAGGCAAGCCGCACATCATCATCACGGCCGCGCACGTCTACTCGACGGCGGCCGACGAGGGCGACAAGGGCGATCAGACGACGACGCTTTGGCTCGGGGAGGTTGTCAAGTGAGCGACTTTTCTATTCCCGGCCTGCTGCCCGGCGAAGTGGATTCCTACGACCCGCAGGCGCGCACATGCCGCGTGCGCATCCCCGGCATCACCGATGGCTCGACCGCGCTGCCGGTGGCAGTCTTCGCGACGCCGCTCGGCGATCGAGCCGACCATGCCGACGAGAAGAGCCATACCGAAATCCGCATCCTGCCGAACGACCCCGTGTGGCTGATGTTCGAGGCGGGCGATCCGCGCTTCCCGATCATCATGGGCTTCCGCACGAAGCGCGAAGGCAACCCGGTGGACTGGCGCCGCTGGCGGCACGCGAACATCGAAATGACGGCCGACGGCGACATGGTGCTCAATGCGAAGCGGCTGATCCTCAACGTGGCGGCCGACATGGAGACGCACGTCGGCGGATCGCACAAGACCGACGTAGGCGGCGCGATGGAAAGCACCGCCGCCACGTCAAAGCACGGCGCTTCGACGCATCAACTCATAGCGCAGACGCAAATCAGCGGCGCGCTGACCACTGGGGCCGGGCCGGGCGGCGAGGGCGCGACCATCAAAGGCCCCGTCAAGTTCGTCGGCGGCACCGTCACGCATGACGGCAAGGACATCGGCAAGACCCACCACCACAAGGGGAACGGCGCCGGCAACGAAACCGACCCACCGACCTGACCACTTAGGAGTAATTCATGAAGACACTGCTTTTCAACTTCGGCGCGATGGGCGCCAACGACAAGTCGATCCGCGAGATCACCAAGCGATTCGATCGCGCGGGTACGCAAGTCGTCTCGCACGATGTCGCCAAGACCTTGACGAAGCGCCTCGGCGTCGCTTACCGCAATGTCGAACTGACCTTCGCCGACGGGCAGACCGTCACGATGGGCGTGAAAGAAACCGGCGACGTGTTCGAGGTTCGCATCAATGGCAAGGTCGTGCCGCTGCGCCAGCAAGACGACCACGCTGCAACGGTCGTCGAGATCGCGACACTGCTCGACAAGCGCCGCGCCGCGTTCCAGCGGGCGCTCGCCAAGGTCAAGGTTCCGCTGCCGCCGTCGCTGCGCGTGTCGAAGACCTCGCTGATCGACCAGAAGATCGCCAAGCGCGACGGCTTGAGGGAGGCGATCGCAAGCAAGGAAGAAGAGCTTGCGGAACTGACCGCACAAGCCGAATAGGCCCGCCCAACGCCCTTCAAAAAGCCCGCGCAATGCGGGCTTTCTCATTTCGGAAAAACGGGGTCTAGCAAAGAGCGCGCACCGCAAATCATTCACTCCGAAGCCGGCATTCGTCGTGCTGCCAATGGTCTTTTAAGGAGTTGATCTTGACCAAAGTTGTGAAGTACAGCACCGCTCGCACGAACGAAGTTGCGGGCTTTCTGGATGCCGTCGCGGCCCAAGGTGGAAACACCGAAGCCGTGCTGGACGGAATCCGCAATGACGCGAGCATCCAAGCCCCCGAAGCGCTGAAAGAAGTGCTCGGCAAGGTCAGCGAGCGCGACGAGAAGCGCGTGCTGGATGCCGTGCAAGCCGGCGTCGCCCATTTCACCGCCGAGCACGGCACCGCGCCGACCGCCGACGTGGTGGAAGCCGCGCTGCAACAAGGCGTCGCCGCCTATGACCTGTGGGGACCGGACGGCAAGATGAAGCTGGACGCGGTTGCCAACTCGGCATCTTCGAGCCACTCGGAATCGGCCTCGCTGCAACCGAATCGCGCCGTCGTCGCCATCCTGTCGGCCATCGCCGAAGCCATCCCGTTCGCGAGCTACCTGCCCGTGGACATCGCCTCGAACCAAGCCAAGCTCGCGATCCTGTCGCACGTGGCCGGGTCCAACTACGGCGACTACGGCGTCGGCGGCATCATGGACGGCGTTTCGGCTGGCGGCATCTACGCCTCTTCGAGCCGCATGGTCAAGTTCGACCACTCGGGCGCCGTGCCGTACACCGGCAAGTTCACGCAGACCAATCTGGCCGGCGACCCCGGCTACTGCGACGCTGCCGGTGCCGGCGTGCCCGTCCTGCGCGGTCGCACGATCCTGTACGTCAACGGCCGCATCGCCGCGACCGACTTCGGCCAGTCGCAAAGCTCCGGCGCCACGACCGTCCTGTCGGGCTCGATCAAGATCGGCGGCGTCGATACCGCGATCACCGGCACCGTCAACCCGACGACCGGCGCGATCTCGCTCGGCACCGTGACCCCGGACTTCCCGGCCGGCACCGCCGTCGAAGCGCAGGCGTTCGTGGACTACGAAGCCGCTCCCGCACTGATCCCGTCCGTGCTGGTCCGTGCCGACACCTTCGACCTGTACGCGAACCCGTGGCGCGTCATGACCTCGATCACGATCGACTCCAGCACTCAGTTGCGCAACGAACTGGGCCTGGACGGTTCGAGCGAGGCCCTGATGGCAATCCGCACGCAGATGGCGCAAGAGCGGCACTACCAAGCGCTGCGCATGGCCGCCGCCCTCGGCAAGAACAACGCCAAGCAATTCGACTTCGAGTGGGGCGTCCGCAATCAGCAGATGAACCGCGCGCAAATCTGGCAAGACTTGCAAGCGAAGCTCGGCGTGATCGACCAGAAGATGTGCGAAGACACGATGGATCACGGCGTGACCCATTACTACGTCGGCTCGTTCCTCGCGAACGTCATGTTGAGCCTCGGCACCGACATGTTCATTCCGAGCGGCGTGACCTCGCGCCCCGGCATCTTCCGCGTGGGCAAGCTGTTCGGCAAGTACGAGGTTTACTTCTCGCCGAAGATCGTGACGCAATCCACCGACCTGAAGACCGCGAAGATGATCGGCGTCGGCCGTAGCTCGCAAGTCGCCCGCTGCCCGATCGTTCTCGGCGATGCCGTCGCCCCGACGTTCCTCGACCTGAACATGCAGAGCGACCTCAAGCGCAACGCCGCGATGTACGCCCGTGACATCACGGCCGTCAACCCGCACGAGCCGTCGGCTCTCGGTTGCGCCGAAGTCGAACTGGTCGGCCTGGGCTAATCATGACGAAGCGCACCGCTCCCGGTGCCGCTTCGGCGGCATCCGAAAAAGCTCCCGCAGCCGGCGCCACGCCGGGCGCGGAAGCTGCGGCGGCTGCTGCTGGCGCTGCTGCAACGTCGCAAGACGAAGCGGCGGCGGCCGGCACCGGCCCGACCTTCCCTCTGAATGTGACGATCCGCAATCACGCGAGCCTCGCATTCTCGGAACCGATCACCGGGGCATTCCTGCCCGGCGGCGGGTCCGCAACTGTCACGCTGCACGACGAAGAACACGCCGATGCAGTCCGCGACAGCCTTTTGAACATCGTCGAAACGAACTACCTCGCGCCCGGCGCGCTGGCAGTCGATTCGGCATAAGAGCAGGGTGAACCAATGAGCGGCTTCCGTTCCTTTGTCCGGCAACTGGGTTTCCAACCGGGCGTCCAACTCAACCCGCTGGCGGATCAAACCGACGGCGCCGTGTTGGACAACTCCGACCAAATTTTCGGCGTGATCATGCGAACCACTCGTGGCCGCATCGATCGGCCTTTCCGCGTCAATCGCACGAACCTGATGGTGAAGACCGGCCCGGCCGAAGCCATCCGCGTCAACGCGTTGAACGAAGCGAAGCTGCAAGCCTATGAAGCGCTGGAAAACGGCGCCTACGAAGCTGTCGTGCAACGCCTCGTGCCGGCCGCCGCAGTGAAGAGCTACGCGACCATCAATTTCAGCGGCACGCCGACCAACTCGGCCGAAACCGTGCTTTTCGCGACCTCGCCGACGGCGCCGACGACCGGCTTCTCGATCTCGGTCATGCACAACGACTGCTTCAACGACGGCATCAAGCTCGCGCTGCACGCCGACGCGACGCCCGTCGTCGGCACCGCTGTGGCGAATGCAGAAGTGACCCTGCGCATCCTCGATGTGAAGGGTAACGTCCTGCACGAGTTCGCGGGCTCGCTCGACCCGTCCGCCAAGGATGACTTCGGCAACTCCAAGTACCTGCCGGACGTGGCCGCATCGCTGACCGATTCCGTTGAGATCGCCGTGGCTGCTGGCTCGACCGTGCCAGTCACGAGCGACGCCTACGGCCGCGACAGCACCGGCAAGCCGAAGTGGGCGACCTCGGGCACGTTGATCTGCTTCACCGAGGGCGGCACGACCTACACGACCGACGACTTCGATCGTGCGATCTCGGCGATGCGCAACACCGTGCAACCGTATGGCTACCTGATCTCGGGCGGCACGCAGAATCTGTCGTTCATCGGCAAGCTGGCCTCGCTGGCGATCGAGACGAATATGCACCTCGATCTCGACATCGACGGCAAGCTGTCGGTCGATTCCGCACTGCTGTTCGCGCAGTCGCTCAACATCGACAGCCACTACGTGCGCTTCCACTGGGCTCCGCTCGACGCCGAAGACCCGATGAACGGCGGCCGTGCGACGTGGGGCGTCTCCGGCCTGCACGTGGGCCTGTCCTGCGCTCGCAATGCGCGCATCAACGCGCGCGGCTTCGCACCGAAAAACTACCCGGTTGCCGGCAAGCAATGGAGCATCAACCGCAAGGGCGTGCGCCAAATCTACCGCCCGACCGAGCAGGAACTGTCGGACTGCGCAAGGATGCAGATCAATCCGGTCATCTTCGAGATTTACAACGGCGGCGGACTCTACGTGTTCACCGACTCCCTGACCGCAGCGAAGACCGTCGTGTCTTACAAGAAACTGCAATCGGTCGCGGAAATGTCGGCGCATCTGGACAACGCCGTGACGCTGTACGCGAAGGAACTGCTGCAACTGCCGATGAAGGAATTCATCAAGCGCATGACGGCGTTCATGGACACGCTGCTCGCCGCCGCGCAGGCTTCGGACTGGCTCAAGCCGGCCCAAAACCTGCCGAATGGCGCAGCCTACGCCTTCACCATCCAGCCGAACCAAATGCGTCCGGCCGACGTGGTGAACATCGACTACTTCACGAGCTACGACGGCGTTGCCCGCCAAGTGATCGTGCAGCAAACCCTTGTCAAGTAATAGGAGAACGACAATGTTCGAGCGCAAGTCCCCCGCTGCCGCGCTGATGAAGCTCGGCGCTTTCAACAAGGGTCCGTCGCAAGCCGTGCTCGACGCCGCAGAGGCGAAGGTCGCTGCCAACAAGCAAGCGACCCTCGATGCGGCCGGCGCGCACGCTGCTGCCGACATCCGTCAAGCCGCAGCCGCAGCCGTCAAGGGTTGGGCCGCTGGCGGTCCGGCCGACTACGACGAAGGCGAAGGCTCTGCCGACCGCCTGCTGTCCCTCGCAATCGGCATCGCCGACGAGAACAAGGACGGCGAACTGACCGACGACGAAGCCGATGTCGTCGAGATCGCGCTGAATGCCATGGCCGACTTCCTGATCGGCAAGGGCGTGAGCGAAGACGATGTGATCGCGCTGCTGCAAGACTCGACCAACGAAGCCGGCGATCGCGTGCTGGAACTGCTGGCCGGCGAAGAAGGCGAAGACGACAGCGATGTTGATTCGTTCGCGTTCGACGCCGAGTCGAGCGAGTCCGTCATGGACGGCGTGCGCTCGATCTTCGATGCGGTCTACAAGAAGAAGCTCGTGATCCGCAAGGGCAAGAAGATGCGGATCATGAAGCGCGTGTCCGGCCACGTGCGCCTCTCCGGCGCGCAGAAGGTCGCGATCCGCAAGGCCGGCCTCAAGTCGCGGTCTTCGTCGGCGCGCATGCACCGCATGAAGTCGATGAAGCTCCGCAAGAACGCCGGCCTGTAAAGATCGGATGACCCGTGGCAGATTCGCAAAACGGGTCGAACCCGCCCCTCGGTTCTCGATGGGGCGGGCTTTCGCCTGCCCTGATCGCGACTTTCTTCGCAGTCAAGAAACTGCCCTCTGAGAACAAGGAGACGATCCGATGGGTGCGCGACATGTCGCAGCCGGAAGTGGTCGCGCCGTTGACCGACGGCCATATGGAAACGACCCTCAACTGGCAATCGCCGTTCGAGAATGTCGGTCCTGATCAGAAGTTTTCGTCGCTCTCTGCGATGCTGCAAGCTGGCGGGTTTGCCTCTGTGCTGTCGTCGCTGCAAGCCGCATTCCCCGATCTCCAAGCGCTCAACTCGGCAAAGAGCGCCGCGCAGTCGCTCGAAGGTCGAACGAACATCACGAAGCTCAATTCGACGCAGATTTTCAGCGGCATGGCGCCGATCAAGATCAACGTGACGGCGCACTTCCGCGCGTATCAAGACGCCGATCTCGAAGTGCGCAAGCCAATGAATCAGTTGATGTCGTGGGCGCTGCCGCAAGAGCTTGCGAAGGACGGCCCGGTCGCGGGCGCCGTCGCCGGGCATATGGCGGTCTTCCCGTCGCGTGTACCGCAGATCATCGGCATGAAGTATGGCGACATGCTCTTCGCGCCAATCGTGATCGAGTCGATCCCTTACCCGATCACTGGGCCACGCTCGCAAGGCGGAATCTTGATGCAGGCGGCGTCGAACCTCCAACTCGCAACGCTGACGGCGCTCGATGCGAAGGATTGGGAAACCGCGCGCAAGGTGCGCGGGTTCGCGCAGTTCAACTATTGACATGCTCACATTTCCATACACACGAACGCGCCGCATAGCCGTGCGCCTACTCGAACTGTCGATTGGCGAGGCCATCGGCATTTGCAAGTTGCCCGGCTCTCGCCACGAAGTGACCGCGACGCATCTGCTGCTCGCAATCGCGAAGGGTGCCGAGAAACCGATCGCCGAGCGCTACGTCACCGACCCGCGCCTGTGGACCGTTGAAGAGCGCATGCTTCTGATCGCGACCTACCTCGCGCACGTGACGCCGGACGGCCCTGACTTCTCGGTCGGTGGCGACGGCAAGCTGTCCGACTACGTGGACTTCAATGCCGACAGCAAGCAAGACTTCACCGACCTCGGCGAAGTGGCTGGCAAGCCGCGCGTCATGCGCTCGCTGCTCGGCATCCACGCCGAGACGCTGGAAGGACTCTGCGCGACGCGCGGCGACTGGTTGATGGGCACCATGGCCTGCCAACTGTTCACCAAGGACGAAGCGACGCCGGACTACGCGACCATGAGCGATGTCGCAATGATCGAATGGGTGCAGTCGCGCATGGACGCGGTTCGCAAGCTGCCCGAATCCGAGTTCGATGAAATGTTCCGCGCGCACGCGCAAGGCTCCGAGACGCTGCGGCATTTCTTCACGATCAACTACGACGACTACGGGATCGTGTGCGAGCCGATCGCGAAGGAAGAGGGTGGCGGGCAATTGGCGCCCGCGCGATTTCTCGCTATTTCCTGCATCGGAGGACTTGCGAAAGCACTTTCAGGACGGGTTGATTAACCAAGCGGCCGACCTCGCTCTGCATGGCAACACGGCGCTGCCGCTGGCGCATCAGACGTTCATGTCCGATGCCGTTGATTTCTTCGAGTCCGGCGCCTTCGGCAACTTCCGCAAAGAGCGCGAGGGCGCTCACAAGATCGCGATCGCGAACCTGCTGCGGATCGATGGCGTGGTGAAGGCGATCGGTTCGCTCGGCAAGCTGATCGCGAAGCGCGGCGGCTTCTAAATCGGAAAAGCGGCCCCGTCGAAGGGTGGGGCGGCGCCGAAGATTCCCCGCATGGCAGCACCGATCACCTATGACCACAAGCGCGGCGACACGTTGTCGCGCGCAGCGATTCTTCCGGCAGGCACGCTGCCGCTCGGAGACTGGTCGGCTCGATGCAGCCTCGTCGAGCAGTTCACGAACAAGGTTCACCCTCTCGTTGCGACCGTTGTGCCGGTTGCCGGTCCCGACGTGCGCTATGCCCTGACCCTCTACGCGCCGGCATCCGAAGTCGAGCAGTGGCGCGTCGGCAAGTTGTTCGGCGACATCGAATTCATCGACGCATCTGCGACGCCCGAGCCTTTCAAGGTCAGCAGCGCGACCTTCATCATCAACCTCAAATCGGACGTGACCAAGTGAGCGCCTCCAGCAACTCTTTCCCCGTTGAACTGTTCGCCGTCATGAAGGGCGACAAGGGCGACAAAGGCGACCCCGGATCGGGCAGTGGCGAGGGCGGCCCCGGCGACAAAGGCCCGGTCGGCGACAAGGGTCCGCCGGGCGACAAGGGCCTGCCGGGCGACAAGGGCTTGCCCGGCGACAAGGGGGGCAATGGCGATCCCGGCGACAAGGGGTTGCCGGGTGACAAAGGCTTGCCGGGTGACAAGGGCGGCCCCGGCGATGCCGGCGGCAAGGGCGCGCCGGGCGACAAGGGCGCGCCGGGCGACAAAGGCGGCCCCGGCGATCCGGGCGACAAGGGCTTGCCGGGTGACAAGGGCCTCAAGGGCGACCCCGGCGACAAGGGCGCTCCCGGCGACAAGGGTGCTCCGGGCGACAAGGGTGCTCCGGGCGATGCGGGAACCTCCAGCGTCGCCGAGAAGACTCTGAATGTCGCGCTTCGCAATGCGGCCTCGCGCTTCTACAACAACCGCCTGACGCGCGGACTCTATTCGGGCGGCGCGTCGATCTCTTCGTCGGTGGGCGCCGCGCCTTCTGACTACAGCCGCGTTTTCACTCTGCTGGACAACACGATTGCGGTTCGCGGCGGCGAGGCGTACGACCGCACGACGCAAGGCGCTCCGGGTTTCTGGATTCGCAATCAAACGATCGGCCCCGGCCAGCGCGAGGGTGTTGCTTGGAATCTCGATTTCGAGCTTGACGGCCAATCCTTCATTCTCAGCACCGGCACCTCTGGCAACTTCCGAGTCCTGATCGATGGTCAATACCTGTCGCTCGACACGTTGCCGGCCCCCGGAACGGATGGCGTATCGCGCCACAAGGTGACGCTGCCGAGCCGGCGTCGCTACTCGGTTCGCATCGAAGGCGACCGGGATGCGATCTTTCACGACGTGCGCGTGCAGCCGACTTGCACGGTCATGAAGCCCGCCGATCCGGTCCTGCGCGTCATCCTCGTGGGCGACAGCAACAACTCGGGATACGGTCAAACGTTGCTGCACAACGGACAAACGTGCGTGCTGGCCGCGCATCTCGGCGTCGAAGACATGTGGGTCAACGCTATCGCGTCAACCGGCTTCATCGCCGGAGCCGACCTGAATTTCGTTAGCCGCGCATCGGACTGGAACACCAAGGCCGCCGACATCCTGATCTTTTGCGGTTCGATCAACGACGTGAATGCCGGGGCTTCTCCAGCCCAAGTGCAAGCCGCCGCAACCACCGTGCTTGCGGGAGCCCGCGCCTCGCATCCCGGCACGCCGATTTTCATGCTCGGCATGGTCAATAGCCGCGAGTACCACGCGGCGGCGGGGTCGCTCACCGGACTGGTCGCCAACGAAAACGCCCTCAAGGCCGCGCTTGATTCGCAGAATGATCCGCTGATGCGCTTCATTCCAGTGCTCGGCGCGGCCGGGCCTACGCCCATGACGGGGACGGGGGCGGGCGGCAATGGGAACGTGGACACGTACACGATCCCCGGTGACGGGCACCTGAATACCGCAGGGCACGCCTTCATCGGCGAGTACGTCGCGCGCCGGCTCGTCGTCGCGATGGCTGAAATGGCCGGCGTGCCGGTCCCAAGCTACGCTCCCGGCCCGGTCAATCAGCGGGTGCTGGCCGAGCAGAGGGTCGCGGCGAACTACACGCTCGACAGCAGCGCGGCAAGCCTGATCACCGTCGAAGCGCCATCGCCGATCACGATCACGCTGCCCACGCGGGCGACTGACCCCAAGCTCGAAATCAAACGGCCGTACCTGATCCGATTGACGGCGGCGGGCGCAGTCACCTTCGCGCAGGGGGCGGGTGCCGCGATCGTCAAGGATGCGAACGTGAAGGCCGTCTTGACGGCCCTGCATGCGCCCGTGTCTGCCATGCTGGTCGATGACTCGACGTGGTGGCTCTTCGGCGGGCTGGACGCAGCATGATCGCGGCCCCATTCCTTGCGATGCAGGCCGCATCCGCGCATCGACGACTGTCACCGAAACCGCTTGTGCCTTGGACGGCCGCGCAGATCGCCAACGATTTCGCGTGGCTCGTCGGCGACAACCCGAGCAACGCGCTTGTTGGCGGGCAACTCGATTTCCTCGCCGACAAGTCGGGCAACGGCCACGTCGGGCAGGCATATGCCGGGCAGGCGTCGAATCGCGCGAACGTGAGCACGACCCTTGGCGGGCGCTCGGTATGGACCGCTGCGCCGGGCGCGCAAGGCTCGTTTAGTTTCAACTCCACGCTCGCCGGCATCGCTCGCAACACCGGCCAAGCGACGGTCTTCGCGCTGGTGCGTCTCGGCGAGAACGGCGGCGAAAGCTATCTCTTCTCCCTCACGAAAGGGGATGACCCGAATCGTGCGCGACTCACATGCGCGATCACCGGGGGCGGCGGCTTCGAGCTAGGCGGTCGCCGGAATGACAGCGACGGCTACCAAGCCCTGACCGACGGCAACAACTACAAGGGCAAATGGATACTGCTCTGCTTGATCTACGACTACGCGAACGGGCAAGCCGTCATTCGCGTGAATGGACGGGAAACGGCGCGTCGCAACGACTGGCTGACGCCGGGCAAGACCTCGGACACCAACGGCGGAACGTCGATGATCTCCGGCTACAACACGGCCGTCGGACCCGGCTACGGCGACTACGCCGAAATGCTCTTCGTCAGAGACGCGTTCTCGCTGGACAACATCGAGCGCGTTGAAGGCTCGATTCTGTGGGAGCGCGGACTTCAAGCCGACCTCCCTGCTGATCACGGGTACAAGGCCGCGCGCCCGATGGCCGCGCCGACGGCACCGGAACCGACGAAAACTTGGACGCAAATCGCCACGGAAGGCACGGATTTCTTTCTGGTTGCGCCCGGACGGGTTCGCTACGGCGCCGACGTGCGATGGCTCGAAGTGGACTTGCCGGCAGGCGGCTTTCAATGCTCGTCGCCGTTCTTCGGCAGCGATCCGGCGAGCGGTTCGTCCAAGGTCTGCCAACTGCTCGTGTAGGCCGGAAGGCGCCGTTTCGGAAAACTGCCGGCAGGCGCCTTGGTGCGGGCGCCGACAGTAGGCCCCCATGACCTCCAAACCCAACCGTTCCGAGGGCCAGCATGTTTGACTGGCCCAAGCGACTCTTCAACGATCCGAACACGCTCGCGATCATCCTTTCCAGTGGCATCGTCGGCATCATCGCGGGCGGCGCGCAGGGCGTCGTACAGAAGCGGCACGGGGGCTGGTGGGGCTTCCTGTCGGCCATCATGACCGGCATCGCTGTGTCGGTCATCGTCGGCCTCGCGATCGCCGACTGGGTTCCGTCCGAGACGATGCGCTTCGCGATCATCGGCGCCTCGGCAGTCGTCAGCGAAGACATCTTCGCCGGGCTCAAGACTCTCGGCCGCAGTCTGCGGGCCGACCCCTTCGGTTTCATCTTTCGCGTCATGGATGCCTTGCGCGGCCGGCCGCCGGCCCCGCGCACGCCTACCGGCACGACTGTTCCCGCCCCATTGGAAACCGGAGATCGCCCGTGATTCTTCAATTCGCATTCACCTTCATGCTGATCCTCGCCTTTGTCCTGCAATTCGCAGTTGATCAGGCGCCGGACCTTCCCGAGTCGCACGACAACAAAGCCGCTCGCCGCGTCCTTATTGCCGGCCTATTCGTCATGTCGGCGTTGATGGTTCGCAATTGCATCTACGGCATCCTGGGCGAGCCGCTATGGATGTTCGGGCTTTTCTTGGTCGTGCTGGCCGAGATCGCCTTTTGCATTAATCGCTTGTTCCCTGAATTCAGCGCATCAATTGCGCGAACGTCAATTATTCGTCGCAATCGAGCGACTTCACACCGGGAGACGTGGCAATGACCGCAATCACAACCGCCGTAATTGCGGCCTGCGCTGGCGCATCGGTCGCCAATGCCGAAAAGTTCGCCGGGCCACTGGCGCAGGCTATGGAAGCCTACCGGATCACCGACAAGCCGATCCGCGTTGCAATGTTCCTCGCAAATGTGGGCGTCGAATCCGAACGCTTGCAACGCACGACCGAGAACCTGAATTACCGCACGTCCGCGCTGATCAGTCTCTTCGGCCGACATCGCATTTCCCTCGCCGACGCCGAGAAACACGGCCGCAATGATGCGCACGTCGCCAATCAGGAGGCGATCGCGAATTGCATCTATGGCGGCGTGTGGGGTTCTCAGAATCTCGGCAATGATCGTCCGGGCGACGGCTGGAAATATCGCGGTCGCGGCCTATTCCAGACGACCGGACATTTCAACATCGCGAAGGTTCGCGACCGTCTGCGCTGGAAATTCCCGTCGCTGAATGTGCCCGACTTCGAGGCTGATCCGTCGAAGCTCGCCGAGCCTCTGTGGGCCGCTCTGTCGGCTGCTGACTACTGGGACATGCGCGAAATCTCGGCAAGCGCCGACGCGTGCAATTTCGACCGCGTGTGCGACATCTTGAATATCGGGAAGCCGACTGAGAAATACGGCGACGCGCACGGGTTCTCCGATCGCCTCGCGTTGTTCAACGCCGGCAAGGTCGCATTGAGGATCGCATGATGTTGTTCGGAATGTGGGCGGCCCTGCCGCAACTCTGGTTTGCATTCGTGTTCGGCGAACTGCCGAAGCCGGCGAACAAGAAAGGCGACGACCATGCTGCCTGATCTCCGCACGCCGCTGCTATGGATTCTGGCCGTCGGCTGCATTGCGCTCGGCGGCACGGCCGCGATCGAGCGCACGATGGCCGCCAAAGCAAAAGAAAACCTCGCGACCGAAAAGCTCGACCGCGCAAAAGAAAACGACGCGCGCAATCGTGCCGCGCTGCGCTTTGTCGAGCAGCAAATCGAAAATCTCGCCACCCATTCAACAAAGCAAACGGAGATCGCCAATGCTCTACAAAAACAGACTGTGGCCCGCGCTGCTGCTGATGCTCGCAACGCTGATCTTGCTGCCCGCGTGCAGCGCACCGCCGACCAACTCGCAGCCGCCATTGGTGCTCAAGAGCGCCGAGCCGACGCCGCTGCCGGCGGCGATCAGGGACATCGACCCGACCCCTTCGCAGGGCTACTTGCAGAGGGCGGACAGCTACTTGCAGAAGCTGGACGCGTGGTCGCAGAAGGCCGCAGCATTGTTGGTCGAAGAGACAGCGAAGTCCGCGCCTTGACCGATGTCATAGCGAACGACAGAGCGCTTTGCGCGGCCGGCGAGGGGGTCGCGGCGCCTGCTGCTATAGGCTTGCTCCCGGCCGCCGGGGCGTCACTGCCGTCAACGGGCAGTAACGGCCTCGGTAGCGCATGGCATAATCGGTAGCAACGATCAGTAGCAGGCGCGTAAGTATTTGATTTTGTTGGCAGACACGCGATTGCAAATCCGTGTAGCCCGGTTCGACTCCGGGTCGCGCCTCCAAAAAAATACGCTGAAGCAGCAAGTCAAAGCCCGGACCCTCCGGGCTTTTTCTTTGGGGTCGTTGCGTCTCATGTTGTCCCGCGTCAAAACTTTTGAGACGCGCCACGCCTAGCCTCGATGGTTTCAACCAAAGGAACCGAAATGGCTAGCTTGAAATGGGCGGATGCGTTGACGCTGGACCTGCCTTTTATGGACCGTGAACACCAAGCCTTCGAAGACTCTATCGAGCGCGTCGACATGGCCGACGATGCGCATCTGGCGTTCGTGTGGGATGACCTCGTGGCATGTACGTCCGAGCACTTCGCGCGTGAAGATCTCTGGATGCGGTCTACCGGGTTCCCTGCAAAAAAGGCGCACATCGTGCAGCACCTCGTCGTGCTCGAGGTCATGCGCGAAGGTCTGGTCCAGGCGCGTGAAGGACGGTTCCTGCAAGTGCGCGAGATGGCGCGGCAGCTCAGGAGTTGGTATGTCAAACACGTACAAACGATGGACGCGGCTTTGGCGCGTCACCTGCGTGGCATGCGCTTCGATCCGGTGACGGTCGAGGATGTGACCAGGGCGGAGTCTGCAGGCCCGGCGAGCGCACAAAAACCGATGGCGGACCGTGCCGCGATCACAGCGTAAGCGTCACCAGTCGAAAGCTCGGGTCGTCGACGAAGCGCCCGACCGTGAAGCCGAGCCTCTTGATCAGCTTGAGCATCTCTGCGTTCTCGGTCAGCACGAGCCCTTCGATTTCTGCCAGCCCCTTGTCCCGGGCAACATCGATGATGCTTTCCATCAAATGCGAACCCAGTCCCTTGCCGCTGAAGTCGTCGGCCACTACCAGTGAAAACTCGCAGCTCGACTGATCGGCATTGGTGATGTAGCGCGACACACCGACGATGCGTTCGCTTTCGGTCGCAAGGCCGGGGGTATCCAGCTTGCGTTCGCGGACCACCGCCACCAGCGCCATTTCGCGGTCGTAGTCGATCAGCGTGAAGCGTGACAGCATCGACGCCGGCAGTTCGCGGAAGTGCGATACGTAGCGGAACCATCGGCTCTCCGGCGACAGGTGCTGCACGAGGTTTTGCAGCATCTGCGCATCGTCGGGATGGACCGGACGCACCGTGTACACACCGCCAGCAACGCCCGCGCTTGCGGGCAGAGGCCACTCACGTCGATAACGGGCCGGGTAGGGAAGGATCGCGAGGTGGTTGTAGCTGCTGCGTTGCGCTCCCGTCGCCTGCGCATTCATGTTGCCGTGCGGGTTGCCGATGACGATTCGCGCATCCACCGCCACCGCACCCGACTCGTCCACGATGATCGGATTGATGTCCATCTCGCGCAGCTCGGGCAACTCGCACACCATCTCGGAGACGCGCAACAACACTTGCTCCAGCGCCTCCATGTCGACGGCGGGCGCGCCGCGCCATTCGACAAGCGTCTCGGCCACCCGCGAACGCTCGATCAGGCGCCGTGCCAGGAACTGATTGAGCGGCGGCAGCTCCATCGCGCGGTCGTCGAGCAGCTCGATCATGGTGCCGCCCGCACCGAAGACGATGACCGGGCCGAAGGGCTCGTCGGTCACAAGCCCGATGTAGATTTCGCGGCCGCGACGGGCCCGCGCCATCTTCTGCACGGTCACGCCGTTGATGCGCGCCTCGGGCGCCAGGCGCGCCACGCGCTCCATCATGTCGGTGTAGGTGTCACGCGCGCCGGCACCGTTCATCACGTTGAGCGCTACACCCTCGACATCCGACTTGTGGCTGATGTCGGGCGAATCGATCTTGAGCGCCACCGGAAATCCCAGCTGCGTCGCAATCATCATGGCTTCGTTGGCACTGCGTGCCAGCAAGGTGCGGGTGATTGGAATGTGGAAAGCCGATAGCAGCGTTTTCGACTCCATTTCCGTCAGCACCTTGCGACGCTCCGCCAGCACGCTTTCGATCATCAGCCGAGCACCTTCGATGTCGGGCTTGGCCAGTGCGGACAGCGGCGGCGGTGTCTGCTGAAGCATCAACTGATTTGCATAGAAAGACGCGATGTTGCCGAACGCGCCGACCGCCGCTTCGGGCGTGCGAAAGGTCGGGATCGTCGCCTCGGAAAGCACCTCACGCGCCGGGCCCACCGTGGCATCGCCCATCCAGCACGACAGCAGTGGCTTGCTCATCGGCCGGGGAATGTCGGCCAGCACGCGCGCGATCGCTGCGGCATCGGCGCCGGGCTTGGGCGAGAAGATAGCGAGCACGCCATCGATCTGGCGGTCGGCGGCAGCGGCTTCGATGGCGGCCTGGTAGTGCGCGGGCTCGGCGTCTTCGGAAAGATCGATGAGGTCGGTCAACGAAGCCAGTGCCGGTAGCCGGACTTGCAGCTTCTGCGCCGATTCGGCGGAGAGCTTGCCCAGTTGCAAACCGATCTCGTTGACCCAGTCGGCCGCCAGAACGCCGGGGCCGCCGCCGTTGGTGACGATGGCCAGCCGCTTGCCCACGGGCCGGTAGCGTGATGCCAAACACTTGGCGGCCGAGAACAATTCGACGAAGGACCGCACGCGGACGGCACCCGCCCGGCGCAAGGCGGCATCGAACACGTCGTCGCTACCGACGATCGAGGCGCTGTGCGTTTGCGCCGCTTCGTTGCCCGCTGGCTTGCGGCCCGCCTTCAACACCACCACCGGTTTGACATGCGAGGCAGAGCGCAGCGCACTCATGAAGCGGCGCGCGTTGGAGATGCCCTCCATGTAAACAATGATGCTGTGCGTGCTGCCGTCGTGCGCGAAGAAGTCGAGCACCTCGGCCAGATCGACCGACGTGTGCGGGCCGAGCGAGACGACGTTCGAGAAGCCGACCGAGTTCTTGCGCGCCCAGTCGAGCATCGACGCGGTAAGTGCGCCCGACTGCGATACCAGCGCGAGTTGCCCCGCCTTGGCCAGCGGCCCGGCGGTACTCGCGTTCAGATGCAGTTGCGGCCGCTGGAAGCCCAGAGAATTCGGTCCGAGCAGATGCACCCCTTCACGCCGCGCCGTTTTCGACAACTCGGCCGCTTGCTCGGTGCCGATGCCGGTCGACAGCACGAGCGCGGTGCGGCAACCGATGCGTGCGGCAATCTCCAGTGCCGCTGCGATCTCAGTCGGCGCCAAGGCGATGATGGCCAGGTCGGCACGTGTCTGCGCGAGGTCTTTCAGGGTTCCGCTGGTGTGGATGTCGACGAAGTGCAGTGTGCCGGTGTAACGGTCGGCTTCAAGCGCTTGGCGCAGCATCCGGGCCTGCGGTGACTGGTTTTCGACGGCGTCGGTCCGGCCCGCGAAAACGACCACCGAGCCTGGCGTGAAGAGGGGTGCGAGGTAATGCTTGTCCATGCGATCAGTCTGCACCATCGGAGCCTCGATGTGGGCGCCACTGCACTTGGCACCGCTGCATCCTGGTCTGTCAGCGAACCGTCGGCACGGTCGGCCGGATGCCTCCCAACAGCCACCGCATGAGTTCCCCGACGGGCCGGATCTCGCGGCCGAACGGCAAGCGCCCCGCGCCTCTGAAGAACAAGCCTTGATCGGTATGCCCCTCGAGCGCATGGCCCAGCGTCTTGTCGATGCAGAACTGGCCCCACGTCGCGGTGCCGTCACGCAGGCCGCAATGCGCCAGGCAATCGAAGCGCATCGTGCAATGCTCTTTCTTGTGCGCCTTGTCCTTGAGTCGCGGCTCAAGACGCAGGTACTTGTCGAGCCAGGGTGTGCGCACGGCGCGCGCGGGCAGTCCGGCGGTGCTGGTGAACTCCACGATGTCTTCGGGCTTTGCATCGGCCAGCACGCGCTTGAATGCAATGTGCGCGTCGCACTCGGTGGTCACGGCAAAGGCTGTGCCCAGCTGCACCGCTGAAGCGCCCAGGCCCTGCAGGCGCCGGATGTCTTCCAGGCTGCCGATGCCACCGGCGACGATCAACGGAATGCGGCCTTCGATACCAGCGCTCTTGAAGAACGCCAGCACCTGTGGCAACACCACGTCGAAGTCGAAGCGCGGGTCGTTCAGGTCGGCGATCTTCGCGGCGCCGAGGTGCCCGCCCGCAAGGCGCGGATGCTCGATCACGATGGCATCGGGCAAGCGACCTTTCTTCTCCCACTTGCGCACCACCAGCTGTACCCCGCGCGCGCCGGAAAGGATCGGGATGAGCGCGACGTCGGGATGCTCGCGCGCGATCTCCGGCAGGTCGAGCGGCAGGCCGACGCCCATGCCACCCTGCACGACGGGGATCAGCTCGCGGCCCTTAAGGTGCCAGTTGCGCAGACCCGAAGCAGCGGCGAGGTTTGCGAGCATGCCGGCAGTGCAGGTCGCAACTGGCTCTGACGCGAGTGCGTCGAGCCGGTCCACCGGGTTTGTTTCGAAGAATGGAGTCATCGTCTTTTCCAAGATGCCCGGTCATCGTCAGATGCTTCGGGAGAAGCGCGCGCGCTTGCGGTCGGTTTGCAGGTAGCGGTCGAACACCATCGCCACCGCGCGCACGAAGAACCAGCCCTTGTCGGTCACGGTCAGATCGTGGTCGGTGACCTGCACGAGGCCGTCGGCTGAGAGCTGTCCCAGCGCGGCCAGTTCGGTGGCGAAGTGATCGCGAAAATCGACGAGATGCGCAATGCCGATCGACTGAAAGTCGACATGACCTTGGCACATGATCGCCATGATGACCGCGCGCCGCAGCACGTCGTCGCGCGACAGGCCGAGGCCTCGCACCACGGGGAGGCGGCCCTGGTCGAGATGGTCGTAGTACTCCTCCAGCGTCTTCGCGTTCTGGCTGTAGGTGCCGCCCACATGCCCGATGGCGGAGACGCCCAGCGCGATGAGGTCGCAGTCGGGCTGCGTGCTGTAGCCCTGAAAGTTGCGGTGCAACCGACCTTGGCGCTTGGCTACGGCCAGCGCATCGTCGGGCCGTGCGAAGTGGTCCATGCCGATGTACACGTAACCCGCTTCGGTGAGCGCTGCGATCGAGCGCGCGAGCATTTCATTTTTTACCGCCGCGTACGGCAGGTCGCTCGTCGCGATGCGGCGTTGGGGCTTGAATCGATCAGGCAGATGCGCATAGGCATAGAGCGCGATGCGGTCGGGCTGCAGCTCGCACACCTGCGCCAGCGTGCGGTCGAACGAGGCCACGCTCTGCCGCGGCAATCCATAGATCAGGTCGACGTTGATCGACTGAAACGGCAATTGCCGTGCCGATGCGACGAGGTCGAACACCTGTTTTGCGGGCTGAATGCGATGTACCGCGTGTTGTACGGCCGGATCGAAATCCTGCACGCCGAAGCTCAACCGGTTGAAGCCCAGGTGCGCCAGATGGGCCAGCCGGCCGGCGTCGACGGTGCGCGGGTCGATCTCGATCGCGTACTCGCCCGAAGGCGAAAAAGAGAACGCCTCGCGCAGCATCCGCATGAGGTCGGCCAGGTCTTCGTCGCTCAGAAATGTCGGCGTGCCGCCGCCCAGATGCAGCTGGCTCACCGGTGTGCCGGGCCCGAGCCGAGCCACATGCAAGTCGATTTCCTTGCTCAGGTAGCGCAGGTATTCACGACCGCGCGATTCATGCCGCGTGACGATCTTGTTGCAGGCGCAGTAGTAGCAGAGCGATGCGCAGAACGGGATGTGCACATAGAGCGAGATGGGACTGCGCGCGCTCGCGCCGAGGCGTCGCTGTCGGGCAGCCGCACCGTAATCGTCGGCACCGAAAGCTTCGACGAAGCGGTCGGCCGTCGGGTACGAGGTGTAGCGGGGACCGGCGATGTCGAAACGGGCCAGCATCTCGGGCGAGACGCTGTGCGCTGAATTTTGAAGGTCCGGTGCCAGGGCGATGGAAGTCATTGCGTGAAGCGCGCCAAGGAAGTGAAGCTCCCAATGTGCACCTGCAGTGCTCGGCGAGCTTTGACCCTTGTCAACCTTCCGGCGAACTGGCCGCTGTGGCCGCTGTGACCGCGATAGCGACTATGACCGCAGCCTCAGACGAAGTCTTCAAACCGTCGGGTTGATCATCCTGCGCAGTGCATCGGGGTCGAGGATTCGCACATGCCGCATTTCGACTTCGACGATGTGGTCGTCGACGAACTTCGACAAGGTGCGGCTCACCGTCTCCAGCTTAAGTCCGAGGTAGCTGCCGATTTCTTCGCGCGTCATGCGCAGCATCAATTCCGACTTCGAGAAGCCGCGCGCATGCAGGCGCTCCATGAGATTCAACAGGAACGCTGCCAGCCGCTCGTCGGCGCGCATGCTGCCCAGTAGCAGCATGACGCCGTGCTCGCGCACGATCTCACGGCTCATGATCTGGTGCACATGGTGCTGCAATGAAGTCACCTCGCGCGACAGCTCCTCGATGCGGTCGAACGGCATCACGCAGACCTCTGCGTCTTCGAGTGCCACCGCGTCGCAGGTGTGATGGTCGTTCACGATGCCATCGAGCCCGATGATCTCTCCGGCCATCTGGAAGCCCGTGACCTGGTCGCGACCGTCTTCCGATGCCACCCGTGTCTTGAAGACACCGGTTCGTATTGCGTAAAGCGAAGTGAACCGCGCGCCATTGCGAAAGAGCGCTTCTCGGCGCTTGACCTTGCGTCGCGTCGCTACAAGGCTGTCGATGCGCGCCAGCTCATCACGGGTGACCCCCATCGGCATGCACAGTTCGCGCAAGTTGCAGTTGGAGCATGCGACTCTGATCGTTTGAGGTTTCATGGCGACCGTTTCCTTTCGCGGCTGAACGTGCTGCTTCGATCGATTCTCTGATCGTTAATTTCATGTGCTTTGATGCAGATCAAGTCACCTTCGAATGATCGATCGCAAAGTTGCCAGACCCCGAACCACTCTGGCCCTGCACACCAGGGAACTCGCAATGACAACCCCGAAATCGATTCTGGTTCACCTCGACAGTTCAGCCCGCACTGCCACGCGTGTCGGGCTCGCCCGCAAGCTGGCAGAAGCCTTCGATGCCCAGGTCACCGGCATGCCGTGCACGCTCTCCGCGCTCGTGCGCTACCCCTCCGCACTCGAAGGCGCAACCGAAGCCATGGCGATCATGCTGGCGCTCGACAAGCAATCGCGCGACAACGCGTACGCCACATTCATGGCTGCCGGTGGTGATTCGCCGCATATGCATTGGGCCGAACCGATGAGCGATGCGCCCTGGGGCTTCAGCCGCCGCGCGCTCTATGCCGACCTTTTGATCCTCGGTCAGCGCGATGGCGACAGCGCCTACGCCGGCGAGCTGCCCGCCGAGTTCGTGTCGACCTTGCTGGTTGAAAGCGGAAGGCCCGCGTTGGTGCTGCCCTACATCGCTACAGGGTCCGCCGATACGGTCGGGCGCACGGTGCTGGTGGCATGGAAAGAGACGCGTGAAGCTGCCCGTGCGGTGACTGCGGCGTTGCCCTGGCTGCGCGGTGCGGCGCGCGTGCATGCGGTCTGCTACGGCGAAGAGGCGCAGTCGCAGTTGCGCTCGCTGCAGGACTATCTGAATTCGCATGGTGTGACCGCGACGGTGCAGGCCGGCGTGCAAGGCGAAGGAGACGCCGGTGCGCAGCTGCTGTCGCTGGCCGCGGATGTGGGCGCCGATCTGCTGGTGATGGGCTGCTATGGGCACAGCCGCGCACGCGAGTGGGTGCTCGGTGGTGTCACGCGGACGATCCTGCAATCCATGACGTTGCCTGTGTTGATGTCGCATTGAGGGGTTGAGCCAGAGCATCGTCAGCGCACATGAGGCTTTTTTCAGCCATTGATCGAGGAACCCACCGGATGACACCCGAACGCAATCCGATCCAGACGCAAGGGGAATCCCGCGCCCGATACCTCGGCGACCTGGCGACTCACCTTCAGCGCATCCGCGAGCAGGAGCGCGCGCTGCTCGCCCGCGAACTGCACGACGAACTGGGTGCCATCCTGACGGCAGCCAAGCTCGACGTGGCGTGCCTGAAGTCGCGTCTTGACCCTGCGTCGCCCGAGATCGATCGGCGCCTTCAGCATTTGGCGGAAATGCTCGGTCGCTGCATTGCACTGAAGAGCCGGGTGGTCGAAGGGCTGTGTCCCTCGTCGCTGGCCAACTTGGGCCTGGCGTCGTCGCTGAACATCCTGTGTCGGGACTTCAGCCTGAGTTCGACGATTGCAGTGACGACTGCGATCGAGGAGGTTCGTGCGGAAGATACGAGCGAGCTGGCTATCTATCGCCTGGTGCAGGAGTGCCTGACCAACATCGGAAAATACGCCTGCGCCAGCATGGTTTCGGTCACCTTGGTCGATGCAGGAAAAAACATCCTGGTCGAGGTGCCGGACAACGGCATCGGGTTCGACATCGAACAGGTGTCTTCGTCGCGCTACGGCCTGGCCGGAATGCGCCACCGTGTTCAGAGCTGTGGTGGTCGCCTGACGGTCACGTCGGCGCAGGGGCAAGGCACGCACGTCATGGCAATGTTGCCGAAGGTCGCGGTGGAAAGTGCGAAGGTGAGCGCTTGAGCCGGAATCCCGGGTTGCCCTCGCTCGCTTTGACGCCCCTCACGCGAAGACGCTTTGCCGCGGCGGCGGGGGCGGTAGGTGCGGCTGGGCTGGCACCGTTGGCACTCGGGAGCTGCTCCTCAGGCAGCCCCGCGGTCAGTTATGCCGACGCGGTGCAGAGCACGTGGCATCGGCAATCGGCTGCCGTCGCGAGCGGCCGGCCGCTTTTCGAAGAGCTGGTTCGTTGCGCCACGCTGGCACCCTCCAGCCACAACACGCAGTGCTGGAAGTTCGCGATTCAGGAGCATTGCATTTCGATTCTTCCGGACCTGTCCCGCAGATGCCCCGCCGTCGATCCGGACGACCACCATCTCTTTGTCTCGCTTGGTTGTGCCGCAGAAAATCTGGTGCAGGCGGCGCTGGCGCACGGGCTGCGAGCCGAGCCATCTTGGGACACCGGCGGCGCGATGGGAGATGCCTTGCGAGTGCAACTCGAGCCTTCCCGAGCCAACCCGTCCGAACTCTACGCAGCGATGTTCGACCGGCAGTGCACGCGTGCCGACTTCAATGGCCAGCCGTTGCCGAACGATGAACTGAAACTGCTCGAACGGGCTGGAACCGGGACAGGCGTTCAGTTGCTGATCCTCAGCGAAAAAACGGCAACAGAAAAAATGCTGGAGTACATCGTGAACGCCAACACCCGCCAGATCGAAGACCCGGCTTTCGTCGCTGAACTCAAGCACTGGATTCGCTTTGGCGACGCGGAAGCGATCAGGTCGGGCGATGGTCTGTTTTCGCGTGCTTCCGGTAATCCAACGGTGCCGCGATGGCTCGGCGAAATGCTTTTCGCCCGCTTCTTCACACCTGCGCGCGAGAACGACAAATACGCGAGGCAGGTGCGCAGTTCCGCAGGCATCGCGATGTTCGTTTCTGAGAAGAACGACAAGGCGCATTGGATCGAAGCGGGGCGCTGCTACGAGCGCTTCGCTTTGCAGGCGACGGCCCAAGGGATTCGCAATGCCATGCTCAATCAACCGGTCGAAGTTGCCAGCGTGAGGCCTGGGCTGGCGCGTGCCTTTGCCCTGGGCGACCGGCGGCCCGACCTGGTCGTGCGCTTCGGCCGCGCACCCGAGATGCCGCGCTCCTTGCGGCGTCCGGTCCAAGCAGTGTTGGCATGACCGCGGCGGCTGCCGTGCTGGCGCAGTCTTTCAACTGTTTCAATGCGCGGTCCGACAGCCAGAGCGCCTTCTCGCATCTGTTCGTGAATCGCTGGCTGTGGGGCGCGATCGCGCTGTCCGCCCTGCTGCAGGTCGCAGTGGTCCATCTCGGATTTCTCAATCTGGCGTTTGGCACGGTGCCGCTCAACCTGCATCATTGGCTGCTGTGCATTGCGATGGCCAGCGCGGTGCTCTGGTACAGCGAGCTTCGCAAGCTCGCCGTCCGCGCGATGTATCGATCGGCGAGCCCCGAACTTGTTCAACCCTGAAAGAAGACCATGAAAATTCTCGTTGCCATCGATGGCTCAAAACACGCGCTGCGCGCGGTGAAGTACGCCGCTGGACTCGTTGCCCAGTTGCGTAAGCCGTCCAGCGTGACGCTGGTCAGCGTGCACGACGACACGGGCTTGCGCCATGCCAAGGCATTGGTCGGCAGTGAGCAGGTGGCCGACTACCTCCGCGAACTGAGTGACAACGAATTGAAGCCCGCGAGAAAGTTGCTGGACAAGGCCGACGTCAAGCACGACGCCGAGATTCGCCGGGGACATGTGGCGCAGGAAATCGTCGATTGCGCGACTGCCGGCAAGTTCGATCTGGTCGTGCTGGGCAGCAAGGGGAGAAGCGCCTTTGCCGACTTGCTGGTGGGCTCGGTGGCACAGCGCGTGCTGGCGCTCGCGAAGCAGCCGGTCGTGCTCGTGAAGTAGGGGCGCCCGGACAGGAGGCGGTTAGCGCGGGCCGTCGCCTTTTTCAATCGCGTTCTGGCATGGAGCGCAGCGCGCAGCGGTCGGCAGGGCGAGCATGCGCTCGCGTGCAATGTCGCAACCGCAGTGAATGCATTTGCCGTAGCGACCTTCGGCAATCAGTTTTTCTGCGAACTCTATCGCGGCCAGCCGGGTTCGGTCGATCTCGATTTCTCCAAGGCGAACGTCTTCCGTCCGGATGCCTTCGGCGTCGTCGCTGAAGCTGTGCGCTTCGCTCGACTGGGCTTGCCGGCCTTGCTGCAGATCGTTGTCGGCAAGACGGATTTCATCCCGTGCGGTTTCTTTCATGGCGTGGAGTTGGCGCGACAAAAGTTGAATGTCTCGGGTGGTGAGAGTGGTCATGCAAGAAATCCTGAAGACGTTTAGAAAATCGTTGAGTGCGGTCGCTGGAGATGCTCAGCTCGCGTTGGAAATGCGCATGACGACGCGCCCCTGGATATCACCCGCACGCATGCGGTCCATCACATGGTTGACGCGCTCCAACTTGTCTTCAGTGAACACCGTGTGCACCTTGCCTTCGCCTGCGAAAGCCAGCGCTTCCTGCAAGTCCTTGCGGGTGCCGACGATCGAGCCGCGCACCGTCTTGGCATTGAGCACGACGTCGAAGATCGGCAATGCGAAGTCTCCCGGCGGCAGGCCGACGAGGGCCATCGTTCCGCGCTTGTGCAGCATGCCCAGCGCCTGCGAAAACGCACTTCGAGATACGGCAGTGACCAGCACGCCATGCACGCCGCGCAAGGCGGTCTGCAGTTCCTTGACCGGGTCTTGCAGCGCAGCGTTGATCACCATGTCGGCGCCCAGTTTTTTGGCGAGCTGGAGCTGGCCTTCGTGAATGTCGACGGCAACCACATGAAACCCCATCGCCTTGGCGTATTGCACCGCAAGATGGCCGAGCCCACCGACGCCGGAGATGGCGACCCAGTCGCCCGGCTTGCATTCGAGAACCTTCAGGCCCTTGTAGACGGTGACGCCGGCGCAGAGCACCGGCGCAATTTCGCTGAAGCCCACATGGGCCGGTAGCTGCCCGATGTAGCCCGGGTCGGCCAGCACGTATTCGGCGTAGGCGCCGTTGACGGTGTAGCCCGTCATCTGCTGGCCGTCGCAAAGCGTTTCCCAACCGGTGATGCAGTGCTCGCAGTGCCCGCAAGCGGTGTGCAGCCAAGGCACGCCGACGCGGTCACCTTCCTTGATTCCCTTGACACCTGCACCCAAGGCAGCCACGAAGCCGACACCTTCGTGACCCGGAATAAAGGGCAGGGTGGGCTTCACAGGCCAGTCGCCATCGGCGGCATGCAAGTCGGTGTGGCAGACACCCGATGCCACCACTTTCACCAGCACCTGGCCCGACGTGACCTCGGGAATGGCGACTTCCTCGATGCACAGGGGCTTGCCGAACTCGCGGACGACAGCGGCTTTCATGGTTTGCATGGGTGGCTTTCAGAACGATTGGGTACGAAGGTTTCACTTTAGGAAGCGAGCGGACGCGCGGGGTTGCGCTGGATCAAATAAGCACGCCATCGCGGTCGGCGTTGATGCGCGTCAACGCCGTGAGGCGGTGGGTGCATACAGTGGCTTATGCGCCGCTCTGCGACCCTGTCGAATATTCCAGCCGACCGCACTTCACGCGAAGTCGAACTCAAGCTGCTGCTGTCGCCTTCGGATGTCGGCGCCTTTCGCACGGCTGTCAGCGCCAGGCTGCAGCCTGAGAACTTGCGGCCCCGCCTCGCGCGTCTTCATACGACCTACTTCGACACGCCGGATCTGTACTTGCGCCGGCAAGGCCTGGAGCTGCGTATCAGAGCGCAAGGCGGACGGTTGACCGAAACCGTCAAGACCATCGAGCTGGCCGATGGCGGACTTGGCTTGCGCGACCGCGGCGAATGGGAGGTGCCTGTCGACAGCGCGGAGCCCGACTTTGCGGCCTTGCACATGCGGATCGAGCCGGATTCGAGGCTGGCCCTGCTACTTGCGGAACCGGGCTTGGCGCAGCGACTCGTTGCGGTGTTCGACGTCGTCGTGCGCCGCTCGTTGTGGCAGCTCGCGCAGCCAACGGGCCATCGCATCGAACTGACGCTCGATGAAGGCGAGCTACGCTGCGGTGATGCGCGCGAGTCGATTTGCGAGATCGAGTTCGAGCTGAAGGCTGGCTCGCCCACGGCGCTGTTCGACGCGGCCCTGCTGGTGCAGGAGGACGTGCCCTTGCGCATCGGTCGTCTGGGCAAGGCGGATCGGGGTTATGCGCTGTGGGCGGGTCGGATCCATGCTTCGCGGTCAACGACGACGACGACAACGACAACGACAACGACGGTTGCCGTCGCGAAGCCGCTTTTGTTCGCGCGTGGGGTGACGGTCGGACAGGGCTTCCGGGCGGTCATTGAAAATTGCCTCGCGCACGCTTTCGGCAACGAGGCTGGTGTCATGGGAGGGACCGATCCCGAGAGCGTGCACCAGATGCGCGTGGGCATTCGGCGACTGCGTTCCGCGTTGCGCCTCTTCTCCACGGTCATCCCCTTGCCGGCGCTGTTGGCTGGCGAGCTGCAATGGCTTTCGACGACGCTCGGCGCGGCACGCGACGCCGAGGTGCTGGCGGGCGAAACCCTGCCGGCACTGACCGCCGATGTCGACACCGATACCGAGTCCGATCGCGATGGCGGAAGGCAATGGGCGTCGCTTGTGCAGACGGCATCAATCTCCGCCGACACGCATCGCAGCGGTGCCGCGCAAGCGCTCGCATCGCCCCGCTATGGGCGCCTGACGCTGGGGCTCGCTGCGTGGCTCGAGTGCGAGAACTGGCGTTCGTCATTGGGTAAGCGTGCGCGCAAGGCATTGCGGCAACCGTTGCGCGCGCTGGCATTTGTCGCCGTCATGCGGCTTCACCGCAAACTGCTTGACGTCGGCAAACGACTGGCGCACGCCACGCCCGAGCAGCGCCACCGGGTGCGCATTGCAGCCAAGCGCCTGCGCTATGCGATCAGTTTTTTTCAGTCGCTGTACCCGGGCAAGGCAGCGCGCGGTTATGTCAAGCGCCTCGCCAAGTTGCAGGGTGGGCTCGGCCACCTCAACGATGCGCAAGTTGCCGAACGACTGCTGCATGAGCTGGTACAAAAGGAGCAGGACCTGAAGCGCTCCGTGCAGTCGGTGCTGAGGCAACTCGACTGCCGGAGCGCGCATGCGGAGCCTGAACTTCTGCGTTGCTGGAAGGCGTTCAGGCGAGCTGAACTGCCGTAGAGCGCTTCCTGTCGGTCCTGGCTAAATCTTGTGCCGTGCGGCTTCGACCGTTCGCTTGACGGCCTCCTTGGCCGAGCGTGCAGCGGCGCTGGTGGCGGCCGCTGCGGTGTCGAGTGCGTCGCGCGTGGCATGCGCTGCTTTTTCTGCTTCTTCCTTGCTGGTTCGCGTCGCGCGCTGCAGCGAGTCGTCGGCCTTTGCCAGCGCATCCCTGGTGGCGGCAGTGGCCTTTTTGCTTTCCGCTTCCGTGGTCCGAGCGGCCTCTCGGGTTTCTTCCAACGCGCGGCCTGAAGAGGCGGATGCCTTGGCCTCGAGACGAGTAGCGGCTTCTGCTGCCTTTTGCGCTGCGCGACGGATCCCTTCGGCAATCGACCTGGACACCTTGCCTGCGGTCGCCTGACCCTGGCGTGCGGCAAGCCGCGCTGCTTCGGCGGCTTCATGCGCTGCGCTCTCTGCTTCGTGAGCTGCCCTGATGGCTGCAGCCTTGGCGCTGGATGCCACGCCAGACGGCGCGCTCGACTGGCTTGGTGCCGTGCTCTCGGCAGCCATTGCGGGCGCGCTGAGCAACATCACGATGGCGGCGGCAACAGCAGCAGCGGTCAGTGCGGCGGCAGCGATCGCGATGAGTCTCGGAAGCGGTGGGGTCGGTTTCATGGCGTTGTCCTTGTTAGGTCAGCCGATTCTTTGGCCGGCGCGTCCGGCAGGGCTTGCGCCAGATCAAGACGTGACCCTGCGGCGCGTGATGAACTGAGCCATCACGGCACCCATCGAGACAAAAACTTGCGACCCCCAAGCCCAACGGAGCACCTGAACCTCATGACCGATGGGTCGCTCGCCGCGCCAGCGCTGGCACCCACCGTCGGGTTGAAAGAGCAGGAGGCATTGCGCCGACTGGTGCGGGACGGCGCCAACGAGTTGCCGGTCTCTCGCCCTCGCAGCATGTTGCGGCTGGTGCGCGAGGTGGCGTTCGAACCGATGTTCCTGTTGCTTGTGTCGTGCGGCGCCCTCTACATGGTGTTGGGCGACGTGCAGGAGGCGCTGATGCTGCTGGGCTTCGTCTTCGTCGTGATGGGCATCAGCTTCTTCCAGCAGCGGCGCAGCGAACGCTCGCTCGACGCCTTGCGCGATCTGTCGAGTCCGCAGGCCCGCGTGATCCGCGGTGCAAAGGAGCGAACCGTCGCAGCCCGGGATCTCGTAGTGGGCGATATCGTCATGCTCGCCGAGGGCGATCGCGTGCCGGCAGATTTGTCTCTTATCGTCTGCGCCAATCTTGCAGTCGACGAGTCCTTGCTGACCGGGGAGTCGGCGCCTGTCCTCAAGCAGGCGGGGCCGCTCGCCGGTGCAGTGCTGTCCGGCACCTTGGTCACGCGCGGCACGGCGCAAGGTCGGGTCACTGCCACGGGCGTGGGCAGCGCGTTGGGCCGCATCGGCCAGTCACTCGCGGGAATCAAGACCGAGTCCACCCCGATCCAGCAGGAAACGCGAAGAGTGGTCACGCGTATCGCCCTGGTCGGACTGGCGTTTGCGGCCGCGCTGGTCGTTTCTTTCGGTTTGCTGCGTGGCGACTGGCTACAAGCGCTGCTCGCCGGCCTGACGCTGGCCATGGCGGTCTTGCCGGAAGAGCTGCCGGTGGTCCTGACATTGTTCCTGGGTCTCGGTGCATGGCGCCTCGCGCGAGAGAAGGTGCTGGCCCGAAGCATCCCCGCAGTCGAATTGCTCGGCGCCACCACGGTGCTGTGCGTGGACAAGACCGGCACCCTGACGGCCAACCGCATGACGGTCAGGCGCCTGTGGTCCGAAGTGGCGGTGCACGACACAGTGCGCGACGGCGCGAAGGCAGGTGCGCCGCCCCTCCAGGAGGAACTCCATGGGGTGCTCGAGTACGCGGTCCTGGCCAGCCATCGCCGCGCATTCGATCCCATGGAAACGGCCATCGGCGAGGCCGGGCAGCGCCTGTTGGCGCACACCGAGCATCTGCATACCAACTGGACCTTGATCGACGACTACCCGTTGTCGCCAGAGATGCTGGCGATGTCGCGTGTCTGGCAATCCCCGGATCTGCGGGAGCTTCTCATCGCCGCGAAAGGCGCACCCGAGGCCATTGTCGATCTGTGCCATCTGGATGCCCGTCGCAGTGACCTGATCGTCGAGCAGGTGCTGGCGATGGCGGCAGACGGATTCCGTGTGCTGGGTGTGGCGCAGGCGACCTTCGCGCCCCGCGCGTTGCCGGGTCTGCAACACGATTTCGACTTCCAGTTTCTCGGGCTGGTCGGGCTTGAAGATCCGGTGCGTCCGGACGTGCCCAAGGCCATCGCCGAATGCAAGGCCGCCGGAATTCGAGTGGTGATGATGACCGGCGACCATCCGGCCACGGCACTGTCGGTAGCGAAGCAGGCGGGCCTGAGCACCGATGCAGCAGTCATTACCGGAACCGAACTTTCTACGTTGAGCGATACCGAACTCGCCGTGCGACTGGTTGCGACGCACATCTTCTGTCGCGTGCAGCCCGAGCAGAAACTGCGCCTCGTGCGCGCCTTCCGGGCACGCGGCGACTTGGTCGCGATGACCGGTGACGGTGTCAACGACGCGCCAGCGCTGAAAGCGGCCGACATCGGCGTGGCCATGGGAGCGCGCGGCACCGAGGTGGCGCGCCAGGCTGCGGCGCTGATCCTGCTCAACGACGACTTTGCGTCGCTGGTGACAGCGGTGCGCTATGGTCGCCGCGTGTTCGCCAACCTGCGCAAGGCGATCGTCTTCGTGGTGGCGGTGCACGTGCCGATCATCGGCCTGTCCATCTTTCCGGTGCTGTTCGGCTGGCCGATGCTGCTGCTGCCGGTTCATATCCTTTTCCTGCAATTGATCATCGACCCGGCCTGCACGATCGTGTTCGAGGCTGAACCGCTGGAGTCCGATGCGATGACGGTACCGCCGCGTCGACCCGACCAGCGCCTGTTCGACGGCGCCGTGCTGTTGTGCGGTTTGTGGCAAGGCTTGGGCTTGCTGGTGCTGTCACTGGCAACCTATGCGGGAGCCCGCCTCATCGCGCCCTTCGATGCGAGCCGGGACGACATGGCCCGCACGCTCACCTTCGTCGTCCTCGTGCTGGCCGACCTTGCATTGATCCACACCAACAGATCTTGGGGTCGCACTGTCTGGAACGTTCGTGCCGTGACGGGAGGTCAGCTCGGCTGGATCGCCTTGGCAACGCTGGCCATCTTGGCTGTGGTGCTGACCGTGCCAGCGGTCAGCCGGCTGTTCTCATTCGTGATGCCGAACCCGACCCTGTTGCTCGGCGCCCTCGGCATGGCGACCTTGAGCCTGCTGTGGTTCGAGGGCGTGAAATGGCGCATCCGCATGCGGAGCCATGTCGTCGCCACTGGGCAAGGCGCATAGGTCGATGCAGGTCAAGTCCGGGAAGATCGCACCCACCGACCTTGAGGTGAATCTCTAAATCGGCATAGTCGTAATGCACGCGCACAGGTCCGTTTCGATATCTTTCATCGGAGGTCGTTCCTGGTCGCACGCTCTGGCAGCCGGACCGGTATGTAGGCAAGGCCCTTGTCGCGCCGCACCAGCAAGGCGGCGGTTCGCCCGGCCGACAAGCGCGAGAGAATGTGGACGTAGGTATCGACCCGATCGATCGCGGTCTCGTTGATCGCGACGATGACATCGCCGGTCCGAACCCCCTCACTGCGCGCAGCGCCGGCAGCTTCGCGTACCAATAAGCCGCTGCGCGAGATTGCGGCGCATGTCGGTGTAGTGCGGCATGCGCGCGTCGTCCACGCTGCGCACGATATCGCCACGCAGCAGGCCGGCGGTGGCGGCCGGACCGGTTGCGTCGACCTGAATCACCACCGCGCCCGCCGCTTCGTCCAGGCCGAAAGAACGGGCCAGCCCCGATGTGAAGCACCGCCCGGAGGTGGCGCTTCGCATCGCGGGTTGGGAGACGACGGGGCACTTGAGCACCCACGAGCTCGTCGCCCTGGCGAGGCGCTACTTCACAAAGCATGCGGGAATGGCCGCGCCGGTGAAGACTTGATGAATGCGGTCGGCTCGCGCCCCGAACCTTCTTGTTCAGGCATGACGGACCCCCGTCGGCCGGTGTATCCGTGCAAGCCTTGCGAGACTGGGCCTGCGCTGGATCGACGTGATGAGCGACGTGGCCTTCTTGACGATGGACCTGGCCGCACACGATCGACCGGGGCTTGCCTTTCGCTTCCTCGATGCATGGCTACAGCACAGCGGCGACTACGCGGGCATGGCCGTGTTTCGTTTCTACGAGGTGTATCGATCGCTGGTGAGGGCACTTGCGTCTTCTCTCGCTGCAGACTCGACTTCGCAAGCCGCACCGCACGGCGAGTCGCATGGTCGCTCGGACGACGTACCCGACTACATCGCCACTGCGGCGCGTTTGACGCAAGGCGCTCCTGGTGGCCCGCGCCTGCTGATCACGTATGGCTTTTCAGGCTCAGGCAAGTCGAGCGTCGCCCTGAAGCTGTTGCAGGGAGCGGGTGCCGTGCGCATCCGGTCCGATGTTGAACGCAAACGTTTGTTCGGCCTGGATGCGTTCGCGCGTTCGTCCGGCCACGGCATCGACCTCTACGCCGCGAGCGCGACACGGCGGACCTTCGACCACCTTAAGTCGAGTGCCACGGCGGTGCTGCAAGCGGTGTACCCGGTGGTCATCGATGCGGCCTTTCTCGGGGGCGAAGAAAGGCGTGCGTTTCGTTCACTGGCCTTGTCGCTCGACCACGTTGCGGCAGCGCGTCGCACGCCGGACCGCGCTGGACAACGATGCGTCCGATGCAAGAGCCGCTAGTGCCGAAGAACGCGCCCTGACGTTCAGTGTTTGTACCGACACCGACCTCGACCTCGACATCGCAGCCCTCTGTGCGCGCTGGCAAGGTCAACATGGGTCGACTACCAACAAGCAAAGAATCTGATCTCCGACAAGACGGGACACCGTTCGCTTGATCTTGCGCAATCGCCAAATCGACCTCTGACGTTTGAATGTGCTTCTCGCCGGGCGTTCGGCGCTGCCGGAACTCCCAATGAAGCTGCCTTCCACTCTGCGCGACATGCTCGACGGCCTCGGACGGCGTGCGGCGACGTCGTTCGCCGTGCGCCTGCCAGACGGCGCCGTCTTCAATGTCGGTAGCGCCGATCCTGCGTTCACCGTCGTATTCCATACCGACGCCGCACTCTTCTCGACAGCCACGCGCGGCCACATGGGGCTGATGGAAGCGTACTTCGATCAGACGGTCGACGTGGAGGGTGACTTCGGTGCGGCGCTGGCGGCCGGAATGGCATCCGGCTTCGACCTCAAGTCGGGTGCGATCAACGGCATGGAAAACGAACTGCTCGAATTGCGTCATTCGAATCGCGACCCGGCCAAAGCCAAGCGCAACGCACGCGCGCACTACGGACTCGGGATCGACTTTTACCGGCTCTGGCTGGACGAGCCGTTGCTTATGTATACGTGCGGTTACTGGCCCGCAGGCACGGAAACGCTGGAGCACGCACAACGCAACAAGATCGATCATGTCTGCCGAAAAATCCGTCTGCAGCGCGACGACAGCTTCGTCGATATCGGCTGCGGGTTCGGCGGCTTCATGTTCCGGGCGCACGAAACGATCGGCGCTTCGGGCGTTGGTGTGAACACGACCACCGAGCAGGTGGTGTGGCTGCGCGAAGAGATTGCCCGGCGCGGCCTGACCAATGCGCTGAGAGTTCGCGAGGCGGACTTTCGGGAGGTCGACAAGCAGTACGACAAGGTTGTTTCCATCGGCACGCTGGAGCACGCCGGACGCCACCAGTTGCCCGAGGTCATTCGCGCGCATGCCGGCTTTCTGAAGCCTGGCGGGCTCGGCATCCTTCATTTCATCGGGCATGTGGGGCACTACGAAACCGAGCTGTTCATTCGCAAGCATGTGTTCCCGGGTGGATGGATTCCGAGTCTTGAGGACGTGATCGTCGAGATGGAGCGCAGCGGCCTCGAGGTACTCGACATAGAGAATCTGCGGCGTCACTACGCGCCCACGCTCGATGCCTGGGCCGATCGTTTCGAGCAGCGATGGCCCGCTGTGCATGACCTCGATCCGGAGCGGTTCGATGAACGATTTAGACGTGTCTGGCGCACTTACCTCGCTGGTTGCGCGGAGATGTTTCGCTCGCCCGCCGGGTACACCCACCTTTTCCAAATTGTCTTCAGCAAGGGCAATGTGACAGCCGACAGTTACCCGATGGGCCGGGAGCATATGTATGAGCGCTGAAGCAGCGAGCTACGGCGAACGCCAACGACGGCTGCTCGGGACTTTGCTGAGCGACCCGGTGCCGGAAGGCGCCCGCATCGGTTTGAACAAGAAGACCTCAAACCTTTTTCGGGCTCGCCGGGAAGGCGCCAAACATCGCTTAGACCTCAGTGGCTTCAATCATGTCCTGGGTGTGGATCGGGTGGCGGGTACGGTGCAGGTCGAAGGCTTGGCGACCTACGAAGACATCGTGGCAGGCACGTTGCCCTATGGCGCCATGCCTGCCGTGGTGCCGCAGCTCAAGACGATCACCGCTGGCGGCGCGGTGGCGGGCGTGGGCATCGAGGCGACATCGTTCAGGCAAGGGCTGGTTCATCACACGCTGCTCGAGTTCGACGTGTTGTTGCCCGGAGGCGAGATCGTCACGTGTACGCCCACCAATGCCTATCGGGATCTCTTTTTCGGCTTTCCGAACTCCTATGGATCGCTAGGCTACGCACTGCGGCTGGTGCTTCGGATCTTGCCTGTCAAACCGTGCGTGAGGGTAGAGCACATTCCGTTCGACACCGCTGCAGGCTTTTTTTCCGCACTCGCCGATGCATGCGAGGGAGATCCGGATTTCGTCGCTGGCGTGGTGTTCAGTCCCGGAACATTCGTGCTGAACGTCGCGCGATTCGAAGAGGTCGGAGGACCATTGAGTCGATACGACTTCGAGCAGATCTATTACCGATCCCTGCTCGAAAGGCCGGTCGATCATCTGAGTGTTCAGGACTATCTCTGGCGCTGGGACACCGACTGGTTCTGGTGCTCCAAGAACTTCGGCGCGCAGAACCCGGTTGTACGCCGTCTGTTCGGCCGGTCGCATCTGAATTCAAAGACCTACTCGCGCCTGATGAGGATAAGTGCACGGCTGCGATTGACCCAGCGCATCGCGCGTTTGAGTGGCATGTTTGCCGAATCGGTGATTCAGGATGTCGATATTCCGGTTGCATCTGCGGTCGGGTTTCTGGACTTCTTGCAGCGCGAGATCGGCATTCACCCGGTATGGATTTGTCCTGTTCATGCGCCCGACTCCAGCGCTAACTTCACGCTGTATCCGCTACGGGCCGGCCAGCTCTATATCAACTTCGGTTTCTGGGATGTGGTGAAAACACGCCAGGCAAAGGAGCCTGGGCATTTCAACCGGTTGATCGAGCAGGAAGTGCTCCGGCTCTGTGGCATCAAGTCTCTCTACTCAGACTGCTATTTCAGCCGCGACGAATTCGGGCACGCCTACGACATGCCGCGGTACGACGCGCTGAAGCTGCGATATGACCCGAAGCGCCTGGCGCCGCATCTGTACGACAAATGCGTGATGGGTCGCTGACGTTGCACGAGTCGATCTGCCGCACTATTCCCTTTTGCCATTTGAACGCCAATATTTTTTGACAAAGGTTTTATCCAAAGCCGTTTTGAGACGACTGCGCCTTGCCGCATTTCTCGGTCACCGACACGCAGAACATTTGATCTGCGACAAACGCGTCGTTTGCTAAAGGAGCGATCCTCTCGTCTTGCAACGAAAGAAGCGCATGCCACATCTAGCCGTCCGAATCATTCGCCAGGAACATGCAGCGCTGGCTGCCATGCTGCGGTCCACCGTGTTGCTGCTGGCGCAGCACCGCCGCAAAGGCACGCTGCCCGACTTCGCGATGCTGCGCGCCATGCTGTTCTACGTCGACGAGTTTCCGGAGCAGCGTCATCATCGCAAGGAGACGGAGCTGCTGTTTCCGATGTTGCGCGCCAGAACACCGATGTCGCGTGAACTGCTGGACCGGCTCGACGACGATCACGCACGCGGCGAAAGAAAGATCCGCAACGTGGAGCACGCGTTGCTCGGTTTTGAAATGATGGGTGAGTCGCGTCGGATGGAGTTCGAATCCGCTGTCGGACGCTTTGCCGATTTCTATCTGGAGCACATGGCACTCGAGGAGCGCGAGATCCTGCCGCTCGCCGAAAGGGTGCTCACACCTGAAGACTGGCGCGAGCTCGACGAGGCTTTCAGGGCCAATCGCGATCCTCTTACCGGTTGCACGCCCGATGCTCCGTACCAGGCGCTCTTCACCCGCATCGTCAACATGGTGCCGGCACCGATCGGTCTCGGAACCGAAGTGTGAAGGCGCGCTGGCGTGCGCTGCAGGGGCATGTTGTCGGCCATTGAAGGCGGGGCCGTTTTTGTTTCGGGTATCGTCGACAATCGCTCGTCGCCCGGATGGTGAAACTGGTAGACACATCGGACTTAAAATCCGCCGCTTCCTGAATAAGGGGCATGCCGGTTCGATTCCGGCTCCGGGCACCAAAATCTTCAATCCAATCAAAAATCTACCGCACCACCTTGAAAGCGTGTTGCTGTGTGGGGACTGGACCCTCGTGGGGACTTTGGTGGGGACTTGGAACGATATACAGCGGCTGTGGGGACTCGGCAATGGAGGACCCGACCAGCGACGGTCTGGACCGTGTGGGCTTGGCCCGTGGGGACCCAGCTAACCTCGGCTTCTCCTTCGCGTCGTACACGTACACCTTGTTAAGCACAGCGGCGGATTCATTCCCCAGCGCCTCGTTGCTCAGATGTGCGTACTTCTGCGTCATCGCTGGGGTGCTGTGACCCAAAAGGTTCTGTACTTTGAACAGGCTCAGACCGTTCTGGACCATCCGGCTGGCAAAGGTGTCCCGGAAGGTGTGCGGGGTCACCCGTGACAAGCTGGGTCATCGTTGATCCCAAGGGCTTCAATGGCGTTTTGGATGCCCACGGTTGCATGGCCCCTCGGGAGGTCTTCGTGGTGCCATTGCTTGCCGCTGATAGCTGGGTAGACGTAAACGCGCGTGGGGCTCAGTAGCTTGTGTCGACGCTTCAGCATGCATGGCGGTCCAGTGGTGCCCGTTCACCGGAGCGGCTCAGGTGCAATGCCCACAGCCGATCCAACAGCTTGCGTTCATCACCCTCGTTGAGCCATCTGAGCTTGCCCTTGGGCTCCATGGCCTTCAGGTTGGCAGCTTTTTGCGCCCGACTTTCCACATGATCGGCGGGTCGGGCATGACGAGAGAGAGACGGGGCATAGCCCAAGCAGCGATCGCAACACCGATATGTCGCGGTTCCACATAGCCGCTTTGGACCGAGCGGCAAGCTGGGACTTCTTCAGCGCCGCAACGTGGCGCTGGGTGACCTCGTAGACCATCATGTTTGTCTGCGCCGGTTAAATATTGACCCAGCGGGGATGCGACTTTCTTCCTAGGACTCCGCGTGGTAGCGTGCCGCCATGCGAATTCTCCTAGCAGTTGTGCTTGCGCTCTCCATCACTACCAGTGGTGCCGCCGAGCCGGCTTCAGTTCCCAGTCTTGTTGCTGCCGTGCCTTTTGCGGGTGCGCCCGAGGGCGCACAAGCCTACCGGGTCGTTTATCACTCAACGGATACCGGTGGTGCAGCAATTGACGTGACCGGCGTGGTGATCATTCCCGCCGCAGCCCCACCAGCGACCGGTCGCGACATCGTTGCGTGGGCACATGGCACCAGCGGAATCGCCGATGATTGCGCACCATCGACCAACAAATGGCTATTTGGCAGCATCGCTGGGTTGTCGAGTTTGCTTCGGCATGGCTACGTCGTCGCCGCTACGGACTATCAAGGGTTAGGCGGCCCGGGTCCTCATCCCTATCTTGTCGGGCCGAGCGCGGCGCATTCTGTGCTGGACATCGTTCGCGCAGCCAAGGAAGTGCCACAGGCATCCGCCAGCAACCGCTTCGTGGTGTGGGGTGAGTCGCAGGGAGGGCATGCCACGCTTTGGACCTCGCAGCTTGCGGCGAGCTACGCCCCCGAGTTGCAGTTCATGGGTGCGGCTGCGGCGGCGCCTCCGGTCGACCTGGCAGCGAATCTGACCGGCAACGCGAACGCCGCGGTCCGTGCTCTGTCAACCGCCTATGCCGGCGCGTCTTGGTCGGAGGTCTACAACGTCCCGCTGTCCACGATCACCGGATCGATCGGGCAGGATCTGATCCGCCGCATCGCCAAGAACTGCGTGACGTTGGACGGATTCAAGATGCGGACCAAGATCGGACTGGTTCGGCTGACCAGGCAGCTCCGCGGTGTCGATCTCAACGCATCGCCTCGTTGGGCAGAACTCATGCAGGCGAACTCGGTCGTGCCTCGCAAGGTCGGCGTGCCCGTACTGATTGCCCAAGGTTCGGCCGATCTCATCGTTTCTCCAGCGGTGACGCGGTCTTTCGTGACGGCTCTTTGCCGTGCAGGTCAGCCCGTGCGATTCCTGGAAGTCACCGGAGGCGACCACGTCACGATCGCGAAGCGCACGGCTGACACGACGATTGACTGGTTCGGCGACCGGTTTGCGGGACGTGCAGCGCCAGACGATTGCAGCCGGCTTTGAATCTGAGTAGTGCGTTGCCATAGGGAAGCCTGCCCACGACCACACTTACGCCAACGCAGCTCCGTTTGGCGCACTGTTGTAGCGCCAGACCTACGGGGTGGCTGTTGCTGCGGTGGCGAACAAGCTGGCGTGGACAATCCGGGCGCGGCCGATTTGTCAAGCAGGCGCAAGGACAGCACTCGATATTCAGCCTTCCCTCGGAATCCGCTGGTGGTGCCCCCGAATTTCCTTCACTGCAATGCCGCGCTTGCCTATGAGAACCACCAAAGCAGAGGGTGAGATACTTGCGCATTGACCGGTGCTTTAGGTCTTAAAATCCGCCGCTTCCTGAATAAGGGGCATGCCGGTTCGATTCCGGCTCCGGGCACCAACCAGACACAAGGGAGCACTTCATGCCTCGCTACAACGCTCCGTTCGAAATTCATGTGCATGGCGATGTGCAGTTGCGCGCAGATGTGACCTTTGCGCAGATCCAGGAGGCGCTGACGCCGCTCTGGCAGTACGCAGGCGCCAAGTCGCTTGCCGACGGCGCCACCAGCGTCTACGAAGAAGAGCCGGGCATCCGATTCGAGCAAAAGGAGCATGTGCTCCAGCTGTGCTGGACCGTCGCCGGCGACGAAGATTTTCGGCAGGCGCTCGACGAAATGGCCATGGCGCTCAACGAACTGTCCGATCGCGGCGCAGCCATCGAAATCACCTTCTACGACACCGAGTTCGACGAAGAAGAAGAAGGCGACCCTGAAGATGAATCGCGCGATGACTTCATCATGCTGTTCGTCGGTCCCAATCCGGCTGCGATCATGCAGGTGCAGCGCGACCTGCTGGTCGAAGACGTGGTGAACCTCATGGAACGCCACTTCGATGGTGCCGAACTGAGCGGCGTGGTCGCCGAGATCGACAAGCTCTTTGGTGAGCGTTTCGATGCGCTGGTCAATTCGTTGGAAATTGGCAAACGGCCGCGTGGCACGGGCGGCAGCGGTGGTTCGGGTGGTGGCGGACACGGCGGTGGCCGCCGGCCGCGCCACCTTCACTGAGTCGTCCTTCTCAGCGCGTCAGTATCCCGCGCTGATTTCCGATGCGCGGTACGCCGTGCCATCGAAGCGAAGTGTTTTCGAGCCGAACTTCGTCGGCCGTTCCTGCGTCGTGCATTCGTCTCCCTGCGCGACCGACCGCGTTCCCGACCGCGTTTGATGCAGCACTAGATCGGCATAACCATTGCTGATCGTCCGCGCGATCGAAAGGCTGCCCTGCACCGTCTCGAAGTTGCCGTTGCAGTTGGTGTCCCATTCGCCGCGCTCGAGCGTCGTCTCGAGCTCGTCCAGCACCTTCAGCAGCTTGGGGCCGTGCGGCAGGTAGAGGGTCAGCGTTTCGTTCGAGAACGGATTGGCGCGCGAACTGCCCCGGCGCGCGATGCGCAGCCCGAACGCGCGCGTGTCCGGTGCGAGCGTGTAACGCGCGGTGTCGACCTTGATGTCGGCGATGCGAACCGCGTCTTCGGAGAGCGCTGATTCTTCGAACGTGCGGCTGATGACCTTGGCCCGCTCGGCATTGCCGTTGTCGGCCTGCTGCACAACCATGACGTCGAGGTCGAAATCGGCCATGTGCGCTTCCGAGCCTGGCCGGACCAGTGGCAGCACGACGATGAAACGCCCCGGCACGCCCCGCCATGGCTGGCAGACAGCGCGCTCGTGGTCAAGCTGGCGCTTGGGGTGCAGTTTTTCATGCATCCGCTCGGCGAGACCGCTGTCGCAGGACGCGTGACCGGCAATGCTGAAGCCGGCCAGCACTGCGGCGATCAGCGGTGCGCGCATGCGGCTGATCATGTGGGGTATGGGGTTTGCGCGGATCGGGAAAATCACGTTGATCGGGCAGTCGCCAAAGCCGTCGTTGAAAACAAGATTGCCGGCGCCGCCGATCGACGCAACCAGCGGCTCGCCGCCGCATCGAGTGGTGACGGATCGCCGCTGCTGAAGAGCAAGGTCGTGCATGCCGCATCCGTTGCGTCGGCCCTTTCTTCCTTTTGGGCCCTGCTAACCGCAAGCTGCCCGGAGGCAGCCAGCAGCCGCCGCGTCTGCTGCGCGACGGGCGCACCCGTGTCGATGTAGTGCACTTGAGCGCCTGTGCTTGCTCGAAGTTGTTCCGCGGCGAACGGATAGTGCGTGCAGCCGAGCACCAGCGTGTCGAACTCGCCAGCCGCACTGCCGAACGTGCCCACAGCCGCGGTGTACCTTGCGCACAGCGACGCGATGCCGGCGGTGTCGTTCGCTTCGATGGCCGCTGCGAGGCCGTCGCATGGCACCAGGCTGAAATCGGCCTGCGAGGCGAGGGATGCATGCAAGGCGTTGAACTTGACACTCGCCAGGGTACTGCGCGTTGCGAGCACGGCGATGCGGTGCGTGCGGCTGATCACCACGGCCGGCTTCAGTGCCGGCTCGACGCCAACCAGGGGCAGGGCGGCGTGATCAGCGCGCAGCAGGTGGATCGCAGCGGCGGTGGCGGTGTTGCATGCGACCACCATCGCCTTAATGTCGTGCGCGTCGATCAGGTGGCGCGTCACAGCGCGGGTGCGTGCCGCTACGTAGTCGTCGCCGCGCTCGCCATACGGCGCGTGGGCCGTGTCGGCGAAATAGACGAAGCGCTCGTCAGGCAACTCCGCCTGCAGCGCGTTGAGCACGCTGAAACCGCCGATGCCGCTATCGAACACACCAATGGGTCGATCGCTCAAATCGCTTCCAGCGCGATCGTCTTGAGCGCGCCGGAAGCGATGCGCTTCTGCCATTCAGCCGGGCCGGTGATGTGGACGCTGGTGCCGCCAGCGTCGACCGCTACGGTCACCGGCATATCGACCACGTCGAACTCGTAGATGGCTTCCATGCCTAGGTCTGCAAAGCCCACCACCTTGGCTGTCTTGATGGCCTTGCTCACCAGATAGGCCGCGCCGCCAACCGCCATCAGGTAGGCGCTCTTGTGCTTCTTGATGGCTTCGATGGCGACCGGACCGCGCTCCGCCTTGCCGATCATCGCGATCAAGCCGGTTTGCGCCAGCATCATTTCGGTGAAGCCATCCATGCGCGTGGCGGTGGTCGGACCAGCGGGGCCGACAGCTTCGTCCCCGATCGGATCGACGGGGCCGACGTAGTAGATGACGCGATTCTTGAAGTCGACCGGCAATTTCTCGCCCTTGGCGAGCATGTCGGCGATGCGCTTGTGCGCTGCGTCGCGGCCCGTGAGCATCTTGCCGTTGAGCAGCAGTGTGTCGCCGGGCTTCCAACTCGCCACTTCGGCGGGCGTCAACGTGTCGAGGTCGACGCGTTTGCTCTTCTTGTAGTCGGGCGCCCAGTCGACATCGGGCCACAGGTCGAGCGACGGCGGCGTGAGGTACACGGCGCCGCTGCCGTCCATCACGAAATGGGCGTGCCGCGTGGCCGCGCAGTTGGGGATCATCGCGACGGGCTTGCTGGCAGCGTGTGTCGGGTACATCTTGATCTTGATGTCGAGCACCGTCGACAGGCCGCCCAGGCCCTGGGCCCCGATGCCGAGCGCGTTGACCTTTTCGTACAGCTCGATGCGCAGTGCCTCGACCTTGGTCAGCTCGGCGCCCGATGCCTTCTTGGCTTGCAGCTCGTGCATGTCGAGGTCGTCCATCAAGCTTTCCTTGGCCATCAGCGCGGCTTTCTCTGCGGTGCCGCCGATGCCGATGCCGAGCATGCCGGGCGGGCACCAGCCTGCACCCATGGTCGGCACCGTCTTGAGCACCCAGTCGACCACGCTGTCGCCCGGGTTCAGCATCACCAGCTTGCTCTTGTTCTCGCTGCCGCCGCCCTTGGCCGCGACCGTGATCTCGAGCGTGTTGCCAGGCACGATCTCGGTGAAGATCACCGCCGGCGTGTTGTCCTTGGTGTTCTTGCGGTCGAACTCCGGATCGGCCACGACCGATGCGCGCAACGTGTTGTCGGGATGGTTGTAGCCCTGCCGCACGCCTTCGTTGATGGCGTCGTCCAGACTGCCGGTGAAGCCGCCCCAGCGCACATCCATGCCGACTTTCAGGAACACGTTGACGATGCCGGTGTCCTGGCAGATCGGCCGGTGGCCGGTCGCGCTCATCTTGCTGTTGGTCAGGATCTGTGCGATCGCGTCCTTGGCAGCTGGGCTCTGTTCGCGGTCGTACGCTTTGGCCAGATGCGCGATGTAGTCGGTCGGGTGGTAGTAGCTGATGTATTGCAGCGCGGCGGCGACCGATTCGATCAGGTCGGCCTGCTGGATGGTGGTGGTCATCGTGCGGTCTTTTGTTGTGCGGTGGGGAGCCGAAATTATCCCCCACCGCCCCGCGATGTACCTGGCGTCAGGCCGGCGGGCGCTTCATCTGGCAGGACGTTGGCTGCGCGCTCACATACGAATCCCACACCACTTCGGAGCGGAAGCCGTAGCCGGTGTTGTCGGCGTCGTGTTTCACGCCGGGGCTCCCCTGCTTGGCCCACACGCCGAGGTAGATGGGCGCGAGCATCTGGTGGTCGACCTTGCGCATCTCGACTTCGCCGACCGGGCTCTCGTACTTCATGCCTTCCAGGGCGAACGCGACCTTCTTCGGGTCGGTCGATTTGGCCTGCCGCATGGCAGCGCGCAGCATGTTCATGGTGTACCAGTGCGACGCGTAGATGAAGTCGTCTTCCGGCGATTTCTTCTTGTATGCCATGGCGATCTTTTCGAGTGCGGGCGTCGGTGCGTTGCTGCCCCAGTTCCACATCACGTTGACTTTCTCGACGCCCCACGAACCCATCTGCGCCGGAATGCCCGGATTGTTGGCGTTGAACGTGTAGAAATTGATGTTGAGGTTGTAGTCCTTGGCGGCCTTAAAGAGGAGGCCGAGGTCGGTGCCCCAGTTGGAGGTAATGACCGTGTCGGCGCCCGACGCGGCGATCTTGGCGACGTAGGGCGCGAAGTCGCGCACCGTGGCGATCGGCACGTAGTCCTCGCCGACGATCTGGATGTCGGGCCGCTTTCTGGCGAGGTAGGCGCGCGAGGCCTTGGCGACCTGCTGGCCGTGCGTGTAGTTCTGGTTGAACAGGAACACCTTTTTCACGTCCGGCTTCTTCTGCAGATAGGTCGTCAGGCCTTCGATCTGCATCTCGCTTGAGGGATAGAAACGGAAGTGCCAGAAGCTGCACTTGTCGTTGGTCAACCCCGGGTCCATCGCCGAATAGTTGAGGTAGACCATCGCGTTGTTCGGGTCGCGATCGGCCTGCTTGTTGATCGCGTCGACCAGCGCAAACGCCACGCCGGAGCCACCGCCCTGGGTCGCGTAGCGGATGCCCTGGTCGGAAGCAGCCTTCAGCGCCACCGTGCTTTCTTGCGGTGAACCTTTGCCGTCGAACGGGACGATTTCAAGCTTCGGGTCGGTCGGCGTGGCATTCGCGTTGAGTTGCGCGACGACTTCGCGCAGTTGGTTGAGCGAGCTCTGGCCTGTGAATGCGAAGGCGCCGGAAAGCACCTCGATGAAGGCGATCTTGACCGTCTCTGCGGCCGACGCTACGCCGCATGCGGCGAGCGCTGCAACGCACAGCAACGACCGGACCGGGCGGATGAAACCTAAGCGCTGCATGCGTGTCTCCAATGGGTTTTGTTATGGAGAAGGACAGTAGGGCGCGCGTCGCGGCGCTAACGTCTCCCACGCGACATTTCTGCGCAGGGACTATCCCTTAGATGCCTCTGACCGCGGGCGCTTTTGAAATCCCTGCCAGTGAGAACCTTTCTTGTTCGGCCCATACTGACGCTCCGTTTCATCACTGCGACTACAGCTTCTCCTCATGACCACACGCACCGAGCGCGACACTTTCGGCCCCATCGACGTTCCATCGGACAAGCTCTGGGGCGCCCAAACGCAGCGCTCTCTGCAGAACTTCGACATCTCGGGCGAGCGCCAGCCGCGTGAAATCATCACGGCGCTGGCGCAGGTCAAGCGGGCGTCGGCGGTGGTCAACCACGCGCTCGGCTTGCAGGACGAAAAGAAGACTCAGGCCATCGTCGCCGCGGCCGATGAAGTCATCGCCGGGAAACACCCGGACGAGTTCCCGCTGGTGGTGTGGCAGACCGGCTCCGGCACGCAGACCAACATGAACGTGAACGAGGTGCTGGCAAACCGCGCGAGCGAGTTGCTCGGCGGAGAGCGTGGCGAAGGGCGGCTGGTGCATCCGAACGACGACGTCAACCGCAGCCAGTCGAGCAACGACGTGTTTCCGACCGCCATGCATGTGGCTGCCGTCGAGGCGCTCACCCACAAGCTGCTGCCGGCCATCGCCAAGCTGCGCGGCACGCTGGAGCAGAAGTCGACTGACTTCATGGACATCGTGAAGATCGGCCGCACCCATCTACAAGACGCGACACCGCTGACGCTGGGCCAGGAATTTTCGGGCTACGCGGCGCAGCTGAAACACGGTGAAGCCCATGTGCGCGCCGCACTGCCGCACCTGTGCGAGCTGGCGCTCGGCGGCACGGCGGTCGGCACCGGGCTCAATGCGCCCAAGGGCTATGCCGAGCAGGTGGCGACCGAACTGGCGCGCCTCACGGGGCTGCCTTTCATTACCGCGCCGAACAAGTTCGAGTCGATGGCTTCGGTCGATGCGCTGGTGCATGCGCACGGCGCGCTCAAGACACTGGCCGCCAGCATGAACAAGATCGCCAACGACGTGCGCTGGCTGGCCAGCGGCCCGCGCAGCGGCATCTGCGAATTGAGTATTCCGGAGAACGAGCCGGGCTCGTCGATCATGCCGGGCAAGGTCAACCCGACGCAGAGTGAGGCGGTCACCATGCTGGCCGCGCAGGTGATGGGCAACGACGTCGCCATCAACATCGGTGGTGCGTCGGGCAACTTCGAGCTCAACGTGTTCCGCCCGATGGTGGCGCACAACTTCCTGCAGAGCGTGCGGCTGCTGGCCGATGGCATGGTGAGCTTCAACGACCATTGCGCCGTCGGCATCGAGCCGAACCGCGAGCGCATCGCCGAACTGGTGCAACGCTCGCTGATGCTGGTGACGGCGCTGAACACGCACATCGGCTATGACAAGGCGGCCTACATCGCCAAAAAGGCGCATAAGGAAGGCAGCAGCCTGCGCGAGGCGGCCGTGGCTTCAGGGCACCTCACAGGTGAGCAGTTCGATGCCTGGGTGGTGCCGGAGAACATGATCGGTCGGTGAAGAAGGTCGGGTTTTCGAATAGCACGGGCAATTTGATACGTCTATCAGTCAAAATCCCGATGACAGCGCGTTGGGGCCCCTTTTAGAGTCTGCTCAACGAGAAATCGTTACCCATTAATCGACACCGACTGCCAGTGCTGCCAGTCAGGTGTCGGGCAACAAAGCCCCGAACCGGTTCACCACCGGTTCGGGGCTTTTTGCTTTCCGATTCGAAAAAGCAATTGGGATGGACGGGTAACGGCGACTTGTTGCGGAGGGCTGCCGTGAGCTTCAGCGTTTGACGGCGACCTGGGTCGGATTCCCGAACTACACAACCACTAGGAACTTTGACATGAACCCGATGAATCGCCGCCAGATCGTGAAAGCCGGAAGCACCATGCTCGTGCTGGGTGCCGCCGCCGGCACGGTCACTCGAACTTTCGCACAGGACACCGTCAAGCTCGGCCTGTTGCACTCGCTCTCGGGCACCATTGCGATCGCCGAAGCCTCACTGGTCGACGCCGAAAAAATGGCCATCGAAGAGATCAACGCCGCAGGCGGCGTGATGGGCAAGAAGATTGAAGTGGTCATTGAAGACGGGGCGAGCGAAAACTCGGTGTTCGCCGAGAAGGCGCGCAAGCTGATCGAGCGCGACAAGGTGGCCGCCATCATCGGCTGCTACACCTCGGCCTCACGCAAGGCGGTGCTGCCAGTGCTGAGCCAGACCAAGGGTCTGCTGTTCTACCCGACCTACTACGAAGGCCAGGAAGAGGATAAGCATGTGTTTTATACCTCGCAAGAAGCCACCCAGTCGGTGATTTCGGCGATTGACTGGCTGGCCAAGGAAAAAGGCAAGTCTTTCTTCCTGGTCGGTTCCGACTACATCTATCCGCGCACCTGCAACAAGATCGCCAAACCCACCATTGTGAAAGCTGGCGGCAAGGTCGTGGGCGAGGAATATGTTCCGCTGGGTCACACCGAGTTTTCTTCGATCATCAACAAGATCAAGGCTGCCAAGCCCGACGTGATCTACAGCACGGTGGTGGGTGGCTCCAACGTGGCTTTTTACAAGCAACTGCGCGCCGCGGGCCTCGACGGCACGAAACAGGTTTTGCTGTCAACCGTGGTCTCGGAAAACGAAATCGAAGGCATCGGCAAAGACAATGCCGCCGGCTATTACGCCTGCATGGGGTATTTCCAGAGCATCAAATCACCGGCCAACGAAAAATTCGTCAAGGCCTTCAAGGCCAAGTACGGGCAGGAGCGCGTCATCGGGGATCCGATGGAGTGCGCCTACAACAGCGTTTACCTGTGGAAGATGATGGTCGAAAAGGCCAAGTCCTTTGATATCGAAAAAGTCGTGGCGAGCGCGCCAGGCATGGAGCTCCAGGCACCGGAAGGTTTGGTCCGCGTCGCGGGCAACCACCACGTCGCCAAGAAAGTGCGCATCGGCCGCGCGCGCCCCGATGGTCAGTTCGACATTGTCTGGGAGTCCCCAATGATCGAACCAAACCCGTTCCCCAAGCTGTAAGGAAAGTGTTGCCGGCGACCAATGCCGGCACCCTTCGTGCTGGGCTCCAGGCGACTCCAGCATTTCAGGTTTCTTCACGAAAGCAGCAGTGCCATGGGTTTTGATATTGCGGTGATGCAGGTGTTCAACGGGGTCAGCCTGTTCACCATTTTGTTGCTCATGGCGCTGGGTCTGGCAATCGTGTTTGGCCTGATGGGCGTCATCAATATGGCGCATGGCGAACTGATGGCGCTGGGCGCCTACCTGACTTACGTTGCCGCCAAATTCTTTGAACGCTTCGCGCCCGGCTGGATGGACGTCTATCTCTTCGCGGCGATTCCGTTTGCCTTTGCCGTCACCTTTGCCTTTGGTTATTTGCTGGAACGAGGCTTTATACGGTTCTTTTACAACCGCCCGCTCGACACGCTGCTTGCCACCTGGGGACTGAGCCTGATGCTGCAACAGGCTTACCGCAACATCTTCGGCGCGCAGGAAGTCAGCGTGCCGCTGCCAACCTGGCTGGCCGGTGCGTGGGAGCCCGTCAGTGGCATCCAGTTGCCGCTGACGCGCCTTTTCATCGTGGCGCTGACAGCCGTGGTCGCGGTCGCGGTTTACCTGTTGCTGTACCGAACCCGCTGGGGGCTGAAGGTGCGGGCCGTGACGCAAAACCGTGCGATCGCCGGCGCGGTCGGTATCGATACCAACCGGGTCGATGCCATCACCTTTGCCCTGGGCTCTGGCTTGGCTGGCATTGCCGGATGCGTGTTCACCATGATCGGATCGACCAACCCCGGGACCGGCCAGCTCTACATTGTCGACTCCTTCATCGTGGTGGTTTTCGGCGGGGTGCAAAGTCTTTTTGGCACGGCCCTGTCGGCTTTTGCCATCGCCCAATCCCAGACCTGGATGGAGTTCCTGCTAAGTGGCTCGATGGCCAAAGCCACCATTTTGTTGCTGGTGATCGTGGTGCTTTATTTCCGCCCGAATGGTCTTTTCGCCGTGCGCTCAAGGAACTGACACCATGCCAAACATGCAACGTCGCTCCGACGTTCTCGCAGTGCTGCTGGTCACCTTGCTGCTGGCGGTCGTGCTGCCCGCCGCGCTCGACGCGTTTCGTTTGAATCTGATCGGCAAGTACCTTGCCTTCGGCTTTGTGGCGGTCGGCATTGTGCTGACCTGGGGCTATGGCGGGGTGTTGAGCCTTGGCCAAGGCATGTTCTTCGGCATGGGTGGCTACATGATGGCGATGTTCCTGAAGCTCGAAGCTTCTGCCCCGGAACTGCCCGACTTCATGGTGTGGAGCAGTGTCGAGCAACTCCCCGCCTGGTGGCAACCGTTTCACTCACTCGGGTGGACATTGCTTGCCGTCCTGCTGATCCCGGCGGTACTGGCCTATGTCTTCTCGTATGCCATTTTTCGCAAACGCGTGAGCGGGGTCTACTTTGCCATCGTCACGCTGTCACTGGCACTCACGCTGACCGTGGTGGTGATCGGCCAGCAAGGCGACACCGGCGGCGCCAACGGAATTACCGATTTCCGCACGCTGCTGGGTTGGGACATCCTGAGTGACAGCGCCAAACGCACGATGTACTTCATCGAAGTGGCCGCGATGGTGCTGGTGATGGTGCTTTCGCTGGCGATCGTGCGCAGCCGTTTCGGCAAGATACTGATTGCGATCAGGGACCGTGAGGACCGCGCGCGTTTCAGCGGCTACGACACGGCCCATATGAAAGCCTTCGTCTTTGCCGTGGCAGCCGTCCTGTCCTCCATCGGCGGTGCGTTCTACAGCCTGCAGGTCGGACTCATCGCACCCGGCGTGATCGGTGTGGTCGCCTCCGTCGAGATGGTCATCTATGCAGCGGTCGGCGGACGACTGTCGATTCCGGGGGCCGTGGTCGGTGCCCTGCTGATTGGTTTCCTCAAGTCCTATCTGTCAGAGCTTTTTCCGGAAGGCTGGCTCTATTTTCTCGGGGCCGTGTTTATCCTGGTGGTCTGGGCCATGCCCAATGGCCTGGCCGGTCTGACCGACCTCTTGCCTTGGCAGCGCAAGGCACGGGCGGCCCGGTCATGAGCGCCGTGATGGGTCCGCTCGCCACGCTCCAGCCCATGATGGCGTCGGGCGCGATGCCTGCGCCTGGCAGCAGCGCCCCCGTCGCTCCGGCTCGTGAGGAAATTTTGCGGGTTGAAGACCTCACCGTGTCGTTCGACGGCTTCAAGGCTGTCGATGCCCTGAGCCTGTCTGTCGAACGCAACGAGTTGCGCGTGATCATCGGCCCGAATGGTGCGGGCAAGACCACGCTGCTCGACATGATTTGCGGCAAGACCAAACCGACCAGTGGCCGCGTGATGTTCAACGGGCTGGACCTGACCCGAATGAGCGAGCACCGGATCGTGCGTGCCGGGGTGGGACGCAAATTCCAGACGCCGTCGGTTTACGAAGACCTGACCGTGTTCGAGAACTTCGAAATCTCGTTGCCCAGGATGCATGGGTTGTTTCAGTCGCTCACCTTCCGTCGCACCGCCGAAGTGCGTAAGCGCATCGACGCGATGGCCGGCGAAGTCTATCTGCGCGATCAGCTCGGCCGACGCGCCGGTCAGCTCAGTCATGGGCAAAAGCAGTGGCTTGAAATCGGCATGTTGTTGATGCAGGAGCCCCAACTGCTGCTGCTCGACGAGCCGGTGGCCGGCATGAGCCCGCGCGAGCGTGAACAAACCGGTGACCTGCTGAGCCGCATCGCCCAAGGTAAATCGGTGGTGGTGATCGAGCACGACATGGATTTCGTCAAACGCATCGCGCACAAGGTGACTGTGTTGCACCAGGGCAAGTTGCTCAGCGAAGGCAGTGCCGCCGAGGTCCAGTCGGACCGACGCGTCATCGATGTGTACCTTGGTCATTGAAAGAAAGCCGCGCCATGTTTGAAGTCTCGAAACTCAACGTCGCCTATGGCGAATCCCACGTGGTCCACGACATCTCGCTGTCGGTCGGTGCCAACGAATCCGTCGCCGTGATGGGGCGTAACGGGATGGGCAAGACGACGTTGCTGAAGGCGTTGATCGGACTGCTGCCAGCGCGGTCTGGCGGTATTCGGCTGAACGGCCATGAACTGGCCGGCCTGCCCAGTTTCAAGCGTGTGAAGCAGGGGCTGGCCTTTGTGCCTCAGGGGCGCATGGTGTTTCCGTTCCTGACGGTCGAGCAAAACATTCTGACCGGCGCCGAGCACTCGGGCCACCGCATGGTCCCCGACTACCTGTACCGTTTTTTCCCGGTGCTTCAGGAAATGAAGCACCGCAAGGGCGGCAACCTTTCGGGCGGCCAGCAGCAGATGTTGGCCATCGCACGCGCACTGATTTCGGACCCCAAGGTGCTGATCCTGGACGAGCCGACCGAAGGCATCCAGCCCTCGATCATCAAGGAGCTGGCGCACACGCTCAATGTGCTGCGCAAGGAGCGCGGTTTCGCCATCGTCGTCTCGGAGCAGGTGCTGAGCTTTGCGCTCGACCTGGCCGACCGATTTCTGGTCATTGACCGCGGGCGCATCGTGCACGACGAAGCCCGAACTCACCTCGATCAGGACCGGGTGCGCTCGTTCCTGACCATCTGATTTTCCAACCCCCTGAAGGAGCGACCTCATGAGACATGGTGATATTTCAAGCAGCAACGATTGCGTCGGTGTCGCGGTCGTCAACTACAAGATGCCGCGCCTGCACACCAAGGCCGAGGTGCTGGACAACGCACGCAAGATTGCCGACATGCTGGTCGGCATGAAAAAGGGATTGCCGGGCATGGACCTGGTGGTGTTCCCCGAGTACTCGACGCACGGCATCATGTACGACGCCAAAGAGATGTACGACACGGCGGCCACCGTGCCCGGTGAAGAAACGGAGATCTTTGCCGATGCCTGCCGCAGGGCCAATGTCTGGGGTGTGTTTTCGCTGACTGGAGAGCGTCACGAAGAGCACCCGAACAAGGCGCCCTACAACACGCTGATCCTGATGAACAACAAGGGCGAGATCGTCCAGAAGTACCGCAAGATCATGCCGTGGGTGCCCATCGAAGGCTGGTACCCCGGTAACTGCACCTACGTGAGCGACGGCCCCAAGGGCATGAAGATCAGCCTCATCATTTGCGACGACGGCAACTATCCGGAGATTTGGCGCGACTGCGCGATGAAGGGCGCTGAACTAATCATCCGCTGCCAAGGCTATATGTACCCGGCCAAGGAGCAGCAGATCCTGGTGTCCAAAGCCATGGCATTTATGAACAACACGTATGTGGCCGTTGCCAATGCGGCGGGCTTCGACGGTGTGTACTCGTACTTCGGCCACTCGGCAATTATCGGTTTCGATGGGCGCACGCTGGGCGAATGCGGCGAAGAAGAGATGGGCATCAATTACGGCGAGCTGTCGATGAGCCTGATCCGCGATGCCCGCAAAAACGGCCAGTCGCAAAACCACCTGTTCAAGTTGCTGCACCGGGGCTACACCGGCACCATCAATTCGGGTGATGGCGACAAGGGCGTGGCGGCGTGCCCCTTCACCTTCTACGAAAAGTGGGTCAACGACCCCGAGGCTGCGCGCGAGCAGGTCGAGTCGTTCACCCGAACCACCGTCGGAACCGATGAATGTCCGATCGAAGGCATTCCCAACCAGACCAACAAGCACCGTTAAAGCGCGACAAACCGCGCCTTCCGTTTCCCTCACATTCAACGTCAAAGCAAGAAAAGAGGTATGTCATGAGTCAGAAGCATGTCGACAACACGGTGCTCGGTGAAGAGTACGAGCACGACCCGGTTCCGCTCTCGAAGCGACGCAGCACCTTCTCGGTGTCGATGGTGTGGCTCGGGTTCCCGATGATCATCACGGGCGCCATGACCGGCTCCATCCTGGTGGCGGGCATGGGCTTCCAGTCCGCGCTGCTCGCGATGGTCGTGGGCAACCTGTTGATGTTTGCGTACGTCGGATCGCTGGGCGCACTGGGAACGGCGCGCGGCCACAACTTCGCGCTGCTGGCGAGCGCCAGTTTTGGCAAGAAGGGCTATGTGTTTGCCTCCGGTCTGCTGTCGACCCTGCTGTTGGGCTGGTACGCCGTGCAGACTGGCATCACGGGCAACCTGATGCACACCGCCTTCAAGGTCGACTACTTGACGATGACCGTTGCAGCGGGCGTGCTGTATCTGGGCATCACCTTCGTCGGCATCCGCGGCCTGCACTGGATCGGCATGGTGTCGGTGCCATTGTTCGTGGTACTGGGCGGCTGGGTGGCGCTGGACTCCGCTTCCACGGCGGGTTGGGGCAACGTGTTGGCATACGCCGGCACGCAGGCCGCGTTGCCGATGTCCTTCGGCATCGGCTTGACCATTGTGGTGGCGCTGTTCGTCGACGCGGGTACCGTCACGGCGGACTTCAACCGCTGGGCTGCCAACCGCAAGAGCTCGCTGATCGCCACGGCCTGCGCCTTTCCCGTGGCCAACCTGATCGCCATGCTGGTCGGTGGCACCATGACCGCCGCGCTGGCATTGCCGCAGCCGCAGCCCTTTGGCCTGGACAACATGTTCGGCTACATGCTGGCGCAGAACGCGCCCTGGCTGGCCGTGGTCGCTTTCGTGTTCTTGCTGTGCAACCTGGGCTCGGTGTGCGCGCACTGCCTCTACAACTCGGCCGTGGGCTGGTCGCGCATTGGTAACGGGCGTATGCGCGTGTTTGCCGTGGTGCTTGCCGCCTTTGGCATCGTCATCGCGGCGGCCAATGTGTGGGCCTTTTTTATTCCGTGGCTGTCGCTGCTGGGCATCGTGGTGCCGCCGATCGGTGCCATCCTGATCGTCGATCTTTATTTTGTGCGGCCGGGCGCCGTCATCGGTGCCGACTGGCGGCCGAGCGCGTTCATCGCCTGGGGCGTAGGCTCGTTGGCGGCCTATGCCATTGAGAAGATGGCGCCGCAGCTGTCGACGGCCGTGATCGCCTTCGTCGCGGCGGCGGTTTGCTATGCCGTGCTCCACATCCGCAGCGTTGCGCCGGTGGCGACGGTCTCGCCTCCCATCAAGACCTGAACCCTCACTTGAAAGCAGCAATCATCATGGATTACGACACTTTCGATTTGGGGGATGTGCTCCTGCAACACGGCGCCACCCTGCGCAATACCAAGCTCGCCTACAAGACCTACGGCAAGCTCAACGCCGACAGGAGCAACGTGATCGTCTACCCGACCTGGTACTCGGGTCAGCACTACGACAACGAATGGCTGATTGGCCCGGGTATGGCGCTGGACCCGGAAAAATACTTCATCATCGTGCCGAACATGCTGGGCAACGGTCTGTCGTCCTCGCCCAGCAACACGCCCGAGCCCTACAACCAAGCGCGCTTTCCGAACATCACGCTGTACGACAACGTCACGCTGCAGCACCGGCTGGTGACGGAAAAATTCAGCATCGACCGGGTTGCGCTGGTGGTGGGCTGGTCGATGGGCGCGCAGCAGACCAACCAGTGGGGCTGCCTGTACCCCGACATGGTCCAGCGTATCGCGCCTTTCTGCGGCTCGGCGAAAACGGCGCCGCACAACATCGTGTTCCTCGAAGGCGTGAAGGCCGCAATCCAGACCGATGCGGCATGGAATGGCGGTTGGTACAGCACGCCGCCAAGCAAGGGTCTGCGCGCGGTCGGCCGCGTGTATGCGGGCTGGGGGCTGTCGCAGCCTTTCTACAAGCAGACGTTGTGGCGCGAGCTGGGCTTCAGCTCGCTGGACGATTTTTTGGTCGGGTTTTGGGAAGGCTTCTTCCTGAAGAAGGACGCTAACAACCTGCTCGCCATGCTGTGGTCGTGGCAGCACGGCGACATCAGCGACAACCCGGTGTTCAAGGGCGATTTCGAGAAGGCGCTGGGCGCCATCAAGGCGCGCGCGATCGTGATGCCGGCCGAACGTGACCTGTATTTTCCGGTAGCCGACAACGAATGGGAGGTGTCGCATATGCCGAATGCCGAGTGCCGCCCGATCCCGGGCGTGTGGGGCCACTTCGCCGGCGGCGGTAGCAGTCCGGTCGACACCCGCTTCATCGATGCCGCGCTCAAGGAACTGCTCGCCACGCCATGAACGTCGCCGTCCCCGATCCGCTCGCTGGCTATCGCATTGAGACCGAGCCGTTTTACCAACCAGCCGGCAACGAGGTGGCGTTGTACGAAAGTGCCTATGTGCACCGGATGCCGTTGATCCTCAAAGGGCCGACCGGGTGCGGGAAGACGCGCTTTGTCGAGTACATGGCCTGGAAGCTGGGCAGGCCGCTCGTCACGCTGGCCTGCAATGAAGACATGACGGCCTCGGACCTCATCGGGCGCTACCTGCTGGACGCGCAGGGCACGGCCTGGCACGACGGACCACTGACTTTGGCGGTGCGCCACGGTGGCATCTGCTACCTCGACGAGGTGGTCGAGGCGCGGCAGGACACCACTGTGGTAATTCACCCGCTGACGGATGCGCGCCGCATGTTGCCGCTCGACAAGAAGGGTGAACTGGTGCGTGCCCATCCCGACTTTCAATTGGTGGTGTCGTACAACCCTGGCTACCAAAGCAGCGCCAAGGACATGAAGCCGTCGACCCGGCAGCGCTTTGCGGCGCTGGCCTTCGACTACCCCGAGGCCGGGATCGAAGCCAGCATCGTGGCGCATGAATCGGGCATTGCGCTGGCGTTGGCGGCGCAGCTCGTCAGCATTGCGCACTGCTCGCGCGCGCTTAAGCAGCGTGGGCTGGAAGAGGGCGTGTCGACCCGGATGCTGATCTACGCGGGCGTGCTGATTCGCGATGGTGTGTCGCCGCAAGACAGCTGCGAGATGACGATGACGCGCGGGCTGACGGACGATCCGGACATGGCGCGCGCGTTGCAGGGCTTTGTCGAGGCGCAGTTCGGATGACGAACGACGCTGGTGCCGCCGTCTGTGCCAGCACCAGCCGCAGCGCGCTGTCCGATCTGCTGGCGCCGCAGCTCGCGCGCTTTGCCGCCACCGCGCAGGGCGGCGCGGACGGGCGCGCGCAGGCGGCCACCGCGCTGCGCTGGCTGCACCTGTTGCACGAAGAAGATGCGCCGAGCGCGCTGGCGCTGGCCGCGCGGTTGGAGCGCGTACTCGACGGCCTCAACGCCGACGGCCTCGGGCGCTGGATCCTGGCGGGCCTCCGCCATCATGCGACCGACCGGCAACGTCAGCGCGCCTGGTTCAGTTTGGACGATGCGCAGGCCGTCGCCGCACTGCACGGCGAGGCCGGTGCCGAGCCGCTGCAACGCGCGTTGCCCTCGCTCAATCTGCTGGCCGCTGGCTTGCTGGGCCCGCTCGGTGACGTGGCGTTGAGCCCGCGTGCCGGCCCCGCGATGCTGGTGCAGCCACGCCAGCAGACCCAGCTCAATGCGCCGCGCCTGCGCCCGGTGCTCACCACCACGCATCTGCTGGTTCCCGACGACTACACGGTGTTCGATGGGGCCGGTGACCGGCTGCGGCTGTACCGAGCAGCGGTCGCGCATGCCGTCGCGCACCGGCGCTATTCTCAACCGGCCCGGCCGGCGGGCACGCTCAAACCGATGGGCATTGCCGTGGTCTCGGCAATGGAAGACGCGCGCGTCGAGCATCTGTTGCTGCGCGACCTCCCCGGCGTGCGGCGCTGGTTCATCGACGCGCTGGCGCCGGTGCCGAACCCGCGCGACCTGGGCTTTGCCGCGCTGCTGTCGCGCATGGATCGGGCATTGATCGATGCGGCGTACCAGGACGACAACTACTGGGTTAACAAGGCGCGCCGGCTGTTCGATGCCACTGCCGCTTCGGCCGGGCTGGCCGACTACGACGCGTTCCGTGCGGTGGCGGCCATCCTCGCCAACGACCTGGGCCAGATGCGCGTGCAGTTCAATCCGCAGCAATTCGTGGTGCCGGCGCCGTACCGCGACGACCACAGTTATCTCTGGAGGTTCGCCGATGCCCAGACGCCGCCGGACGAGGCGTTGGCGGTGCAGGAACAAAGCGCGCATGCGCCGTTGGATGCTTCACCGCCTCTTGACGACGGGAGCGGCGAGGCGCAAGCCGGTGGTCCCGAGATGGAACTCGGCCGCTTCAGATACCCCGAATGGGACCGACGTATCGAACGGCTGCGGCCTGATTGGTGCACGGTCATCGAGAAGCTGCCGGCCTGGCAAGGCATGGGGGTGGCGCGCGATAAGACGGGGCGCAACGCGACCCCGTCCGCATTGGCGCTGCCGCGTGCGCGCCGCTTCAGCCGTACGCGTCGGTTGCGCCGCCAATGGGAGGGCGACGATGTCGATCTGAACGCCGCCATCGAGGTGATGGTCGACCGGCGCTCGCGCCTACAACCCGATCCGCGCCTGTTCATGCGACCGGGTCGCGAACTGGGGTTGTCGAGCATCCTGGTGCTGCTGGACCTGTCGGCTTCAGCCAACGACCGTGTTGGCGGCGCGGCGCTGTCTTTGCTCGACATCGAAAAGCAGGCGGCGTTGTTGCTCGCCGAATCGGTCACGCCCGACGGCGACCGGTTGGCGATCCATGGCTTTTCATCGAACACGCGCGCGGAGGTTTATTACTACCGGCTGCTCGAGTTCGGCACGCTGCCGACCCCCGTTTCACGCGGCATGATCGACGCGGTGCAGGCCCGCTTTTCGACGCGCATGGGTGCAGCTTTGCGCCACGCTACCCACCTGCTGCGACACGAATCGGCTGGTCAGCGCTCGATCCTGCTGGTGACCGACGGCGCGCCCTCGGACATCGATGTGCACGAGCCTCGTTACCTCACCGAAGACGCCCGCGCCGCCGTGTTGGAGGCGCGCCGTGACGGCGTGCTGACCCATTGCATCGCTGTCGATGCAGCAGCCGACCCCTATGTGCGGCGCATTTTCGGTTGGCGCAACTACAGCGTGGTCGACGACGTGCAAAGACTGCCGGCGCAACTTCAGCGCGCCTGCGCGGGACTGGTGTCCCGCTGAACCGCCGTTAAGCTAAGCGCTGACCTGACGCATCCCATTCCCTTATGCCTCTTATTCCCACGCCGCAGTGCCGGCTTTCGCAGCAACATTCGCTCCGCAGGAGGCCGCACCATGGCTGACAAAGACCCGGTTCGGGTCGGCATTCTTTTTTCGGAAACGGGCGTCACTTCAACCATCGGACTGTCGCAGTTGCAAGGAGCATTGCTCGGGATCGAAGAGATCAACGAGGCCGGCGGCATTGATGGGCGGGAGCTAGTCGCGGTGCGCTACGACCCACAATCTCAGCCCGCGCGCTATGCCGATTTGGCCGAGCGGCTTATCGTGCAAGACGGGGTCAACGTGATCTTCGGTTGCTACATGTCGAGCAGCCGCAAGGCCGTGATCCCGGTGGTCGAGAAGTGGAACAAGCTGTTGTTCTATCCGACGCTCTATGAAGGCTTCGAGTATTCCGGCAACGTGATCTACACCGGGGCCGCGCCCAACCAGAACAGCGTGCAGTTGGCTGAGTTCATGACCGCCAACTTTGGCGCGCGCGTCTACCTGATCGGCTCGGACTACATCTATCCCTACGAGTCGAATCGGATCATGGGCGAACTGGTGCTCCAGCGGCCTGGCAGCGAGAAGCTGGCCGAGCGCTACATGGCGCTCGATGCCACCGAAAAAGACTACGCCGCCGTGATCGCCGACATTCGCAACAAGCGACCCGATTTCATTTTTTCGACGGTGGTCGGTGAGTCCACAGCTGCGCTGTACCGGGCCTATGCCGAGGCTGGTTTCGACCCCAAGACCATGCCCATCGCCAGCCTGACGACATCGGAGGCCGAGATCTCGCAGATGGCGCGTGGCGTGGCGGCGGGCCACTACACGTCGGCGCCATATTTCCAGTCGATCCAGTCGGACGCCAATCGGCGCTGCCTGACGCGGCTGCGCCAGCACTTTGGCGATGGCAGTGTGCCCAACCTGTGCTGGGAGTCGTCGTATTTCCAGATGCACATTTTTGCCAACGCGCTGCGCCAGTCGGACGACGAAGGTATTGCGCGCTTGCTGCCGCACATTCTGGGCAGTGAATTCGATGCGCCGCAGGGGCGTGTGAAGATCGACCCGACCAACCATCACACCTGCTTGTATCCCCGCATCGGGCGAGTCAACGTCGACGGGCAGTTCACCATCGTGCGGCAGGCTACGCGCTCGGTCTACCCCGATCCGTACCTGGTCACCCACTCCTTGGGCGACTGGACCGCCAAGCTCGACACGCTGCCGGTGTGATGTCCGACGTCACCGCCCCTCGCGCCGTGCTGCGTCCCACATTACGTGTGACGCCCGTGCAGTTGAAGGAACTGCGTGCGCTGAAAGTCGCGGTGATTCATCCGGACGACGCCGATGGCCAGCAACTGACCCAGCAATTGCAGCGCATCGGCTGCCAGGTGCAGGCGTTCTGGCCACCGGTGCAAACCTTGCCGGCAGGCATTGACATCGCGTTCATGGCGGTGCGGCCCGACATCATCGGCCTGCAGTTTGAATGGACGCAGCGCGACGATGCGCCGGCGGTGATCGCCGTCGTCACTTATGAGAACCCGACCATCGTCGAAGCGGTGCTGGGCTTGGGTGCGCGCGCCGTGCTGCCGTCTCCAGTGCGTTCGTTCGGGTTGCTGTCGGCGTTGGTGCTGGCGCGCGAGGCACACAGAGAAAATCGCTCGCTGGCGCGACGCCTGCGCAAGGTGGAGGCCAAGCTGCTCGGCGTGCGCCATGTGGCCGACGCCAAGGCGATCCTCATGAAGGCCCACCACATCTCCGAAACTGAAGCCTACGACCTGATGCGCGACCAGGCCATGAGCAAGCGCAGCCCGGTGGAAGACATTGCAGCGGCGATCGTCAATGCGCACGAAGTTTTGTCGCTGGGCCGCAAGTGAATCGCTGGGGCCGTCGATTGGGCGCTGTCATGCCGGTGAATCGGAAACGCAATGCCTGCCGCGAAGGAAGCAACGGATTCGTGAAATGAATCCAAAAGGAAATTCGAAAGCTGTCTTTTCCATTCTTCGCCCCCCTTTTTGCGAACTTTGCGATGGGCTGTCGAATTCCGTGGGTCAGTGCTCACCCGGCGCGCGCGCCATCAGCTTGTCGGTGTACGCAATCGCCATTGCAGACATCAGGAAGGTGATGTGGATCACCGTCTGCGCGATCAGCACCCGGTCGGTGTAGTTGTCGGCGTTGATGAAGGTCTTGAGCAGATGAATCGAGCTGATGCCGATGATGGCGGTGGCCAGCTTCACCTTGAGCACCGACGCGTTGACGTGACTCAGCCACTCGGGCTGGTCGCGGTGGCCTTCGAGGTCCATGCGGCTCACGAAGGTTTCGTAGCCGCCGACGATCACCATGATGAGCAGGTTGCTGATCATGACGACGTCGATCAGCGCCAGCACCACCAGCATGATGACCGTCTCGTTGAGGGTGACGATCGGCGCTGCCGTTTTGTAGCCGATGCTGCCGATGAGGGCCTGAAGTGCAGTCTGGCTGCCGAACGCGGCCTCGACCAGATGCAGCAGTTCGACCAGGAAGTGCACCACGTACACACCCTGCGCGACGATCAGGCCAAGGTACAGGGGCAACTGCAGCCAGCGGCTCGCGAAGATCAACTTGGGCAGAGGGCGCAACGGCGAGACCTTGCCTGGCGTGGGAAATTGCGGGTCGGGGATGGACATTGGGCGTAGAGGTTGAAAAAGGTAATTTTAGGGAGTGGAAACGGGTTGCTACGCCGTCGCGTGTGGCTAATATCAAGGTCGTCAGTGACCCGTAAGTGCGTCCGTCGACATTACCGCCCATAGACGGCCTCGTCGTTACAAGCAGGTTCAGGAGACAACCATGAGCAGCGCATCCACGATCGAATCGGTTCTTGTCGAGAATCGTGTTTTTCCTCCGGACGAGCGCGCGCAAAGCGGTGCGCGCATCGCCAGCATGGCTGCGTACGACGCGCTGTGCAAGGAAGCCCAGACCGATCCCGAGGGCTTCTGGACGCGCCTCGCCAAAGAGAACCTGACCTGGACGACGCCCTTCACGCGCACGCTCGACGAGTCGAACGCGCCGTTCTATCAATGGTTCGGCGATGGCGAGCTCAACGCCAGCGCCAACTGCCTCGACAAGCACATGGGCACGCCGGTCGAGAACAAAACAGCCATCATCTTCGAGGCCGACGACGGGGCTGTCACCCAGGTCACCTACAAGGAATTGCTGACGCGTGTGAGCCAGTTTGCCAACGGGCTGAAGGCAGCAGGTATCCAGAAGGGCGACCGCGTCATCGTCTACATGCCGATGACGGTCGAGGGCGTCATCGCGATGCAGGCCTGCGCCCGCATCGGTGCGACGCACAGCGTCGTGTTCGGCGGCTTCTCGGCCAAGGCACTGCATGAACGCATCATCGACGCCGGCGCCGTGGCGGTGATCACCTCCAACTACCAGATGCGCGGCGGCAAGGAACTGCCGCTGAAGGCAATCGTCGACGACGGCATTGCGCTCGGCGGCTGCGAGTCGATCAAGAACGTGCTGGTGTACGAGCGCACGAAAACCGCCTGCAACATGATCGTCGGCCGCGACAAGACCTTCGACCAGTTGATGCACGGCCAAAGCACCGACTGCCTGGCCACGCCGGTCAATGCCGAACACCCGCTCTTCATCCTCTACACGTCCGGCTCGACCGGCAAGCCCAAGGGCGTGCAGCACGCCACCGGCGGCTACCTGCTGTGGGCCAAGCTCACGATGGACTGGACCTTCGACATCCGGCCTCAAGACGTGTTCTGGTGCACCGCCGACATCGGCTGGATCACCGGCCACACCTACGTGGCCTACGGTCCGCTGGCGGCCGGCGCCACGCAAGTGGTGTTCGAAGGGGTTCCGACCTATCCGCACGCCGGTCGCTTCTGGCAAATGATCGAGAAGCACAAGGTCTCGATTTTCTACACCGCTCCAACGGCCATCCGCTCACTCATCAAAGTGGCCGAATCCGACGAAAAGGTTCATCCGAAGAACTGGGATCTGTCGAGCCTGCGCATCCTCGGTTCGGTCGGCGAGCCGATCAATCCGGAAGCCTGGATGTGGTACCACCGGAACATCGGCCACGAGAAGTGTCCGATCGTCGATACCTTCTGGCAGACCGAAACCGGTGGCCACGTCATCACCCCGCTGCCTGGCGCCACGCCTTTGGTTCCCGGCTCTTGCACGCTGCCGTTGCCCGGCATCATGGCCGCCATCGTCGACGAAACCGGCAAGGATCTGCCGAACGGCGCTGGCGGCATGCTGGTCATCAAGCGGCCCTGGCCTTCCATGATCCGCACCATCTGGAACGACCCGGAACGCTTCAAGAAGAGCTACTTCCCGGAAGAGATGGGAGGCACGATTTATCTGGCGGGCGACGGCGCCGTGCGCAGCACCGATCGCGGCTACTTTCGCATCACCGGGCGCATCGACGACGTACTCAACGTGTCGGGTCACCGGCTCGGCACGATGGAAATCGAATCCGCGCTGGTCTCCAAGACCGACATCGTCGCCGAGGCTGCCGTGGTCGGCCGTCCGGACGATGTGACGGGCGAAGCGGTGTGCGCCTTCGTCGTGCTCAAGCGTGGTCGGCCAACGGGTGACGAGGCCAAACAGATCGCCAACGAATTGCGCGCCTGGGTCGCGAAAGAAATCGGTCCGATCGCCAAGCCCAAGGACATACGCTTCGCCGACAACCTGCCCAAGACGCGCAGCGGCAAGATCATGCGGCGCCTGTTGCGGAGCATCGCCAAGGGCGAGGCCATCACACAGGACACCTCGACGCTGGAGAATCCGGCAATCCTCGAACAACTCGGTCAAGCATACTGACGGGCTGTTTATCGGGAGTGCGAATCATGGGTGTGAGAACCGGAGCGTTGGTCTTGGTGGTGGTTTTGATCGCGGCGTTGGCTGCGCTCAATTGGGGCGGGCTGTCGGCGCCGACGATCACGTCGATCGGCGTGATGCAGGTGACGGCGCCGCTGGGGCTCATCATGCTGGGGCTCACCGCGTTGCTCGGGCTGATGTTCCTGGCTTACGTGTTCTATTTGCAGAGCACGCTGATGCTGGACACGCGCCGCCACACCAAAGAACTGCAGGCCCAGCGTGAACTGGCCGACAAGGCCGAGGCGTCGCGCTTTACCGAGTTGCGGGCCTTCATCGAGGCGCAGGAGCAAAAACAGGCGGCACGTGCCGCCGATATGGAGCGCGCTGTGCTGGCCCGGGTAGATCAGTCGGACAACACGATGGCTGCACACATCGGTCAACTGGAAGACCGGCTTGACCGGCGCTCGGCCACCATCATCACGCCGGCCCCGGGCGTCTGATCCTTACTTGGTCGAGAGTACCCACGTTGCCAGCTTCTTGGCGTCGGCGTCGCTGACCTGTGTGTTGGCGGGCATTGGCACCGGCCCCCAAACGCCGGATCCGCCCTTCATGATCTTGGTCGCCGGCATGTCGACCGCGTCCTTGTTGTCCTTGTACTTGGCGGCGACATCCTTGAACGACGGTCCGAGCACTTTGCGTTCCACTGCGTGGCAGCTCATACAGTTCTTCGAGGTCGCCAGCGCCAGATCGGCCATGGCCGAGCCGGTCATGAAGAGACTGATAGCAACGGCGGACAATATTTTTTTCATGGATCGCAATTCTGTGGGCAGGTTACATTCCGGTGCCAAGCATTGTAGGTAGCCTTATTCCGGCGTCCGGTGCCTTGATCGACTCTCCTTGAAGGACGCGTCATGCTGTTTTTGTTGGTAGGAGTAGTGGGCGCGGTGTTGAAGTACCTCGAGGTCGGCTTCGTTGCCCAATTGAGTTGGTGGATCGTGCTGATTCCGTTCGCGCTCGCGGTGGCATGGTGGGCGTATGCCGATGCGTCGGGCTACACCAAGCGCCGGGTGATCGAGAAAGAAAACCTGCGCAAGCAAAACCGCATCGACCGCCAGCGCAGTGCGCTGGGGATGTTGAACAGCCGGTCTGCGCAGAAGCGGCGCAAGTAAACGCAGGGCGATCGAGCGGCCGCCCGGCGCTGATCAATACTTGTCGAGCACCGCTCCGGAACTCGCGCTCGATGCGTTGAACGCGAACTTGGCCTGCACGCCGCGCGTGTAGCGCGGGGCCGGTGCCTTCCATGCCTTGCGGCGCTTGTCGATCTCGGCTTCGGGCACGTTCAGTTCCAACACCAGCTTGTGCGCGTCGATGGTGATCGAGTCGCCTTCTTCGACGAATGCGATGGTGCCGCCAGCGTAGGCTTCCGGTGCCACGTGGCCCACGACCATGCCCCAGGTGCCGCCGGAAAAGCGGCCGTCGGTGATCAGGCCGACAGTTTCACCCAGGCCGGCACCGATCAGCGCGCCGGTCGGGGCCAACATCTCCGGCATGCCCGGTCCACCCTTGGGGCCGAGATAGCGCAGCACCATCACGTCGCCGGCTACGATCTTGCCGGCCAGGATGGCTGTCAAGGCAGATTGTTCGTCGTCGAACACACGCGCCGGGCCGGTGATGACGGGGTTCTTCAGGCCGGTGATCTTCGCGACCGCACCCTCGGGCGACAGGTTGCCCTTGAGGATGGCCAGGTGACCCTGGGCGTACATCGGCTTGTCGATGGGGCGGATCACGTCCTGGTCGGTGCGCGGCACGTCCGGCACGTCTTTCAGGACTTCGGCAATCGTCTCGCCGGTGATGGTGATGCAGTCACCGTGCAACAGGCCGGCCTTCAGCAACACCTTCATCACCTGGGGAATGCCACCGGCCTGGTGCAGGTCGACCGCCAGGTATTTGCCGCTCGGCTTGAGGTCGCACAGCACCGGCACCTTCTTGCGCATGCGCTCGAAGTCGTCGATGGTCCATTCGACGCCAGCCGTGTGCGCGATCGCCAGGAAGTGCAGCACCGCGTTGGTCGAGCCACCCGTCGCCATGATCACGGCGACCGCATTTTCGATCGCCTTCTTGGTCACGATGTCGCGCGGTTTCAGGTCTTTCTTGATCGCTTCGATCAGCACCTTGGCCGACTCCTTGGCCGAGTTCTGCTTTTCGTCGTGCGGATTGGCCATGGTCGACGAGTAAGGCAGCGACATGCCGAGCGCCTCGAACGCGCTCGACATCGTGTTCGCGGTGTACATGCCGCCGCACGAGCCGGGGCCGGGAATTGCGCGCATTTCGATCTCGCGCAGGTCTTCGTCGCTCATGTTGCCGGCGGCGTTTTGGCCGACCGCTTCGAACACGCTGACGATGTTCAGGTCCTGTCCCTTGTAGCGGCCCGGCAAGATAGTGCCGCCGTAGACGTAAATCGCCGGCACGTTGGCGCGCAGCATGCCCATCATTCCGCCCGGCATGTTCTTGTCACAGCCGCCGACCACCAGCACGCCGTCCATCCATTGGCCGCCGACGCAGGTCTCGATGCAGTCGGAGATGACTTCGCGACTCACGAGCGAGTACTTCATGCCTTCGGTGCCCATCGCCATGCCATCGCTGATGGTCGGCGTGCCGAACACTTGTGCGTTTCCACCCGCTTCTTCGATGCCTTCGATGGCGGCATCGGCCAGTTTCTGCAAGCCCGAGTTGCACGGTGTGATCGTGCTGTGGCCGTTCGCGACGCCGACCATCGGCTTCTTGAAGTCGGCCTCCTCGTAGCCCATGGCGTAGAACATCGAGCGATTTGGTGCGCGCGCTTTGCCTTCGACGATGTTGGCGCTGCGGCGGTTGATCTGGAGTGGTTCGTTGGCCATGGTGTCTCTCGTTGCGTGATCTTGTGGGATGTCGAGTATCGGACGAACGATTGATTGCTTCTAATCCTATTTTCGAAGTCATTGATATGCTGAGCGTATGAAAGAAGCGACCGTGGATTTGCGTGCGTGGCGGCAGTTCGTAGCCGTCGCAGAAGAACTGCACTTTGGGCGCGCCGCGGTACGACTGCACATGACGCAGCCGCCGGTAACGCAAGCCATTGCGCAGCTTGAAAAGACGCTCGGTGTGATGCTCTTCGACCGCACGCGACGCCGCGTTGCGCTCACGCCGGCCGGCGAGACGCTATTGCCCGAGGTGCGCGAATTGCTGGCCCGCGCTCAAGCACTTCCGGCCCGCGCTCGTGCCGCAGCGGCCGGCGAGGTGGGACGCGTGCGACTGGCTTTCGTCTCCACGATCGGTTTCGAAACGCTTCCGGCCTGGGTTCGCGAGTTTCGCGTGCTTTGCCCCGAAGTCGCGCTCGAACTGGTCGAGGCGACCGGCGACGTGCAGCTCGAAGCCTTTGCGCGCAGCGACATCGACGCCGGCCTGATGCTGCATTCCCCCGGCTTCGCACCGCCGGGGCTGGAGCGCCTGCCGGTGTCCGAAGAGCCGCTGGTGCTTGCCTTGCCGGCCCGGCATCCGCTGGCCCGCGTAAGTCGGCCGGCGCTGAGTGACGTGCTGGCTCAACCGCTCGTGATCTTTCCGCGGCGCATCCTGCCTTCCCTGCACGACGCCATCGTCGGCCTGTACCACGCGGCCGGGCTGGCACCTGCCATCGCGCAGGAGGCGATCCAGATGCAGACCATCATCAACCTTGTGTGGGGAGGCATCGGCGTGGCGTGGGTGCCGCAGAGCGTTACGAAATTCCGTCGAGCAGGCGTGGTTTACCGAAGAGCAGACGAGCTGGCGTCCGCCACGCGACGCAAGTCGTCGCCGGTGTTGCCGGGCTGCGAGACGAGTCTGGTGTGGCCGTCGCAAAGTGCCAACGCTCCGCTGAAACGCTTCGTGGCGTTCGTTAGGCAGCGCGGCGGCGGTTGATTCAAACCTTATCGACGCTAAGGACGCCGACACGAACACGGCGGCGGGGCGCGGCACAATATCCGCATGCTCATGTACCCGCAGATCAACCCCATTGCGCTTCAGCTCGGACCGATCGCCATCCACTGGTATGGCCTGACCTATCTGGCCGCCTTTGCGCTCTTCTTTTTTCTGGCGACTCGGCGCTTGCGCCACGAGCCCTACCGGTCGCTTCATGGTGCCGCGGCATGGGCACGCAAAGACATCGAGGACATATTGTTCCTCGGCGTGATGGGCGTCATCGTCGGCGGCCGGCTGGGCTATTGTCTCTTCTACAAACCCGGCTATTACCTGACGCACCCGCTCGAGATTTTCTTCGTGTGGCAGGGTGGCATGAGCTTTCATGGCGGCATGCTGGGCGTCATCGCCTCAATGATCTGGTACGCCCGTTCGCGGGCGCGGCCGTTCTGGCAGGTGATGGATTTCGTCGCGCCGTGCGTGCCGCTGGGTCTTGCCGCAGGGCGTGTCGGCAACTTCATCAACGGCGAGCTGTGGGGCCGCTTCAGCAGCCCCGATCTGCCGTGGGGCATGGTGTTTCCGCAGAGCGGCTCGATGCTGCCGCGGCATCCGTCGCAGGTGTACCAGTTCCTGCTGGAAGGCATTCTGCTGTTCGTGTTGCTGTGGCTCTATGCCCGCAAGGAACGAAAGCAAGGCCAGGTAGCCGCGATGTTCCTGATCGGCTATGGCATCTTCCGTTTCATAGCTGAGTTCTTTCGCGAGCCTGACGACTTTCTCGGCCTGCGGGCACTCAATTTGAGTCAGGGGCAGTGGCTGTGCGTGCCGATGGTGCTGTTCGGCGTCGGCCTCTGGTTGTGGGCCGCGCGGCGCCCGGTGCCGGCACCAGTTGCAACGTCGTAGCAGAGGGGCGTGGACATGGCAACCATCGCGAAGCCGAGCGCTCGCACCACGCATGAGCGCCTGAAGGTCACGCTGCGCAAGGCCGACGAAGAGATGTCGCCGCGGGCGCTGCGCAAGGTGCTCGCCGCGCTGGAGGCCGTGATCGATCCGCGCGTAAGCGAGGTCGAAGGCGGCCGCCGCGCCCATGACGTTGCCGTGGCGTATGCAGCTGCCGACCCGGCGGTCCGGCGCGACCACTGGGCGCTGATGAGCGAGCATTTCGCCGCCGATGCCAAGAAGCTGGAAGCCGCACGCAATCAGCACCAGTCGGCAGTCGGCACGCCCGACGAAGCCCAGGCTGAGATGCGTCTGCGGCGCGCGCTGGTGTCGCCGCGCATGCGGCTCCTGCAGCGCTTTGCGGTCGAGCCCGAGGGCATGCGCTTCCTGGTCGACTTGCGCGCCGAGCTGCTGCCGCACATCAAGAGCGACAAGCGACTGCTCGCGCTCGACGCCGAACTGGAACATCTGTTCTCGACCTGGTTCGACGTCGCGTTTTTGGAGCTGCGGCGCATCGACTGGGATTCGCCGGCATCGCTGATCGAGAAGCTGATTCGCTACGAGGCGGTACACGACATCAAGGGCTGGCCCGACGTCAAGAATCGGCTGGACGACAGCGACCGCCGTTGCTACGGTTTTTTCCATCCGCGCCTGCCGAACGAGCCGCTGATCTTCGTGGAGGTGGCACTGGTCGACCGCATCAGCGAAGGCATCACGCCGCTGCTGGACGAAGCTGCTGCGGCAGTGCCGGCCGCCAAAGCGACAACGGCGATCTTCTATTCGATCAGCAACACGCAGGCGGGTCTGCGCGGCGTCAGCTTTGGCGATTCGCTGATCAAACGCGTGGTCGAAACGCTGCAGGGCGAACTGCCGAAGCTAAAGGTCTTTGCGACGCTGTCGCCGATTCCGGGCTTTCGTAACTGGCTCGGCAAGAACGCGACCTTGCTGCTCGGCAAGCTGGACGACCGGCGGACCGACGCCATCGGGCAACTCGTCGGTTCGTTGCCGCCAACGGCCGACCGGGTGCTGGCGGCGCTCGATGAATCGCAACATGCAGAGACCCAACACCCTACCTCGCGGATCGATGCCAAGTCACCGCTCGGCCACTGGTTGTTGCAGGCAGCGGCCGAATACCTCGGACGTTCGCTGGCCGACGGCAAGCCGCTCGACCCCGTGGCGCGCTTTCATTTGGGCAACGGCGCGCGCATCGAACGGCTTAACTGGGCGGGCGATCCGTCCGCTAAAGGGCATAAACAGTCGTTCGGCCTCATGGTTAACTATCTGTACGATTTAAAGCGGCTCGACAAACATCGTGCATGGCTGGCCGACGGAAAGGTGGCGGTGTCGGGCGACATCGACGGACTCTTCTTCAAGGGCTGACCAATCCCTCAAACGACTGGAGACTTTACGGATGACAGACCCTCTTTCAGTGCTCCCCCGGCGGGACGTCTTGCGCCTGGCCGCCGCGGGTGCCGCAGTCTTGACCGGTGCCGTGCGCGCGCAAGCCGCGTGGCCGGCCAAGCCTGTGACGATGATCGTGCCGTTCCCGGCCGGCGGTGGCACCGACGCTTTCGCCCGGCCACTGTCGGGCCAGTTCACCAAGCAGACCGGGCAAACGCTGGTTGTCGATAACCGCGGCGGCGCCGGTGGCACGCTCGGCGCGAACGTCGCGTCCAAGGGCGCAGCCGATGGTTACCTGCTGTTCATGGGCGCGGTGCACCATGCCATCGCGCCATCGGTCTACCCCAAACTCGACTATGACCTCGAGCGGGATTTTGTGCCGCTGCTGCTAATCGCCAACGTGCCACAGGTCGTCGTCGTCAACCCCAAGCGGGTGTCGGCCAACACCATTCAGGAGTTCATCGCCGAGGCCAAGCGCACGCCCGGCAAGCTCAACTACGCATCCGCCGGCGCGGGCACCTCGCACCACTTGGCCGGTGAGCTGTTCAAGCTGCAGACCGGCACCTTCATCACGCATATCCCCTACCGTGGTGCCGGGCCGGCGCTGGCTGACTTGATCGCAGGCAATGTCGACGTGATGTTCGATGGGCTCGGCTCGTCGGCGCAGCACATCAAGGGCGGACACATCAAGGCGCTAATGGTCTCCGGGGCGCAGCGGAACCCGGCGTTTCCCAATGTGCCGTGCGCCCGCGAAGCCGGTTTGCCCGACTACACCGTGACCACCTGGTACGGCCTGTGGGCGCCCAAGAGCACGCCTGCGGCTGTGCAGACGCGCATCGTCGACGAGATGAAGAAGGCGATGACGGCCGACGAGTTGAAGACGATCTGGGCCAACAACGGGTCGGAGATTCCGAACTTGGTCGGCCCGCAGTACGGCGCCTTCGTCAACAGCGAAATCAAACGCTGGGCTGGCGTCGTAAAGGCCTCGGGCGCCAAGCTCGAATGACGGTTGCGGTGTCGCGCAAAGCATCGCCGGCTGCGACGCCCGGTGCATCGGTAATTTTTCACCGTGAAGGTGCGGTGGCTTGGATCACGCTCAGCAACGCCTCGCGCCTGAACGCAATGACGCGTGCCATGTGGCGCGAACTGCGTGACGCGTTTGTCTTCGCCGGCAACGATGAGGGCTTGCGGTGCATCGTCGTGCGCGGTGCCGGTAACGCCTTTTGCGCCGGTGGTGACATCTCCGAGTACCCGTCGTTTCGATTCGACACCGAGCGACTGCGCGCTTTTCACGAAGACGAAGTGTGGACCCCGCTGCAGGCGATGCTCGATTGCCGCGTGCCATTGGTCGCGCAAATAGAAGGCGCTTGTATGGGCGCGGGCCTGGAGATCGCGAGCTGCTGCGACATCCGTATCGCCGGAGTCTCCGCGAAGTTCGGCGCACCGATTGCCAAACTGGGCTTCCCGATGGCGCCGCGCGAAGCAGCGCTGGTTTGTGGTGCGATCGGTAACGTACTCGCGCGTGACATGCTGCTGGCCGCCAGCGTGCATAGCGCGACGCGTTTGTACGACGCTGGCTTTTTGCTGCACGTACTACCGGACGCCGAGGTGCCCGGTGCCGCGCACGACCACGCGCTGCGCATTGCAGCGCTGGCACCTCGCGCCGCGCGACTTAACAAGCGCACTTTTGCTGCCTTGAACGCATCTGCTTCGAGCGAGGTCCTGGGCCTGCTGCCGAATGCCTATGACTATGCCGACTCTCCCGAGCATCGCGAAGGCATTGCCGCCTTTCTTGTCAAACGTGCTCCCGATTTTTGACGCGCCTTGTTCGCGATCTTTCGAACCATCTCATGACGAAGCCTACCGCCAACGCCAACCTCTTCACCGCCTTGCGCGCCAACTTTCCGGCAGACCTCGACGCCATCGCGGTCGAGACCGACAACGGCCTGTTTTATTCGTGGCGCGACCTCGAGCGCGCCAGCGCCATGATCGCCAACCTGCTCGACGCGCTCGATCTGGAGCCCGGCGCGCGCATCGCGGTGCAGGTCGAAAAGTCGGTCGAGGCAATGCTGCTGTACCTGGCCACGCTGCGTGCGGGCTACGTGTTCTTGCCGCTCAACACTGCCTACCAGAGCGCAGAGATCGCGTACTTCATAGGCAACGCCGAGCCTGCGGTCGTGGTGTGCACCAGCGGGAATGCAGGTTGGGTCGGGCCGATCGCCAATGCAACCGGGACGCAGCATGTTTTTACGCTTGACGACGACCGCACGGGCACGCTGCTCGAAGTCGCTGCGCTGTGCAGCGACCGCCATATCGTCGCGCAAAAATCCGATGACGACTTGGCCGCGATCCTCTACACCAGCGGCACGACCGGCCGCAGCAAAGGAGCGATGCTGACGCACCGCAACCTGCTGTCCAACGCCGAAGTACTGAAAGATTACTGGGGCTGGCGCAACGCCGAAGATGGCGGCGACGTGCTGATTCACGCATTGCCCATCTTCCACGTGCACGGGCTCTTTGTCGCGATACATGGCGCGCTGCTCAACGGCAGCAAGATGCTGTGGTTCGGCAGGTTCGACCCCAGCCGCATCGTCGCGAGATTGCCGGACGCCACGGTGTTCATGGGCGTGCCGACGCTCTACGTGCGGCTGCTCGCCGAGCCCGGCCTCACCAAGGTGGCGGTGCGAAACATGCGCCTATTTGTCGCCGGATCGGCACCCCTGTTGATTGAAACGTTCAACGAGTTTCGTAAGCGCACCGGACACACGATTCTGGAGCGCTATGGCATGAGCGAAACCGCGATGCTGACCTCAAATCCATACCGTCCGGTTCAGGGCGAACGGCGTGGCGGCACGGTCGGCTTCGCGCTGCCGGGCGTGAAGCTGCGCGTCATGTCGAGCGGCGACGGCGACGGCGAAAGAGACGCCGAAAGAGACGCTGAACGAGAAGAACAAGGCGGCTTCAGTCGCGAGTGCATCACCGATGAAATCGGCAATATCGAAGTCAACGGACCCAACGTGTTCGCCGGCTACTGGCGCATGCCTGAGAAGACCAGAGAAGAGTTCACCGCCGACGGCTACTTCAAGACTGGCGACGTCGGCAAGATCGACGGACTCGGCTACATCACCATCGTCGGCCGCAGCAAGGACCTGATCATCAGCGGCGGCTACAACGTGTACCCGGCCGAGATCGAGGGCTACCTGAACGATATGTCTGGTGTGGCCGAAAGCGCGGTGGTCGGGGTGCCGCATGCCGACTTCGGCGAAGTGGGGGTCGCGATCGTCATTGCCAAGGCCGGCGCCACGCTCGATGCCGACGCGATGCTGGCCGACCTGAAGTCCAGGCTCGCCAACTTCAAGATCCCCAAGCGCTGTTTCGTCGTTGCCGAATTGCCGCGCAACGCGATGGGCAAGGTGCAAAAAGCGCTGTTGCGAGAGCAGCACAAGGCGTTGTTCTCGCTATGAACTTGATAACCAGGGTGCACCAAAACAAACGGCCCCAGGATTTGAAGATCTCGGGGCCGTTGCTCTAAATAGGTGTCTGCGAATGGAGCCGAACCCGCATCCTGAACCAGGGTTCAGGTGGGCGAGGGCAGCAAGGCTTCGGGTTCATCTAACGCGAGATGATCACGCCTACCAAGCGATGTACCAAGCCCGGCTCCGGAGAGCATTGGAACAAGGAAATATTAAGCTCGACAACACCGCAGACTACCAGGATCTTACGCCGGCACGGCGCCTGCCGTGTAGGTCATCAGAGCAAATGCCCATCGCCGGCAAGGGCGTTGTCGAGGCGCTGCAAAAGTTGTGGCAGGCGCGGGTCGTCTAGTTCGGCGTGATTTGCTGCGTATGCAGGCGTGACCGCAGGCGAGGGCAGTGAAACCGGGCTCGTAATTGCGGCGACGGGTGCAGCGGTGACTGGGGCCGCGGCCTCTGCAGCCGTTTCAGACGCAGCCTGCGCCTGGATCAAATCGAAGGCAATATTCAACGACGCCAACACCGCAATGCGATCGCGCGCCTTCACCTTGCCGGCATCGCGAATTTTGCACATCGCGGCATCGACGTGGTCGACGGCGCTGCGCAGTTGCGACTCGCCATCTTCTGGGCAGCCGAGCAAATAGCTCTGGCCCATGATCTGTACTTCAATCTGCTTCATGCGTCGGAATTTTCAGGGGAGTGTGGGTCGGCCGGCAGCCGCTCTAGCAGCGCGTCTATGCGCGTTCGGGCAGCCGCGAGTCGCGATTTGAGCGCATCGCGCTCCCGCGTCAGCGCATCGACCTGTTCCTGCAACAGCGCATTGGTGCGTTGCACCTCTTCGTGGCGAACCAGGAGTCGCTCCACGCGCTCGGCGATCTGATCAATGGGGCTGGCGACGGACATGGTTCGCGATTGTAGGTTCCCGCGATTGCAAGTTCTTTCAATTTAGAATCCGGCCCGTTGGTGCTCGCGCCGTGGTTCACGCGGCGCAGTTCAACGGGAAGCAGGAGTCGAGGCCTTCGCCGTAGTGAAGACCAGAACCACCTGCGCTGCCCCCGCAACGGTCAAACAGACGATGCCGGCGTTCACGCGCCGACATCACTTTCCCCAGCAGCCACTGGGCGCCCTGAAACAGGCGCCTGGGAAGGCGGGTCGAGCACTCTGTCAGCCCGGATACCGGCCAACGAAGCGGCGAGCCGCGCGCGTCATCGTTTGGTGATGCGCACAGTCAGCCATCTCGCTCAACCACCGGCGGGGAAGCCGGTGACGGGCATTGCTATCCGGTCCTCTCGAATGAAAACCAGTGTTCCCGTGCTTGCCGCCTTGCTGCAAGTGCCGCTTCTTGCGCTCGCACAAAGTCCACCTTCGCTCAACGAAACCGTGGTCACCGCGACTCGCGTGCCACAGCCGTTGTCTGAATTGGTCGCCGATGTGTCTATCGTCGACCGCGAAACGATCGAGCGCAGCGGCGCAGTCGGCGTGGCTGACGTGTTGGCACGGCTGCCCGGCATCGAAATCACCCGCAACGGGGGTGTCGGCAACACAACCAGCGTGTTCCTTCGCGGTGCCGACACCCGCTTCACTGCCGTGTATGTCGACGGCGTGCGGATCGACTCGCAGTCGACCGGCGGGGCCACGTGGGAAAGCATTCCGCTCGCCCAGATCGACCGCATCGAAGTCCTGCGTGGCCCGGCCGCTGCGGTCTACGGCTCGGACGCCATTGGCGGCGTGATCCAGCTCTTCACACGGCGCGGTGAAGGTGTTGCCACTCCGTACGTCGGAGTCGGCTTCGGCAGCAAGGGCTTGCGTACATCGCAGGCTGGCATCAGTGGTTCGGCTGGCGCCTTCGACTATTCGATCGGCGCGGCACACGAGGAAAACAGTGGGTTCGATGTACGCACGGCATCAGTCGCCAACCACAATCCAGACAAGGACAACTACCGTGCGAGTTCAGCGAACGTGCGACTCGGCTACCAGATCAACGCGCAGCAGCGGATCGATGCCACCGTGCTTGAAAGCGAAACCAATTCGGGCTACGACAACTATGGCTACAACCCGAAGCGGCCAGTGAACGACCGCAACCTTTACCATCTGCGCACCGCGGGCTTGAGTTGGTCGGCGCGCTGGTCGGAGGCGTACAGCACCAAGCTTTCGGTGACCGACTCGAACTCGCGATACGAAACGACGCCGTCGGCTTACATCACGCAAACGCGGCTGCGCAATTACCTGTTTCAAAACGAGTACCGTCTTGGCGCCAGCCTGTTCACCGCGGCGCTCGAGCGTCGTGAAGACAAGCTATACAACCCGGCACTGGACAGCTTCAGCACCACCATCTTCCGGAAGCGCTCACAAGACGCGCTCGCGCTTGGCTACGGTTTCAATCAGGGCGCCCATTCGCTGCAGCTGAACGTGCGTCATGACAACGACAGCGAGTTTGGTGGCAAGAACACCGGCAGCGCAGCCTACGGCTATTCGTTCGCACCGAACTGGCGTGCGACCGTGTCCGCCGGCACGGCATTCCGCGCGCCTACGCTGTACCAGCGCTTCAGCGAATACGGCAACCCGTCCCTGCAACCCGAGACCTCGCTCAACGCCGAGATTGGACTGCGATACGCCGACGCCGCGACCACAGGCAGTATCGTGGCCTACCGCAATCGGGTGCGAAATCTAATCACCTTCGACAATGACTCGACCGCGTGCAGCTCCGGCTTCGGTTGCTACGCCAACACCGCCCGCGCCGTGCTGCGCGGCGTGACCCTCGCCGGCAGCCATCACATCGGCGATGTGACGCTGCGCGGTTCGCTCGACTTCCAGGACCCCAAAGACGCTGCGACCGACCGGCTGCTGGCCTTGCGATCGCGCCGGCACGCCACGCTGGGTGCCGACTGGCGTGTTGCCGGATGGACGTTGGGCGCCGAAGTGCAGGCCTCGGGCTTTCGCTATGCGGATGCGGCCAACAAAAAGACGCTCGGTGGTTACACGCTGTTCAATCTCAGTGCGAGCACCGAGATCGTTCGTGACGTCACGCTTTTGGCGCGGGTGGACAACCTGGGTGACAAAAACTACCAGCTGGTCGATGGCTACACGACCCCGGGTCGCGCCTTCTATGTCGGTGTCAAGTGGCAACCGCACTGAACGCCATCACAACGGCCTGCGCAATGGCCTGCCGCTGACCATGTCGCACGCCGCGTACCCCGGTGAACGCGCGGCCGACCGGCCGTGCGAGTTCATCCTTGGCGGCCAGAGGAGCGGCAAGTCGCGACTCGCCGAGCTACGAGCGGTCGACTGGCTTGCTTCGTCACCCGATCACCGGGCAGTGATGGTGGCGACGGCGCAGGCGCACGACGACGAGATGCGCGCGCGCATCCTGCGACATCGGCAAGACCGCGCTGTTCGCTTGCCAGCGATGGCTACCGTCGAGGAGTCTTCCGCGCTGGCGGAGGTCATCGCGACGCATTCCGCTGCCGATACGATGGTGGTGGTCGACTGCCTCACGCTGTGGCTCACCAACCTGCTGATGCCGTACATCCCGCATGTGCCGCATCCGGCGCAATCGCCGCATGTGTCGGACGGTCTGGCGGCGGACATAGCCTCGCCCATCGACGCGACCCAACGTATTGCGATGCTCCTCGGCGCCTTACGTGGCGCGCGCGGCCCGGTGGTGCTGGTCGGCAACGAGATCGGCCTCGGCGTCATCCCCTTGGGCAATGAAACACGTGCTTTCGTCGATGCGCTAGGCCGGCTCAACCAGGAAGTGGCCGCAGCATGCGAGCGCGTCACGCTGATGGTGGCTGGCTTGCCGCTGACGCTGAAGTCGCCGGTGGAGCCGGTGTGACGGGCATGAACAAGATCATCGCGGCGCTCGCTGCCATCTGCATGTCGATGGCGCTGCTGTTTGTGGCGGCGCTGCCGGCACACGCGGTCGTCGTCACGGACGAGCGCGGCGTCGGCGTCGATTTCGCGCAGCCGCCGCAGCGCATCGTGGCGCTGCTGCCATCACTCACTGAATCGGTTTGCGCGCTCGGCGCCTGCAGTCGGCTCGTAGGTGTCGATCGCTATTCGAATTCCCCGGAATCTGTGCGCGCGCTGCCGCAAGTCGGTGGCGGACTCGACCCGAACGTCGAAGCCATCGTCGCGCTCAGGCCCGATGTGGTGTTGCTCGCCAAATCGTCGCGCGTTACGCAACGGCTCGAACAACTCGGGCTCAAGGTGCTGGTGCTGGAGCCGAAGAACCATGCCGGCGTGCGGCGTGTGCTCGATGCGCTCGGCCAGATGCTCGGCGCCGACGATGCGCAGCGCGTGTGGCGCGCCATCGATGCCAGCGTGTCGGCGGCGGCGCGGTCGCTACCGCCCGAAGCCAGGGGAAGGCGCGTCTACTTCGAGATCGACAGCACGCCGTACGCCGCTGGAGAAAGCTCCTTCATCGGCGAGACGCTGACGCTGCTGGACATGAAGAATATCGTTCCGGCGGCGCTCGGGCCGTTTCCCAGGCTCAACCCCGAATACGTCGTGCGCGGCAATCCCGACCTGATCATGGTCGCCGAGCGCAGTGCGCAGGGTCTGGAACAGCGGCCCGGCTGGTCGTTGATTCGCGCGGTGCGCGAGGTGCGCATCTGCCGCTTCAGCGCAGCGCAGGTCGACGTACTGGTGCGGCCCGGCCCGCGCATGGGTGAGGCTGCGCAAATAATGGCGCAATGCATCGTGGATCAGTCGAAGTGACACGCGGCCGATGAGCACGGCTCAACTCGACCAGCACCGCCGTGCGCTCACACTGGGCGTTGTCTTGCTGGTGCTCGGACTCGTCCTCGCGGTGGTCGGTGTCGGCATCGGCAGCACTGGTTTCGAGAGCGTGATCGCCGCCTGGCACGATCCGGTTGCATTGCAGATCGTCCGCGAGATTCGGTTGCCTCGCACCCTTGGCGCCTGGCTCGCCGGCACGCTGCTCGGCTTGGCCGGCGCGGTGGCGCAGGGGCTCTTTCGCAACCCGTTGGCGGACCCCTATCTGCTTGGCAGCGCGTCCGGCGCATCGTTTGGCGTGGCGGTCGCGCTGGTTGTGTTCGGGGCCTCGCCGGCCAGCACGCACTGGGTAGTCCGGCTCGGCCTCACAGGGGCGGCCTTCGTTGGCGCTGTGCTGGCGGTGTTGCTCACGCTTCTGCTGGCACGCGGCGTGCAGCAAACGCTGCGGCTGTTGCTGGCCGGCGTGATCGTCGGCGTCGTGCTCGGCGCAGCCAAGGACCTGATCACCATCGCCTCGGCCGACCTGCTGCAGGCCGTTGCTGCGTTCATGCTCGGCAGCACCGGTCTCATCGGCTGGAGCGCCTGCGGGGTGATGGCGGCGCTGGCCTTGCTGTGTCTCGTGTGCGCCTGGGCGCTGGCGCCTGTGCTCGACGGGCTGGCACTCGGCGAGGCGACCGCCCACAGCCTGGGCCTGCCGCTGGGCGCGATGCGCATCGCGCTGGTGGCGGTGCTGTCGATGGCGACAGGAGCTGCCGTGGCGCAAACGGGCCTGATCGCGTTCGTCGGCCTCGCTGCGCCGCACCTGGTGCGATCGGCGGTCAAGACCACGCATGCGCGGCTCATCGTGCTGTCGGCTTTGATGGGCGGCCTGTTGCTGATGGCGGCCGATCTGCTGGCGCGCTGGATCGTCGCGCCGCAGGAGTTACCGGTCGGGGTGCTGACCGCCGTGCTCGGCGGGACGTACCTGCTGTGGCTCATGCATCGGCGCAATTCGCGCGGTGGCTCGACATGAAGCCCGTCGCCATCGCGTGCAAAGGGTTGAGTGCCATGCTCGGTAATGCCGAGGTGCTGCACGGCATCGACCTCGCCATCGACGCGGGCCGATGGACTAGCATCGTTGGCCCGAATGGTGCCGGCAAGTCGACACTGCTGAAAGCGCTTGCCGGCCTGCTGCCGCATCAGGGCGAGGTGCATCTCTTCGACGAACCGATGGCGACGCTTGCGGGCCGCACGCGCGCGCAGCGGCTTTCATGGCTCGGCCAAAGTGGCGCAGGCGGGGCGGGCGAGGGCAGCGCCGACGACCTGACGGTCTACGACGTTGCGATGCTTGGCCGATTGCCGCATCAGCGCTGGCTGGCCGCGCCGAGCGAAGCCGATCGCGCAGCGGTCGAGCGCGCGCTGCGCAGCACGCAGGCGTGGGACTGGCGGATGCGGCCGCTCGGGCAGCTGTCGGGTGGCGAGCGGCAACGCGTTCTGCTGGCACGCGCGTTGGCGGTCGAAGCGCGCCTGTTGCTGATGGACGAGCCGCTCACCAATCTCGACCCACCGCACCAGGCCGACTGGATGACGACCACGCGCGCACTGGTCGCCGAAGGGCGCACCGTCGTCAGCGTGCTGCACGAACTTTCGATGGCGCTGGCGGCCGATGCGCTCGTGGTCGTGGCCGATGGCCGCGTGCTGCACCACGGCGCGTGCAACGACCCGGTCACGCACACGGCGCTCGAGGAGGTTTTTGGCCGCCGTATTCGCATTCACCGCGTTGCAGAGCAATGGATCGCTTTGCCTCGTTGAATTCACCGACAACCCAAGCCAGTCAAACCAGGAACGTCCGCCGTGGAAATCGAAACGCCACCTTCTTCAAAACCCTATGAAAAGCCCGAAGGTGAGCGCCGCGGCGTCGTCATCGTCAACACCGGCGACGGCAAGGGAAAGAGCACCGCTGCTTTCGGCCTGGCCCTGCGCGCACATGGACGCGGCAAGCCAGTAAAGATTTGGCAGTTCATGAAAGTGCCGAGCGCTCGCTTCGGCGAACACCGGATGTTCGAGCAGCTCGGCATGCCGATCGAAGGCCTTGGAGATGGCTTCAGCTGGAAAAGCCAGGACCTCGAGCAGTCGGGCCAGCTTGCGCGCGATGGCTGGCTGAAAGCGCAGGCGTCGATCTTGTCCGGCGACTATTTTCTGGTGGTGCTCGACGAGATCACTTACCCGCTCATCTACGGCTGGGTACAGCTCGACGACGTGCTGGTCACGTTGCGCGAAAGGCCCAAACACGTTCACGTTGTGTTGACGGGCCGGCGCTGTCCGCCGGAGTTGATCGAGCTGGCCGATACCGTGACCGAGATGCAGATGGTCAAGCACGCATTCAAGGCAGGCATCCCGGCGCAACGCGGCATCGAGGATTAACCATGGCGCAGCGGACATCCGATGCAAGCATGGCAGTGGCCGCACCGTGGTCGTCTTGAGTGCGTTGCCGTGGGTTGCCAGCGCGGGCGTCCTGAGCGGCACGCTCTGGTTGGCCCTTGCGATCGATCACTGGTTCGGCGAACCTCCCCCGCGCTGGCATCCGGTGGTGTGGATGGGTAACTATCTCGACTGGAGCGCCCGGTGCATTCCGACGCCGCCGTTGCAAGCTTTTGCGACGGGCGCTCTGGCGTGGTGCTTCGGCGCGGGAGTGGTGTTCTTCGTCGCAATGGAGCTTCAGCGGTTGTTGCTCGAGCTACCCGCGTGGGCGACCATCGCGTCGATGACGTTGCTGCTCAAGCCATTGCTTGCATGGCGCATGTTGCGGTGCGAAGTCGTAGCCGTAGAGGTCGCCTTGGGTGCGTCGCTCGACGCTGGTCGCGCGCGGCTCGCGCGGCTGGTCAGTCGTGACGTCGCCGCATTGACCGAAAGCGAAGTACGCGAAAGCGCCATCGAATCGCTCGCCGAGAACCTCAATGATTCGGTGGTCGCGCCGATCTTCTGGTTCATGTTGTTCGGTTTGCCCGGTGCCGTCTTCTATCGCTTCGCGAATACCGCCGATGCGATGTGGGGCTACCGCGGGATGCGCGGCGGGCGCGACTGGACATGGGCCGGCAAATGGGCGGCGCGGGCGGATGACGTGCTGTCGTGGGTGCCGGCCCGCATCACCGCTGTGCTGCTGATGGTGTCGGGACGCCCGTCGCTCGCAATGCTTCGGGCTTGGTGCGCATTGCGCCGCGAGGCAACCCGAACGCCGTCGCCGAACAGCGGCTGGCCCATGGCCGCCATGGCGTTGTCGCTCGGCGTGCGGCTCGGCAAGCCGGGTGTGTACGCGCTCAACGCGGCGGGGCGGCCACCGGTTGCGGCCGAAACGGCACGCGCCGTGGTGCTCGGCCACCGGGTCGTGCTGGCGCTGGCGGCTATCGGTACCGCGACCGCGCTGTCGTGGTCGCGACTGGCATCGTAAGGGCGCAATGAACTCTTTATCGGACGAACACGGTGGCCCCGATGCCTTCGGTGCCGTACCGCACGACTTTTCCAGCAACGGCAATGGCTGCGGTCCCTGCCCGATCGCACTGAAGGCGCTGCGGGCGGCCGATGCAAGCCGTTATCCCGACCCGCGATCGACCAGGTTGCGAGCGCGACTCGCATCGTTCCATGGCGTCGATCCGGCTCGCATCGTGATTGCAGCGAGTGCGAGCGAATTTATTTACCGCATCACTGCGGCCGTGGCGCAGGGCGGTGGGCGATGCGTCGCGCTTCCGGCACACAGTTACGGCGACTACGCCCGCGCCGCGCGCGGTTGGTCTCTCGACATCGTGCGCGAGCCGTCGGAGTGGAGCGTTGTAGATCTCGCGTGGTCATGCGATCCGTCGAGTCCGCTCGGACAAACTCCGACCGGACTACCGGTACTGCTCGATGCGATGGAGGCGCGGGGCGCACCGGTCGTCGTCGATTTCGCCTATGCGCCCCTCCGACTGGCGGGCAACCCAGCGCTGACCGAAGCAGAGCGTGATCGTGTTTGGCAACTCTGGACGCCCAACAAGGCGCTCGGCTGCACCGGCATCCGAGCGGCCTACGGCATTGCGCCCAAGGCCGGTGCCCATCGCCTTCGCGAGCGCGTAGAAGCGCTCGCACCGTCGTGGCCGCTTGGGGCTCACGGCGCCGCTTTGCTCGACTGCTGGACACAGGCTGACACTCAGGCGTGGCTGATACAGAGCCGGCATACGTTGACAGCTTGGAAGACTGTGCAACGCGAACTGCTTCGGGATGCGACCGACTGGCGACTCTTATCCAGTGACGCCAACTTCTTCTGCGTCGAACCTCATATTCCGCTGACGCCGTTGCTTGCACGGTTGCGCGCTGCCGGAGTCAATCTGCGCGACTGCTCTTCATTCGGGTTGCCTGGTCATTTGCGCATGGCTGTGTTGCCACCCGCGAGTCTGCAGGCGCTGTTGTCGGCTATCTAAGTTCGCGCGTTGCTTTCATCGAAGCAACGGATGTAACGGTCCGGTTGCGTATCGAAGATATCGAAAATATCAAAATCTCCTCAATTTATTTGCCTTCGGCAATGAATTGACATCCTCGCGCAGTGGATTTTTTCTCTTAGTTGCCGTGCGGCACTGGTCCAAAGAGCTGCTGCACGCCAAGGTGCCCGCTTGCGCTGTCACCGAGCCTGCCTCGCTCGCTATCACAGCTTCGGCAAATGCAACTGGTGACCCTTGTTTTAAATGCAGGCGGCTCCCCAGCACAACCTCACAACCGCCTTGCTCATCCGATTTATTTGTGAGCGGCCGTTTGCGAATGCCTATCCGTTTTGCGTTGTGGCGGCACGTCGAAAAACGTCTTAAGACTAGTTAAAAAATACACTTTGGTACTTAAATATGCTTCATAACAATGAAACACAAAGGTATCCATAAATTTTAAAAAGGTTAATTTATTGTAATCAAAAAATTATAAAAGTAACTACTGGCGTGAGCGTACAAATTCGTGATTTTGTTCACTTTCGTTTGCGACGTTTCCTCATAAAGTTCGCCGCATTCGGAACTCATAAGCAACAAGTTTTTTTCCGTAGTAATCAATTCATTATTAATGTTAATGAATTGTCGTTATTTCTTTTAACTGACCTTTGAACTGGAGTTTTCATGTCAATTACCAATTTTTCTGCCGGCATCCGTCGACCCTCGAGAAAGATCCTTGCGCGTCTAGCTGCCCGAATCAATGCCGGCATCGTGCTGATGACTTTCATGGCTGTACCTGCATTCGCACAGGCAGTCGCTGCCAAAGAGGCTGCAGCAGTCGCCGAGAAAAAAATCGTCGCTGTCGTCCTGACGCAGTCCAAGGTGGTCAAGGCCGCCGACGGTACCGAGCAGTTGCAGGACGCAGCTTCGGTCAAGCCGGGTGACGTCGTCGAATACAGAGCAACTTACACCAACAACACTGGCAAAGCCGTGACCGGATTGGTCGCAAACCTGCCGATTCCGGAAGGTCTCGAGTACCTGCCGAAGAGTGCCAAACCCGGCGCCGCATTGGTCAAGGCTGCTGCCAAGGATGGCGTCTTCGCCGCCGAGCCGCTGGTTCACACCGTCGCAGGCAAGACCGAACCTGTCGCGTACGGTGACTACCGCTCGTTGCGCTGGACGCTGGGCCAGCTGCCCGCCAATGGCGTGACCGCTGTGTCAGCCCGCGCCAAGGTTCAGATCGTGGTGCCGCCAGCGCCCAAGACGTCCGCTGCCGCGCCACAGGCGCCGCCGGTGGTCGTGCAGCCTGCTGCCAACGCCACGCCGCGCTGATCAGCGACGCCCACGCGATTTCTCCCCATTTCCCAATTTCTGTTTGACGTGCACCCCGGTCATTGCTTTTTCCCCCACGAAGAAGCGTCGGCCGGGTTTTTTTGTTCCCTTTTGATCATCCCCAGGAGAAATCAAGTGCTTTCCAATTCGCCAACCCGTCGCGCAGGCTTCACGCCACGCAAGACCTGGGCTGGTGCTGCAATCATGTCGCTGGGCTTCCTGTTTGGAAGTTCGGCAGTCATGGCTGCTGCGCCGCCCGCCAACACCATCATCGGGAACCAGGCCTCGGCCACGTACCTCGATCCAGCAGGCAACAGCCAGCTGGCGACTTCCAACCTGGTGCAAACCACGGTCCAGCAAGTCGGCTCCTTCACGCTGGACACGGTTGTTAGTGTGACCACCACCGTCATCAACACCAAGACCGGCGCTGCAGGTGCGACGGTCTACGCCCCGCACGTGCTGACCAACACCGGCAACGGTACCGACACGTTCACCGTGTCGGTCGCAGCGCCCGCCATCCCGAACGGCTTCACCCAGGTTCAGGTCTTCGCAGACGTGAACGGCGACGGCATCCCCGACAGCACCACCCCGCTGTGTACGGCTGTGCCCACCGCTGCCTGTAGCGTGCCCGCCCAGACCGTGGCCGGCAACAACGGCGTGTTCCAGTTCGTGGTCGCCTATTCAATCCCGGGTACCGCCACCTCCGGCTCGTTCACCTCGCCGGTCGCCGCCACCATCACGGCCACTCCGACGACCACGGCGCTGTACATTCTTGCCAACCAGTCGGCTGCGGACAAGGACAACGTGAACCTCACCACCGGTGCAGCGTTCAACTCGACCAAGGGTCTGAATGTGCCGGCAGTGGCATGGTCGACCAACGGCGGCACGTGGCCCACGGCCCCGGCCAGCGGTCCGCGTTCGGGCGCGCTCTGTGTAGCGACAGTCGCCGGTGCTTCGGCTCCAGCAGCAGGTTGCGAGTACTCGGTCTACACCCTGAACTTCAACAACAGCGGCGCTGCTGCTGGCATGTTCACCATATCGGACACGCTGCCCGCAGGCTTCACCTACGTGCCGGGCTCGGCCGTCTGGAGTAACGCTCCTGGCACCGCCTTGACCGACGCGGCCCTGGGTGACCCGTCAGGCATCGACTACAAGGCTTCGGGCAACACCGTGACCGCCGTAGTCAGTTCGCTGGCCGCCAACGCCTCGCAGACGATCAGCTTCGTGGTGATGGTCAACAGCGGTGCTGCCATCGGCACCTCGACCACGACGAACACGGCCACCTACAGCCCGATCGACTCGACCGGCTCGACCTCGGCCGTCCCGACCGGTGCGACCTCGTCGACCAACCCGTCGCCATTTACCGTCACCGGCACCTACGGCATCGTGCTGGGTTCCGCAGCGGGCTCGGCCACGACAGCTGTCGACACCAGCGCCGGCGTGCCTAACGCCACCGTCAACGACACCACCACCCTGGCCAACGCAGTTGCCGGCAGCACGGTGAAGTTCACGCAAATCGTGTTCAACACGGGTAACGCGAGCGACATCGTCAACCTGACGGCTGCTCTGGGCACGTTCCCGGCGGGCACGACCTTCAAGTTCTTTGCCGCCGACGGCCTGACGCCGTTGATCGACAACAACGGCGACGGCACCGTAGACACCGGTCCGATCGCAGCCGGCTTGAGCGCAACGATCGTCGTGGCAGCCACGCTGCCTTCGCCAGCAGTCATCCCTGCAGGTCCGTTCAGCGCCATCGTGACAGGTACTTCGTCGGGCGACAGCACGAAGTCTGAAACGACCCGCGACACCATCACCGCCATCGTCGGCGTGCTGGTCGACCTGACCAATACCAGCGGCGGCAACGGCATTCCCGGCACCACCAGCACTGGTGACGTCGGTACCGGCCCAAGCCCGCAGCCTACGTCGACCCACAGCACGGCTGCTGGCACCGGCACGCTGTTCCAGTTGTTCGTAAAGAACAACGACACGGCAGCCAACACGTACAGCCTGGCCGCAAGCCAGACGACCTCCTTCCCGGGCAGCCTGCCCGCGGGCTGGACGGTCAAGTTCGTGGCGCTCGGTGGCACATGTGCTGCCGCGTCGCCGGCCATCACCTCGGTGGCAGTGACGGCCAATGGCGGCGAGACGCAAGTGGCAGCCTGCGTGACCCCACCGGCCTCGCAAGTTCCAGTGACCGCGCAGTTCATCTACTTCCAGGTGCGCTCGACTCTTGCGACGTCGACCGGTGCCATCGCACTGGACACCAAGACGGACGCCGTGACGGTGACCATCGCTGCTACGTACAGCGCCACGCTGACGCCAAACAACAATGGTCAAGTCGCTCCTGGCGGCTCCGTTGTGTATGCGCACACGCTGACCAACACCGGCGCCCAGAGCTGCGTAGGACCGTACACGGTCGCAGCCACCCTGCCAGCGGCCGATGTGTCCGCAGGCTGGACGACTGCCCTGTACATCGACGTCAACGGTGACGGCATGATCGACGGTGGCGACACCCTGATCACCGGCTCCATCGCCGGCCCGTTGGCGGCCAGCGGCACGCAAAAGTTGTTGGTCAAGGTGTTCGCACCGGGCGGTGCCGTTAGCGGTGCCACCGACACGGCCACCGTGACGGTGACGTTCCCAACTGGAGCAGGCTCCTGCGGCACGCCATCGGCGACCGACCTGAGCACCGTTGTCACCGGCCAGATCCGTCTGGACAAGATGCAAGCACTCGACACGGGCTGCACCGGCACGGTCGTGCCGACCGCAGCCACCCCGCTGGTGGCCAAGCCAGGCCAATGCATCGTCTACAAGATCGTTGCAACCAATCAGGGCGCTGCACCGGTCACCAACATGTCGATCAACGACGCCGTGCCGGCCTACACCAGCCTGACGGGTGCCGCCATGCCGCCTACCAGGTGCGTCTCGACCAACACCACCCCGGTGCTGGCCAATGCGAACTACGCATCGACCGCCTCCACGGTGAGCTGTGGCACGGCCACCACCGTTCAGCCCGGCGGTACCGCCACGCTGATGTTCAACGTTCAGGTCAACCCTTGATCTGAGCTTGATTTCCGGCGGGTCTCCAGCCCGCCGGTCTTTACGCGGAGCACTCCCTCAACGGGCAGTGCTCCGCCTTTTTCCTCTGCGGCCTGAACGGGCTCAAAGAGACAGGCACGTCACACGCACGTCATGAGCGCGTCTCAGGCCCCAGTGGAAAAAGTTTCAAACATTAATGGTCCGCCGCGAAAGCGCCGGACTGCGGAAGGTTCATCGCGTGTATTCCCACTTTGTAAAAGCCGACTGCGTCTCGCCGCGATGGCGCAAGGCCGGTGCAGCGCTCTTGAACAGTGCGCTCTTGATCGGCGCGGCACTGCTCCTCGGCAGTGCGTCGGTGCAGGCCGCACCGGCACCGGGCGGCGCGGTGATCCGCAACGTCGCCACAGGCACCTATGTGCCGTCCGGGTTCGCACAGACCGAGACCGTTTCTTCCAACACCGTACTGGCCACCGTGCTGGCGGTGGAGGCCTTGACACTCACACAGGACCAGTCGGTCACACGACCTCCCGCAGCGGTCGTCACGCTGAGCCACCTGCTCACCAACACCGGCAATGTGGCCTCCAGCTACACGCTCAGTTTCAGCAACAACGGCGTGGGTTGCACGCCGGACACGCTGGACCTGTCTTCGCTGCGCATCGTGCGCGACAGCAACAACAACGGCGTGGTCGACAGCAGCGACCCGGTCATTGCACTTAACAGCGCCGGTGCACTTGTCTTGCAACCCGGCCAAACCGCCGCGCTGCTGGTCCAGGGCACGGTGCCCACGGTGGGCGCAGGCAGTGCCTGCCTGGCACTGGTGGCCCCCACCGCACTGCAAAGCCGCACGGCGGTCAACCACGACGTCGTGACGGTCGGTAATGTGGCGGTCATCGCCATCACCAAGAGCGCGTCGTATCCCGGCTTGGTGATCCCGGGCACGACCCGGATCGACTTCGCCGTGTCGGGCGCGAACATCGGTTCGCAAGATGCGCAGCCCAGCAACGTCGCCGCACCCACCAACACGCCCGTGCTTGTCAACGGTGCGTCCACAGCCCTGGTGCTGGTGCGCGACCTGGTGCCCGCCGGCACGCAGTACATCGTGGGTTCGCTGCAGAGCGCGGCGGCCAACTCGATCAAGCTGTATCGCCTGCCCGCGGACGCACCGTTCAGCTACCGCACGGTGGAGGACGCCTCGGCCATCGAGGTGGCCATCGGCATTTCCACGCCGGTGGTGCGCAACGCTTCCTTCGTGATGCAGTTCGGCGTGCGCGTCAACGCCAACCAAACCGGTGACATCCGTAACACCGCCCAAAGCGATTACAACGACGCGATCAACCCGGTGGAAGCGTTGTCCAACACAGTGGTCATCACTTCGACCCAGGCACGCATCGGCGTGGCCAAGGCGGCATCTGCCCCCAAGGTGAACCGCGGTGCGGACGGCCAGCTCGACGGCACAGCCACCGTCCATTTCAGCATCAACGTGCGTAACTACGGCGCCACGTGGCTGTACGACGTGCAGGCGCCCGACGTGCTCGAGGGCGCTGGCGCGACCCAGTTCGGCAGTTACACCACGGCGGCCGTGCCAGCGGTCAACCAGTACACCATCGTGCCGGGCTCGGTGTCGATGGCCGGCAACCAGGGCAACGGCGTGAGCGGCACCGTGGCGCTGGCGAATGTAGGCTTTACCGGTACTGCCGGCACCGCGACCACTGCGACTGCCTCCAACCTGCTGGCCCCGGGCGCGATGCTGCCGATGGGCGCGCAGTTCACCGTGCAGTTCGACGCGAGAATCAACTTTACCGGTCGCACGGGCTCCCTGTACAACAGCGTCAGGGTCGCCAGCGCGCTTTCTGGCGGCGCAGTGCAAACGGTCTTCGACGACTCGGTGGACGGCACCGACCCAGACCCGGACGGCGACGGCAACCCGAACAACAACGCCTCGCCCACGCCGGTATCCATGCAGATCCCTGCGCTGACGCTTCTTAAAAGCGCCTCGACGCCGCGCCGGGTCACACCCGGTGTCTTTGACATCGACTACACCTTTAAAGTGACGAACACGGGTCTGGCCCCCGCACCCAACGTGCGCGTGATCGACAACCTGAACTGCACGTTCGACATGGACAAGCCGGGCAGCCTGATCGCCTCTTGGACCCTTCTGAGCGCGCCCAAGGCGGCCAATGGGCTGCTGATCCCGGCAGCCAGCTTCACCGGCCAAGCCATCTGCAACCGCACCACGCTCAACAGTGCGGATCCGTTCATCCTGCCCACCGAGGCGGCCCTGAGCATGACCGACGGCAGCCGCGCCCTGGCGCCTGGCCAGAGCGAGCAGCTCAGCTTCACGGTGCGCATTACCGAGAAGCCCGCAGCCATCGGCAACCGCGTGAGCGCCACCAACAAAGCCTGGGCAGCTGCGTTCGACCTGAACACCATCAACGTGACGCCGGCAATGCTGGTCGCCGCCACCGCTAGCTCGGTGCAGTCGCTGCTGGTCGACCCGCAGGGCACCGTCTACAACTCGGTCACCCGCCAGCCGGTGACCGGGGCCCTGGTCACCTACACGCGCCAGTCGTGCAATGGCGGCCCGGTGACGCCCCTCATCCCCGCTGAGATCGCAGGCGCCGATTCAGGCATCTACACCTTCAACGCCAACGGCAGCATGTCGATGACGACCGGCGCGGACGGCGCCTTCCAGTTCTACCTGCAGTCGCCGCCCATCACCGGTCTGTGCACTTACGGCATTGCGGTCGTGCCCCCGGCCGGCAGTGGCTATGTGTACCCGTCGGTGCTCATTCCGCCGACACCGGGCAGCTTTGCCCGCTGCGGGGCCATCGTGCCCAACATCGCGGCGCCCCAACCCGCCGATGCGACCACCTACTACTTTGCGGTCGTCTCGGGCGTGAACCCCGACGGCACCGCCTGCGACGTGGTGCATGACCACATTCCACTGGACCCGGGCAACGTGCTGGGCCTCCTGCTGCGCAAGGACGGCAGCAAGCGTCAGGCCGAGCTTGGTGACTTCATGGACTACGCGCTGACCGTCACCAACAAGACCGGCTTTGCAGTGACCGGTGTCAGCTTTACCGACAGCCTGCCGCCAGGCTTTGCGTTCGTTGCCAACAGCGCACGCGTGAACGGTGCCGTCGCGGCCAACCCGGCCGGCGGCGCAGGGCCGGCGCTGGGCTTCAGCTTCCCGGCACTGGTGCTCGGGCTGGACCAGTCTGCGGTGGTGCGCTATCGCGTGCGCATCGGGGTCGGTGCGCCCACCAACGGCGATGCGATCAACCGGGCGCGCGCGTTCTCGGGCCCGATCACCTCCAACCTTGCCAGCTGGACGGTGCGAGTCACCGGCGGCGTGTTCTCCGACGATGCCTTTGCTTTTGGCAAGGTGTATCTGGATTGCAAGCGCGATGGCAAGCAAGACAGCAAGCAGAACGGCCTGGACGAACTTGGCGTCCCCGGTGTGCGCCTGTATCTGGAAAACGGCACCAATGTCGTGACCGACGTCGAAGGCAAGTGGAGCCTGTACGGCTTGAAGCCCATCACCCATGTGCTGCGGTTGGACCAAACCACCTTGCCTCGCGGCGCGCGCCTGGAAGTGCTGGACAACCGCAACTCGGGCACGCCTGAAAGCCGCTTCGTCGACTTGAAGAAGGGCGAGTTCCACAAAGCCAACTTCATCATCACCAACTTCGACGACAAGGGTGTGATCGATGAGGTGACCGCCCGTCGCGCAGCCATCGCCGCGGTGCCAGACACCGAAGCCGAAGCGCAGGTCCGGCTGCGTCTGGACCCTGAAGGAAAGATCATTCCCGTCGGCGACACACGCTCGCTGCCGGCCAGCGGTCAGTCGCTCTCAAGCGGCAGCACCGGCGCGGTGCAACGCACGTCTGCGCCGCTGATCGCGATGCCCGCAGCCGTTGCCAAGCCCAGCACCTTCGTGAGTGCCGCGGGCGGCTCAGGTGGTGGCACGCTGGGCATGGCAAGCGCTGCGGCTCCGACCCCGGCGGGCAGCCTTTTCAGCGCGCTGAACAGCCTGCCGACCAACGGCCTGCCTTCGTCGGCCGTCAGCGGCACTGCAACCGGCGCGGGCGCTTTTGCGAGCCGCCCGGTCAGCACCAGCGGCACCATGCTCGAGCCGCGCAGCCCGTCGCTGCTGCCGCAGGCCACCCCCAGCGCCATCGACCTCGAAGTGCTGCTGCCCCAACTCGACAGCAACGCGCTTGGATTCATCGGCCTTAAAGATGGCGACACCGTCGCCAGCCAGTCGCTCAATGTGCGCGTCAAAGGCGAATTGGCCCTGTCACTGCGCCTGACCGTCAACGGCGTTGCAGCCGACGGCAGCCGCGTGGGCAAGAAGACGCAACTCGCCAGCAAGAAGATTAGCGCTTGGGAGTACATCGGCGTACTGCTCAAGCCCGGCCGCAACACCTTGAAGCTTGAGGCGGTCGACGACTTCGGTAACGCCCACGGCGCGCCGATACAGATCAGCGTGACCGCGCCCGACAAGCTTTCCGCCATCCAGATCGATCTGCCCGAAGTGGCCCGCGCCGACCTGCGCACGCCGGTCATCGTCAAGGTGCGCTTGGTCGACGCAGCCGGTGTCCCCGTCACTGCCCGGACCCAACTCACGCTGGAGAGCGACCGTGGCCGCTGGATCGAGGACGACCTGAATCCCGCCGAGCCCGGCACGCAGGTATTCATGGAAGGTGGTGCGGCCGAGTTCCATCTGCTGCCACCGGGCGAGCCGGGCGATGCGCGCATCCGCGTGACTGCTGGCGATCTGGTCAAGGAAGTGCGATTGACGCTGTTGCCCGAGATGCGTCCGATGATCGGCGTTGGCATCGTCGAAGGCGTGCTGGACTTCACCAAGCGCGGCGGTTTGGCCCTGGGTGCCATGCCCGCAGGCGCCGCTTTCGAGGCCGAGCTGACTGGTCTCAAAGACCAGAGTGGCGACAAGCGCGCCTCCGGCCGTGCCGCGTTCTTCTTTAAGGGCACCGTCAAGGGCGACTACCTGCTGACCGCGTCTTTCGATTCGGACAAGACGCAAAAAGATCGCCTGTTTCGCGACATCCGCCCGGACGAGTTCTACCCGGTCTATGGCGACTCCTCGGTCAAAGGCTTCGACGCGCAGAGCACGCAAAAGCTCTATGTCCGCATCGACAAGAACCGTAGCTACCTGCTGTACGGCGACTTCACCACCGCCAGCAGCACCGAGGTGCGTAACCTGAGCCAGACCAACCGCTCGCTCACCGGTCTGAAGCACGTGTACGAAGACGACACGGTGCGCGCCACCAGTTACGTAAGCCGTACGGCGCAAGTCCAGCAGATCGAAGAGTTCCGTGCCGTTGGTACCTCAGGGCCTTATTACCTGAGTGCCACGAACGGCGACTTTGTCGACAACAGCGAACAGATCGAAGTCATGGTGCGCGACCGCAACCAGCCCAACATCGTGCTGCAACGCACCGCCGTGACACGCTTTGTCGACTACACGGTCGAGCCACTCACGCGCCGCATTCTGTTTACGCATCCGATCTCCTCGGTCGATGCCAATCTGAACCCCCAGTCGATCCGCGTCACCTACGAAGTCGACAGCGGTGGCCCCAAGTTCACCGTGGCCGGCACCGACGTGCAGGTCAAGGTGGGCGAACGCGTGCAGCTCGGTGTGGTGGCTAGCACGGACCAAAACCCGCAGAACAAACGCAAGCTCCAGGCCCTGACCGGCATTGCCCGCATCGGCGACAACGCCACCGTGGCGGCTGAGCTGGTGCACACCGACTCCGACGCCAAGGGCAAGGGGAATGCCGGCCGGCTCGAGGCGCGTTACCAGGACGAACAACTCGCCGTCGTGGCACTGGCCAGCAAGACCAGTGAAGGCTTTGACAACCCCAGCGCCTCCATCATGGCCGGGCGCACCGAAGTCTCGGCCCGCGCCGAATACAAGGTCGATCCGACCACTGCCGTTCGCGCCGAAGCGCCTTACAGCAAGGACGCACTGCTGACCGGTGGCACCAAGGGTGCGACGGTGAGCGCGCAGAAAAAACTGAGCGACACACTCGTGGCCGAGGTCGGCCTGCGACAGGGACAGAGCACCGCAGGGCTAGGCTCCGGTTCGGGCTTTGACTACGGCCAGATCTCCACCTACAACGGCCAGCTCGGCGGCAGTGTCGGCGCCGGTAACGTGACCGCGCTCGGCTCGGCAGCGGCCGCCGCCAGCACCCAGACCGAGAGCCTCACCACCGTGCGCGCACGGCTGTCCTCGGTCGTGCCGGGGCTGCCACAGGCGCAGGTGTTCATCGAGGGCGAGCAGGATGTTAAGGAGGGAAGCCGCCACACCCTGGCCGTGGGTGGCAACTACGCGATCACCGACAAGACGCGCGCCTACGCCCGCTATGAACTGGTCTCGTCGCTGAACGGGCCCTATGACGCGACCAGCACGCAGACCCACAACGTGGGCATCGTCGGCATCGAGAGCGCCTACATGGAGGGCGGCCGCGTGTACAACGAGTACCGCCTCGCAGACAGCATCGACGGCCGATCGGCGCAGGCTGCTTTTGGTGTGCGCAACACCTTCAAGGTGACCGACCATCTGCGTCTGACCGCCGGTATCGAACACACCCGCAGCCTCGGCGGTGCCAGCAACAGCGTGAACAGCGGCAACGGCTATGCGTCCACGGGCCTGGGTGAATCCACGGCCATCACCGGCGGCGCTGAATACAGTAACGGTGGCTTCAAGGCCAGCGGCGTGCTCGAAGCGCGCAATGGTGACGACGCCAACACGCGGCTCTTCAGCGCAGGCGCCGGCTACAAGCTCAACCCGGAGGTGAGCCTGCTGGCGCGCAGCGTGATCAGCGACAGCGAGGGGCAGGGCGCCAATGCCGGCAACGAACGTCACCTGCAACGTCACCAGTTGGGCCTGGCCTATCGTCCGGTCGACACAGATACGTGGAACGCGCTGGCACGCTACGAGCACCGCTCCGAGAAGATCGTCGGCGGCGGCAACTCGGCCGGCGCTTTGAGCGGTGGCAGTGCCTTCGGCAGTGACTCCGGCAACGCCAGCCTACCCGGCACCACCAGCGCGGACATCGTCTCGGCCCACCTGAACTTCAACCCCGAACGGGGCACGGTGGTCACTGCGCGCTATGCCGCCAAGGTCAGCCGTGCCGATGACGGTCTGCTGGCCAGCAAGTACTGGGCCCATCTGGTGCAAGCGCGCTGGACTCAAGACATCAATAAGGATTGGGACGTTGGTCTGCAGGCCGGTTTGCTCTACGGCAAAGGCGGCGCACTGCAAAAGACCGTGGGTGTCGAGGTCGGCTACCAAGCCTACAAAAATACGTGGATCTCTGCCGGCTACAACTTCGTTGGACTGAACGACCGGGACCTGACCGCCAACGAGTACACGAGCAAGGGCGCCTACGTGCGGCTGCGCTTCAAGTTCGATGAGACCGGACTGGGTTTTGCGTCAGCGGGCGGGGAGTCTGCACCAGCCTCTGCCAAGCCCATCGATGCCATCACCGCTGCCAACGAAGCGGCTCGCGCCTTGCCTGTGATCGCACCAGCGCCGTTGGCGTTGCCGGCCAAGACCACGCTGCAGGCCGAGACGTTGTTCGACTTCGGCAAGTCATCGGTGAAGACCGAATCGCACGCCGCACTCAACGCACTGGCCGCGCAGATCAAAGCCACCGACTACGACGTGGTGATCACCATCGGACACACCGACTCGGTCGGTTCCCAAAGCTTTAACCAGACGCTGTCGGAGGAGCGCGCAAACGCGGTGCGTGCCCACCTGATCGCTCAGGGTGTGGACGCCGCGCGCATCCGCGCCGAAGGCAAAGGTCAAAAAGAGCCAATTGCATCGAACGCCAGTGCGCAAGGGCGGGCGCAGAACCGCCGCGTCGAAATAGAAGTGAACACCAATGCGCGCTAACTCCATATTGCTCCTGGCCACTGCGGCCACTGCGGCGCTCCTCTTCACGCCCCTTGCCGCCATGGCGCAGACCCGCGTCATGACCGTGCCTGCGGCCACCGTGACCTATTCGGTGGCCAAGGACGATATCGACCAGGCGAAGTTCGACGCGGCCTTTGCGCGCGCGCTCGAGGCGCATCCTGAATGGGTGCGCGCCGCCCTGGAAAAATCCGAGGTGCTGCGTCTGCAGGCGGCAACCGCTGCCACCGCCGCCATGGCGGCCACCGAGCGTGCGGTCTATTCGCGCTACTCGCTCGACACGTTGCACGTGGGCGCACCGGTCCTCGGCAACGCCAAGGCGCCGGTCACCTTGGTCGAGATGTTCGACTACAACTGCAGCTTCTGCCGCCAGGTGCAGCCACGCATCGCGGCACTGCTGAAGTCCAGCCCCGATCTGCGCGTGGTGATGGTGATGACACCGGTCCTGGGCGCAGACAGCAATGTACTGGCCCGCTTTGCGCTCGCCGCTGACATGCAGGGCCGCTTCGCGCAAGTGCACGACTCGCTGTTCACCGGCCCCACGCCGCAGCCGACCGACGAAGCTGCGCTCAGTCTCCTGGCCAAGACCAACGGAGTCGACTGGTCACGCGCCAAAGCCGATATGGCCGGTGCTGTTGTCACCGCGCGCCTGGCAGCCATGCAGCAGGACTGGGAAGCATTGGGCAAAGCGGGAACTCCCTCGTTCCTGACGCCCAAGGGCCGCATCGTGGGTGCGGTGTCGATCGAGGTGCTGGCAGCCAGCCTGAACGCCGGGGAGCGTGCCAAGTGATGAACTTCTCAACGATCTTGTGCGCGATGCGCGCACCACTTCATCGGATGGTGGGGAACCAGCGGTCTGCACCGCACGGAACGCCGGGTGCCGCGATGGCCTTGCGCCACGCGGTGGCCGCCCGGGCTGCGGTGTGTGGCTATCTCTTCACCCGCGGTGTTGTCGCTGAAAACATCGGCGCGCGGGACTTCGGCGAGAGCCGATCGACTGTCTCTAACGACACCCCCCAAAACCGTGCGCTGAACCACCGCGTCGAGATTGAAGTGAGCCAGCATGTCCGTTAAATCTATTCAAGTCGTTTCGATTGCCGTGAGCGGGAAACCATCATGAGCTACGCACTCGTCACGCGCGCCCTCGACTTCGTCCGGCATCCCATGCGCGGTTTTTGCAGCGGCTTTATCGCCCCGGAGATTGGGCGCAGCGTTTCGGCAACGAATGCGACCGAGATCCGCTCGGTCAGCAGCCGACGCCAGATCGCCTTCAGTGCGTGGTTTGCCGCACTGGCGCTGACACTCGGACTGGCTACTCCAGCACAAGCGCAGGTGGTTCTTACCAAGACAACAACCGGTACTTATACGTACACGGTCCCTGTTGGCGTGACGCGTATCAACGTCGTGCTGAAGGGCGGCGGCGGCGGCGGCGGCGATGGTCCCTCTGGTTATGGCTATGGTGGTTCTGGCGGCACGTGGACCGCTGTTCTTATTGTGGCAGGTGGGGACGTAATCACCGGAACGGTAGCGGGCGGCGGTGGTGGCGGGTTTTTTTGTGTTGGCTGCCTGCCCCCAGGCGGGGGTGGCGGTAGCGGCTTCGTTGCTGGTGGCGCAGGCGGATACGGTGGCACCGATGGCTCCCACGCCTCCGCCGGTGGTGGTGGTGGCGGCGCTGCGTCGTCGCTGCTGTTGAACGGCGCGCGCATTTTGACTGCCTCCGGCGGTGGCGGCGGTGGCGCTCCCAATGGAAATAGTGCTAGCTTACTTACGGGCGGATCTTCGACAAGCGGCGTTAGCAGTGCCACCTGTGCGGCGACTACCGCTGGTGCCGGTGGCAGTGCTGCTTCAATGGGTGATGCCAGTGGTGCTGGCGGCGGCGGCGGCGGCACGCCGAGCGGCGCGGGAGGATTCATATTCGCTGGGGGCGATGCCGGTAATGAGGGTACCGGCGGGACCGGGGGCACCGGTTGTCGTTCAAGCACCGGATCGTTCTCCGGAACGCCCGGTTATGCGGCAACCGGTGGTGGGGGAGGCTATGAAATCAATAGCTCCCCGGGCGGTCAAGGCGGCGGGGGTAGCGTCGTACTGACAATACCGGCACCAACGCTGCAAAGTACGAAAGTCTGGGCGAGCAGCGTTTCAGGCAACATCGCGAGTTTCGCCGCGATCACCGCTCCCGGCGCGACGGCTGCCTGGTCATCCACGGCCCCGACCGCCTCCAGCAGCGCCATCGCCACGGTCGCGGTCGGCAACGTCATCAACCTCCCGGCAGAGACGCTAAGCGCTGGTTCGGCGGCCTACTCTACGGTGCGATCCTGTAATTCGACCAACGCGCCCACCAGCACAAACGGGCAGAGCATTGCCCAACTGACCATTGCGACCGGCGACGCGGGTAAGGCCATTCTCTGTACCTACACCAACACCCTGTTGTCGGCGAAGTTACAGATCGCAAAGGCTTGGAGCGGGACCACGCTGTCCACTGATGTTGCCAATATCGCCGCTACGTCCGGTACCAGCGCCATCAGCACCGGGGGCAATACTGGCGCTGTAAGCACCCTTGTGTCGCTGAACGTGGGCACGGTGGTGTCATTTCCTGCGGAAACCTTTAGTGGAGGGGGCGTTGGCAGCAACTACACCACGACGCTTGCCTGTTTGGCTAACGGCGGGGCCACAGCCAACGCGCTGGTCGGCGGCGGCAATGGTCAGAACACCGGCAACACGCTGACCATCGGCGCGGGCGACGCGTTCAAGACCATCGTCTGTACCTATACCAACACGGTCAAGACGGTGACGCTGCAGTTGCGAAAGACCTGGGCCGCCAATTCGGTCGGCGGCGATGCCATAAGCGTAGCCACGACCGGCAACATCGCCAGCGCCAGCGTTTCTTTGACCGCCAATAACGGCGGGGGTAACGCGAGCACAGGCGGAGTCGTTACCGTCAATGCGGGCACCCCGATTGTCTTTCCGGTAGAAAATTTCACCAACGGATTGCAGTCCAACTACACCACGACGGTGACCTGCATTAACAGCGCCAATACTGCCGTCCTCTCGAATGCGGCGCCGGGGAGCAGCTATAAGCCAGTGGCATCGGATGGCGGGCTACTTTGTACCTATACCAACACGCCAATCGCTGCGACGTCGGTGGCTTTGAGCAAGATATTTTCTGCCAACAACGCCCCCGGCACGACGATCAGCATTTTGACAGGCAGTAATGACGGTCGTCCCGGCGCGACTCTGACCGCGAATTCCAATGGAACGACCACCCCGTCTTCCGGTGTGGCGGCCGTCGTTTCACACGGTGCACTGGTGAGCCTGCCGGTTGAGACGTTCGGCGCCGGCTCGCAGGCTAACTACACGACATCGGTCAGCTGCAACAACAACACCGGCACCGTATCGAACGCGGCGCTCCCGACCAGTTTCACGGTCTCGCCGACGGATGGTGCGATCACTTGTACCTATACCAACACGCCTGTCACCACGTCGCTGCAGCTCATCAAGACTTTCGGTGCCAACATCTCGGGCACCACCATCAGCGTGACTTCAGGCAGCAACGATGGGCGGACGGGCTCCACCGTGGGTGTGACGTCCAACGGTTCGCCCTCGACGACCAACGGTTCGACCGTGACCGTGTCACGCGGTGCGCTGATCACCCTGCCGGTCGAGACTTTTAGCGGGACGTGGAACGCGTCGAACTATACGTCGACGGTAAGCTGTAACAACAACACGGGCACGCTGACCAATGCCGCGCTGCCCGCCAGCTTTACGGTTTCGCCCACCGATCCGGCGCTGTCGTGTACTTACAGCAACGTCGTGAAGGGCGCACTTTTGCGTCTCGACAAGACATGGACCGCCGGTTCCAAAGCGGGCGATGCGATTACTGTGACCTCGACCGGCAACATCGCGGCGACAGTCACATCGACAGCCGCCGCTGCGGGTAACACGACACCGGGTTCACCCGTCACCGTGGCTGCGGGCGTCGCCGTCAACCTGCCGGCGGAGACATTCAACACTGGGTTCCAAACCAATTACACGACCACCGTAAAGTGCGTGAACACGGCCGGCACTGTTTTGCTGAACGGCGTGCCACTTCCGGCGAGCTTCACGCCAGCGGCAACCGATGGCACCGACGTTTGCACCTACACCAACACCCGCAAG
>JANXTS010000035.1 GCA_025352265.1 Variovorax sp. | reverse complement strand
GCCGGGCGGCAATCTGGTGCACTTCGTGGCGTCGTCGTTCGGCAGCAATGACCTGGATGAAGCGGACTTCATCATGGAAGACGGGGCTCTTTCAACACCCGAAGCAACCATCGTCGGCCTGCACTCGATCGACCACGTTGCGCTCGGTCTCGCAGTCGATCAGGTCGACACATGGGTGCTGTTCTCGCGCGCCGTGCTGGGCCTCGAACCCGGCGAGAGCCTGGAGCTGGCCGACCCCTTCGGCCTGATCCGCAGTCGAGGTGTCGCCAACGCAGATCGCAGCGTGCGGCCGGTGCTCAACGCGTCGATTAGCCAGCGCACCCGTACGGCTCGTACCGTGCGCGCTACGGGCAGCGGCGCGGTGCACCACATCGCGCTGGCTTGCGGCACCAGCAACGCACCAGCGCGAATTGCATCGCAGGCGCAGCAGTAACTCCTACCCCGGCTGCTTCAAAGTCTTCACCAACCAAAACCTTTCCGGCAGCAAGGATTGCAACGCGTGTGAAGAATGAAAACATGACCACTCAACTCAAGATCGATTTCGTCTCCGATGTGTCGTGCCCCTGGTGCGCCGTCGGACTCGGTGCGCTCGAAGCGGCGCTGGCCCGCGTCGCGCCCGACGTCACGGCCGAGCTGCACTTTCAGCCCTTCGAGCTGAACCCGCAGATGCCGAAAGAAGGCCAAGACACTTTCGAGCATCTGAACCAGAAATACGGCTCGTCGCGAGAGCAGCAGGCCGAGTCCCGCGAAATGATTCGCTCGCGCGGCGCTGCTGTCGGGTTCGAGTTCAGCCCCGGCGGAAGGCCGCGCATTTACAACACCTTCGATGCACATCGATTGCTGCACTGGGCCGAGCTCGAGAACGTGACCAAGCAGATCGTTCTGAAGAAGTCGCTGCTGAAGGCCTACTTCACCGACAGTGAGAACCCATCCGACCCCGAGGTGCTGGTGCGGCTGGCTGGCGCGGCCGGGCTCGACGAGGCCCGCGCCCGCGAGATTCTGGCGAGCGATGAATATGCCGAAGAAACACGCGAACGGGAACGCACGTACACCGACGCCGGCATCCACTCTGTGCCCGCGATCATCATCAACAACCAGCACCTGATCTCGGGCGGCCAGCCGGTGGAAGTGTTCGAGCGCGCCCTGCGACAGATTGCCGGAGCGGCCCCGGCGAGGCTGTCGAAAGCCTGACTTGTGCGGGCACAAAGAGTAAATTAATTCCCTTTGTGCATCGCGGGTAAAGCAGGTCAACGCCGGTGTGTCCTGGCGGGTTGAAAGGGGGCGGCCATTGCCGCTGGTCACCCGTCAAGGACGCTTACATGAAGACAAGATTTATCTTGGCACTGGCACTCGTTGCCGCGGCTGTCTCCGCCACTGCACCCGCCCTTGCCGACGAGTACGGAAAGCATCCGTTCCATGTCGATGCGGCGCTGAACGCCGCGCAACATGCCATCGGCGACGTGCGCCGTCACGACACGCGACGCGAATGACCACCCTGCGCGCAGCGGTTGGCCTGAGCATGCTTGGCGCCTCCGCGCTGATGCTGTTGACGGGTTGTTCCACCGGTCCGGGCTCGGGCCGCGCGGTTGCCACGGTCACTTTGCCAGCGGGACCGGTGGACGAAGCCACGCGCCAGCTCTGGCTCAACCGGGTGAGCTGGGGGGCCAGTACCGCCACCGATGCGCTACTGACGCGCCGAGGGCTTGGCGCGTGGATGCGCGACCAGCTCAATCCACGTCCGGTCGCGTTGCCTCCGGAAGCGCAGGCACAGGTCGACGGCATGACCATTTCACGCACGCCGGTTGGCCAGCTCGCCATCGCGCTCGAGGCGCAACGCAAGGCTGCCGATGCCTTGCCCGACGAAGACCAGAAGAAGGCTGCGCGCCAGGCCTATCACCAGGAACTCAACCGACTGTCGCGCGAGGCGCAACAGCGCTTCGTGCTGCGGGCGCTCTATTCGCCGAACCAGCTGCAGGAGCAGATGACATGGTTCTGGATGAACCACTTCAATGTAAACGTGCGCAAGGACAACCTCCGCGCGCTGGTCGGCGATTACGAAGACAGCGCCATCCGGCCGCATGCGCTCGGCAGGTTTCGAGATCTGCTCGGTGCCACGGCACGGCATCCGGCCATGCTGCGCTACCTGGACAACGCACAGAACGCCGCCAATCGCATCAATGAAAACTACGCTCGCGAGCTGATGGAGCTGCATACGTTGGGTGTCGGCAGCGGCTATTCGCAGGGCGACGTGCAGGAACTGGCCCGAGTGCTCACCGGCGTCGGTGTGACGCTGCGCGCGACCGACGAACCAGCGCCGCGCATGCGTCCTGCTCTTGCAGAGGACTACGTGCGCCGCGGGCTGTTCGAGTTCAATCCGCAGCGCCACGACTATGGCAGCA
>JANXTS010000100.1 GCA_025352265.1 Variovorax sp. | reverse complement strand
CTCCAAGAGGATGCGATGGTGGCCCTGCGGAGTATCGCCTCGATGCCCGCCCCCCGTGCCGACTCAAGGGTTGAAAGCAAGCCAGCAACGGCTCTCCCGTAGGCCCTAGTTCTGCATGTCGCCACACCCGGCCTGTGCGCCGTGCCCGCCACCAACTCAGTCTCTTAGCACCTGAGCCAGCTCTTCAATGCTCAACGCGGGCGTCCGTCGATGGAGCATCGCGTGGCAGTTCGGGCAGACCGGGCGGAGATCGGCGACAGGGTCAAGCTGGTAGCCCTCTCGCACCTCGCCTAGCGGTTTCAAGTGATGGACATGAATGAACCCATGCCCAAGCTCACCATAGCGCTCGCTGAAGTCAAAGGCACACACGACACATGTGCAGCCCCACCTCTCGATGCATGTGCGCCGCGCGCTCGGATCGCGCTCATACACGGTTACCTGCACGGAGCGTCTGGCGCCCTCGAAGACCGTCTTGATTTCATCAGGGTCAATTTCCTCCGGCAACCTGGTGGGAAGCCGCTCCCCACCAACCCCTCGAAGTGCCCAGACGATCTTGACCGGTGTCTGGTCAAACGCCTCGACCGCAGTGCCTAAGCCTGCGAAGGTGAAGGGGGCGCGATCCCCCTCTCTGAAGAAGACATAGATGCTGCCCTCCGGACGGATGAGCCCCTGGATGGACGCCTGCCGCACGTTCGTGTTGGTCTTGGCGTACCAGATCAACTGCTCCCCGTCGAATTGGTTCCCATAGTCATGACCAGTTCGCCCCGCAGTGCCTACCCCACAGAAGACGAACCAGTCCGCACCATGCGCAACATATCCAGTAAACCAGGGACCACCAACCGGAGCAGCTGCCATACCAATGATACGGAAGACGTCCGCACGGGTGTATGACTTGCCTACTGAAAAGGCATAGCTGGGGGACGTGAGATCTGCGCGCTCATGCGGTTCCGACAATTCTCCTGCTTGGTCCGTTGAGTCGATCGGCATGGTTGGCATGGGCACCTCGGTCTCGGAAATTGTGTCCTGGCTTTGCCAGTCGTTCTTGACGGCATCCCGGAAGTCCTTGAGGCTCAAGGCACTTTCAGCGCGTCCTTCAGAACGGATAGTTTTCAGCTGCGATGCCGGCCTTGGTCAGCGCGTTGAAAAGGGTGGATTTACCGACGTTGGGCAGGCCGACGATGCCGCATTGCAAACTCATGGAGGTCCTCTGGTAACAACCCAGGATTTTAGGCGAGGACATCGAAGGTTAGACGCCATGCGGCTTCCGTTAGCTTTAGGTGCCCCATAAGGGTTAAACCCGACGCGCAAACGTTTGCGCAAACGTTTGCTTTCGCTACGATCAGGGTCCCGGCAACAGACCGGAGCCCATCCATTTCCAGGAGACACACCGTGAAATTCACTCGTCGCACAATTCAAAACACCGCCGTTCTGACACTGCTGGGCGCCCTCGCCGCGATGCCAGCACTCGCACAGGAAAAACCCAAGGTGGCATTGGTGATGAAGTCGCTAGCCAACGAGTTCTTCCAGACCATGGAAGACGGTGCCAAGGCGCATCAGAAGGCCCACGCATCCGACTACACGCTGATGGCCAGCGGCATCAAGGACGAAACCGACACCGCCGCGCAAATCAAGATGGTCGAGCAGATGGTGGCGCAGAAAATCAATGCGCTGGTGATCGCTCCGGCAGACTCGAAGGCACTGGTACCGGTGATCAAGGCGGCCATCGACAAGGGCATCCTCGTGGTCAACATCGACAACCAGCTCGACGCCGCCGCGCTTAAGGAAAAGTCGATCCAGGTGCCTTTCGTCGGCCCCGACAACCGCGCCGGCGCCAAGCTGGTCGGCGACTATCTGGCCAAGAGCCTGAAGGCCGGGGACAAGGTCGGCATCATCGAAGGCGTCTCGACCACGTTCAATGCGCAGCAGCGCACGCTCGGCTACCAGGATGCAATGAAAGCCGCCGGCGCCACCGTTGTCGGCGTGCAATCCGGCCAGTGGGAAATCGACAAGGGCAACACCGTCGCGGCCGGCATGATGCGCGAGCACCCCGACTTGAAAGCACTGCTGGTCGGCAACGACAGCATGGCGCTCGGTGCCGTAGCGGCGGTCAAAGCGGCCGGCAAAACCGGTAAGGTGCTGGTTGTCGGCTACGACAACATCGGTGCCATCAAGCCCATGCTGGCCGACGGTCGCGTGCTGGCGACAGCCGACCAGTTCGCAGCGAAGCAGGCGGTGTTCGGGATCGAGACCGCGCTCAAGGCGTTGTCCGCCAAGCAGCCCCAGTCTTCGATGCCCGCCGAGGTCAAGACCGACGTGGTGCTGGTCACGAAGACGACGAAGTAAGCACGCCATGCCGCTGGCCGCCGTCGCACCGATCCTGACGTTGCAGTCACTGAGCAAAGACTACGCCACGCCCGTGCTCGACGACGTGTCGCTCGCGCTGAACGCGGGCGAGGTTCTGGCGCTGACCGGCGAGAACGGTGCAGGCAAGAGCACCTTGTCGAAGATCGTCTGCGGCCTGGTGACCGCGACGCGTGGAACGATGGTGCTGGACGGCAGCGTCTTCTCACCGGTATCGCGACGCGACGCAGAACGCCAGGGCGTCCGCATGGTGATGCAGGAACTCGGCCTGGTACCGACGCTGTCCGTGGCCGAGAACCTGTTGCTCGATCGCTTGCCCAACCGCGCGGGCTGGGTCCGCCGTAGCGAGCTGCATGCACTCGCCGCGCGCCAGTTGGCCAAGATCGGGATGCAGGGCATCGATCCCGCCACGCCGGTCGCGCGCCTGGGCATCGGCCAGCAGCAGATGGTCGAGATCGCACGCAATCTGCAGGATGACACGCGCGTGCTGGTGCTGGACGAACCGACGGCAATGCTGACGCCGCGAGAAACCTCGCACCTGTTTCAGCAGATCGCTTTGCTGAAGATGCGTGGCGTCGCCATCGTCTATGTGTCGCATCGCCTGGAAGAGCTGCAGCGCATTGCCGACCGTGTCGCCGTGTTGCGCGATGGCCGGCTGGTCGACGTGCGCGCGATGGCGGGGCTTCGCGAATCCGAACTGGTGCAACGCATGGTCGGCCGCGCGGTGCATGAACACGAAGACCGTCCGCGCCGCCCGGCCGGTACGGTTTTGATGCAGGCGATCGGCATCGGCCGTGGGCAGACGGTGCGCGACGTCGATCTGACGTTGCATGCAGGCGAAATCATGGGGCTTGCCGGATTGGTAGGCTCAGGCCGAACGGAGCTGGTGCGCCTGCTTTTCGGCGCCGACAAGGCTGACCGCGGTGAGATCGCTTTGTACGGCGAGACGCCCGCATCGGGCGCAGCAGCACCGGTGCGGCGCATCCGGCCGGGCTGGCGTTCGCCGATGCAGGCCATCCGCGCCGGCATCGGGCTCGTGACCGAAGACCGCAAATCGCAAGGGCTGCTGCTGCCGCAATCGATCCGCGTCAACACGACCCTGAGCGACCTGCGCGCAGTGTCGCGTGGCGGCTGGCTGCAGCCGGCCAAGGAACGATCGAGCGCACGGCGGTGGGTCGATGTGCTGCGCATACGCTCGCGCAGTGTCGAACAACCGGTGGCCACGTTGAGTGGCGGCAATCAGCAGAAGGTGGTGTTCGCTCGTTGGCTCCATCGCGAATGCCGTGTGCTGCTGCTCGACGAGCCGACGCGCGGCGTCGACGTGGGCGCGCGCGCCGACCTCTATGCCGAGCTCGACCGCATGACAGACGCCGGCAAGGCACTGCTGATGGTGTCGAGCGATCTGCGCGAGCTGATGGCCATGTGCGATCGCATCGGCGTCATGAGCGCAGGGCGGCTCGTCGCGGTTTTCGAGCGCGGTCAGTGGACCGAACAGTCATTGCTCGCTGCTGCGTTCAGCGATGCGACGGCAAAGCCCGTCACACAACTTTCCAGCCTGCCGGCTTGACCGGTCTTCCTTGAACGCCATGAATCCGATTGCAGCCAAACCCGTTTCTGCGCCTGATGCGCAACCCGCCGCCGCGGCGGCGACCCGAGGCGCCACGCTGCGTGGCCAGCTCGGCACGTACCTCGGCCTCGCCGCGGTTCTGGTCGGAATGGTCGCGCTGTTCGGCAGCCTCAGCGAGTACTTCCTGACGCGTGAAACCTTCATCACCATCGCCAACGAAATACCGGCGTTGCTGGTTATGGCTGTCGGCATGACCTTCGTGCTGATCATCGCGGGCATCGACCTGTCGGTCGGCTCGGTGCTGGCGCTGAGTGCCGCGATCACCACCGCGGCGATCCTGCAATGGCACTGGCCCGTTCCGGCCGCTGCGGCGCTGGGCCTCTTAGCCGGCTTGGCCTGCGGCGCGGTCACTGGCTCAGTCTCGGTCGCGTGGCGCCTGCCGTCCTTCATCGTCTCGCTTGGCATGCTCGAAGCTGTCCGCGGCGGCGCCTACCTGGTCACCAACTCGCGCACGCAGTACGTCGGCGATGCGATCTCGGGCCTCGCGACGCCCTGGATCGGCGGCATCTCGGCGGCGTTCGTGATTGCCGTGGTGCTGGTCGCGGTCGCACAGGCGGTGTTGACGCGCACCGTGTTCGGCCGCTACGTGGTCGGCATCGGCACCAATGAGGAGGCGATGCGGCTGGCAGGCATCGACCCGCGACCCATCAGAATCATCGTGTTTGCACTCACCGGGTTGCTCGCAGGTCTGGCAGGGCTGATGCAGTCGGCCCGCCTCGAGGCCGCCGATCCGAACGCCGGCGTCGGCATCGAGCTGCAGGTGATCGCCGCCGTCGTCATCGGGGGTACCAGCCTGATGGGTGGCCGGGGGTCGGTGGTCAACACCTTCTTCGGCGTGCTCATCATCGCGGTGCTCGAGGCCGGACTGGCCCAAGTAGGCGCGAGCGAGCCGAGCAAACGCATCGTGACCGGGTGCGTGATCGTGATCGCCGTCATCATCGACACGCTGCGCCAGCGCCGCGCCGGCGCGGTCTGACGGCAGAAACGACCATGGCCACCATCAAAGACGTTGCGCTGCACGCCGGGGTATCGATCACCACGGTGTCGCACGTGCTGAACGACACCCGCCATGTCAGCGAGCAAGGCCGCGAACGCGTGCAGACAGCGATACGCGCGCTGGGGTACGTACCGAGCGCCGTTGCGCGCAGCTTGAAGAGCAATACCACCTCTACTCTTGGAATGCTGATCCCGAACAGCTCCAACCCGTACTTCGCTGAAATAGTGCGTATCGTCGAAGACCGATGCTTCGCCGCCGGCTACACGCTGATTCTTTGCAACACAGACGATGAGCCGCATCGGCAGAGCGTGTACCTCAAGGTCCTCGCCGAACGACGTATCGACGGCCTGATTGTCGTGTCCACCGGAGACGACGATTCTCTGGTCACGCAACTGCGCGGCCTCAGGTTGCCGATCGTGCTGGTCGACCGCGAGATCGCCGATCCGACTTGCGACCTCGTCGAGACCGCGCACATGCAGGGCGGGTTGCTCGCAGTACGACACTTGCTGTCGCTAGGCCATCGGCGGATTGCTTGCATCGGCGGCCCGGCTGGGGTGATGCCGAGCGAGCAACGCATCGAGGGTTGGCGCATGGCGCTGGCGGAGACTGGCGCGGCGCCCAGCGTGACCACGCTGTTATGGCGTGGCGGCTTCACGAGCCAAGGCGGTTACGAAGCAATGCATGCGATCTTGCGTACCGACCAGCCCCCTTCGGCCGTGTTCGCGTGCAACGACCTGATGGCAATCGGCGCGTTGCGCGCCGCGCACGAAACCGGTGTCCGGGTACCCGACGAACTGTCGATCGTCGGCTTCGACGACATCGAGCTGTCGGGCTACACCAGCCCGCCGCTCACCACCGTCGCCCAGCCAAAGGATCACATCGGCGCGCTCGCGGTCGACATGCTGCTGGAGCGCGTCAGCCGACGCCGGCAGGAGCCACGCAAGGTAGTGCTGCAACCGGAGCTGCGCGTGCGCGCATCGACTGCACGGATGCTTGCAGGCAAGTCATGAATCCGCCCTCTTCCCTTGCACCGCCGCGTATCGTCGTGCTGGGCAGCCTCAACATGGATCTGGTGGTGCGAGTGCCGCACGCGCCCGCTGCGGGCGAGACACTGCAAGGTCATTCGATACGCAGCATTCCCGGTGGCAAAGGCGGTAATCAGGCAGTGAGTTGTGCGCGCCAGGGTGCGCTTGTCCGTCTGCTGGGCTGCATAGGCGCCGACGCGAACGGCGAGGCGTTACGCCAGGCACTGCACCAGGACGGAATCGATACCTCGGCGGTCACGACCGATGCCTCGGCGCCCACCGGCACCGCGCTGGTCATGGTCGAGGACACCGGCCAGAACCGCATCGTGGTGATTGCCGGCGCCAACGCGCGCGTCGAGATCGACGACGTGGCGCTGGCAGCACAGCTGCAAGGTACGGCGTTCCTTATTGCACAGTTCGAAACCCCCATCGCACAGGTAAGCCGCGCGATCACCGCGGCACATCACGCCGGCTGCCGGGTGCTGCTCAACCCATCGCCTGTGCAACCGATCGACGACGCGCTGTGGCCGCTGATCGACACGCTGGTGATCAACGAGGTCGAAGCGCAGACGCTGTCCGGCCGGCCCGTCCATGGGCCACGAGATGCCGCCATGGCTGGCAGCTCGATGCGTGCACGTGGCGTTGCTCGCGTGGTGGTCACGCTGGGCGCCAGCGGCGCAGTGGCCGTCGATGCGGACGGTGCGCGCCACCATCCGGCGCTCCCCGTCAAAACGATCGACACCACCGCAGCCGGCGACACTTTCCTGGGTGCGCTGGCGGTAACTCTGGCCTCCGGCGCGTCGCTGGACGAAGGCGTACGGCTGGGCATCCGAGCCGCAGCACTGTGCATCACGCAACCCGGCGCGCAACCTTCCATCCCGCTACGCAGCGCCGTGCTGCGCAGTGCCTTGCCCCCAGACTGGACACTACTTTGAAACGCACTTTGCTGCTCCATCCCGAACTGTCGCAATCGATCGCCCGCCTGGGTCACGGCGACATGGTCGTACTCGCCGATGCAGGCCTGCCGATTCCGGATGGCCCGCGGCGCATCGACCTTGCGGTCACACCGGGCGTTCCCCGACTCGCCGACGTGCTCAGGGCCGTGCTGTCGGAGATGCAGGCCGAGCGCGCCATGATCGCGCGCGAAGCGATCGACTCCGCTGCGGGCAACGTGCTGCCAGCTTGGTGTGCAGGTCAGTTGGCAATCGCACCCGAAATGATCTCTCACGAGGAACTCAAGCGTTTGTGTGCACGCGCCAAAGTGGTGGTACGCACAGGTGAGTGCACGCCTTACGCCAACATCGTGTTGTGCTCCGGAGTGACGTTCTGAACTGACGATTCCGGGCCCTGCCTACCCGAAGACGTAGTTGGCACCGACCTGCTGGCCCACTTTCAGCATCTGCTCGGCGCCTTCGGTCCCGCCCTGAAGCACGATGCAGTTCATGCCGAAAGTGATGGCGCCATCGACACGATCGTTTTGCCGGTAGGTCGACAGCCTGTCACCGACGTCGCGCGTCGACACGGCCGTGGCGGGGTCGATGTCCGTAATGGGGCAGCGCGGGCACGGCTTGGCAGACTGAAGCAAGGCGTGAGCGTCAAGCGCGGTCGCGACGTGGAAAGTGTCGACGCGATCCTCGTCCTGCGCCTCGATGCCGCCGAGCACGATGTTGGGGCGAAATCGCTCCATGCCGACCGCGCCATGCCCGGCGGCCACCAGCTTCTCGTTAAGTTCGGCCAGCGATGCTTCGCTGGTAACCAGCAGCGGGAAGCCGTCGGCAAACTGGTTGGTCGCTTCCACGCCCTTCGTCCACTTCATGTTCGACAGACGCCTTTGCTCGGGGTCGAAGCGAACCAGCCTTAGTGTCCGGGGCTTACCGGTCTCCGACAGGAAGTCGCTAAACCACTGTGCGGCGATGTCGCCCATATCGTAGGCGGCCACCTCATCGTTCCAGAGCGCGACCCGCACTGGGCCTTCGACCCGATCGAATGCTATATGCAACGCCAGCATGCCGGGAGCCCGCAGCACCATTTCCATTTGCTTCATTTGTGGCCGGATGAGCGCCATGCGCGGCAGTTCGCGCTGCGTCACGAACACGCCGGCCTCGTCGACCACCATCCAGGCGCGGTCGAATTCGAGTCCGGTGTCGGTCAGCAGCACCTCGGGGAGTTCGACGCCGGCACAGGATTTGATCGGATAGACGAAGAGGCGCGAAATGGTTGCGCGAACGTCGAAAGCCGCCAGGTCGGCAAGCGGAACGGCTTTGGGTGAAGTCACGGCGGTTTCCTTGAAAACGTCACGAAAAGACGCAGATCCCCGATTGTCCCGTACCGAACGTCCACGGGAGGCAACTCCTACAATCCGCCAATGGCTCTTCCCCCCGAAGTTTGTATTCGCGGCGCCGGCATCGTCGGCCGCACGCTGGCGCTGCTGCTGGCGCGCGAGCGCGTCAGGGTGGCGCTGGTGGCGCCGCAGCTGCCGAACCTGCACGAAGACGTGCGCGCCTATGCGCTCAATGCCGCGTCCCGGACCTTGCTCGAAGAACTCCGCGCCTGGCCCGTTGCGCAGCACGCAACCGCAGTGCGCGAGATGCAGGTCAACGGCGACGGAGGTGGCCGCGTGCAGTTCAGCGCGCCGGGCCAAAACGTCGATGCATTGGCCTGGATCGTCGACGTGCCCGCACTCGAACGCCAGCTGAGCGATGCAGTGCGCTTCCAGCCTCGTATCGACGTGGTCGCCGAGCCGGTGCCGGCTGCCCTCACTGTGGTGTGCGAGGGCAAGCTCAGCACGACACGTGACGCACTCGGCGTTCAATACGAGGTCACGCGCTATCCGCAACAGGCGATCGCCGCGCGGCTCGAAGCCGAACAGCCGCACGGCGAGATCGCCCGCCAGTGGTTCAACGACCGCGGCGAGGTGCTGGCCTTGCTGCCGCTCGGTGGCCCCGGTAGCCGCTCACTGGCGTTGGTATGGTCAGTCGGCCAATTGGGCGCGCCGGCATTGCTGGCCCAAAGCGCAGACGACTTCGCCGCGGCAGTGCGCGAAGCCAGTCAAGACGCGTTGGGTTCTTTAAAGCTCACGAGCGAGCGCACTGCCTGGCCCCTGCAGCGCGCCATCGCCGATCGCTGGAGCGGCACGATGGCCGACGGCAAGGCATGGGCGCTGGCGGGTGACGCAGCCCACACGGTGCATCCGCTCGCCGGCCAGGGGCTGAACCTCGGCCTGGCCGATGCAGCTGAACTAGCCTCGGTTTTGAAGGGCCGCGAGTATTGGCGAAACGTCGGTGACGCGCGTCTGCTGCGCCGTTATGAGCGCGCCCGTCGTACCAACGTGCTGTCGATGAGCGTCGCGACCGACGCGCTGCAGCAACTCTTCGCGCAACGCACCGACCCACTGCCGGCACTGCGCAATTGGGGCATGCGGGGCTTCGACCGCACGCGGTTCTTTAAGCACTGGATCGCGCGACAGGCCATGGGCCTGCCCTGACGCCCCGCGGCATCACACTCACTCAACGAATTAAACGGCTCTCTCATGAAACCAGTTTGCAAACTTTTCGCCGTCCTCGGCTTTGGGGCTGCCCTGCTCACCAGCTTCCATGCGCTCGCCGGCGAAGCCGAAATTCGCAAGAACCTGGCGTCGCGTATTCCGCAGTTCGCGAAGATCGACGAGGTTGCCAAATCGCCGATGCCAGGCGTGTATGAAGTCCGCATCAACGGCGCCGAAATTTTCTATACCGATGAGCAGGGCAACTACCTGCTTCAAGGCAATCTCATCGATGTGAAGGCGCGCAAGAACCTGACTGAGGCACGCGTCGAAAAGCTCAGCGAGGTGGCCTTCGACAAGTTGCCGGTGAACGATGCTTTCAAGATCGTGCGCGGCAACGGCAAGCGCAAGCTGGCCGTTTTCGAAGACCCCAACTGCGGATATTGCAAGCACTTCGAGCGCGACCTAAAAACTGTCGACAACGTGACTGTCTACCTCTTTCTGTATCCGGTTCTCGGCGCGGATTCGACCGCCAAGGCGCGCAATATCTGGTGCGCAAAGGACAAGGCCAAAAGCTGGAACGACTGGATGTCGAGCGAGGTCAAGCCCGATGCGGCCAGCGCCGAATGCGATGTCGCCGCCGTGCAACGTAACGTCGAATTCGGCCGCAAGTACAACATCACTGGCACGCCGACATTGATCTTCAGCGACGGCTCGCGCGCACCGGGAGCAATCCCTGCAGCGCAGGTCGAGCAAAAACTCAGCGCAGCCAACTGATGAGCACGCCCCGGAGTGCGGCGGCAGCGGCCATCCACTATCGGGTCGAATGCGCCGACCGAAATGCGCATCTGTTTGCCGTCACCCTCACCATCGATCGGCCGGCACCGCACCAACGCGTGTCGCTGCCGGTGTGGATTCCGGGCAGCTACCTGGTTCGCGAGTTCGCCAAGAACCTCCAAGGTCTGAACGCGAAGCAAGGACGCCGCAACATCGGCATCGCGCAGCTCGACAAGTCCACATGGGAAGTCGATTGCACGACCGGTCAGCCATTGGTCCTTCGCTATGAAGTATGCGCATACGACAACTCGGTGCGCACCGCGTGGCTCGACGTCGACCGCGGCTTTTTCAACGGCACGAGCCTGTGCCTGCGGGTCGATGCCCAGACCGATTCACCGCATGCGATCGAAGTCGTGGCGCCCAAACTGTTGCCGGGCCACGCCCGTTGGTCTTGCGTTACCGCGTTGGTCGGCGAAAAGGTCGACAAACAGGGCTTTGGCGCCTACCGGGCCGCCGACTACGACGAACTGGCCGACAGCCCGTTCGAAATGGGTGCGTTCTGGAGCGGCGAGTTCGAAGCCTGCGGCGTGCCGCACCGCTTCGTCGTCGCCGGCGCCACCGCGTCGTTCGACAGCGAGCGCCTCATCTCCGACACCAAAGCCATCTGCGAAACCGAGATGCGATTCTGGCACGGCGACAAGGTCGGCAAGCGCGGCGGCGCGAAGCTTCCGTTCGATCGCTACGTCTTTATGTTGAATGCCGTCGATGATGGTTACGGCGGCCTCGAACATCGGCACTCGACCGCGCTGATCTGTACGCGTCGCGACCTGCCGCAACTCGGTGCCAAGAAGCAGCCAGAGGGCTACACCACGTTGATGGGACTCATCAGCCACGAGTACTTTCACACTTGGAACGTGAAGCGCATGCGACCGGGCGAGTTCGCGCGCTACGACTACACCCGAGAGAACTACACGCAACTGCTGTGGCTCTTCGAAGGCTTCACGAGCTACTACGACGACTTGCTGCTGCGCCGCGCGGGCCGCATCGATGACGCGACCTATCTGCGCCTCATTAACAAGACCATCAACCAGGTCTTGCAGACGCCGGGCCGACTGGTTCAGTCGGTCGCCGACGCCAGCTTCGATGCCTGGGTGAAATATTACCGGCAGGACGAGCAAACACCGAACGGCACTGTCAGCTACTACACAAAAGGTGCGCTGGTCGCGATGTCCTTGGACCTGACACTGCGCAGCGAAGGCGAGGGCACGCTCGACGACGTGATGCGTCTTCTATGGACGAGGAGTGCCGGCGGCCCGGTCACGGAAGCCGATGTGGCTGCGGCGCTCGAAGCTGTCGGTGGCCGCTCGTATGCGAGCGAGATTTCCAGATGGGTGCACTCGACCGACGAGTTGCCGTTGTCAAACCTGCTACGCGCCCACGGCATCGCCACGCTCGAGGATCCGGCGCAACGCGCGCAGGAACTCGGCCTGCGCGTGACGGAAACCAACGGCAGCGTGCAGATCAAGGTAGTGCTGCGCGGCGGTGCTGCAGAAGCCGCCGGATTCGAGGCGCACGATGAATGGATCGGCATCGAATTGCCGACGCGCAAGGGCCAGCCTCTGCAGGCTTGGCGCATCGCGAAGATCGATGATCTGGCGCTCTATCTCGGGCCGCAGAAAAAGATGATTGCCATCGTCGCGCGCGACCGTCGCCTGCTTCGCCTGCAGCTCACGCTACCGACGGGCGTGACGACCTGGCGCCTCTTCGCCAAGGATGCTGCGTCGATGTCGAAGTGGCTGACCGGCAGCTAAGCCAGCGGTCGGCCGGTGCCTGCTACAGCAGGACGAACCTCGACCGCAGCTCCTTCACAACACGCGGCCGATCACCGCGACGATGAACACCAGCACCCCGAGCGCAAGGTTGACCACAACAAGGCTGCGGATCGTGCCGAGCACCTTGCCGGCGGCCGGCCAATCGCGCGCCGCTACAAAACGCGCCAGCTTCGGAAATCCGGCGAAGCGAATGTGGCCGTACATCGCCATCATCACCAAGCCCAGAGCAACCATCGCGTGCACGCTCCAATGCACCCGCGCAAAGCCGCCGGCCATGCCGATCATCCCGAAGCCGGTGACCAGCAACAGCGCGATCGCGCCGCCGACCCACCCCAGAAAACGCTCGAGCGCTGCTGCCATGAAAGGCAAGCGCAGCGGTGGCTCCAGCGTCTCTGCGGCAGCGGGTCTGACGGCGAAATGCATAGTCGCCATGCCGCCGACCCAGAGCGCAGCGGACAAGAGATGCAGGCAAAGGAAGGAAGAAATGAGCAGGTTCATTGAGGTCGGTCTTGGTTGCCGGAGTGGTCTGGCAGTGTCGCACCCATTCGGCCGGACTCACCGCAAAGCAGAGGCTTCGCTATAGTCGATCGCATCACTTTTCCCGTAACTTTTTCATCGCTAAAGGAGACACCATGAGCTACGAAACCATCGAAGTCCGCACCGAAGCCGGCAAAGTCGGCATCGTCACGCTGAACCGCCCCAAAGCCCTTAACGCGCTCAACGACACGCTCATGACCGAGCTCGGCGCCGCGCTCAAAGCTTTCGACGCCGATGAAGCCATCGGCTGCATGATCGTCACTGGCAGCGAGCGTGCCTTCGCGGCCGGCGCCGACATCGGCGCTATGGCAAAGCTCAGTTTCGTGGATGCCTACAAGGGCGACTACATCACCCGCAATTGGGAAATCATCCGCACCATCCGCAAGCCGGTGATCGCGGCCGTGAGCGGTTTTGCGCTCGGCGGTGGGTGTGAGCTCGCGATGATGTGCGACTTCATCATCGCCGCCGATAACGCGAAGTTCGGTCAGCCTGAAATCAAGCTCGGTGTGATCCCCGGCGCGGGCGGCACGCAGCGCTTGCCTCGTGCGGTCGGCAAGAGCAAGGCAATGGACATGGCGCTGACTGCTCGCATGATGGACGCGACCGAAGCCGAACGTGCTGGCCTGGTGAGCCGAATCGTGCCGTTCGACAAGCTGGCAGACGAAGCACTCGGCGCTGCATTGGTGATCGCAGACTTCTCGCAGGTCGCGGTGATGGCAGCCAAGGAATCGGTCAACCGCGCGTTCGAGAGCGGACTGTCGGACGGCGTGATGTTCGAGCGCCGGCTGTTCCATGCACTGTTCGCGACGAACGATCAGAAAGAAGGCATGGACGCCTTCGTCGGCAAGCGCAAGGCAGACTTCAAGAACACCTGAAGTCGGTAACCGCCCGAAGCCAGTGCACCGCCGCTTATCGCGTTGCTTCCGCTGATGTCGCAGCGGGCGGTGATCCTGCCGCAGAAGCAGCCGGAGGTGCCACATCGGCTTGTGACGCTGGCGCTGCAGGCGGCGACTCTATGGGTTGCGACGACGTGGGTTGCTGAAGCACTGGCAGCGGCGCTGGTGCAACCGCCTCCGCTAACGAGCGCGCCAGTGCCGCGAGCGACCCCGCCGACGGCGCACCCGTCGCCGGTGGCGCCTTACCTTCGCGCCAACGCACCTGCTCTCGCGCGAGTTCGAGCACCGCAAGTACTTTGCCGTCGCGCTCGAACGTCAGCCGCCATTCGACCCTGCCAGCGAAGCGTTGCGCGCCCACGGCAGTGATTGCCGCAGAGCCGATCAGCGGCAGCAGCTCACGTCCTTCGGCACGCGACACGCTGCGCGTCTCGCCACCGTTTTGCGAAATGGTGAGTCGCGTCCATTGAGACAGCGCGGCGAAGGTCGGCGGGTCGGTCGCCTCGGTGCGCACCGTCGATGCCGGGGCGGCTTTGATCACTCGCGCGGAAGGAGCTTCGGCTGTTCCGAGTGCGCCGGGCAGCGCGACGGCAGCTGCGCCAGCGGACGGCGAAGCGCCTGCCTGTCGATCGGCGGTGCTGGAATCCCTTGACTTGGCGGCAGCAGAAGGTGATGCCGGTGCTGCAAACGATGGCGATGGCGATGGCGGAGGCGGAAGTAGCGCGACTGGCTTTACCGGGGTTGGAGTCGACGCTGCGGGCGGCGAAGGCGAAGTCGGTATCGGCTCCAGCTTGAGTACTGAACGCGGCGGTGCCACCTCGTCGACCTCGGCGCGCCTCGATTGAGGCTCGACGTCAGCCGCAGCCGCTTTCTGATCCCGCGCGCGCTCGGGTGATGGTGTCTGGGGCAAGGCAGGCGCAGGATCGGGCATCGCTGGTGGCGCAGGCGTCGGGGTCGTTGCGGCTGTATCGGTCGGCGTACCTGGTGTCGGCGCCGGAACAGACGTTGTCGAAGGATCCTGAGGCGCATCGACTGCCGTCAACGCGGGCGCCGCATTGCGCGGCTCCAGCCCAGGCATCGGCGTGGTGTCGACAGGCTCCGGCGGAAGCGCGTTCGCGGCTTCCCTGGCGCTTGGTGCTTTCGGTTCGCGCGGTGTCGAGGACGACCCAGCGCCCGACTGCGCTTCGCCATCGAGCCGCGCTTCGGGCACCGGCTTGTGCTGCAACAGTGCGGTCACGACGGCCCCAACAAGCACGGTCGAAAAGGCAGCCTTCCATGGCATGCGACTGCGACCGCTTTCACCACCGATGCCCAGCACGCGCTTCCAAAGCGGGACCATCGGCGCCAGCAAAATATCTTCGTCGCGCGCCTCGACGGCCTCACGGGCGCGCTGCTGAATCGCCCTGCGAATGCGCCAGTCGGGCGCGACGGCCGCATCGGGTGCATTTTCCAGCGCGCGCCGAAGCACCGGATCATGGAACTCATCAGGGAACACCACGCTGCCCATCGATTCATCGCTCATTTACGAACCCTCAGCACCGACAAATAGCGATCCATGCATTCCCGCAATTTCTTGGTGCCGTAACGCAGTCGGCTTTTCACTGTTTCAAAGTGGGTGTCGAGCGCATCGGCCAGCGCTTCGACCGTGAAGCCATATTCGTGATGCAGCAGAAAGGCGGCGCGCTGGTCGTCGGGTAACTCATCCAGACAAGCCAGCAGACGCCGGCCAGCAGCACGCCAAAAAGCGATTTCCTCGGCCGACGGATGGGCCGCGTCGGTGGGTGCCGCACCTTCGTTCAACAAGCCGCGACTGAACAACCGACCAGCCTCCAGACCATCGCCGTCTTCGTCATGGGCATAGAACTGCACCTCGTGTCCACTCACCCGCAAACGGTCCATGGCCAAGTTGTGCGCAATGGTGAAGGCCCACGTGTGCCATGACGCACCCTGTGAAGAAAAACTGGCACGCGCCGAAACGATGCGCAGCCACGTGTCCTGAAACACCTCGTCCACCTCGGTCGACAGGCGCAACCCCAGCAGGCGTTTAACGAATCGATAAAGCGCGTTTTCATGACGCGAATAGAGCTTGTCGAACGCGGCCGCGTCGCCGGCGGCGTAGGCGAGCATCAGTTGGTCGTCCGCCATGGCGTCGGGGGCGGTCGGGGCAGCGGGGTCCGCTTCAAGGGTGGGCGCGAGCATCGGGCGATTTTCACCTGAGCTTGCGCTGCTGAGGTTGCCGTTCGACATCGTTTGTCGAAGAGTTCACGAGCCAGCTATAATCTTGGGCTCGGCTCTTTAGCTCAGTCGGTTAGAGCGATGGAATCATAATCCACAGGTCCGCGGTTCGAATCCGTGAAGAGCCACCATTTTGGTAAGTCTTTGATTTTAAAGGGAAAAATCAAGGCTTGATTCATTCGGTGAGACGGTCAGTGACACGGTCTCCACCAATGAACAGACTACCGAACGTGCTGAAATCCCGGCACGGCGTCTACTACCTCCGCACCTACCGCGACGGCCGCGAAGTGCGCACTTCCCTCCGCACCAAGGAATGGGCCACAGCTAAACTGCTGGCACTCCATTTCCACCTTGGCCGCGCCATGCCGATTCGCAAGCTTGACGTTGAATTCCCATCGGGCTTCAAAATCTCCAACGTCAACACCCCGGACGACTTTGCCTTTCTGAAGAGGTTGCTCCCCGATGACGTCGTCAAGCGGTTTCTGGAAGAAAGCGCCGCAGGCACTGCCGCCGCGCAAAAGCAGCGCGGCACCGCGCCCGAAGCCACCGCCGATACCCCTGCAAAGCCCGCTGCTCCGGTCGCCGCGCCGAGCGCCAAGACGAAGCCATTTAGCGATGTTGTCGCCCTCTACCTCGCGGAAAAGAAACTGGACAACACGCCCAAAACCCTCACGGAAAAGCTTGCCACGTACACCGAATACCAGCGGCTGTTTGGTGACGTAGACATTAGCGCCCTGGGCAGTGAAGCCTCTGTCAGCTTCAAGAGCCGCATGGTGGCGGATGGTGCGAACGCTCCGAGCATCAACAAGAAACTGTCGTACATGAAAGACCTGTTCCAGTACGCCATCAACAACAAGATGTACTTCGCGGCCAATCCGTTTGATGGCCTCAACTGTCGGCGCCGGTTGAACTTTGACCCAGCGGGGGTGCGGCGGAATTCTTGGACTGGTTATGCCAAGAGTCCCAGGCTTTTGCGGTACTCGTTCGGGCTGAGTGCGCCGAGCGAGATCTTGATGCGTTCGGTGTTGTACCAGCGGATGTAGGTGTCCAGGGCCTGGATGAA
>JANXTS010000077.1 GCA_025352265.1 Variovorax sp. | reverse complement strand
TTTGGCATGAAGCAGGGTCCGTTCGAGCTGTGGCAGGAGGCGGGATGGCTGCAGGTCGCGAAGTGGATTCAGGAAGACATCGATGCCGGCAGGGCACTCAGCACGGTGGCGCTACCGAAGTGGGTGTTCGAAGGCGCTGTCGCCAAGGCCGGCGGCGTGCACACGCCAGAAGGCTCGTGGAGCGCATCGCAAGGGCAGTTCGTGCCGCAACGCAAGCTGCCGGTTCATGCGCGCCAGCTGTTCCCCGAAAGCGTGCTGGGCTCGAACGCGCTGGACGCCAACAAGGCCGGCACCACGATCAGCGACGAAGGCGATGTCCGCGTGTGGACGCTCGATGGTGAAGTGCTCATCGCGAGCATCCACTCGAAGATGCACGCGATCAGCCCCGACGTGGCGGAGGCGCTGGGCACCGCCGTCGAGCTGGCCGAGGCCGAATACAAGGGCCTGGTGATCTGGTCGCCCGACGAGATGTTCTCGGTCGGCGCCGATCTGCAGGCGATGCTGCCGGCCTTCGTGGTCGCCGGCATCGGCGCGGTCGAGGGAGCCGAGGCCGAGTTGCAGAACGTCATGCTGAAGATCCGGTACGCCAGCGTGCCGGTGGTCGCGGCCGTTCGCGGCCTGGCACTGGGCGGCGGTTGCGAGCTGGCGGTCTATTGCGCAAAGCGCGTGGTGGCGATGGAAAGCTACATCGGCCTGGTCGAAGTCGGCGTCGGACTGATCCCCGGTGCCGGTGGCCTGACGTACATCGCGCGCCGTGCAGCCGAGAACGCCGAAGCATCGACTGGCGGCGACCTGCTGCCTTTCCTTACCGAAGGCTTCACCGCAGCGGCAATGGCCAAGGTCGGCACCGGCGCGCTCGATTCGAGGAAGCTCGGCTACCTCCTCGACAGCGACGTGATCGTGCCGAACAAGGACGAGCTTCTTTACGTCGCGCTGCAGCAGACGAAGGCGATGGCCGACGCTGGCTATCGCGCGCCATTGCGCCGCACCTTTCGCGTGGCCGGCCGCAGCGGCGCCACGACGATCAAGGGCCAATTGGTCAACATGCGCGACGGTGGATTCATCAGTGCGCACGATTTCCATATCGCCAGCCTGATCGCTGAAGTGGTCACGGGCGGCGACATCGACGCAGGCTCGCTGGTGACCGAGGCGTATTTGATGACGCTGGAACGCAAGGCCTTCTGCTCGCTCATCGTCCATCCGAAGACGCAGGAACGGATCATGGGGATGCTGAGCACGGGCAAGCCTGTGCGGAACTGAGTTCGAACAGCATGACCGCCGGCGTTCCCTTGTCTGATCCCCTCTCTCGCACGCGGGAGAGGGCTAGGGTGAGGGCCGCTGCGCTACGCAAGACGCCAACAGACGCAGAAGCCCTGCTCTGGTATTACCTGCGCGATCGAAGATTCGACGATCACAAGTTCCGCCGGCAACGCCCTATCGGCCCGTACTTCGCCGACTTCGCCTGCCTCGACGCCAAGCTGGTGATCGAGCTGGATGGTGGTCAGCATGTGGAAGCTGCTGCGTACGACAACGATCGCACGCGCTTCATCGAAGGGCACGGCTTTCGTGTTCTGCGCTTCTGGAATAACGATGTGCTGACTCAGACGCCGGTCGTGCTCGAACAGATCCTGCTTGCGCTGCAGGGGCTCCCTCACCCTAGCCCTCTCCCGCAAGCGGGAGAGGGAACAAATCCGAAGCCTCTCCCGCTTGCGGGAGAGGGGACCCATACAAAGGAATCAACGCCATGAAACAACTCCAGGACGCCTACATCGTCTCCGCCACGCGCACGCCCATCGGCAAATCGCACCGCGGATTTTTCCGCAACTACCGTCCGGACGATCTGCTCGCGACCACCTTGCGCGCCGCTCTCGCGCAGGTGCCGCGACTCGACCCTAAGGCTATCGAAGACATCATCTGCGGCTGCTCCATTCCGGAGTCGCAGCAAGGCTTGAACATCGCGCGCATCGGCGCGGTGCTGGCCGGGTTGCCGAACAGCATCGGCGGCATCACGGTGAATCGCTTTTGCGCATCGGGCCTGTCTGCGGTGCAGATGGCGGCCGACCGCATTCGCGTTGGCGAGGCCGACGTGATGATCGCCGCTGGCGTAGAAAGCATGAGCATGGTGCCGATGATGGGCAACGCGCCTTCCTTGTCGCCTTCTATCTTCGAGCGCGAAGATGACGTGGGCATCGCTTACGGCATGGGCCTGACCGCTGAGAAGGTCGCGCAGCAGTGGAAGGTGAGTCGTGACGCGCAGGACCAATTCGCGCTCGCTTCGCACCAGAAGGCACTCGCCGCGCAGAAGGCTGGTGAGTTCGCAGACGAGATCACGCCGATCGAAGTGACCGACCGCACGCCCGATCTCGACACGGGCGAGTCGATCGCCAAGAGTCGCATCGTGAGTCTCGATGAAGGCGCCCGCCCGGACACGTCGATCGAAGGCCTGGCCAAGTTGCGCACCGTGTTCGCTGCCCGCGGCACAGTCACGGCCGGCAACAGCTCGCAGACCTCCGACGGCGCCGGCGCGCTCATCCTCGCCAGCGAAAAGGCCTGCAAGCAATACGACCTCACACCACTCGCACGTTTCGTGAGTTTCGCCAGCAAGGGCGTGCCGCCGCACATCATGGGCATCGGTCCGATCGAGGCCATTCCGGCGGCATTGCGCTATGCCGGCCTGAAGCACGAGGACATCGACTGGTTCGAATTGAACGAGGCATTTGCGGCCCAGTCGCTGGCGGTCATCAACACGCTAGGGCTCGACCCGAGCAAGGTCAACCCGATGGGTGGCGCGATCGCGCTCGGCCATCCGCTCGGTGCGACCGGCGCTATCCGTTCGGCGACAGTCGTTCATGCGTTGCGGCGCAAGAATCTGAAGTACGGCATGGTCACGATGTGCGTGGGCATGGGGCAGGGCGCCGCAGGAATTTTCGAAAGGGTTTGACCTTGGAGGCCACCGGCCACATCGGAAACGACGGCGACGACGGCGACGACAACAACGAAGACACAGACACCGATGACAGAGCATCCCTTCGACAAAGCGCTGGCACTGCAGCACAGCGATCTCCGCGTGGGCCAGTTCACGGGCGCCACCAGCCCGGACTACTGGAACATGGTCGGACCGTTCGGCGGCATGACGGCGGCGCTTGCGCTGCAATCGGTGCTGCAGCATCCTGACTTGCTGGGCTCTCCGATCGCGTTGACGGTCAACTTCGCGGCGGCCATCGAGGCCGGTGCGTTCGAGGTTCAGGCCATCGCGGTGCGCACCAATCGCTCGACTCAGCACTGGACCGTGCAGATCAGCCAGGCGGGCGCCGACGGCATGCCGCAGGTCAACACGACGGCGACCGTCGTCACGGCGGTGCGACGTGAGACGTGGAGTCAAAACGACCTGCCGATGCCAGACGTGCCGCCGCCCGAAAAGGTTCCGCGCATGAGCATCGGGCCGTCGGGCGTCGCATGGATCCAGCTGTACGACATGCACCCGATCAGCGGCGCGGTGCCGACGATGTGGGACGGCAGCGGCGAGCACAGCGAAACTGTTTTGTGGCTGCGCGACGCTCAACCGCGCGCGCTGGACTTCGCGTCGCTCACTGCGATGAGCGACATGTTCTATCCACGCGTCTGGCTGCGACGCGCGAAGGTGGTGCCGGCCGGCACGGTGTCCATCACGACCTACTTTCACACCAGTGCGGCGCAGCTGGCCGAGGTCGGCTCCGGTTATCTGTTGGGTCGTGCGAGCGCGCAGCAGTTTCGCAATGGCTTCTTCGACCAGACGGCCGAACTCTGGAGCGAAGAAACCGGCGCGCTGCTGGTGACTTCGAACCAGATCGTCTATTACAAAGAGTGAATGTCGGAACGAACGACAAAAGAGGAAACACCATGACAGACAAGACCATCGAGTTCTACTTCGACTTCGGTAGCCCGGCTGCTTACCTCGCGGCAACGCAGCTGCCACATCTCGCGGCCGACACCGGTGCCACGCTGGTATGGAAGCCGATGCTGTTGGGAGGCGTGTTCCAGGCCACCGGTAATCACTCGCCAGCCGACATCAAGCCCAAAGGGCCGTACATGAACGCCGACCTGAAGCGCTTTGCCAAACGCTATGGCGTGCCGTTCGTTCACAACCCGCATTTCCCCATCAACACGCTGCTGCTGATGCGTGGCGCGACCGGCTTGCAGATGCAGCAGCCCGAACGTTTCGCCAGCTATGCCGACGCGGTGTTCCAGGCAATATGGGTCGACGGACTGAACATGAACGACACCGCCACGGTAGGCAACGTTTTGCAGGCCGCTGGCTTCGACGCGGCCGAATTGGTCGCGCTGGCCAATGCGCAGGCGACCAAGGACCAACTCAAAGCCACGACCCAGGAAGCCGTGACGCGCGGCGTTTTCGGCGCACCGACGATGTTCGTCGGCGACGAAATGTTCTGGGGCCAGGACCGCCTGGATTTCGTGCGCGAAGCCCTGGCCTGACTCCAACCAACTCCACATCGAAACACCGAATGACCGACATCCTCAGCCACACCGAAGCCGGCGTCCTGACGCTCACCTTCAACCGCGTCGCGCGCAAGAATTCCATCACCGGAGCGATGTACGACACGCTCGCCACCGCGCTCGAAAAAGCGGCGGACGACAACGCCGTGCGCACCGTGCTGATCCAGGGCGACCCGACCATCTTCAGCGCGGGCAACGACATCGCCGACTTCATGGCCGCCGCCGCCGCGCCGGCGCAGCAGACCGAAGCGGACTCCCCTGCAATTCGCTTTCTGCGCGTGATCGCTGCCTTTCCGAAGCCGCTGGTGGCCAGCGTCTGCGGTCCGGCCGTCGGCATCGGCACCACATTGTTGTTCCATTGCGACCTGGTCTACGCGGGTGACAACGCAGCGTTTTCACTGCCCTTCGTCAACCTCGGGCTGGTGCCGGAAGCAGCATCGAGCATGCTGGTGCCGCAGATGTTCGGCTACCACCGCGCGGCCGAAGCGCTGCTCCTGGGCGAGCCTTTCATGGCCGAGGCCGCGCTCGAAGTTGGGCTCGTCAACCGGGTGGTTCCGCCAATGGAATGCAACGGCATCGCGCAGTCGCAGGCACGCAAGCTCGCGGCCAAGCCGCTGACTGCGCTGGTCGAGACCAAGCGCCTGCTCAAGCTGTCGCAGCAGGCGGCCGTTCAGGAGCGCATCGGTGTCGAAGGCGCGAGCTTTGCGACGGTGATGCGTTCGCCTGCGGCCAAGGAAGCGTTCACCGCCTTCATGGAAAAGCGCAAACCGGATTTTTCGAAGGTCTGAGGCACTCAGTCCAGCCAGCGCGCGAGGTTGGCGCGCACAAACGCATCGTCCCCCAGGTCACCGTGCAAGCGGTAGACGCGATCGATCTCTTCGGATTGCCCTGATCCGAGTCCTTCTTCGGGATCGAGACACCAGACGCCTTCGAGCAAGCCCTGGCGCCGCAGCACTTCATGGCAACCGGCGATGCAACCGGCAAAGTTGTTCCGCACATCGAAGAACGCCGCGTTGCTGTCGGTCACGCGCGAGTCGAGCGCCAGCAGGTCGGGGCTCAGCGCGCCGCCGCTGGCAGCCAGTTCCGTCTTGATGCGAGCGAGTTGCTTCACCGCGCTCGATGTCCACACAGACCAGTGGCCAAGCAGCCCTCCCCGAAAGCGCACAGTCACCGGCTCGTCGTCGCGCATCACCGTGAATGGCAAGGCCAGGTCGAGCACGATGTGATCGTCGTTGCCGGTGTAGAGGAACACGCGGTCTTCGGCACGCGCATCGACCACGCCACGCACTACGTCGATGGTGCGGTAGCGGTTGAAGGGCGCGACCTTGATCGCCAGCACGTTGGGGATCGATGCAAAGCGGTGCCAGAAGTCGCTCGACAGAATCGGGCCGCCGACCGCGGTCTGCAGATAAAAGCCGACCAGCGGGATTTCATGGCTCACCGCTTCGCAGTGCGCGATGAGCTCGTCTTCTGAAGCCGATGCCAGAGCAGCAAGACTCAGCAGACCGGCGTGGTAGCCGAGGCCGACGGCTGTCTGTGCCTCGGCCCGTGCTTGCGCCGTGCCACCGCACAGGCCGGCGACCATCGCCATCGGCCGTGAAGTCCAGGCGCGCTGGTCTTCGATCGCCGCGCGCAACACGGGCTCGTACAAGCCGCGCTCGCGAATGCTGAACTGCGTGGTGTGCACGCCTACCGCGAGACCGCCGGCACCGGCATCGACGTAGTAGCGCGTGAGTGCGCGTTGCCGACGGCGGTCGAACTGGCGCTGCGCATCGAGCGCGAGCGGGTGAGCCGGAATGACGGTGCCCTGCGCCAGAAGCGCCATCACGTCGGCGGGTAGATCGGATCGGTTCAGCGGCATGGTCGGGCCTTCCCTATTGGCGTTGCAGTTGTTCAGTATTTGCCATCACGCACCTCGAACTTCGTCTGCTTGCCATACAGGCGCTGCTCGCGTGCGATCCAGTCCGCGACCCAGCCGATGAGTCGCGACAGCGGCACCCTGGGATAGCCGAACAGGCGCTCGGCTTCGCCAGTGTTCATGAGCCAGGCGGTCGGCGCTTCTTCGCCCTTGATCTGCACCGGCTTGTCGAAGCGGCGGCCGAACTCGGCGGCGAGCCAGCGGATCGACGTCGTCTCCGGCCCGCTCACGTTGATCGGCGAAGTCGGCACCGTGGCAACGGCGAGGCAGCGCAAGGCCTGCGCGTTGGCGTCGCCCTGCCAGATCACGTTGACGTGGCCCATCGTGACGTCGACCGGCTCGCCGCGCCACACCTTGAGCGCCACATCGGCCAGCACGCCGTAGCGCATGTCGATGGCGTAGCTGAGCCTGAAAAGTCGGCCGGGCGTGCCGTGCTGTTGCGAGAAATACTCGAACATGCGCTCGCGCCCGACGCAGGAGTTGGCGTATTCACCGGGCGGATTCGGCGCCAGATCTTCCGATGCGCCTTGGCCGATGACCGGCACGAACGGGTACACGCAGGCGGTCGAGAACGCCACGATGCGCGACGCCTTGAATGCCTGAGCGACCAACGCAGGTACGTGCGTGTTCATCGCCCAAGTCAGCGGATTGTTGGCGTCGGCGCCGAACTTGCGGCCGGCCATGAAGATCACGTTCGGGCACTTGGGCAGCGCCGCGATCGCCGAAACGTCGAGCAGATCGCAGGCAATGGTTTCGATGCCTTGCGCTTCGAGCATCGTGCGCACTCCGGGCTCGCTGAAGCGGGCGACGGCGATTACGCGCCGCGACCGCGGCAGCGCGTTGCGCGCGAGCCGTGCCAACGTCGGCCCCATCTTGCCGCCGACGCCGAGGATGATCAGGTCGCCCTCGACCTTGGCGAGGTCGTCGACGAGCTCGCGCGACGGCGTGGCCAGGAAATCTTCGAGCGCCAGTTCGGTTTCGAAGTGCGAGGGGAAGTTGCGCTCATCGAGCAATGCGGTGGGCGGTGTGGTGGCGGTCATGCGTTGTCCCGCTCGATGACCCGAGGCCGCCCGTTGTCGTCGATCGCCACATAAGTAAACGTGGCCTGCGTCACCTTGAGGTAGTCGCCCTGCGCGGCGAACCGTTCCGCGAACACCTCGACCGTCACCGTAATGGAGGTCCGTCCGATCTTCACCAGCTTTGAATAGAACGACAGGATGTCGCCAAGCCGCACCGGCTGCTTGAAGACGAATTCGTTGACCGCCACGGTCGCCATGCGGCCTTTGGAATAGCGCGCGGGAATCACCGAGCCGGCCAGGTCGCACTGGGCCATGACCCAGCCGCCGAAGATGTCGCCGTTGGCGTTGACATCGGCGGGCATCGGGATGACTTTAAGCACCAGTTCCTGGTCGAGCGGAAGGCTCTTGAGGGTGGCGGCCGCATCGGCGCTCGGAGATTTGGACATGGGCACAATCTGAGGCAACAACTAAACCAACGATTGTCCACCCATGCGCCGAAGCGGCGAAGCCCTTCCTCCTCCTCCCATAGCCGTTTCGGATCCATCCAACGTGGCGGGCCACCCGCCCGCCCGCAGCGACCGGTCCGACTGGGCCACCCTGCGCCGCCTCTTTCCGTACCTCTGGGAATACAAATGGCGCGTGATGGCCGCGCTGACATTCATGATCGGCGCCAAGGTCGCCAACGTCGGCGTGCCGGTGTTGCTGAAGAACCTGGTCGACACCATGACGCCCAAGCCCGACATGGCGCAGGCGTTGTTGATCGTGCCGATCTCGCTGCTGCTGGCGTATGGGCTGCTGCGCTTTTCGACCTCGCTTTTTGGTGAGCTGCGCGAGCTGGTATTCGCCAAGGCGACCGAGGGCGCAGCGCGGCGTATATCGCTGGAGGTGTTCCGGCATCTTCATGCGTTGAGCCTGCGCTTTCACCTCGAGCGCCAGACCGGTGGCATGACGCGCGACATCGAACGTGGCACGCGTGGCGTGCATTCGTTGATCTCGATGTCGCTCTACAGCATCGTGCCGACCATCATCGAGCTGGTGCTGGTGCTGAGCATCCTGGGCATCAAGTTCGATTCGCTCTTCGTCTGGATCACCGGCGTGGCGCTTCTCATCTACATCAGCTTTACCGTGACGGTGACGGAGTGGCGCACGCAGTTTCGCAAACAGATGAACGAGCTCGACTCGGTCGCGCAGAGCCGTGCCGTCGATTCGTTGCTCAACTACGAAACGGTCAAGTACTTCAACAACGAGGAGTTCGAGGCGAAGCGCTACGACGCCAGCCTCGACCGCTACCGCAAGGCCGCGATCAAGAGCCAGCGCACGCTGTCGATGCTCAACACTGGCCAGCAAATGCTGATCGCGGTGAGCCTTGTGCTGATGCTGTGGCGCGCGACGTCGGGCGTGGTCGAAGGGCGCATGACGCTGGGCGACCTGGTGATGGTCAACGCCTTCATGATCCAGCTCTACATTCCGCTCAACTTTCTGGGCGTGATCTACCGCGAAATCAAGCAGAGCCTGACGGACCTCGACAAGATGTTCGTGCTGATGGAGAAAGACCGGGAGATCCAGGATTCGCCGGGTTCGCGTGCGTTGTCAGGACGCCAAGCGACCGTCAGATTCGAAGACGTCAGCTTTGCCTACGAGCCGGAGCGGCCGATCCTGAAGCATGTTTCGTTCGAGATTCCTGCCGGAAAAACGGTCGCCGTCGTTGGCCCCTCGGGCTCGGGCAAGTCGACCCTGGCGCGGTTGCTCTATCGCTTCTACGACGTGCAGCAAGGGCGCATCACCATCGGGGGCGAAGACATCCGCGAGGTCACGCAATCGAGCGTGCGGCAGGCCATCGGCATCGTGCCGCAAGACACGGTGCTCTTCAACGACAGCGTCGAATACAACATCGCCTATGGCCGGCCGGGCTCGACGCGCGAAGAGGTCGAGGCCGCAGCCAAGGCCGCGCGCATTCACGACTTCATCGTTGCCACGCCGAAGGGCTACGACACGCCGGTGGGCGAGCGCGGGCTCAAGTTGTCTGGCGGCGAGAAGCAGCGCGTGGCGATCGCGCGCACGCTGCTGAAGAACCCTCCGATCGTGATCTTCGACGAAGCGACATCGGCGCTCGACTCCGCCAATGAGCGCGCGATTCAGTCCGAGCTGAAGAGCGCGGCGCAGAACAAGACCACGCTGGTCATCGCGCACAGACTGTCGACAGTGGTCGACGCGCACGAGATCCTCGTACTTGAGAGCGGCGTCATCGTCGAACGCGGCACGCATGCCGATTTGCTGGAGCGCAAGGGCAAGTACGCGCAGATGTGGACGTTGCAAAAGATCGAAGCGACACCGGTGGTGCTCTAGCATCGCCACAGTTTTCAATTGCCCTGCAGGATCTGATCCAACGAATGCCCGAAAAGATTTCCATGCTCTCGCTGACCACGCTGTCGAGCGAGCACCAGAGTCGCATTGCCGAGCTGTACGACCTCACTTATGCGCCGAGCCACGAAGAGCGCCTTGCCGCCATCGCCGCGCACGGGCCGAAGTTTCGTGCGGTGCTCACCATCGGCGTGCTTGGGCTTACCGCTGCCGAAATAGCTGCCATGCCGGCACTCGAATTGGTGTGCTGCATGGGTGCGGGCTACGAGCTGGTCGACGTCGATGCGGCGCGGGCACGTGGCATTGCGCTGGCCAACGGGCAGGGCACCAACGACGACTGCGTGGCCGACCATGCCTTCGGACTCTTGATCGGCGCGGTGCGGGGCTTTCGCATGCTCGACCGGCTGTGCCGCGAAGGTGTGTGGCGGCTTGCGATCCCGCAGCCGCCCAACGTGTCGGGCAAGCGGCTCGGCATCCTGGGCATGGGGACCATCGGCGAGAAAATCGCCAAACGGGCGGGCGGTTTCGACATGACCATCGGGTATCACAACCGGAAGCCGAAGGATGGCTCGCCGCACCGCTACTTCGATAGCCTGAAAGCGCTGGCCGAGTGGTCCGACATGCTGGTTTGCGCAGCCCCGGGCGGCGCGGCGACGAAGCACATCGTCAACGCCGAAGTGCTCGACGCACTGGGGCCCAAAGGCTTTCTGGTGAACATCGGCCGCGGCAGCATCGTCGACACCGAGGCCCTTGCGACGGCGCTGCGCGACGGCCGCCTCGGAGGCGCCGGCATCGATGTGTACGAGAGCGAACCGAAGCGGCCCGAAGCCTTGATCGGACTCGACAACCTGATCCTCACGCCGCACCTTGCCGGCTGGTCGCCCGAAGCGATCGAGGCCTCGTTCAAGCGGTTCCTGGAAAACGCGGAAGGGCACTTTGCGGGACGCGGTGTGGTTACGCCGATCTGAAGCGGCGCGTCATGCTCTGGGGCTCTCATGCCCAAAGAACATAATCCGCCTCCATGGAAACCAAGTGGCTCGAAGACTTCGTCAGCCTGGCTGAAACCCGCAGCTTCAGCCGCTCCGCCCAACTGCGGCACGTGACGCAACCGGCATTCTCCCGCCGCATCCAGGCACTGGAAGGATGGGCTGGGACCGACCTCGTCGACCGCACCTCGTATCCGACCCGGCTGACGCCCGCGGGTCAGACTTTGTACGGTCAGGCCATCGAGATGCTGCAGGGCCTGCAGAGCACACGCGCGATGCTGCGCGGTCATTCGGCGGCGGCGCACGACGTGATCGAGTTCGCGGTGCCACACACGCTGGCGTTCACGTTTTTTCCGGCCTGGGTGACGAGCCTGCGCTCGGAGTTCGGGCCGTTCAAGAGCCGGTTGATCGCGCTGAATGTGCACGACGCAGTGCTGCGGCTGGTCGAAGGCAGTTGCGATTTGCTCATCGCTTATCAGCACCCGTCGTTGCCGCTGCAACTCGACGCCAATCGGTATGAGCAGGTGAGCCTTGGTGAGGAAGTGATGGCGCCATGGGTCAAGCCCGATGCCGATGGCGCACCGCGCTGGCGATTGCCGGGCCGTCCGGGCCAGCCGTTGCCCTATTTGGGTTACGCACCAGGTGCCTACCTGGGCAGCATGGTCGACCAGCTTTTGAAGAGCTCGCCCACGCCGATTCACCTCGACCGCGTCTACGAGACCGACATGGCCGAAGGCCTGAAGGCAATGGCGCTGGAAGGCCACGGCATCGCCTTCTTGCCTTACAGCGCGGTGCGCAAGGAAGTTCGCGCGCGCAAGCTGGTCAGCGCCTTGCCACCCGAGATCGACACGCTCGAAGTCACTATGGAAATCCGGGCATATCGCGAAACACCAACCGTACCGGCAACGACGAAGAACGGCCGGGGCAAAGCGGTTGCCGAAGTCAGCGTGCAGCCCAAGACCGCGGCCGATTCGCTCTGGGCCTATCTGGTTTCACAGCAGACGACCGGTTGATTTCCGGTGTCGCGCAAACTATGAGCGGTGCGCATAACGAGCCCCGCAAATTGCATTAGCGTCTGGCAGCGTCTCGTCCTACAGTCGCGCCTGCTGCTGTCACGCGACAACTTTGATGCGCGCTACGGAGCGCGCCTTTTTCTTTCTTGTCTCCGAAAAAGTGTTTGCGGCGGGCCTCGGCTCGGACTGCGGCGGGACCTGCGGGCATAAAGACTGCTTAGTAGGGAATGATCAATTGAACGTCGCCTGACTGCACTCACGTGGGGCCCGCGGCGCCGCCCAAGGGTCGGCAGCGGTGCGTGGATGCACCGGGTTGGTCCGGGTGTTCCCGAAAACGGGAATGCCTTAAATTTCGATGCTCTCTCTCAGTTATTTTTCAGGAGTTTTTCACACATGAAAAAGCAAATCGTAGCGCTGGCAATCTCGATGCTGGCCGCAGGTGGGGCGTTTGCACAGGCCAATGACACGCTGGCAAAGATCAAGGCGGCAGGCAGTATCACGGAAGGTGTTCGCGAATCGTCGGGCCTCTCGTACACACTGGGCAACGGCCAGTACACGGGCTTTCATTACGACGTCTGCGCCAACATCATCAAGGACCTCGAGAAGACGACCGGCAAGAAGCTTGAAACCAAGTACCAGCCGGTCACCTCGCAAAACCGCGTGCCGCTGGTTCAAAACGGCACCGTCGACATCGAGTGCGGCTCGACCACCAACAACGCCACGCGCGCCAAGGATGTGTCGTTTGCCGTCACCACGTATGTCGAAGAAGTCCGCATCGCGGTCAAGGCCAACTCCGGCATCACGTCCATCAAGGACTTGAACGGCAAGACCGTCGCCACGACCACCGGCACCACCTCGGTTCAAACGTTGCGCAAGAACGAGCGCGCCGGCGGCATCGACTTCAAGGAGCTCTACGGCAAGGACCATTCCGACAGCTTCCTGCTGCTCGAATCGGGCCGCGCCGATGCCTTCGTGATGGACGGTTCCATCCTCGCCTCGAACATCGCCAAGGCCAAGGCGCCTGCCGACTACAAGATCGTCGGCGAGGTGCTGAGCGTCGAACCCATCGCCATCATGATCCGCAAGGACGACCCTGCTTTCAAGAAGGCAGTGGACGACAGCATCAAGGCCCAGATCAAGAGTGGCGACCTCGCCAAGCTGTGGGACAAGTGGTTCATTCAGGCCATTCCTCCCGCCAACGTGAAGATCGGCCTGCCGCTCTCCGACGCGACCAAGGCGGCGTGGGCCAACCCCAACGACAAGCCGATGGAAGACTACGCGAAGAAGTAATTCGCTTCCCCACATACATCGCGCCACGCCCACCTTTTCGGTGGGCGTTTTTCAATACGGCGCGTCAGAACAATGAACGAGGAACAGGAGCGCTTCGATGGGATCAAACTGGGATTGGCAGGTCTTCTTGACGGACCCGGGTGGCAAGTACCCGACTTACTTGCAATGGATGTTGTCGGCCTGGGGTTGGACCGTGTCCGTGTCGATATTGGCGTTGATCGTCGCGCTCGTCATGGGCTCGCTGATCGGCATCATCCGCACCTTGCCCGACAACCCATGGCTGGTTCGACTGGGCAACGCTTGGGTCGAGCTCTTTCGCAACATTCCATTGCTGGTCCAGATCTTTCTCTGGTACCACGTCGTCCCGGCATTGATCCCGGTCATGAAGGGCGTGCCGCCTTTCGTGCTGGTGGTGCTGGCGCTGGGCTTCTTCACCTCTTCGCGCATTGCCGAGCAGGTGCGCTCCGGTATTCAGGCTTTGCCCAAAGGCCAGCGCTACGCGGGCATGGCGGTTGGCTTCACGACGGCGCAGTACTACCGCTACGTCCTCCTGCCGATGGCCTACCGGATCATCCTGCCGCCGCTTACCAGCGAGACGATGAACATCTTCAAGAATTCTTCGGTGGCGTTCGCGGTGTCGGTGACCGAGCTCACCATGTTCGCAATGCAGGCGCAGGAAGAAACCTCACGTGGCATCGAGGTGTACCTTGCCGTCACCTTGCTCTACGTGATCTCGGCTTTTGCGATCAACCGCATCATGGCCTTCATCGAAAAGAAGACGCGTGTGCCAGGCTTCATCGTGTCGGCTAGCGCTGGCGGAGGTCACTAGCATGATGAATCTCGACCTGTCCTTCTACAACTGGGACATCATCAGCAAGTTCGTCCTGAAGGGCTTCTATTTCAGCATCATGCTGACCATCGTCGCCACCATCGGCGGCGTGCTCTTCGGCACCGTGTTGGCGCTCATGCGGCTGTCGGGCAAGAAGTTTCTCGATGTGCCCGCGACGTTCTACGTCAACGGCATGCGAAGCATCCCGCTGGTCATGGTGATCCTTTGGTTCTTCCTGCTGGTGCCTGCAGCGTTCTATTCCACCTTCGGTGGATGGGGCGCTAATTACCGCTCGGAAATCTCGGCAGTCATTACCTTCATCGCGTTCGAAGCGGCGTACTTCAGTGAAATCATGCGCGCCGGCATCCAATCGATTCCGCGCGGCCAGGTGCATGCAGGGCAGGCGGTCGGCATGACCTACAGCCAGAACATGAAGCTAGTCGTGCTGCCGCAGGCGTTCCGCAACATGCTGCCGGTGCTGCTCACGCAGACCATCATCCTGTTTCAGGATACCTCGCTGGTCTATGCCATCGGCGCCTACGACATGCTCAAGGGCTTCGAGACGGCGGGCAAGAATTTCGGTCGACCGATCGAGGCCTACCTGCTGGCCGCGGTCGTTTACTTTGTCATGTGCTACGCACTCTCGTTCTGCGTCAAGCAGCTTCACAAGAAGATCGCCATCATTCGCTGACTGGAGAAAAAATGTCTGAAAACATGATCGAAATCAAGAACGTATCCAAGTGGTACGGCCCGGTTCAGGTGCTGAACGAATGCTCCGTCAACATCGCCAAGGGCGACGTGGTGGTGGTGTGCGGCCCATCGGGTTCCGGCAAGTCGACTCTCATCAAGACGGTGAACGCGCTCGAGCCTTTTCAAAAGGGCGAGATCACCGTCAACGGTATTGCCCTCCACGACCCGAAAACGAACCTGCCCAAGCTTCGGTCCAAGGTCGGCATGGTGTTCCAGCATTTCGAACTGTTCCCGCACTTGTCGGTGACAGAGAACCTGACGATCGCGCAGATCAAGGTGCTGGGCCGCAGCCCCGCCGAAGCCAAGACGCGCGGCATGAAAATGTTGGACCGCGTGGGCCTGATGGTGCACAAGGACAAGTTCCCCGGCCAACTCTCTGGCGGCCAGCAGCAGCGCGTGGCGATCGCCCGTGCGCTCAGCATGGATCCCATCGTGATGCTGTTCGACGAGCCGACCTCGGCGCTCGACCCCGAGATGGTCGGCGAGGTCCTGGACGTGATGGTGACGCTCGCCAAGGAAGGCATGACCATGATGGTCGTGACGCACGAAATGGCGTTCGCCCGCAAGGTTGCGAGCCGCGTGATCTTCATCGACGTGGGCGGCCGCATCCTGGAAGACTGCGCCAAGGACGAGTTCTTCAGCCATCCTGAAAATCGTCAGCCGCGCACCAAGGATTTCCTGAACAAGATCCTGCAGCACTAGCTCGCCCCCAGGTCGCTGCGCACTTCGTGTCGCTGCTCCCACCCCCTGACCGGGGGCGACACCAGCGGCCCGGCTAAGCCGGTTCCGCGGTGTCCACCAACATAAAGCCCCGCTGTGCGGGGCTTTCGCATTTGCGCGACTTCGCTTGTTGTGAGACTGTGTGGTCGGCACGGTTTCTGCTGCCTTCATCCCACTATGACCGAAACACTTTCTCCGATGCTCGCTGCCTCCGCCACTTCTGCTAACCCTGCTGCCTCCATCGCCATCGATTCGGCGCGACTTTGGCAATCGCTGATGACGCTCGCGCAAATCGGTGCGACCGACAAAGGTGGCGTCTGTCGTCTGGCGCTGACCGATCTCGATCGGCAGGGGCGCGAACTGTTCGTGACGTGGGCGACCGAGGCCGGTTGTACGGTGCGGGTCGACGCCATAGGCAATATCTTCGCGCGCCGCGCGGGGCAAGACGCCTCGTTGCCGGCCGTGGCCACTGGCAGCCATATCGACACGCAGCCGACGGGCGGTAAGTTCGATGGCAACTACGGCGTGCTGGCGGGGCTCGAGGTGCTGCGCACGCTGAACGACTTCGGCATTCGCACCACTGCACCGCTGGAGATTTGCGTGTGGACCAATGAAGAAGGATCGCGCTTCGTGCCGGTGATGATGGGCTCGGGTGTCTATGCAAGCGCGTTCACCCTCGATCACGCCTTGACCGCAGCTGACCGAGAAGGCATCACCGTGGCCGATGCGTTGAAAAGCATCGGCTTCGATGGCAAGGATGCGGCATCGGTCGAGGCCGGCGCACCGCGCTTCGGCGCCTACTTCGAAGCGCATATCGAACAAGGGCCAGTGCTCGAAGACGCAGACATTCCGCTCGGCGTGGTCACGGGCGCGCTCGGGCAGCGCTGGTACGACGTGGTCGTGACCGGCCAAGAGGCGCACGCCGGCCCGACGCCGATGGCGCTGCGACGCGATGCGCTGCAGGGCGCCACTGGGTTGATACAGACCGTCAACCGAATCGCGATGGACGAGCAGCCCAACGGCCGTGGCACTGTAGGTTACGTGCAAGTACACCCCAACTCGCGCAACGTGATTCCGGGCAAAGTCACCTTCACCGTCGATTTCCGTCATGCCGACGACGAGGGCCTGAGCCGCATGGATGCTGCCTTGCGCAAAGCCTGTGCTGCGCTCGGAGTTGATGGCCGACTCGACGTGACGGTAGAACAGACCGTGTATTTCCCGCCCGTCGCATTCGCCGAGCAACTGGTGCGCGCGGTACGTGATGGCGCCACACGCGCGGGCCTCGCGCACCAGGACATCGTGAGCGGTGCCGGCCATGACGCCGTGTACGTGGCCCGCGTTGCACCGGCCGCGATGATCTTCGTGCCCTGCAAGGACGGCATCTCGCACAACGAGATCGAAGACGCCAAGCCGGAGCATCTGGCCGCGGGTTGCAACGTGCTGTTGCACGCGATGCTCGACCAAGCCGGCATCGCTGCATGAAACTGATAGCGCAGCCGCTGACCGCCGAAGGCTTTATGCCCTACGGCACGGTGATCGCGGTGGCTGACGATTCAGCTGGCGGTCGCCTTATCAACAGTGGCACAACCCTGCGCTTCGATCTGATCGACGACATGCAGTTGAGTGCCGAAGCCGGCCGACCGATGCTCGCATTGTTCCGCGCACAGGCCCGCAGCTTTCCACATGCGGTGACGGAGATGGAACGGCACGCACTCGGCAGCCAGACCTTCGTGCCGATGGGCGGGAAGCGGCGCTTCGTGATCGTGGTCGCTCGGGCGGATGCGGCGCCGAGTGCCGATGCGTTGACCGCCTTTGTCACCGATGGTCGTCAAGGCGTCATGCTCGCGCCGGGCACATGGCATCACGCACTGTTGGCTGTGGACGCGGGGGATTTCGTCGTGGTGGAGCGCGTCGCTGCCACGGTCGATTGCGATGTATACGAGGTGAACCCGATCGTTAGCGTGACGTGGGCTGGTTAAGTGCGTAAGGCGTCCTGGCGCTGACGACCTTCCCGTCGAGTGCTCGCTATGTCGCGATGCGTTCAGCCAATGCAATCAACGACCGGTCCGACCCCGCCGGCCCCAGCAACGAAATACCGAGCGGCGCGCCATCGCGTTCTGCAAGCGGCAGCGACAGCTGAGGAAAGCCGCCGAGTCCCGCGACGCACAGCATGCGGATCGCCTTGTTGCGGTAGTCCTCGAGGCTGGCATCGGTAGCGGTGCGCAGCGGCGCTATGTCGGGCATCGTCGGCATCAGCAGCACGCCATCGTTGCCGAGCAGGGCGGTCAGCTTGCTCTTGAAGGCGACGCGAAAGACGCGTGCCTTGCTCACTTGCTCGTCCGTGACTCCGCGCGACCATGCGAAGCGTTCTGCCACGCCGGGGCCGAGCGGTGGCGCATGGCGCTCGATCAGCGGGCCATCGGTGAGCCATGCTTCACGTGACTGCAAATAGCGAAAGTTCCAGTACATCGCGTCCCAGTCGCCCTGAGCGATATGGACCCTCGTGGCTGCGCCGAGCATCAACTGAATCTGCTTGGCCGTACTGTCGAGTGCATCCGCCACGGGCGCATCGAGCATGGCCCAGATGTCGCTCGGCCACAGCAGTCGCACGCCGGCCGGCAGGGGCGAAGGGTCTTCGCCGAGCAGCACGTCGCCGACGCGCGCGAAGGTGCCGACGTCTCGTGCGAACCAGCCGACCGTGTCGAGGCTCGGTGCCAGGTCGAGCACCGCTTCGAGGCTGATGCGCCCATGCGTCGGTCGAATCCCGTAAAGGTTGCAGTGGCTGGCGGGCGCGCGTACCGAGCCGCCGGTGTCGCTGCCGAGTGCGAAGTCGCACAGGTTCGACGACACCGCCGATGCCGAGCCGGACGAAGAGCCGCCGGTGATGCGCTCCTTCGCGGCGCCGTTGATCGGTGCGCCGAAGTGTGCGTTGTTGCCGTTCATCGAGAACGCGAGCTCGTCGGTCACCGTCTTGCCGACAAAGCGCGCACCGGCATCGAGCAGCTTCTGCACCGATGGCGCGGTGCGCGTCTTGATACCGGACATCGCCAGCACGATCGGACTGCCGCCGCTGGTCGGGTAGCCGGCCACGTCGTACAGGTCTTTGACCGCGAAGCTGAGGTCGGCCAGCGGGCCGGTGGCCGCACGCGGCACGGCGACGTCGGGATAGGGAACGAAGGCGTGGGCGGGGTCGTACAAGGGCATGGTGTGTTGGTTGTGAGTTCAGGCACTCATCATGCAGCGACAGGCGCCAGCGTGGCTGCCTGATCGGTATGAATGCATCGCGCATGATGCCGCGGCGCGACTTCGACGGAAGGCGGCTGCGCGGCGTGGCAGGCACCGGTCGCCCAAGCGCAGCGCGCGGCGAAGGCGCAGCCCGGTGGCAAAGAGGAGAGGTCGGGCGGCGCACCGCCGATCGTCTCCAGCCGCACGCCCCGCGCCATCGCAGCTTCGGCCCGGGTCTTCAGCAACGCGACCGTGTACGGATGATGTGGCCTCTGGATCAGATCGCGTGCAGTGCCTTCTTCGACGATCCGGCCGGCATACATCACGGCGATGCGGTCGGCGACTTCGACCGCGGCGCCGATGTCGTGCGTGACGAAGATGACCGACAGGCCGAGGTCACGTTGCAGGTCACGCAGTAGCAGCAGGATCTGGATCTGCACTGTCGCATCGAGCGCAGTGGTGGGCTCGTCGGCCAGCAGCACCTTCGGGTTGCAGGCAAGCGCCAGCGCGATCATCGCGCGCTGGCGCATGCCGCCCGACATTTCGTGCGGGTAGGCCGAGAGGCGCCGTTGCGGACTCGGGATGCGCACCTTTTCGAACAGCGCGAGCGCGCGCGCAGCGGCTTCGGAGCGGCTTGCGCCCTCGTGTCGGCGAATCGTCTCGATGATCTGCGCGCCGACCGTGTAGACCGGGTCGAGCGCTAGCAACGGCTCCTGGAAGATCATCGCGACTTCCTTGCCGCGCATGTCCGACAGCGCGCGTGGGCTCATGCCGAGCACGTCTTGCCCGTTGACTTCGAGCTTGCCGGTGATGCGTGTGCTGCGCTCGTTGTGCAGCCGCATCACGGTGCGCAGCGTGACGCTTTTGCCGGAGCCCGACTCGCCGATGAGCGCGACGACTTCGCCTTGCTGAAGCTGCAGGTCGACGCCGTTGACGGCCTCGATCTTCTTGCCGGGCGCGATGAAGGTAACGCGCAGGTCTTTCAACTCGACGGCGAGGCCGGTGACCTTGGTCGATGGGTCAGACATGTGCCGACTCCGCTGTTGCGGCTGTCGCAGCATGCAGTGCCGCTGGCTCCAGGATGTCCGGCAGGTCCGGAAAGTCCGACGTCGGCACATAGCCCGAGCCCGGCTGCCAGCGCAGGCACGCCACGCCGTGACCGGGTGCGGTCTCCGCGAAGACCGGCATCTGTTGGCTGCATACGGCTTGCGCGAAGGCACAGCGCGTGTGAAAGCGGCATCCCGATGGCGGATCGATCGGGTTGGGCGGATCGCCCGACAGCGGCGCCTCCGTCGTGCGCTGCATCGGATCGCCGCTCGGCATCGAGCGCAGCAGCGCCCGCGTGTACGGATGGCGCGGCGCGTCGAACACCTGTGCGGAGGTGCCGACCTCCACCACCTGGCCGAGGTACATCACGAGTACGCGGTCCGACATGTAGCGCACCACATGCAGGTCGTGGCTGATGAAGAGGTAGGTCAGGCCAAAGTCGCGCTTCAGGTCCTCCAGCAAATTGAGCACTTGCGCTTCGACCGACTTGTCGAGGGCGGACACCGCCTCGTCGAGGATCACGAGGCGCGGCTCCAGCGCCAGCGCACGCGCGATGTTCACTCGCTGTCGCTGACCACCCGACAGCTCGTGCGGATAGCGCCCGGCGAAGCGGGCCGGCTCCAGCCCGACGCGCGCAAGCAGGTCGTGCGCGCGGTTGAGCGCATCGCGGCCCGAGACGCCGTGCACCGTCGGGCCGAACGCGACCGAGTCCTCGATGGTCATGCGCGGGTTGAGCGACGAGTAGCTGTCCTGGAACACCATCTGCGTCTGGCGTCGGAAGTCGCGCAGCGGCAGGTCGCGCGAGCCGACCGCCAGGCCGTCGAACACCAGCTCGCCGCTGTCCTGCACGATGAGCTGCATCAGGATGCGTGCGGTGGTCGACTTGCCGCAGCCGGATTCGCCGACCACGCCCAGCGTTTCGCCCTTGAGAATTTCGAAGCTCACGCCGTCGACTGCGCGTACGGCCGGCCGTGGGCCGCGGCTGAAGCCGAGCCCGCCGCGCTTCAGTAGGAAGTGCTTCTTCAGGTGCTGTACGCGCAGGAGCGGCTGGCGCGGTCCGCCTATGTCGACGGCGCTCATTGCTTCACCTCCATCGCCGCGCGCAGGCCGTCGGCCAGCATGTTGAACGACACGGAGGTAATGAAGATGAGCACGCCGGGAAGCGCGGCGATGAGTGGCTGGCTGTAGATGGCGGTGCGCAGGGTGTTGAGCATCAGGCCCCATTCGGGCTGCGGCGGCTTCACGCCAAGACCGAGAAACGACAGGCCGGAAGCCAGGATCATCGACACCGAAATGAGGCTGGTCGCGTACACGAAGATCGGCCCGATCACGTTGCCGAAAACATGGCGCCGCACGATCGTGAAGGCCGGTGCGCCGGAGGCCCGTGCCGCATCGACGTAGTCGCTGCGCCGCACCTGCGTGGTCACGCTCTCGGCAATGCGCGCGATCTGCGGCACGAAAACCACGGTGAGTGAAATGAGCGCGTTGGTGATGCCGGCTCCCAGCGCACCCGACAGCGCAATGGCCAACAGCACCGACGGAAAGGCGTACAGCACGTCGATGCATCGCATGACGACCGTGTTGACCTTGCCGCCCGCATAACCGGCCAGGATGCCGACGCCGCTGCCGATGATGAAGGCCATGATGACCGGTGCGATGCCCATGAACAACGAGAGCCGGCCACCGAGCATCAGGCGCGACAGCATGTCGCGGCCCAGCTCATCGCTGCCCAGCGGAAAGCCCGACGTGCCGACCGGCCGCAAGCGCTTGAACATCGATGTCGCGAACGGATCGCCGGGCATGATCCACGGCGCGAACAACGCGATGAGGATCAGCACCGCGATGATGCCGGCGGCGGTCATCGCGATCGGGTTGCACACCAGGCGGCGCAATACGTTGGCGCCGTGGCTGGAGGAGCGCACGGCTTGCGTAAATTGAACCGGCGGTGTGCCGGCCGCGAGTGCGGTGACGGAAGTCGTCGACATGGCGTCAGGCCCTTTCGATGCGAGGATCGAAAAGCGTCTGCAAGACGTCGACCAGCAGATTGAGTGCAACGAAGAACAGTGCGAGCACGAGGATGGTTCCCTGCAGCAGCGGCAGGTCGCGCTGGAAGATCGCCTGGTTCAAGAGAAAGCCGGTGCCCGGCCACGCGAACACCGTCTCGATCAATATCGATCCGCCGAGCAGATAGCCCAGCTGCAAGCCCATGACCGCAAGCGCGGTCGGCGCGCAGTTCTTGACGACGTGCCTGAACACGCCGAACTCGCTCAGCCCGCGCGCCCGCAGGCCGATCACGAACTCCTGCGAAAGGATGTCGGCCACCAGCGCACGAACCGTGCGCGCGACGATGCCCATCGGAATGAACGACATGGTGACGGCGGGCAGGATCAGGGACTTGATGTGTTCAACGTCCCACTTCCACAGCGCAGAACCATCCGGCCCGGCACCCGTCGCCGGCAGCCACATGAGCTTGGCTGAGAAGATGATGACCAGCACCATGCCGAGCCAGTAGTGCGGCAGGCTGACGCCGATCACCGATATGAAAGAGGCCACGCGGTCCATCCACGAGTTACGGAAGTAACCGGCCACAAAGCCGAACAGCGAGCCGAATGCGAAGCCGATGATGGTCGCCAGCGCGGCGATCATGAAGGTGTTGCCGACGGCCTTGAACACTTCTTGCGTCACCGGCCGCGCAGTCGCTATGGAAGTACCCAGGTCGCCATGCAGTGCGCGCCAGATCCACAGGCCGAACTGCACCGGCCACGGCTTGTCGAAGCCGTAGATCTTCATCATCTGCTGCTGCAGATCGGCCGATGCGTCGGCCGGCAAAATCGACACCAGCGGATCGCCCGGCGCGATGTGCACCAGCATGAAGCAAAGGAACGATACGCCCAGCATGATGGGCAACGCGTAGCCGATGCGGCGCAAGAGATAGGAGACCATGGGGCGCCGCGACCTGGGGCGAGCTCAGTCCATGCTCATGGTCGCGAGGTCGATGAACCAGCTCTGCGGCTGCACCACACCCTTGATCTTGGGCGACAGCGCACGCGGGCCGACGTCGTGTGCGACGAACAGGAACGGTGCCTCGTCGACGATCTTCGCGTGCAGGTTGGCCAGTGCGACATCGCGTTGCTTGTCGTCGAAGGTGGTGCGAGCCTTGTCGACCAGCGCATCGACTTCAGGCGTGCTGAAGTAGCCCCAGTTGTTCGACACCGGCGGGAACGCCTTGGTGCTGACGAAGCGGACCATCGCGAAGAACGGGTCCATGGTCGCTGCGCTCACGTTGGTGGCGTCTGCGCCGTGGGCGCCAGGGTCTTTTGCGCCCAGGCGCCAGCTCGAGAACAGCGTGTTCCATTCGACGACATCGAACTGAACGTCGAAGTAGCACTCCTTCAGGCTCTGCTGGATGAATTCGTTCATCGGCAGCGGCTGCATCTGGCCCGAGCCGGAGGCCGAGGTCTGTACTTTCACCTTCACCGGCTTGGCAGCGGAGAAGCCGGCTTCGGTCATCAGCTTCTTGGCTGCGGCCGGGTCGTACTCGATCTGGAAGGTAGGGCTGCCGCGCCATGGGTTGCCGGGCTCGGCGATGCCGGTGGCTTCGACCATAAGGCCGCCGAGCAGCTCTTTCATGGCGGTGCGGTTCAGGCACAGGTTGGCGGCGTAGCGCACCTTCTTGTCGGCGAAAGGCGAGCCGGGCAGCATGGAGAACTGCCACGGCCACAGGTGCGGCTGCAGATTCGAATACAACTTGAAGCCACGCCCCTTGATGGCTTCCAGTGCATCGGGCGCCGGGGCTTCGATCCAGTCGACCTGGCCCGACAACAACGCTGCGGTACGCGAGCTGGCTTCGGGCAGCGGCAGCATCACGACGCGGTCGATCTTGGGTCGGCGGGCGGCGTCCCAGTAGTCCGGATTCTTCACGATTTCGAGCCGCTCGCGTGGCACGAACTTCGAGGCCTTGAACGGGCCGGTGCCGGAGAAGTCGGCGGCGAAAGCGGTCCATGCGGCCTTGCTGCGTTCGGCCTTGTCGGTCACGCTGGCGGGCAGCGCGGCCAGTTTCTTTTCCCACTGCACGGGCGAGGCCATGAAGAGGTTGGTGAGGTTGATCGGCAGGAAGGAATCCGGCTCCGACGTGGTGAGCTCGACCGTCAGGTCGTCGATCTTGCGGGCAGTGCGCAGCGTCGGCATGCGCGATGCGGTCACGCCGATTTGCGCGGGGTCGAACTGGGGTGCGTCCTTGCGCAGCACCTTGTCGACGTTCCAGATCACTGCGTCGGCATTGAAGGGGGAGCCGTCATGGAACTTGACGCCGGGGCGCAGCTTGAACACCCACTTGGTCTTCTCCTTGTCGTCGACCTTCCACGACACGGCCAAGTCGGGAATCAGCACGCTGGTCTTGCTGGCCGAGCTCAGCTCCCATTGCGTCAGGCTGTCGTACATCGGAACGCCGGTGAAGCGATTGCCTTCGTAGCCCTGATCGGGCTGGCCCGAGGTGCGGGGAATGTCACCGGCGGTCATGGCGATGCGCAACACTTTTTCTTGCGCAAGCACTGCCGTGCCGATGAGCGACAGCGCAGCGATCAGCAATGCGCCGACACGGTTCGGCAAGGGTGGGGTGTACATGAAGAGCGACCTTTGAGTTTCGGAATGCGTTTGTTCAAGCAAGCGACATGCCAATGGAATCGCCTTGATGAAATCGGTAGTCGATATCAATGAATCGGTCATCAATTTTGGAGATGCATCGCTCCAGCATGTTCCGTGTCGGGTGTGCGTCTCACCGAGACAAGGCCAGAGGACAATGTCGACCCATGACAAGCATTTCTTCACTCACGATCACGCGCCCCGACGACTGGCATCTCCATGTGCGCGACGGCGCAGCGCTAGAAGCCGTGGTGCCGCATTCGGCCCGCCAGTTCGGCCGCGCTTTGATCATGCCCAACCTCCGCCCACCGATCACGACGGCAGAGCAGGCGCTGGCGTACCGGGACCGCATCCGTGCGGCCGTGCCGGCCGGTGTCGACTTCGAGCCGGTGATGTCGTTCTACCTCACCGACAGGCTGCCGCCCGACGAAATCGCCCGCGCCGCCGAGGCCGGCGTGCGTGCGCTCAAGCTGTATCCGGCCGGTGCCACGACTAACAGCGATGCCGGCGTGACCGACATTCGCCATACGTACAAAACGCTCGAAGCCATGCAGAAGCACGGCCTGCTGCTGCTGATCCATGGCGAAGTCACCGACCCCGCCATCGACCTGTTCGACCGCGAGGCCGTATTCATCGACCGCGTGATGATTCCCTTGCGACGCGACATGCCCGAGCTCAAGGTCGTGTTCGAGCACCTGACCACGAAAGAGGGCGCGCAGTACGTGCGCGATGCCGATCGATTCACTGCGGCCACGATCACTGCGCATCACTTGCTCTACAACCGCAACGCGATCTTCACAGGCGGCATCCGGCCGCACTACTACTGCCTGCCGGTGCTCAAGCGCGAAACGCATCGCCTTGCTTTGGTCGAAGCGGCGACCAGCGGCAGCGACCGCTTTTTTCTCGGCACCGACAGCGCACCGCACGCCGCACCGCTGAAAGAAAACGCCTTCGGTTGTGCCGGCTGCTACACCGCGCTGACCGCGATCGAGCTGTATGCCGAAGCCTTCGACAGCGTCGGCGCCATCGACAAGCTCGAAGGCTTCGCCAGCCTTCACGGTGCGGATTTCTACGGCCTGCCGCGCAATGCCGGCGCCATCACCTTGCACCGCGAGCGCTGGACCGTGCCCGAAGAAGTACCGTACGGCGAGGCCACCTTGAAGCCTCTGCGCGGCGGCGAGACGCTCGACTGGAAACTCGCATGACTCCCATCACTGCCATCACTCGCGTCATGTTGCTGATCGACGCCGACAACGTCTCGTCCGATGTCATCGAGCAGGCCGCGCAACGCACGATGGCCGAATACGGCGCCATCCATGTGCGCCGCGCCTATTGCAACGCAGAGACGGCGCTCAAGCAGCAGGCTTTGTTCAAGCGCTTGTCGGTGCGGCCAATGGTCAATATCTCTGCCGGCAAGAACAGCACCGACATCGCACTCGCAGTCGACGCGATCGACCTGGTCATCGCCGAGCGCCCGCACGTCGTCGTTCTGGTGTCGTCCGACTCCGACTTCGCGCCGCTGGTGATCCGTCTGCGCGAAAAAGGCTGCCGCGTCTGTGGCATCGGGCAGCAAGGCAAGACCGGGGAAGAGACGGTCGGTGTGTACGACGACTTCATCGATCTGGCGCACAAGAGTGCGTCGTCGGCGACAACGCGTGTGGCGTCGATCGCGGCTCCACGCGCGGCTGCAGCTCCGCGTCAACCAGCGCGAAAGGCAGCGTCGAACCGTTTGGCTGCCAAGTTTTCCGACAAGGCATCGCAGGCCGACGAACTCCCGGTTGCCCGAGCTACGTCGTCTGCGCCGAACGCACAGAGCACACCAGTCGCTCCACGTGCGCCCGCAGCACCCCGCAAAACCGCGAGCCGCTCCGCCGCCCGCAAGAACGCGCCCGTGAAAGTGTCCGCACCTTCCGAGGCGGCGGAGTTCATCCTGAACGCCGCGCCTGCCCTGCGTAGCGGCACCGATGTGCCGCTCAACGACGTTGCCAAGGCATTGCGCACGGCGGGACTGCTCGGCAAGCACGGCAGTTCGCTCAAGCTGTTCGACAAGCTCACCGACGAGTTCGCCGTGCTGCAGCACCCCGACCGCATCCGATGGACCGGCGCGCCGGGCAACTGAGCCTTGCCGAAGTCGACTGGACGCGGCCCTGGCTGGCGCACGTTCGCGACATCGGCGAAGTCATTGCATTGCCGACCGAATACACGTCGGTTGCAGACGCGTTGCAAGCGGCGTCGCAAGACGCGTTTGGCAGCGTGAACAGTGCCGCCGCGCACGTCGTTCCAGCCTTTGTTGCGCAGGATCGATTGCCGTCGAACCGGGCCTACGAAGCGTATATTTTTGAGACCGGCACCGTCCCGACCCGCGACAACCTGCACGACTTTTTCAACGGGCTCACCTGGCTCGCATTGCCGCGAACCAAGCGGCGCCTGAATGCATTGCAGGCCACCGAGATCGAGCGGGTTGGCGTCGGCGCCGCGCGTGGTCCGCTGCGCGATGCGCTCACGCTGTTCGACGAAAACGGCGCGGTACTCGATGCGCCGCCTGTCTTGTGGGAGGCGCTTGTCGCGCGCGACTGGCAGCGCCTTTTCGTCACCGAACGTGCGGTGTGGCAGCAAGCGCGACTGCTTGTGTTCGGCCACGCGCTGCTCGACAAGCTGTGCCAGCCGCGCAAGGGCATGACGGCGCATGTGCTGCTGGCGCCTCCCTCCGCGGGGCCAAGGAGTGCGACCCGATCGATCGCGGCCGACGACGCCGCGATAGCGCGTGCACTCGATCCCGCGCACCTGGCGACCAAACCTTTCGTGCCTTTGCCGGTGCTCGGGATACCGGGCTGGTGGCTCGATAACGAGAACTTTTCCTTTTATGATGATCCGCAGGTTTTTCGTCCCTTCCGGCCCTAAGAAGAAGCAACCAACAAACAGGGCCGGTGCTTCTAAAACCATTGCGTTCACATGGCGCGAGGCTTGAAGCGGGACGTTTCGGTCCTCACCTTCCGGCCTGTTGTCGCGGTCCGCTATCGCCTTCTTTCCCCACGGAGAAATCAACTTGAAACGCATTCTTCTGTTCGTGCTCACCAACGTGTTGGTCGTTGCGGTGCTGGGCGTCGTGTCGAGCCTGTTCGGCTTCAATCGCTATCTGACATCCAGCGGCCTCAACCTTCCGGCGCTGCTCGGTTTCGCTCTGGTCATGGGCTTCGGTGGCGCGATCATTTCGTTGCTCATCAGCAAGCCGATGGCCAACTGGACGGCCGGCATCCGCATCATCAACAACCCACAGTCGGCCGATGAAGCATGGATCGTCGAGACGGTACGCAAGTTTGCCGACACGGCCAAGATCGGCATGCCCGAGGTCGGTATTTTCGAAGGCGAACCTAATGCCTTTGCGACCGGTGCCTTCAAGAATTCGTCGCTTGTCGCGGTGTCTACGGGCCTGCTGACGAACATGACGCGCGAAGAGGTGGAGGCCGTCATCGGCCACGAGATCGCGCACGTCGCCAACGGCGATATGGTCACGATGGCGTTGATCCAGGGCGTGATGAACACCTTCGTCGTGTTCCTGTCGCGTGTCATCGGCTACGCGGTAGACAGCTTTCTGCGGCGCGGTGATGACCGCAATTCCGGGCCCGGCATCGGCTACATGATCACGACGCTGGTGCTCGACATCGTGCTGGGCTTCGCCGCGCAGATCGTCGTCGCATGGTTCTCGCGCCATCGGGAATTCCGCGCGGATGCAGGATCGGCCAGCTTGATGGGCAGGAAGCAGCCGATGATGAACGCGCTGGCACGGCTGGGTGGTTTGCCTGCGGGCCAACTGCCCAAGTCGGTCGAGGCGATGGGCATCACCGGTGGCATCGGCAAGCTGTTTGCCACGCACCCGCCGATCGAAGAGCGCATCGCTGCGCTGCAGAACGCCCAGGCTTGAGACTTTGAGTGCGGGGGTAGCGGCTGGCGTTCAGGGCGCAGGCCTCGCTCGCTCCTCTGCAAAGCAAAAAAAGCCGGCAACCTGTTGCCGGCTTTTGTACTTGGATCGCCGGATTTCTATGAGGCGTGGCCGGCATCTTTCGAATCATCGGACGGCACAGCATTCGCCGTCGCTTCTGCTTCTGCTTCGGCTTCAGCTTCAACAGCTGCAACGGAAGCCGCAGCTGCACGCTCCGCCTCCGCAGCCTTGTCGCTGCGAGCGCGTTGGAGGATTCGCTTCACTTCGACTGGGTCCATGCCGTACATGTCGGCGAACCCGGATTCGTCCTTGCCGCTGGCTTCGAAAGCGCGCAGCAGCGCTTCACGCTTGGCGGCCTGACGCCCGAGTTCGGCCAGTGCTTCATCGAGGGCCGCGTTGGCGCCCGCGTCGCGTGCCCTCACTCGCTCGGCATACACCTCGCGCGGCATCCCAGAGGCTTCGATCGCCGCGGTGATTCGCTCCTGCAACTGAGGCCGCAGATCGTCCTTCGAGCGGGCCTGGCGGCGCTTGAACACTTCCAGGATCGCGTGGTGCACATGCTCGGGCGCGACCGGTTCGACCGCATTGCCGTCGAGGTCGTGCCGCGCATGGCCGGCAGCGACGCTTTCCAGGTAGCGCGTCGAGCGCGCATGCAGGCCCATCGCGACCTTCAGTTCTTCGGTCTTGAAGGTGTCGGGGTGGCGTGCGATCAGGTCTTCGTACGTGCCGAGTTTGAGCGGCAGGAAGCGCGCGCCGAACAGCTTGGGATGCAGTTCGAACAATTGCTCCAGAACGGGATGCACCTGACGCGCCGGACGGGGCGCGCGCTGGTCACGCTGGCCCTGGTGTGGCTGCTGCCCGCGTTGCCCTTGCGGTCCCTGTTGCCGCCCTGGCTGTTGCTGTTCCTGGCCGGCGGTCGGCCTTTGGCCTCCACCCCGGCCAGAGCGCGGCGGCCGCGAGTTGCGGCGCGGCTCGTTCGGTTCTGTCGCTGCGTTCGATGGGGTGCCCTCGGATGCGGCGGTCGTGTCTTGGGCCCGCGCAACGGGCGTGTTCACCGCGGTGGGTTCGGTCTGAATGGCGTCTTCGGTCATGGGGTCGCTTGCAAGAAAAATCGGGAGTCTCGGATCAGCGCGGACGGCGCATCTGGAAGCGATTGTCGGCTGTCACCGCAAAGTAGTCCGCCGGACCGCCGCCACGGAGTATCGGCTCGGCCGCTGCGGTGTCGTAGATGCCATTGTTCAAGAGCCGCCGGGCGATGTGCACCGCGACCACTTCGCCCAGCACGAGCCAGCTCGAAATGGCAGTTCCGTCGGCCGCCTGCAACTGCACGATCTGCGTCAGCTTGCACTCGAAAGACACCGGGCTTTCGGCCACGCGAGGCACGTCGATCTTTCGCGATGCCACGGGTGTCAGGCCGGCAAGTTGGAACTCGTCGACATCGGCAGGTACCGCCGCGCAGGACATGTTCATCTGCTCCGCCAACGGCCGTGTGACCAGGTTCCACCCGAACTCGCCGGTTTCGCGGATGTTGTGCAGGCTGTCTTTCGCAGTGATGCTCGAGAAGCCGATGATCGGCGGCGTGTAGTTGAAGCCGTTGAAGAAGCTGTAGGGCGCGAGGTTGAGCACGCCCGCCCTGCTCTTCGACGAAATCCAGCCGATCGGTCGCGGACCGACGATCGCATTGAACGGGTCGTGCGGCAGGCCGTTCCCGCTGGCAGGCTCGTAGTAGTGAAAGTCGTTGTCGGTCATCGTTTTGCTTTCGTGATGTGTTCAGGGGTGTGTCCGGTGGCGTATTTCAACGCGCCTTGGCAAGCACGCCGCGTGCGACTGCCTCGGCCACCTTGATCCCGTCCACCCCCGCCGACAGAATCCCGCCCGCATAACTAGCCCCTTCCCCGGCCGGATACAGCCCGCGCACGTTCAGGCTCTGGTAGTCGTCGCCGCGCGTCATGCGGATGGGCGACGAGGTGCGGGTTTCGACGCCGGTCAACACGGCATCGTGCAGGTCGAAACCCTTGATCTTGCGACCGAAGGCGGGGAAGGCTTCCCGCATGGCTTCGATGGCATAGCCGGGCAGGGCGCAGTGCAGGTCGGTCGGCGTGACGCCCGGCTGGTACGACGGAACCACGCTGCCGAGCGCGGTGGACGGCTTGCCGGCGACGAAGTCACCCACCAGCTGGCCGGGTGCGCAATAGTCGCTGCCGCCCAGCACGAAGGCGTTGGATTCGAGCTCGCGCTGAAGCGCCATGCCGGCTAACGCGTCGCCCTTTTCAGTGGCAGTCCAACCCGGGAAGTCGCTCGGCTCGATGCCGACCACGATGCCGGCATTGGCATTCCGCTCGTTGCGTGAATACTGGCTCATTCCGTTGGTGACGACGCGCCCTGGCTCGCTGGTCGCAGCGACCACTGTCCCGCCTGGGCACATGCAGAAGCTGTAGACCGCCCGTCCATTGCTGGCGTGATGCACCAGCTTGTAGTCGGCCGAACCCAGCAGCGGATGGCCGGCATGCCGACCCCAGCGTGCGCGGTCGATCAGACCCTGGGGATGTTCGACGCGAAAGCCGATCGAGAACGGCTTGGCGTCGATGTGGACGCCGCGCAGGTGCAGCATTTCAAAGGTGTCGCGCGCACTGTGGCCGAGCGCCAGTACGACGTGGTCGGCGCGCAGCTCGCTCGTCGCACCTGTGGCCTGGTCGAGCACAGTCAGGCCTCGAATATGGCCGTCTTCAATCTGCACGTCCGTCACGCGTTGCTCGAAGCGGATCTCGCCGCCCAGCGCGACGATTTCTGCGCGCATGGCCTCGACCACTTTCACCAGCTTGAAGGTGCCGATGTGCGGATGCGCGACATAGAGGATTTCAGGCGGTGCACCAGCTTTGACGAACTCTTCCATCACCTTGCGACCGAGAAAGCGCGGGTCCTTGATCTGGCTGTAGAGCTTGCCGTCTGAAAACGTGCCGGCACCGCCTTCGCCGAACTGCACGTTCGACTCCGGATCGAGCACACCCTTGCGCCACAGCTTCCAGGTGTCGTGGGTCCGCTGCCGAACCGGCTTGCCGCGCTCCAGCACGATAGGCCTGAAGCCCATTTGCGCCAGCACCAGCGCGCAGAAGATGCCGCACGGCCCGAAGCCGACGACCACCGGGCGCAGCGGTAAGTCGGCCGGCGCACGAGACGGCGCGCGCCACACCATGTCGGGCGCAGGCTGGATGTGCGGGTGCGCCGCGTACTGCGCCAGCAGAGCAGATTCGCGTTGCGGATCGACAAGCGCGACATCGACGATGTAGACCGTCAGCAGCTCGGCCTTGCGCGCATCGAAGCTGCGCTTGAAGACGGTGAAAGTCTGGAGGTCGAGCACATCGACATCGAGCGTGCGCGCGATAAGCTGCTGCAACGCTTCGGGCGTGTGGTCGAGCGGGAGTTTGAGTTCGGAGAGGCGGATCATGGCGTGCGGCCCGTGTCGATCGGGCAGGTGCGGTGAAGGGCCGCGATGATACCGGCCGCCTGCGATCAGCCCGGCAACGCCGGCAAGAACCCCTCCACCGACAGATACCGTTCGCCCGTGTCGTAGTTGAACCCCAGCACCACGGCATCGGCTGCCAGCTCGGGCAGCTTTTGCGCGATGGCGGCGAGCGTGGCGCCGGACGAAATGCCCACCAGCGTGCCTTCTTCTGCGGCGCTGCGGCGCGCCATCTCGCGGGCCGGTTCGGCATCGACCTGGATCACGCCATCCATCAACGCCATGTCCATGATTTTCGGCACGAAGCCGGCACCGATGCCCTGGATCGGGTGCGGCGCCGGACTGCCGCCGGAAAGCACTGGCGATGCGACCGGTTCGACCGCGAACACCTTCAGCTTGGGCCACTTCGCCTTCAGCACCTTGGCGACGCCGGTAATGTGGCCGCCGGTGCCGACACCGGTGATCATCACGTCGATGCCGTCGGGGAAGTCCGCGGCGATTTCTTCGGCCGTAGTGCGCACATGCACTTCGACGTTGGCCGGGTTGTTGAACTGCTGCGGCATCCACGAATTGGGGATGCCGGCGACCAGCTCTTCGGCGCGCGCGATGGCCGCCTTCATGCCGCCGGCGCGCGGCGTCAGGTCGAAAGTCGCGCCATAGGCCAGCATCAGGCGGCGTCGCTCGATCGACATCGAGTCCGGCATCACGAGAATGAGCTTGTAGCCCTTGACCGCTGCGACCATCGCGAGGCCGATGCCGGTATTGCCGGAGGTCGGTTCGATGATGGTGCCGCCGGACTTGAGTGCACCCGATTTTTCCGCGTCTTCGACCATCGCGAGGGCGATGCGGTCCTTGATAGAGCCGCCAGGGTTGGCGCGTTCGGATTTGATCCAGACTTGCTGCCCCGGTTTTGCGAGGTTGCCGAACAGGCGCTGGATGCGGATGTGCGGCGTGTTGCCGATGGTGGCGAGGATCGTGTCGGCTTTCATGGAGTCTCCTTGGTTGATCTGGGCGATCTGGGGTGGAAGTTCATTGTGGCGATAATCTCGTTGTGAAGCACGCTGGACCGCCGCTGGTGCGATCTGGGAAACCAGGCACTGGAGGAACGTCCGGACTGCACAGGACAGCGCAGGAGCTAACGGCTCTCCACCGTGAGGTGAGGATCAGAGCAACAGAGACGAGTCGGTGGAGGGGCAACCCCGATCCGGGTGAAACGGGCAATCTCTGCGCGCAGCAACACCAAGTAGGCCAGTATCGAGGTGGTTCCGCTGAGCTGGCGGGTAGGTGGCATCGAGCTGTTTGGCGACAAACGGCCCAGAGTAATGGCGGTCATGCCGGAGTTCGCAAGAACGCCGGTACACAGAATCCGGCGTACAGGCGCGCTTCACACTAATTCAGCCGACGAGCCTTCATCAGAACCGCTCGCTCGGCAGCAGGTAGCGCCATTGGCCTGGCAGCAGCCCGGCCAGCGGCACGCGGCCGATGCGGATGCGCTTCATCGACAGGATGCGCAGGCCCACGCCGTCGCAGATGTGGGCGATTTGCCCAGGTCGCGCACCCTTCAGCGCAAAACGCAAACCGGTATGGCCCTCACCCTGCTGGCCGATGCTGACGCGTGCCGGCGTGCGTTCCAGGCGATTCAAGATTTCGGGACCGACAGGGCCGGCGACATCGACCACGACCTCGTGTTCCATCACGCCGGCGTCTTCCTGCAGCTTGCGCTCGATGCGGAACTCTTGCGTGAATACGACCAGCCCGCTGGCGCCGGTTTCGAGCGGCGTCATCACGCGCTGGGCCTTCACGTGGTGCGGCAGAAAACGCAGGCCCGCACGCTCCGGCTCGTGGTGATTCGCCGCGAACAGCAAGCGATGCGCTGCATCGGTTTCGGTGCCGGCCGGCTTGTGCAGCAGCAACGTCACCGCCATCACCGGCTGCGGTCGCGCCCCGGGTTCGATGTCGACGCGTTGGCCTTCGCGCACGCGCGATTGCGGCACAAGAACCGGCTCGCCGTCTACGCGCACTGCGCCGCTTTCGATCAACAGCTCGGCTTCACGCCGAGAGCAGCCGGCGGCGGCGGCTACGCGCTTGGCGAGGCGAACGCCTTCGTCTACAGGGCCGCTGCGCCTCTCGCGGCTGTTGTGGTTTTCGTCCAGAGTGCTCATTGCGCCGCCAATCGCTGCAGCCGTTCGACGTGTGCCGTCAATGAGCGCGCGGCCACCGGCCACATGCGCTCCGGCACATCGTCGTAAGCGATCGGCACCCAGTCTTCGACGCTGCCCTGTGGTAGGTGGCGCATGGCGGCTGCCACCTTGGCCTCGCGCCGCAGCCGATGCGCCTTCAGCATGGCGATGGCTTCGCGCGGACTGCCGATCACGTAGCCGTGTGCGGGCAGGATGAATCCGACGCCGTCGTTCACGCAGGCGATGTCGAGCGTGTCGAGCGAGTTCAGGTAAGCCGTCATATCGCCGTCGGGCGGATCGACCACCGTCGTACTGCCGTTCAGGATGTGATCGCCCGAGAACAGCAAGCCGTCTTCTTCGAGCAGCAGGCACAGGTGGTTGGCAGCGTGGCCCGGCGTATGGATCACGCGCAGCGTGTGCTTGTGAGTCTGCGATTCGGAGTGTGGCGATTCGGAGTGCGACGACGAGCTGAGCGTGAGCTGCTCGCCGTCATGCAGCGCCCGGTCAGGCGTGAACCGCGCCGTTGGGCGCGAGGTGGTGGCCGACGGCAGCCCCAGGATCGGTGGCTGCGTCTTGCACAGCGCCTGCAGCGGCGCAGCGCCTGGTGAATGGTCCGCGTGCGAATGCGTGCACACGATCATGCGGATATCGCCTTGCGTCGCGCGCCAGAGGCGGCCGATGTGGTCGAAGTCGTTCGGACCCGGATCGATCACGATGTAGCCAGTCGCCGCGTCGCCCACGATGTAGCTGTTGGTGCCCGGGCCGGTCATGGCGCTCGGATTGGGTGCGGTGAGCCGTTGCAGGTTTTTCAGCAGCGGCACAGGCGCTTCGTTCTGCCAGTCGAGCGTATGCAGGATCTGGCCATCGGGGCACACCATCGCAAGCTCGCCGTATGGCGAATCGGTTTCCATGTAGCGCGCGTCGATCCCGGCCAGCAGGCCGGCGCGCGGGCAACTGGTCCAGAGCGGTCCTTCGCCTTCCGCGCGATTGACGCAGGCGCCGAGCACTGCGTCGACGTCGCCGTAGGCAGCGAGTCGCTCGAGCGTACGCACCGTCGGGAAGATCATGAAGAAGCTGCCTGCCTTATGGCGGTCCAGCGCATCGGCAGGCCGCACCCAGCAAGGCTCGAACTGCTCGGTTTCATCCGCTACCGGCGTCTGCCCTTCCGGCATGCGCGCGACGATAAACGGCACGTCGAAACGCTTGGGCAGATCGCGGTCGGTAATCCAATGGGCGAAAGTAAAGACTTTGTCGGTCGACAGCAGCAAGCCGCGCTCGGCGCATTGTTCTGCAAAGGCGATGGTCGTAGACGCGGTGCTGCGGTCCATTGCGCCAATCTCGGCTGCCGTGACAGGACTGCCATCGGCGTGGTGTGCAAGCAGGACGCCCAGTTCTTCGAAGCTCTCGCGGATGGCAGCAATAGCTTGTGTGAGCTGCAGCCGACTTTGCGTGCGGCGACGTGTCGCAATGCGGTGTGCCGAGGTATCGGCCTCATCGATCCGGCCTCCGGGAAACACGTACGCGCCGGGCGCAAAGCTGGCGCTCGACGACCGCCGCGTCATCAGAACCTCTGGCCCGTCGGGCGTATCGCGCAGCAGGAGAACCGTCGCGGCTGTACGCAGCGGCGACGGCTCACGCGGCGAATGGAGTTGTTGGGTTGAACGAACCATCGCCGCATTATCTGCGGCGGTGTATTACTTGGGCGTGCCGCCTTGCGTGCTGGGGCGCTTGCCGGGCCGGCGCTGGTCACGGGTTTCAGCGCGAGCCTCGCCGGCTACCGCGGCCTTGTCGGTGCCGATGGCGCCACCTTCAGGGGCCTTGGGCTCGTCACCGCCGGGTGCCTTCACCATGCCGGTCGGCCGCCGGTCTTTGCGCATCTCGCCCGCTTGCGTCGGTTTGTCTGTGGCGTAGCCGGGGGTATTTGCAGGCACTGGAACGCCGGGCGTGGTGGGTTGTGCGTAGGCACCTGCTGCAAACAGACCCGCGAGAAGGATGGAAAGGGTTTTCGTCATGAGAGGAGCTCCGAAATTAATTTGAGAATGAAAGACGCGACCAAAAAGCGCCAGCTTGGGGCGCCTGCTCGGCAACCTCTGTACGAATGTTGGTCCCAAAGGGATCTGCGGGACTGGTATGGGCGCCGGCCATAGCGGTAGGACGATGGCGCTTTCGGTCGTCGATGAGCTTTTGCGCCGGGTACTTTGGGGCGCTGGGATGCCGCTGATAATCCGAAGATGCGAATCCGTTTCACCAAGATGCAGGGCGCCGGCAACGATTTCGTTGTGATCGACGAGACGCGTGGCGCGCTGGCACTGAACACCGCGCAATACCGTTTTCTGGCCGATCGCCATTTCGGCGTCGGCGCAGACCAAATCCTGACGGTGCGGCCATCGCCCGGCACGGGCATTGACTTTCAGTACGTCATTCACAACGCCGATGGCGGTGAGGTCGAGCAATGCGGCAACGGCGCACGCTGCTTCATGCGCTACGTGCGCGAACATGGGCTGACTACCAAGGAAGCGGTGCGGGTGCAAACGCTGTCGGGCGTCATCGAGCCGCGCATGAATGCCGACGGCCGCGTGACGGTCGACATGGGCGCCCCGATCTTCGAGCTGCCGCGCGTGCCTTTCGATGCGGCCGGCCTCACGTCCGTGGCCAAAGGCGACTGGGAGCAATGGCGGCTGGCGCTCGGCACCCACGCCAACAGCGCGATCGTTTCGGTCGCGGTGCTGTCGATGGGCAATCCGCACGCTGTTCAGAGGGTCGACGACGTCGAGACCGCGCCTGTCGCTGCGCAGGGTCCGCTCATCGAGCACCATCCGCGTTTCCCGCAACGCGTCAATGCCGGCTTCATGCAGGTGATCGACCGCGCCAACATCAAGTTGCGCGTGTTCGAGCGCGGCGCCGGCGAAACGCTGGCCTGCGGCACGGGCGCTTGCGCCGCGGTGGTCGCGGGCATTCGCCTGGGCCTGCTCGATATGCGGGTCGACGTGCAAACCCACGGTGGCGTGCTGACCATCGAATGGACAGGTGAAGATCGGCCTGTGCTGATGACCGGCCCCGCCACCACCGTCTTCGAAGGCGACATCGAAGTTCCTGACTTCGCCTGATGTCCCTTGAATTTTTCTGACCTGATCGACTGATCCGCCATGCCCCACAACATCCACAACAACGCCGCCATGAACCCGATCACCGAAGACGACATCGCCAACTACCTGGCCAATACGCCGGACTTTTTCGAGCGGCATGCGCAGTTGCTGGGCCAGGTTCAGCTCACCAGCCCGCACGGCAACCGTGCGATCAGCTTGCAGGAGCGTCAGGCCGAAATGCTGCGCGAAAAGATCAAGGCGCTGGAGCGCCGCGTGATGGACATGATCCGGCACGGCACCGAGAACGCGGTCGCGTCCGACCGGCTGCAGCGCTGGACAGCCGGGTTGCTGACCATGCGCGATCCACGCAGCGTGCCGTACCGGATCGTCGACGAGCTGCAGTCGCTGTTCCTGGTGCCGCAGGCCGCCATCAAGATTTGGGACTGCGAAACCAGCTTCCTCAACGAACCTTATGCGCAGTGGGTGAGCGATGACGTGAAGGCGCTCGCCACTTCGTTGACCGCGCCGTTCTGCGGCTTGAACTCCGGCTTCGAGGCCACGCAATGGCTGGCGGAACCACGCGCTGCGGTGTCGATCGCGATGATCCCGCTGCGGGCCGAGCCCGGGTTGCCGGCCTTCGGCATGTTGATCCTGTCGTCGCCCGATGCGCAGCGTTTCAACTCCGACATGGGCACGGAGTTTCTGGAGCGCATCGCCGAGTTGGCGTCGGGCGCACTGTCGCGACTGCGGCCTTGATCGGCTGGTTGCGGCGCTCGACTCGCGTTGTGCCTCGGCTCGCATCATGGGTCGGCGTCGTCGTACTCTTGCTGTCGGCGCTGGTGTTCGTCTACATCGCCATCGCCATCACGGTCTGGCGCGATGCGCTCGATCGGCTGGCCCATCCGCCTGAACGCACAGCCGACGCCGCGCTGGTGCTGGGCAATCGCGCCTACCTGCACGGCCAACCCAATCCATGCCTGACCGGCCGTGTCGACGCCGCGTTGGCACTCGCCTCGGCGGGCCGGGCGCAGAGACTGGTGTTTTCCGGCGGCGTCGACAGCGAAGACGGTCGCATCGAAGCCGAAGTGATGCGCGCCCACGCGGTGCATTCGGGCTATGCCGGCCCGATGCTGCTCGAGCCCGCTTCGCAATCGACGCGCGAGAACCTGGCGCTGTCCACCGCTGTGCTCCAGGCCGCTGGGGTCAAAAGCGTGATCGTGGTGACGGAGCCGTATCACCTGTGGCGCGCGCGGCGCCTGGCGCACGCCGGTGGATTCGACCGGCTTTTCGACGTGCAATACGCCGCCGCGCCGACGAGTTGCTGGTTGCGCTGGGGCATGGCATTCAAGGGCGCGTTGCGCGAGCCTCTGGCCATCATCAACAATGCAGCGCATGGCTATCTCCGCTGATCTCGCCCTGGTCGAAAGATACCTGGAGCATGTGCGAGTGGAGCGCAGGCTGGCGGCGCGCACGGTCGAGCTGTACGCCATCCATCTGAAGACGCTGTCGGAAAAAGCGGCCGAAGCCGGGCTGGCATTCGACAAGGTCCAGACGGCCCACGTCCGCCGATGGATGGCGCAATTGCACGGTGCGGGCCATGCACCGCGCGGCATCGCGTTGATCCTGTCGTGCTGGCGCAGCTTCTTTCGCTGGCTGGGCAACGAAGGCATGATCGCCGGCAACCCGGTACAAGACGTGAAGGCGCCCAAGGCAGCGCGGCCGCTGCCGAAGGCGCTGGCCGTCGACGACGCAGTGCGGCTGGCCGACCTGCACGACACGGAAGCCGATCCGTGGACCGAAGCACGCGACCGCGCGGTCGTCGAAGTGCTCTACGGTTGCGGCTTGCGTGTGAGCGAATTGACCGGCCTCGACGTGCGCGCCAGCGTGTCGGCACGCGGCTGGGTCGACCTCGACGCCATGGAGGCCAGCGTGCTTGGGAAAGGCAGCAAGCGGCGCAGCGTGCCGGTCGGCTCGAAGGCCGGTGAAGCGCTCCGTGCATGGCTCGCGGTGCGTGCAGATTGCGCCGCGCTCGATGCCGCCGCACAGCGCGATCCGGCCGATGCCGCGGCATTGTTCATTGGTACCAAGGGCACGCGGCTGTCATCCCATGCGGTGTGGAAGCAGTTGCGCGCACGCAGCCTCAAAGCCGGTCTCGCAGCGCCTGTGCATCCGCACATGCTGCGCCATTCCTTTGCCAGCCACGTGCTGCAGTCGAGCAGCGACTTGCGTGCGGTGCAGGAGCTGATGGGCCACGCCAACATCACCACGACACAGGTCTACACGCGACTGGACTTCCACCATCTGGCGAAGACATACGACGAATTTCATCCGCGTGCGAAGGTGCGCACGACGCGGGAAAGCGGCTCTAAAAAATAACCGTGGGGCCTTCTTGACAGCGCGCGCCGACGCTTATTACAGTCGGGCTTCGCTGGCAACAACGCCAGCCGCGGCAACATCGCCGCACTCATCATCGGCAACACTGCCCTCTGCTCAGCGCTTACGCGCAGCAGGGGGCTTTTTTTTGGATTTTCGAAATGGCCTTCTCGCCTCCGACCGCACACCAGACCCGCGTGGCATGCCTTCAGTTCGAGCCGGTCGTCGGCGAGAAGCAGCGCAACCTCGACGCCAGCGTGCGCCTGATCGAAGCTGCCGCTGCAGAGGGCGCGCTTCTGATAGTGCTGCCGGAGCTGTGCAACTCAGGCTATGTTTTCGAAACGCGTGAAGAGGCCTTCTCGCTGGCCGAAGCGGTGCCCGCCGGACCGAGCTGTGCGGCTTGGATCGCGGTTGCCCTGCGGCTCGGCGTCACGCTGGTCGCGGGCATCGCGGAGCGCGACGGTACCGCGCTCTATAACGCGGCGGTGGTGATCGGCCCCGACGGCTACATCGGCACTTTTCGCAAGGTCCACCTCTGGAACGCGGAGAACCTTTTCTTCGAACCGGGCAACCTGGGCTTTCCGGTTTTCAACACGCCGCACGGGCGCATCGGCGTGGCGATCTGCTACGACATCTGGTTCCCCGAGACGTTTCGCATCCAGGCATTGAAGGGCGCCGACATCGTTTGCGTGCCGACCAATTGGGTGCCGATTCCGGGCCAGGCGCCGGGGCGTGAAGCGATGGCCACGATCCTCGCGATGGCCGCGGCACACAGCAACTCGATTTTCATCGCCTGTGCCGACCGCGTCGGCACCGAGCGCGGCCAGCTGTTCGAAGGACAGAGCGTGGTCGTCGGTTGCACGGGCTGGCCGGTGGCCGGCCCCGCGAGCCGCTCGGCGGAAGAAATCGTTATCGCCGATGTCGACCTTGGTGAGGCCCGGCGCTCGCGCAACTGGAACGCTTTCAACCAGGTCCTGCGCGACCGCCGCACCGACGTCTACGACGAAATGCTCGGCAGCGGGCAGGCGCCCGGCTGGTACTGAGCGCCCCCCGAATTCTTCGTTCCCTTGTTCGTTCCCTTGTCCGTTCCTCCATTCATTCAACCCGCAGGAGTCTTCTCATGTTCAAACCGAAAATTCGCATCCTCGCCGCTGCTTTGACGCTGGTCGCCTTTCCGCTGCTGGCCGCCGCGCAAGGCGGTGCACCGATCCGCATCGGCGTGCCTGTCGGTCTGTCGGGCGCCAACAGCGTGGTCGCGCCTTCGGTGGTGCAATCGGCGGAGCTGGCCATCGAAGAGATCAACGCTGCGGGCGGTGTGCTGGGCCGCAAGCTCGCCCTCGAAGTGGCCGACGATGCCTCGGGCGCAGTGGGGGCGCAGAAGGCTTTCGATTCGCTCGTGTTCCAGAAGAAAGTCGACGTGCTGATCTCGATGGAGACCAGCGCTGCGCGCAATGCCGGCCTGCCCATCGTGGCGCGCGGCAAGGTGCCCTACATCTACACGTCTTTCTACGAAGGTCGCTCGTGCAGCCCGTGGATGTTCGTCAATGCCTGGGTGCCGGAGCAACAGGTGCCACCGGTGGTCGACTACTTCATGAAGACCAAAAACGCCAAGACGATCTTCCTGGTCGGCAGCGACTACTCGTTCGGTCGCGGCATGCTCGAGTTCACCAAAAAGTACGCAGAAGGCAAGGGCGCCAAGATCGTCGGCGAGGAATACCTGCCGATGGACGGCAGCGACTGGACCGCCGTCATCAGCAAGATCCGCGCGGCCAAGCCCGACGCGTTGATCACCTCGACCGCGGGCGGGGCCCCCAACGTGACGCTCACAAAACAGCTGCGCGCGGCCGGCATCAACATCCCTTACGGCAACCTGGCGGTTGACGAAGGCACGGCCAAGGGCATGGGCGCCGATGCAGCTGGCATCTACATCTCGGCTTCCTATGTGACCGGCATCGACAGCCCGGCCAACAAAAAATTCCTCGAGGCGTTGACGAAGAAATTCGGTGCCGACCTGAAGACGCCCAACGATCTGTCGGTGCCTCAATACGAAGCGGTCTATGCCTACAAGGCGGCGGTCGAAATGGCGAAGAGCACCGACTCAGACAAGGTCTTGAAGGCGTTGGGTGAAGTGGCAGTCGATGGCCCGCGCGGCCGCATCGCGATGAACCAGCAGCACCACGCGCCGCTGACGATGTATCTTGCGCAAGTGCAGGCCGATGGCGGTGTGAAGGTGATCGACAGCTTCAAGGATGTCGCTGTCGGCGCGCAGTGCCCTAACCTCAAATAAGCGACGGCTGCAGCTTCGCCGCATCTGACGGAAATCGCCAATGGACCTGTTGCTGGACATCGTCACGACGGCGGCGATTCTGTACATCGTCTCGGCCGGGTTATTGCTGATCTTCGGCGTCATGAAGATCATCAACTTCGCGCATGGCGCCTTCCTCACGGTTGGCGCGTATGCCAGCCTGGTGGCCTCACGCATCGGCTTGTCGCCTTTGCTCGGGCTCGCGTTCGCGCTGCTGGTGGGCGCGCTGGTCGGCATGTTCATCGAGCGCGTTGTCGTGAGGCCGCTCTATGCGCGGCCGCTCGATGCCATCCTCGCGACCTGGGGCCTGGCGATCGTCATCGGCCAGCTCATCACCCTGGTGTTCGGGCGCGAGGTGCAACTGGTGCCGAGCCCGGTCAACGGCACCTTCGCCTGGTCGGGTGGCGAGTACTCGGCATATCGTCTGCTGCTGGTTGCCGCGGCAGCCTTGCTTGGCACGGCCGTCGCGCTGGTCCTGACGCGCACCCGCATCGGCCTTGTCACTCGGGCGGTGATCATGAACGAACAGCTGGCGCGCGGGCTGGGTATTCATGCCGGCATGGTTCGCTTTTGCACCTTCGCGGCGGGCGCTGGCATCGGGAGCCTCGCCGGTGCGCTCATCACGCCGTTGTCCAGCGTCGATCCCAACATGGGTGTGCCGTGGCTGGTCAATGCCTTCATGCTGGTCATGGTGTCGGGCGTGTCGATGGGAAGCTTGCTGGTTGCCACGCTGGTCTTCGGCGCGGCGCAGGTGCTGCTCTCGACCTATGTGAGTCCGGTTCTGGGCGGCTTGGCGATCGCTGTGCTCGCAGCCGTCACGCTGCGTATCCGGCCCAAAGGATTTTCCCGTGACTGACCCCGTGCTGGGCTCGGTTGCCGTTGCTGTTGCGCCGTCGGCCGACGTTCGATCGATGCGTTCGATGCGTCGGGTGGTCGCCGTGGCTGCCGCCTGCGCTGGCGTGGCGCTGGTCGCGCCGTCGCTGCTGGACACCTACACGCTCAATATCCTGATTCGAGCGATCTTCTTTGCGATGTTGGCGTTGACGGTCGATGTGCTGTGGGGCTACACCGGCTTCCTCACTTTCGGGCAGTCGGCCTTTTTCGGGGCCGGCGCTTACGCGGCCGGGCTGGTGTTCACGCACCTCGGCTTCAGCCCCGGCATGGTGTGGGTGGCACTGGGCCTTGCGGTGTCGGCCGCTGCCTTCATCGCGTTGATCACGGGCTGGCTTTCGTTCTATCACGGCTCCACAGCGCTATATGCCTCGGTCATTTCGCTGGTGCTGCCCATCGTGGTGACGCAATTGCTGTTCTCTGGCGGCACTTTCACCGGCTCGAGTTCGGGCCTCACCGGGTACGTCGTGCCCGACCTGAGTCTGGAGGCCTGGTTTCGCATCGCTGGTTGTGTGCTTGTGGTGCTGACTGCCGGTGCATGGCTCTTCGTGCGAAGCGATGGCGGGCGTTTGCTGGCAGCGATTCGCGACAACGAAACGCGCTGCTCGTACCTGGGGATCGACACTGCGCGCCTGAAGATCGTGTTGCTCGTTGCCACCGCCGCCATTGCCGGCCTCGCAGGTTTTGGCTATGCGAGTTTCAGCGGCGTGGTCGCGCCGGAGTTGGCCGGCTTCGTGTTTGGCACCGAAGTGATCATCTGGGTCGCCCTCGGCGGGCGCGGCACCTTGATCGGACCGGTGTTCGGCGCGCTGCTGATCGAGTGGGGCAGCGCCTATCTGAGCGGCAGCCTTCCATTCATCTGGAAGCTGTTTCTGGGCGTGGCGTTCGTGTTGGTCATCGTGTTGTTGCCGCAGGGCTTGCTGCCTCCTCTGGCGCGGCTGCTGCGTCGGCCGTTCGCGCGGCGCGGAGCGGATGCAGCGGATGCAGCCGATGCAGCCGGTACCGCCGTGCTGGCCGAGTCACCCGTGCTGGCCGTCGTGGACAGCGGCGCACCAGTGATCGAACTGGCTGGCTTGTCGAAGCACTTCGGCAGCCTGAAGGTGCTGTCGAGCATCGACTTCGTCGCGCACCGCGGCGAACTGGTGAGCCTGATCGGCCCCAACGGCGCCGGCAAGACCACGTTGATGCGCTGCATGAGCGATGGTGCCGAGCGCAGCGCCGGCACGGTTCGAATCGATGGACACGACATTGCGCATGCGCCACCGCATGCTTGCGTGCGCTTGGGCCTCGGGCGCAAGTTCCAGACCGCCAACGTCTTCGAAACGCTGACCGTGGCCGAATGCCTGCGCATGGCGCGCGTGCGCGCCGACAAGCCATCGTTGTGGCGTCGGAGCACGACGCTGGCCTTGCCGTCGCACGCGCTTGCGGTGCTGAAGGCGACCGAGCTCGACCGCAAGCTGCACGTCGAAGCGAGGCACTTGTCGCACGGCGAACAGCAGGCGCTGGAGCTCGCGATGGTGCTGGCACTAGAGCCGCAGGTCGTACTGCTCGACGAGCCCACCGCCGGTCTTTCACTGGACGAGCGCAGCCGCATCGGCGCCATATTCACCGACTTGTGCGTGCGCTTCAATCTGTGCCTGCTGCTGGTTGAGCACGACCTGGACTTCGTGCGTGAGATTTCGACACGCATCGTGGTGCTGCATCAAGGGCGCCTTGCGCTGTCCGGAACGGTACAGGAGGTGGTCGACTCCGAGCTCGTGCAGACCATCTACTCGGGGAGCGCCGGCCATGACTGAGTTGCTCTTCAAGGAATCCGCGCTGACCCTGAAAGGCGTGAGCGCAGGCTACGGCGAACTGATCGTGCTGCGCGGCCTCGACCTCTGCGTGCCGGCTGGCAGCATCGTCGCCTTGCTTGGCAAGAACGGCATGGGCAAGACGACGCTGCTTAAATCGGCAATGGGTTTTTTGCCCAAGCGCCAAGGCCGCATCTCGATGGCGGGCGTCGACATCACCACCTTGCCGGCGCACCGCATCGCTCGTCTTGCGGTGTCGTATACGTCGCAAGAGCAGGCCCTCTTCGTCGACCTAAGCATCAACGACAACCTGCGCCTCGGTCTCGCACGCGACGCATTGCTGAACGACCGGCTGCCGGCGATCTACGAAATCTTTCCTTTCATGCAAGGCCGCATGGCACAGCGTGCGGGCACGCTGTCGGGCGGCGAGCAAAAGATGCTGCTGGTGGCCCGTGCGCTCGTCGCGCGGCCGTCGTTGATGCTGGTCGATGAAATCACCGAGGGCTTGCAACCGTCGGTCATCGACAGGGTGGGCGCGGCGCTGCGGCAGGAGCGCGATCGCAACGGTACCTCCATGTTGCTGGTCGAACAGAACGTCGGCTTCGCGCTCGCCGTCGCCGATCGGTACGCGGTGCTCAAGCGCGGCGAGATCGTGGTCGAAGGCGACACGCGTGCGCCGGGCGCGGCTGAAGTCATCCGCGCCCAGTTGCGCGTCTGATACGCGCGTCTGATACGGTACGACGATGACATCAACGATCTGGACCCGCACCACCGCGCTCGCCGCGCTGGCCCAAGTCTCAGCTGGCGAGCTGACGGCGGCCAATGCCATGCAGCAGACGCAAACCGCCATCGCGCAATACGATCCCGCGATCGGTGCTTTCTCTTGCCTCGCCGAAGCCAGACTCGCGGTCGACGAGGCAGCGCACGCTGTGGGGCCGCTCGCCGGACTGCCGGTCGCGGTCAAGGACATCTTCGACACCCGCGAGCTGCCGACGGCTTATGGTTCGCCGTTGTACGCCGGCCTCGCGCCTCCGCGCAGCGACGCCGCCATCGTCGGCGTCATTCGCAGCGCTGGCGGTGTCGTCGTCGGCAAGACGACCACTACCGAATTCGCCTACCTCGAGCCGACCGCCACCCGCAATCCGAACGCGCCCGGCCGCACCCCCGGCGGCTCGTCGGCCGGGTCCGCGGCGGCGGTCGCGGCGGGGCTGGTGCCGTGGGCCATCGGCACGCAAACCGGCGGCTCGACGATCCGCCCGGCCTCTTACTGCGGCATCGTCGGTTTCAAACCGAGCTTTGGTCTGTTGCCGACTGCCGGGCTCAAGTGCTTTTCGTGGTCGCTCGATACCGTCGGGCTGTTCGCGCGCGACATCGGCGACGTGGCTTGGCTGGCGCAGGCGCTGAGTGGCCAGCCGCTGGCGCTTGCTGCGCTGCCGGAGCCGAGGCACTGGACGGTCGGCGTGCCCGCGGCGTATCCGTGGGGCGGCGTGTCGCCGAGCGCGGCGGCCGCAATGGCTCAAGGCATCGAGGCTTGGCGCCGCGCCGGTGCGACGATTCGCACGGTCGAGCTGCCGCCGATGGCAGAGGCACTTTTCCACGCACATGCCGCAGTGCAAGGATGGGAGGCCTGGCGCTCGCTCGCCGGTGATATCGATAGGGCATCGGGTCACCCGCAAGGCATCTCCTCGCAGTTGCGCAACTACTTGGACGAAGCTCGTCGAGTGGACGACGCGACCTACGCCGCTGCTCAGGCCACTGCACGTCATGCCCGTGCGCGTTTTGCCGATTGGCTGGCGCCCTGTGACTTGCTGCTAACGCCCAGCGCGCCGGACGAAGCGCCCGACGGGTTCACCAACACCGGGCCGTCGACATACAACCGGGCATGGACCCTGCTCGGATCTCCATGCGTGAGCGTGCCGGGTACGGCTGGGGTCAATGGCTATCCGATGGGGCTTCAACTGATTGGGTCGCCGGGTGAAGATGGCCTGCTGTTGAAAGCCGCGGCGGCCTTGCAGAAAGCCCTTGCGATGGCGGCGGATGGCACCGCTGGTCACTTGCCCATCACGACATGACGCCACTCGACGACCTACGTAGCGACCCTCGGAAGGAACCACGCCACGGCGCCCCTGCACCGTCGGGTGCCGCTCCAGCAGGCGATCCATGGCGCGTTGGCGTTCTCTTCTCGCGTTCGGGCGTCACGGCCATTTCCGAGAGCGAACATTTCTACGGCACGGTGCTGGCCATCGAGGAGATCAACCGCGCCGGTGGAGTACTCGGCAGGCAGATCGAGCCGGTGGCGCTCGACCCTGGCTCCGATCCGACGGAGTACCGGCGTCTGGCCGACCAGTTGCTGCAGGACGAAGGAGTCAGCGTGATCTTTGGCTGCCACACCTCGGCCGGGCGCAAGGCCGTACTGCCGGCCATCGAGCGCCGCAACGGACTGCTCTGGTATTGCTCGTTGTACGAGGGCTTCGAGTTTTCGCCGAATGTGATCTACACCGGCGCGGCGCCCAACCAGAACAGCCTCCAGCTGGCGAACTTTTTGCTGCGCGAAGGCCGCAAACGCTGGCACCTTGTCGGCTCCGACTACATCTATCCGCGCGAATCGAACCGCATCATGCGCGACGTGGTCGAGCAGCACGGTGGCGAGATCACGGGCGAGGTGTACCTGGACTATCAGGTGGATACGGGAGGCGTGAGTCGGCTGGTTGAATCGATCAAGGCGGCCGCGCCCGACGTTGTCTTTTCGACGCTGGTGGGTCGCCCCGGACGGGAGTTGTACCGGCTCTACCGCGAGCTCGGTATGGATCCGCAGCAGACCCCGATTGCCAGTCTCACGATGGCCGAAGGCGAAATCAAGGCGGTAGGCCCGGACTTGTGCACCGGCCACCTCACGTCGGCCAAGTACTTCGCATCGATCGAGACGCCCGGCAACGCACGCTTCGTCGCCGCGTTTCGGGATCGCTTTGGCGACGACCTGCCGATCAGCCAGTACACGGAAGGCGCCTACAGTCAGGTGCACCTTTTCGCGCGTGCGCTCGAGGTGAGCGGCACGCTCGACACGCAAAAGCTCGTCGCCGCGGCCATGCAGGTGAGTTTCGACGGGCCGTCGGGGGAGCTGCGCATCGATTCCGACAATCAGCATGCATGGCTGCGCCCGCGCATCGGACGGGTACGTGCCGATGGCCAGTTCGACGTTGCGTGGGAGGCAACCTCTGTGATCAAGCCCGACCCTTACATGACGATGTATGGTCTGGCCGATATTGCGGGCGACTGAGTTCCAGTACGACAGGTTACGAATGAGTTCCGGCATCAAGCGTCTCTTCGATGAATTGCGCGGCACGTCAGTGGCCGTGATCCACCCGCCTGGCGCCGATTGCAACGTGCTGGTCGACCAGCTGCGCCGCATCGGCTGCAACGTGAAGTCGCTTTGGCCGTGTCCGCCATCGCCGCCGGCCGCCATCGATGTGGTCTTCGTATTCGTGGCGGCCGAGCGCGGCAGCGAGCACTTGTGGAGCGGCGTCGATTGCGAAGCAGTGGTGATTGCTCTTGTCGACTACGAGAATCCGACGGTGCTGAAAGGCATCCTCGACTTGAATGCGCAGGCGGTCATCAACAAGCCGTTTCGGCCGACCGGCGTGTTGAGCACACTGATTCTGGCCCGCGCGAGCAAGGGATACCAAGACCGGCTGTTGCTCAAGGTGACCAAGCTGGAAGAAGCCTTGCGCTCGCGGCGCGAGATCGAGCGCGCGGTCAAGCTGTTGGCCGAGCGTCAGGGGCTGACCGACATCCAAGCCTACGAGCAAATTCGCCGACAGGCCAGCAACAAGCGTATTTCCGTCGTCGAGGTGTGCGCCGCGGTCAACAGCGCGGGCTCCGTGCTGGACGGGCTCTGGCCGATCGATCGCTGAGGCTCCAGCGAAGGCGCTGAATGGTTCTGCCGAAGGCGATCTTTATGGCGTCGACAATCGGTGCATGAAGATACTTCGCCTCAGACCCGGCAAGGAGCGCTCCCTGCAGCGCCGCCATCCATGGATTTTTGAATCGGCTATTGCTCGCGGGTCGGCCGACGCGGGCGAAACTGTGCGCGTCGAATCGCATGAAGGCCAGTTTCTGGCGTGGGCCGCCTTCAGCCCGGTTTCGAAGATCCGGGCGCGAGCATGGAGCTTTGTCGAAACGCAGCGCATCGACGCCGGCTTTCTGGCGTCGCTGTGCAGGAAGGCAGTCGATGCGCGCGCGCTGTTCGACATCCGGAGCGACGGCATGCGGCTGGTGCATGGTGAGGCCGACGGATTACCGGGGTTGATCGTCGACCGCTACGGCGACACGCTGGTGGCGCAGTTTCTGTCGGCTGGCGTCGAGCGCTGGAAAGACGTGCTGGTGGACGCGCTGCTGAAGGCGACGGGCCTCACGCGGCTCTACGAGCGGTCCGACGCCAACGGCCGGGAGCGCGAAGGGCTGAAGCCGACGACGGGCTGGCTGCGCGGCGCGGACGAGGGGGGCGGTTCAGGAGACACGGTCCGTACGATTCGGGAACACGCTTGGCAGCTGTCGCTCGACATTGCGACCGGCCATAAGACCGGCTTCTATCTCGACCAGCGCGACAGCCGCCAGCGCTTTGCCGAACTCGCCCAGCACCGAAAGTTCAGGCGCGTGCTCAATTGCTTTTGCTACACGGGCGGCTTCACCGTTGCGGCACTGGCCGGGTTGAAGGCGGCCGGTGCTCTCGGGGGCGCCGAGCTGACGTCGGTCGATTCGTCGTTGCCCGCCCTGGAAATGGCGCGCGCCAATGTGGCACTCAACGGTTTCGAAGCCGCGGACACCCGCTTTCTCGATGCCGACGTCAACGCCACGCTGCGCCGCTTCATCGAAGAAGGCCAGACTTTCGACGCGATCGTGCTCGACCCGCCGAAATTTGCGCCCACCATCGCGCACGCCGAGCGGGCCGCACGTGCGTACAAAGACATCAACCGGCTCGCACTCAAGCTGCTGGTGCCGGGCGGCGTGCTGCTCACGTTTTCTTGTTCGGGCGGCATCGGCGCCGACCTGTTCCACAAGATCGTGGCCGGGGCTGGCATCGATGCCAGCGTCGACGGCTACATCAGCGAGCGGCTGGGCGCGGCGCCCGATCACCCGATGACGATCGAGTTTCCGGAAGGCGAGTACTTGAAGGGGCTGGTTGTCGTACGCAAATAAGATCACCCCCGCCGCAACGCACGGGCATGGATGCCCTTTTCGCATCGCTGCGCAGTCGTGCTGGCTAAACTTTGAGCCTTTCCCGTTCTCAGCTTTCCCGCTTTCCCCCGACCGGAGCAATTCATGGCCCTCATCCCCGCCACCATCCTCACCGGCTTTCTTGGCTCCGGCAAAACCACGTTGTTGAAGCGCATCCTGACGGAAGCACACGGCCAGAAGATCGCGGTGATCGAGAACGAATTCGGTGAAGAGAACATCGACAGCGACATCCTCGTCACAGAGTCGAAAGAGCAGATCATTCAGATGAGCAACGGCTGCGTCTGCTGCACCATCCGCGAAGACCTGCGCGAAGCCTTGCAACTGCTGGCGTCCAAGAAGCGCCAGGGCCTGCTCGATTTCGACCGTGTGGTGATCGAAACGACCGGCCTGGCCGATCCCGGCCCCGTTGCGCAAACCTTCTTCATGGACGATGAGATCGCCGAGAGCTACCTGCTCGACTCGATCCTGACGCTGGTCGACGCCAAGCACGCGCCGCAGCAGCTCAACGACCGGCAGGAGGCGCGCCGCCAGGTGGGCTTTGCCGACCAGATATTCATCAGCAAGAGCGAACTGGTCTCGGCCGAAGAAACCGAGGCGCTTATTCATCGTCTGAAGCACATGAACCCGCGCGCGCCTCAGCAGAAGGTGCACTTCGGTGAAGTGCCGCTCAAGAGCGTGTTCGACCTGCGCGGCTTCAACCTCAATGCCAAGCTCGACATCGACCCGGACTTCCTGAAGGAAGACGACCAAGCGCATGCCGGGCACGATCACGCCGCGGGCGAGCAGTGCGACCACCCCTCGCACGCGCATGAAGGCCACGGCCACCATCACCACCATGACGACGATGTCAAAAGCTTCGTCTACCGCGCTGATCGCGCATTCGATGCCGCCAAGCTGGAAGATTTTCTGGGCGCCATCGTCAATATCTACGGTCCGCGCATGCTGCGCTACAAGGGGGTGCTGAGCATGAAGGGCACCGACCGCAAGGTGATCTTCCAGGGCGTGCACCAGTTGATGGGCAGCGACCTGGGGCCGGAGTGGGGCGCGGACGAAGTGCGCCAGAGCCGCATGGTGTTTATCGGCATCGAACTTCCGCGCGAAATTCTCGAACAGGGCCTCGATCAGTGTCTGGTTTAAGGTGTCTGTTGTTTTTGGCGCATTGACTTTCCGCTTCTCTATATACAATCGCGCGCCTGTTCCGGCGGCGTGCCTTGTCCCTTTAGGGCTGGGGTATGGCTTTCGGTACAGGAGAGAGCGAGTTTTTGGCGCGTTTTCAGAGGTATAACCCCTGAGCCGCCACGGGCGAGCACCCTGATTACGTGGGAGGAGACACCCGTGAAAGCGCGTTCCAATTCGTCCAAGGAGCCAGCCACCGTGAAGAAACCTGTCGTTCAGGTCAAGTCTGCTTCAAAGACCGCCGTCTCCAAGACGCCGGCTTCCAAACCGGCGGCGTCTGCGACTAAAAAAGCTTCGGCAACGGCTCCCGCGCCCGCCAAGAAAGTCGCCGTCTCCGACAAGTCCGCAAAAGCGACGACCACCGCGACGGCCTCCAAGAAGTCTTCTTCCACGTCTCCTCCCAAATCGGTGGGTCGTCCCGCCGATTCATCTTCTCCTGCGATCCCCATGAAAAAAACGGCTGCTGCCACCCTCCCCACCACGCCGACCCCGGTAATGCCGATCACCAACATCGCTGCCGCGCCCGTGCCAGCGCGCGGTGGCCGTGTGTCGCGGCTGTCGCAACTCACCGTGCCGTCGATGCCGCAATCGATCGCTTCGACTGCCGCCAAGTCGAGCTTTTCGCAGATCGTGTCGACGGCTCTGGTGCCGCCGCCGCCGGTCGCGGTCAAAAAAGACCCGAAGCTGCTGAACAACTGGAAGACCAAGACGGCCGAACAATTGGTCGATGCCGAAGTCATCGCCATGCCCGACTCGGAGTACATGAACGACAAGCAGATGGCGTTCTTCCGCCTGAAGCTCCAGGAACTCAAGCGCGGCATTCTCGAAAATGCGGGTGAAACAACCGAGCATCTGCGCGAGGACACTGTTGTAGTGCCCGACCCCGCTGATCGCGCCACCATCGAAGAAGAGCACGCACTCGAACTGCGGACGCGCGACCGCGAACGCAAACTGCTGAAGAAAATCGAGCAGTCGATCCAGCGTATCGATTCCGGCGACTACGGCTACTGCGACGAAACCGGTGAGCCGATCGGTGTTGGTCGTTTGCTGGCCCGACCGACCGCCACGCTTTCGCTCGAAGCGCAGCAGCGCCGCGAGCTCAAGCAGAAAATGTTCGGCGACTAAGCCGGCTGATCCAACTCCTTTCCCTTCACGATTTTTCGTCCCCAATTCGCGCGCACTCATGGCCAAGGAAGAACCCGGTCGACTTTTGTCCAAGGTGGCGAAGTTCGTCCGCAATCCGTTGAAGGATTGGTCGGAGCTCGACGCTCAGGACTCGGCTGCACCTGACAACGGCTACAGCCGCGAGATGCTGAAGGAGATGATCGAACGGCGGCAGCGCAACGACTTCGTGCGGCGCCGCGAGTTCGACATGCTGCGCAAGTTGCGACGCCGTGAGGCGGCCGGTGGGCGCGAAGAAGGCGGCACGCCGTCTCAGTTCAACGTCAGCAGCACTTCCGGAAAGACCGAGGGTCGTGCACTCACGCTCAAGAAGATCGACGAGATCGAAGAGCAGATGTCGCAGCAATGGTGGAAGAGCCGCGGACCCGCGGGTGACGGCGCAGTTGCGCTCCCCACCCCAGGCCCGGAAGTGCCCGCCGGCATGGCAGGGGAGCATGTGCGTGCCTATGCCGACACGGTTCCAGGTGTCACACCGCCCCAAAGCACGCCAGCTGATTCGGGTTCGGAACGCGCGTCAGGTGCCGCCGACGAGTTGCACGCTCTACCGCGCGTCTATGAAAGCGGCATCGAAGAAGCGGCCATCCGCTTTGCGCAAAGCGACGACGCCGGTGCGGAAGCGATCCTGCTGCAGACCCTGGCGCCCGACAGCGCACAGGCCGAGCACAACGACAGTTGGCTCGCACTGCTCGACTTGTACCGCGCCACGGGCGATTCAGAAAAATTTGTTGCCGCCAACACGCGCTATGCGCAGCGCTTCAAGCGGCAGGGGCCGGAGTGGATTTCACTGCGTGCGCTGGCGCGCGATCTGCAAGCGGCCGCCTGCGTTGCGCAAGATTCAGCCGACGCCGACCGGCCACGCGGTGCTGCCGACTGGTTCGCCCCGGCGGTCCTCACGCGCCCCTCGCTCGGAGAACTGACGCGCGCACTCGCGGCGGCGACCGGTCCGAAGTGGACGCTCGACTGGCGCGCCCTTCGCAACATCGACGAAGAAGCGGCTGCGCCGTTGAAGGCGTTGTTCGCTCATTGGGCCGATTCTGCGGTGCAGATTCAGTTTGTCGGCATGGGCCACTTAACGGCGGTGCTGGAGCAGGCCACCCCGTCGAACGAACGCACTGTCGATCCCATCTGGTGGCAATTGCGCATGGAGGCGCTGCGTGTCACGCATGCGGCCGACGACTTCGAACTGGTCGCGCTCAACTACTGCATCACGTACGAAGTGTCGCCACCACCATGGACCGACCCCAAAGGCGAGTTTGCGGCGGTCGAAGCGGCTGAAGCGGCTGAAGCGCTCCAACCGCAAAAACCGGCAGCGCCGACATTCACACTGGCCAGCATGAGCGACGAAGTGCCGGTCGGTATCGCGCCGAAGCTGCCGTCGCTTGTCGGGGAATTGACTGGCGATTCGTTGGCGGTATGGCAGCGGCTGGACGCTGAATTGGCAGACGCCGTGGCGCCGACGATTTCGTGCGCGGCGCTGGTCCGCATCGACTTTGCCGCAGCGGGCACGTTGCTGAACTGGGTGACCGCACGCGACGAGCGTGGCGAGCGCGTGCAATTCGTCGAGGCGCAACGGCTTGTCGTGGCGTTTTTCGGCGTTATCGGCATCGCCGACCACGCTGCCGTTTCGCCGCGCCAGCACTGAGATCCGTTTCCGCCGATCGGGGTTGAAAAATCCTCGTTTCGTCCTATCTGCCTTCGATGGAACAGTTTCACGGCACCACCATCGTCAGCGTGCGCCGCAAAACCCCCGACGGCGATCAGGTCGCGATCGGAGGCGATGGGCAGGTCACGCTGGGCAACATCGTCATCAAGGGCACTGCGCGCAAAGTGCGGCGGCTCTATCACGGCAAAGTGATTGCAGGGTTTGCCGGCGCCACGGCCGATGCTTTCACGCTATTCGAGCGCTTCGAGGCCAAACTTGAAAAGCACCAGGGCAATCTGACCAGAGCCGCAGTCGAACTCACCAAAGACTGGCGCACCGACCGTGTGCTGCGAAAACTGGAGGCCATGTTGGCTGTCGCCGACGCAACCACCTCGCTCATCATCACGGGCAACGGTGACGTGCTCGAACCCGAGAGTGGCGTGATCGCGATCGGCTCGGGCGGCCCCTATGCACAGTCGGCCGCCAAGGCGCTGCTGGACAACACAGAACTAAGCGCAGAGCAGATCGTCAAGAAATCGCTGGAGATCGCTGGTGAACTCTGCATCTACACGAACATGAACCACACGGTCGAGACGCTCTGAACCGGGCACAGACAGACAAAAGCACGCCATGTCCATGACGCCCCAGGAAATCGTTTCCGAACTCGATAACCACATCGTCGGCCAGCCGCAAGCCAAGCGCGCCGTTGCCATCGCATTGCGCAATCGCTGGCGCCGGCAACAGGTAGACGACTCGCTGCGCTCTGAAATTACACCCAAGAACATCCTGATGATCGGCCCGACGGGCGTCGGCAAGACCGAGATTGCGCGCCGCCTCGCGCGCCTCGCCGACGCGCCTTTCATCAAGGTCGAAGCTACGAAGTTCACTGAGGTCGGCTATGTCGGCAAGGACGTCGATTCGATCATTCGGGACTTGGCCGAAATTGCGGTCAAGCAGACCCGCGAGAGCGAAAGCGCCAAGGTGCGCATGCGCGCCGAAGACGCAGCCGAAGACCGCATCCTCGACGTGCTGCTGCCGCCAGCGCGCACCTCCGATGGTGTGGCGCCAGACAACACGTCGAACACCACTCGCCAGGCCTTTCGTAAGAAGCTGCGCGAGCACGCGCTCGACGACAAGGACATCGAACTGGACTTGGCCGAAACCCGCGCGCCGCTCGAAATCATGGGCCCGGCCGGCATGGAAGAAATGACCGAGCAGCTCAAGGGCATGTTCGGCCAGATGGGCCAGACCAAACGCAAGACGCGCAAGCTGAAGATCGCGGAAGCGATGCGCCTGCTGATCGACGAAGAGGCCGCCAAGCTGGTCAACGAAGACGACATTCGGGCGCAGGCGATCACCAACGCCGAGCAAAACGGCATCGTCTTCATCGACGAGATCGACAAGGTGGCCACGCGCAGCGAAGCACAGGGCACCGACGTGTCGCGCCAAGGCGTGCAGCGCGACCTGCTGCCGCTGGTCGAAGGCACGGCGGTCAGCACCAAGTACGGCGTGATTCGTACCGATCACATCCTGTTCATCGCGAGCGGCGCTTTCCATCTGAGCAAGCCGAGCGACCTGATTCCGGAGTTGCAGGGGCGCTTTCCGATTCGCGTCGAACTGCAGTCGTTGTCGATCGCCGATTTCGAAAGCATCCTGACGCAGACGCGTGCCTCGCTGGTCAAGCAATACCAGGCGCTGCTCGCGACCGAGGGCGTCACGCTCGAGTTCACTCCCGATGGCGTTCAGCGTCTGGCGAGCATCGCGTTCGAGGTCAACGAGCGCACCGAGAACATCGGCGCACGTCGTTTGTCGACGGTGATGGAGCGTCTTCTCGACGAGGTTAGCTTCGGCGCGACCCAACTCGAAGGCCAGTCGATTCACATCGACGCCGCTTACGTCGACGCTCGACTTGCGGCACTAAGTCACGACGAAGACCTTTCGCGGTTCATTCTTTGAAGTAGGGCGCCGCAACGGCGCTTCACGCAACACATGCAGTGCGTGAGCTAAGTGCTTCATTTGCAACGATTTTCAGTACTTTGACTGTTCAAAAGCACAGCTAAGTCGTTGATTCCATTACAAAATTCTCCGCAAGGGCCTTCTTGCGCGGGTGTTGCTTCCTGATAAAGTGGCGAAAAGTGCATATAAGTGGGAAAAAGTGTCGCCTGACATCCGCACCGGATGTTGGAGACGTCTCACAACCAAGGTTTCGTTCTCGTGTTTCAAGGCGCTTCATCGCTCAGTCTGGATGTCAAAGGGAGGCTCGCGGTGCCGACCCGGCATCGTGACGTCCTGAGCGCGACGGCGGCCGGCCACCTCACCATCACCAGGCACCCCCACGGTTGCCTCATGGTGTTCCCCCGCCCAGAGTGGGAAAAGTTTCGTGACCGCATCGCCGCGCTGCCAATGTCGGCGCAGTGGTGGAAACGCGTTTTCCTCGGCAATGCGATGGACGTCGAAATGGACGGCACCGGCCGCGTACTGGTGTCGCCCGAACTGCGCGCCGCCACCGGCATCACGCGAGATGCGCTGCTGCTCGGCATGGGCAACCATTTCGAGCTTTGGGACAAGGCGACGTACGACGCCAAGGAAGCCGAGGCCACGCAGGGCGACATGCCCAACGTGTTCCAGGACTTTTCGTTCTGAGGCCGCCAGTGGAGCAGCCATGGACCCACACCACCGTCCTGTTGAAAGAAGCGTCCGATGCGCTTTTCTTCGACAAGACGTCGCTTGCGCGCGGCACCTACGTCGACGCGACGTTCGGGCGCGGCGGGCATGCCCGGGCCATCTTGGCCCGGTTGGCGCCGGAAGGCAGGCTGATCGCATTCGACAAGGATGCGGAAGCGGTGGCCGAAGCAACGCGCATCACCGATGCGCGTTTTTCTATCCGTCACCAGGGCTTCAAAGACCTGCGCGAGCTGCCGGCCGGCAGCGTCGCGGGCGTGTTGCTCGACCTCGGCGTGAGCTCGCCGCAGATCGACAACCCAGCGCGCGGTTTCTCATTTCGGTTCGACGGTCCGCTCGACATGCGCATGGACACCACGCGCGGCGAGAGCGTGTCCGACTGGCTGGCAACGGCCGACATTCAGCAGATTGCAGAGGTGATTCGTGACTATGGCGAAGAACGGTTTGCTGTTCAGATTGCAAAGGCGATTGATGCTCGCCGACAAGAACGGGGCCCAATTTCAACCACCACCGAGCTGGCCGACCTCGTGGCTGGCACGGTCAAAACCCGCGAGCAGGGCCAGAACCCTGCAACGCGCACATTTCAGGCTCTTCGGATTTTCATCAACGCCGAGCTTGAAGAGCTGCAACAGGCGTTAGAGGCGAGCCTCACCGTGTTGCAACCCCAGGGGCGCCTCGCCGTGATCAGTTTCCATTCGCTGGAAGATCGCATCGTGAAGCAGTTCATCGCCAAGCATTCGCGTGAGGTGTACGACCGCCGCGCCCCGTTCGCCGTGCCGCAGCCGATGAAATTGCGCGTACTCGATCGCATCAAGCCGTCCGCGGCCGAGGTGGCTGGCAACAAGCGTTCGCGCAGCGCAATTCTTCGCGTGGCCGAGCGCACGGCGGTGAACTGACATGGCGCGCCTCAACTTTTTGCTGCTGCTCTCCGTGCTGGCCTCCGCGCTGTACCTGGTGCATACGCAGTACCTGTCCCGCCAGCTCTTCACCGAGTTCGACCGGGTGCAGAACGAGGCGCGCCGCCTCGAACTCGACAACGAGCGTCTGCAGGTCGAAAAGCGCGCGCAAGCGACCCCACTGCGCGTCGAAAAGTTGGCCAAGGAGCAGCTGAAGATGCGCACCACGACGCCGGCCATCACGCAGTACGTGCGACCCGATGGTTCGGTCATTCCCGCCGTCGTGCAGGTGCCACCGCCTGTTCCCGCACCCACCTCCGGCAAGAAGGAGCACTGATGCGCCGCAACAGCCGCAGCGTGCAATACGCATCGAGCCCTTTGCTGGCCAGCAAGACTCCGGTGTGGCGCAGCAAGTTCATCGTCGCCGGAATCGCTTTGGGCTTCGTCGTGCTGGCCGGCCGTGCGGCCTACGTGCAGGTGTTCGACAACGCCTTTTTCCAGCGCCAGGGCGAAGTGCGTTTCACCCGCACGCTCGAGCTGCCGGCCAGCCGCGGCCGCATTCTCGATCGCAACGGATTGATCCTGGCTTCCAGCGTCGAGGCGCCAAGCATCTGGGCGATTCCGGAAGACATCGAGCGAGAGGATCCGGAGGTCAAGGCCAAGTTGAAGCTGGTCGCGAAGCTGCTCGAGATGCCGCAGAAGGATTTCGACAAGAAGCTCGAAGATGAGGACAAGCAGTTCGTCTGGATCAAGCGGCAGGTCGACATGCCGATCGCCAAGCAGATCGCTGCGCTCAACATCAAAGGCGTGTACCAGCGCAAGGAATACAAGCGGCAGTACCCCGAAGGCGAAGCCGCCGCGCACGTCGTCGGCTTCACCAATGTCGAGGACAACGGGCAAGAAGGCATCGAGCTCGAGTTCGACAAGCAACTGGCTGGCAAGGCCGGCTCGCGCCGCGTCATCAAGGACCGGCTCGGCCGCATCGTCGAGAGCGTGGGCGAAACGACGCCGCCGCTCGACGGCCGCGACATCCAGCTCAGCCTCGACAGCAAGGTGCAGTTCTTCGCCTACCAGAAGCTGCGTGACGCGGTGATCGCGCGCAAGGCCAAGGCCGGCAGCGTGGTCGTGCTCGACTCGGTGACCGGCGAGGTGCTGGCGCTCGCCAACTACCCCAGCTACGTGCCCGACAAGCGCCAAAACCTGACCGGCGAGCAGTTGCGCAATCGGGCGATGACCGACACGTTCGAGCCCGGCTCGACCATGAAGCCGATCACCATCGGCATGGCGCTCGAAGCCGGCCGTGTCACGCCAAAGACCATCATCGAAACTTCACCGGGCCGGTTCCAGATAGGCGGCTTCACCATCAGCGACACGCACAACTACGGCACGTTGACGGTCGAAGGCGTGATCCAGAAATCGAGCAACGTCGGCGCGCTGAAGATCGCGCAGAAGATGCTGCCGCACGAGATGTGGGACACGTACACCGCGCTCGGCTACGGCCAGAAGCCGGTGATCCAGTTCCCCGGCGCGGTGACGGGCAGGTTGCGCCCATGGAAGAGCTGGAAGCCTGTCGAGCAAGCCACCATGGCTTATGGCTACGGCTTGTCGGCATCGCTCTTTCAGATGGCGCACTCTTACACCTCGTTCGCACACGACGGGATGGTCATCCCGACCACGATGCTCAAATCCGACCAGCCCGCCATCGGCGTGCGTGTCTTCTCCGCCGAGAACGCGCATGCCGTGCGCCGCATGCTGCAGATGGCCGCTGCGCCCGGCGGCACTGGCCCGCTCGCGCAGACCGTCGGCTACTCGGTTGGCGGCAAGTCGGGCACGGCGCACAAGCAGGTCGGCAAGGGCTACGCGAGCAACAAGTACCGCGCATGGTTCACCGGCATGGCACCGATCGAAAAGACTCGGATCATCGTCGGCGTGATGATCGACGAGCCCAGCGACGGCGTGTATTTTGGCGGCTTGGCAGCTGCGCCGGTGTTCAGTGAAGTGGTGCAGCAGACGTTGCGCATGATGAACGTGCCGCCCGACCTCGCAGTCAAACCGCTGGTCACGACCAACGGCGTGGACGAGAGCTTCTGATGCCGATGACGATGCTCACCAACCCGGCTGAAGCGGCAGCGTGGCTCAAGTCGCGCGTGCGCGGCATGTTGCATGCCGACAGCCGGCCGGTCGGCACGGGCGACGGTTTCATCGCGTGGCCGGGCGCTGCGACCGATGGGCGCAAGCACGTGGCGGCAGCGCTGGCGCAAGGTGCCGCGGCGTGCCTGGTCGAGCAGGAGGGCGTCGAGGCTTTCGGTTTCGAAGGCGATGCCGTCGCCGGTGAAGCCATCGCCAGCTATGCGGGCCTGAAGGCCGCGACCGGCCCCATTGCGGCCGCTTACTACGAAGCGCCATCGCGCGCGCTCGACGTGCTGGCCGTCACCGGCACCAACGGCAAAACCTCCACTGCGTGGTGGCTGGCCGAGGCGCTGATGTACGCCCGCAAGGTGCCGTGCGGCGTCGTCGGCACGCTGGGCATCGGCGTGCCACCGGACCTGATCTCCACCGGCTTGACGACACCCGACCCGGTGGTATTTCAGCGTGAGCTGCGTGGTTTCGTCGATCACGGCTTCGGCGCTTGCGCCATCGAGGCATCGTCCATCGGCATCGCCGAGCGGCGCCTGGACGGCACGCGCATCGCCGTCGCGGTGTTCACCAATTTCACGCAGGACCACCTCGACTACCACGGTGACATGGACGCCTATTGGCAGGCCAAGGCCGAGCTGTTCCGTTGGCCTGGACTGCGCGCTGCGGTGGTCAACCTCGACGACGTTCACGGCGCGAGCCTGGTGGGCAATCTGGTCGAAGCCGGTGTCGGTGCGCTCGATGTGTGGACCGTTTCGGCTGCTGGCGCCCCCGCGCGCTTGATGGCGAAAGACGTCGGCTACGACGCGGCGGGGTTGCGATTCTCTGTAGTCGAGCAAGGCGCGCCGAGCCAGCGGCTCGCGACCCAACTGATCGGTCAGTACAACGTCGACAACCTGCTCGGCGTAGTCGGCACTTTACGCGCCTTGGGCGTGGGGCTGGCCGATGCGGTCGATGCATGCGGCCACCTGAGCAGCGTGCCTGGCCGCATGGAGCGCATCGGCGTACCGGGCCATCCGCTCGCCGTCATCGACTACGCGCACACGCCCGACGCGCTCGACAAGGCGCTGGCCGGATTGCGGCCGCTCGCGCAGCAACGCGGCGGCGCGCTGTGGTGCGTGTTCGGTTGCGGTGGTGATCGCGACGCGCTGAAGCGGCCGCTGATGGCCGCTGTCGCGGAGACGCGCGCCGACCGGCTGGTCGTGACCAGCGACAACCCGCGCAGTGAAAAGCCTGGCGCGATCATCAGCCAGATCCTGCTCGGACTGGCGAGTCCGGAGGCCGCGCAGGTCGAAGCAGATCGCGCTGCCGCCATTGCAGATACGTTGGCACAGGCTGCGCCCCAAGACGTGGTGCTGATCGCCGGTCGCGGCCACGAAGCCTGGCAAGAGATCGCCGGCGAACGCATCGCGTTTTCGGACCGTGCGCACGCGGTCGATGCGCTCACACGACGAGGTGCCCTATGAGCACCGCGCCGATGCACTCGCCGATGATGACGCTTGGTCAGGTGCAGCAATGGCTGCCTGAAGCCAAGCTGATCGGCGATGCCACCACGTCGATACATCGAGTGCACACCGACACCCGCACATTGGCTGCGGGCGACCTGTTCGTCGCGCTCAAGGGCGAGAACTTCGACGCCAACGACTTCCTGGCCGCTGCCAAGGCTGCCGGTGCGGTCGCGGCCATCGCACATGGCGGACTGGCCGCTGCAGGCCTTGCAGGATTCGAAGTGCCAGACTCGCTCGCAGCGCTCGGCGCGCTCGCCACCGGCTGGCGCTCGCAGTTCGAGTTGCCGCTGGTCGCAGTCACCGGCAGCAACGGAAAGACCACCGTCACGCAGATGATCGCGACGATCCTGGTCGCGGCTTGCGACGATCGTGCGCTGGCCACCGCTGGCAACTTCAACAACGAGATCGGCGTGCCGCTCACGCTGCTGCGCCTGCGTGGTTGCCACACGCGTGCGGTCGTTGAACTCGGCATGAACCATCCGGGCGAGATCGCGCGCCTGGCCGCTATGGCGCGTCCGACCATCGCACTGGTCAACAACGCCCAGCGCGAGCACCAGGAATTCATGGCGACGGTGGAAGCCGTGGCGCAAGAAAACGGTGCCGTACTGACCGCGCTGCCGGCGAGCGGCACCGCCGTGTTTCCGTTTGGCGACATCTTCACTGCGCTCTGGCGCGACTTGGCGCAAGCCGGCGCATCGCGTCGTTGCCTGACCTTTGGCGAGCACGAGAGCGCCGACATCGCGCTGCTGTCCGCCGACTGGCAAGACGGTGCCTGGCGCCTCGCGGCGCGCACGCCGATCGGGTCGTTGCAATGTACGTTGCGCATCGCCGGTCGGCACAACGTCATCAATGCCCTGGCCGCGATCGCCTGTTCGCTGGCAGCCGGTGTTTCGCTGGAAAAGATCGTCGAAGGGCTCGATGCATTCGAACCGGTCAAGGGCCGTTCGCGGGCCAGCGCATTGCGACTCGCGAATGAACACGTCGTCACGCTGGTCGACGACACCTACAACGCCAATCCCGACTCCGTGCGCGCCGCCATCGACGTGCTGGCAGCGTTGCCCGGGCCGCATCTCCTGGTGCTGGGTGACATGGGCGAAGTCGGAAATCAGAGCGCGGGCTTTCATGCCGAGGTCGGTACCTGGGCGCGCCAGCGCGGCATCGAAACATTCTTCGCGCTTGGCCAGGACTCACGGCACAGCATCGATGCGTTCGAGGCGCGGACCGACGTCACAAGACGCCTGATCGGTCAGCACTTCAGCGACATCGAGGGGCTTAACGCGACGGTGCTCGCCGCGCTACCGAACATCGCCAGCGTGCTGGTAAAGGGCTCGCGATTCATGCGCATGGAGCGCGTGGTGCAGGCCATCGAGGCGACGACTAAGGCAACGAACGACCACAACGATAACAACGAGGAGGCCGGACATGACGCATGACCCGCGCACACACGCACCATGCTGATGAGCCTGGCCCAATGGCTGCAAACGCTGTCGCCGGAATTCGGCTTTCTGCGCGTGTTCCAGTACCTGACGTTTCGGGCGCTGATGGCCGCTACCACCGCATTGCTCATCGGCCTGGCGGTCGGCCCGTATGCGATCCGTCGCCTCACCGCGCTCAAGATCGGCCAGCCGGTTCGCGGCTACGGAATGGACACGCACCTGAGTAAGAGCGGCACGCCGACCATGGGTGGCGTGCTGGTGCTGTTCTCGATCGCCTTCGCCACTTTGCTGTGGTTCGACCTGTCGAATCGTTTCGTCTGGATCGTGCTTTGGGTGACGTTGGGCTTCGGCGCCATCGGCTGGGTCGACGACTGGCGCAAGGTCGTGCGCAAAGATCCGGAAGGCATGCGCTCACGCGAGAAGTATTTCTGGCAATCGGTGGTCGGTCTGGTGGCTGGCTTCTATCTGCTCTTCAGCATTTCGGAAAGCTCCAACTGGCGCGTGGTCGAGCTGTTCTATGCGTGGGTGCGCTCCGGGTTCGATCTGAGCTTTCCGCCCAAGATCAACCTGATCGTGCCGTTCTTCAAAGAGGTGAGCTATCCGCTGGGCGGCATCGGCTTCGTCATCCTCACGTATCTGGTGATCGTGGGCTCCAGCAACGCGGTCAACCTGACCGATGGGCTCGACGGGTTGGCCATCATGCCGGTCGTCATGGTGGGCTCGGCTCTCGGCGTCTTTGCGTATGTCACCGGCAGCTCGGTGTATTCGCGCTACCTGCTGTTTCCGCACATCCCCGGCTCGGGCGAACTGCTGGTGTTCTGCTCGGCAATGGCCGGCGCGGGGCTCGCCTTCCTATGGTTCAACACGCACCCCGCGCAGGTCTTCATGGGCGACGTCGGCGCACTGGCTTTGGGCGGCGCACTCGGCACCATCGCAGTGATCGTGCGGCAGGAAATCGTCTTCTTCGTGATGGGCGGCATCTTCGTGGTCGAGGCGATCTCTGTCATGGCGCAGGTCATGTACTTCAAGTACACGAAGAAGCGCTTCGGTACGGGGCGACGCGTACTCAAGATGGCGCCGCTGCACCATCACTTCGAGAAGAGCGGCTGGAAAGAGACGCAGGTCGTGGTGCGCTTCTGGATCATCACGATGTTGCTGTGCCTCGTCGGCCTGTCGACGCTGAAGCTTCGTTAGACAAGCATCCATGAAGCACCTTCAAGATCTTCACGTGCTGGTCCTGGGCCTTGGCGCGTCCGGCCTGGCCATGGCGCGCTGGTGCGCGCGCCATGGTGCGCACGTGACCGTCGCCGACACGCGTGAAGTGCCGCCGCAACTGGAGACGTTGTGGCATGACGTGCCGGACGCTATCTTCGTCGGCGGCGCGTTCACTGCGGCGCTGGTCGAGGGCACGCCGCTGCGTGCGGTCTATCGCTCGCCGGGGCTCTCGCCCGAGGTGATTGCGCCAGTAGCCGACGCAGCGCGCGCGATCGGCTTGCCGCTCGGTGGCGAACTAGATCTCTTCGCGCAGGCGCTGGCCGATCTGCGGGTGGCGCCAGAAGTGCCTGTCAGACACGCTGTCGAAGAAGCTGCCGAAGAACCCATTGCGCAGCCAGTTCCGGTCGAAGCGAGCGACGTCGAGCAGACGGACAACGATGTCGAGGACAACGTCCAAGCCGAACTCGAAGTCGTTGCCGCGCTCGCTGAGGAAGCTCAGGACGATGAAGAAGCCGCCACGGCGTCGTCGCCCGTCATCGTTCCACCCGAGTCCCCCAAAGGCTACATGCCCGCCGTGCTCGCCATCACCGGGACCAACGGCAAGACCACCGTCACCGCGCTCACCGGCCAGCTCGTCGCGCGCGCCGGCAAGACGGTCGCGGTCGCCGGCAACATCGGCCCGACGCTTCTCGACACGCTGGCGGCGCACATTGATGCCGACACGCTGCCGCAGGTGTGGGTGCTCGAACTCTCCAGCTTCCAGCTCGACGGCGTGCAAGGCTTCGAGCCGACGGCCGCTGTCGCGCTCAACGTCACCCAGGACCATCTCGACTGGCATGGCGACATGGTGGCCTACGCTGCTGCCAAGGCGCGCGTGTTCGGTACACGAGGCATGATGGTTCTGAACCGCGACGACGCCGCGGTGATGGCGATGTTGCCGCCGCCCGTTCGGGCCAAGCTGCAGCGCCCGCAAGTGCGTGCGCACGCGACCTTCGGTGGCACCATGCCGCTGCGTCCGGGCGACTACGGCATCGAGCAGATCAACGGCATGGGCTGGCTGGTGCGCGCACTCGAAGCCGACGAAACGCAGAAGCGAAAACGTGGTGCAGCGATCGAAGAAGAGATCTTCATGCAGCGCCTGATGCCCGCCAACGCGCTGCGTATTCGTGGCCAGCACAACGCGCTCAACGCACTCGCTGCGCTGGCGCTCGCCACCGCTGCCGGTTGCCAGCTTGCGCCGATGCTCTACGGCCTGCGCGAGTACCGCGGCGAGCCGCACCGCGTCGAATCGATCGCGACCGTCGACGAGGTCGAGTACTTCGACGACAGCAAAGGCACCAACGTCGGCGCCACGGTGGCCGCATTGAACGGCCTGGGCGCTGAACGCAAGCTGGTCGTGATCCTGGGTGGCGAAGGCAAGGGGCAAGACTTTTCGTCACTTGCCGAGCCGGTCCGAAAATTCGCGCGTGCCGTGGTGCTGATCGGTCGCGACGCGTCCTTGATAGCCGAAGCGCTCGCATCGACCAACGTTCCGTTGATCCAGGCCACATCGATGCTGGAAGCGGTGCAACTCGCGGCCCGCAGCGCGCGACCGAGCGACGCGGTGCTGCTGTCGCCGGCCTGCGCCAGCTTCGATATGTTCCGCGACTATGGCCACCGTGCCGCTGCGTTCTGCGACGCGGTACAGGCGGTAGCCGACGCACCGGACGCGCCACGCGAAACATCGGAGGAACCGGCATGAACACCAGCGCTGCTCCGTTGCATGGATCCGATACCTCGCCGGCTCGTTTCGGTGGCTGGTTCAGCCGCGCCAAGCGCAGCATCGATGCGCTGCCGATCCATCTGCCGGTGCATCTCGGCAGCGCCGGCACGACGCAGACCAGGGCCGCGCCGATGCGCGTGCTCGGCTTCGATCAGGCGCTGGTCTGGGTCACGATCGCGCTGCTCGCATGGGGCATGGTGATGGTCTATTCGGCATCGATCGCGCTGCCCGACAACCCGCGCTTCATCCGTCAGGGGTACGGCCCGTACTTCTTCCTGACGCGCCACATCGCCTCGCTGATCGTCGCCTTCATCGCAGCCTTGCTGACCTTTCAAATCCCGATGAAGACTTGGGAGCGCGTTGCGCCCTGGCTGTTCGTCGTCTCGCTGCTCCTGCTGGTCGCGGTACTCATTCCACACGTCGGCATCAGCGTCAACGGTGCGCGCCGCTGGCTGCCGCTGGGCTTCATGCGCTTTCAGCCGTCAGAGCTCGCCAAAGTCGCGATGGTCTTGTATGCCGCCAGCTACATGGTGCGCAAGATGGAGATCAAGGAGCGCTTCTTTCGTGCGGTGCTGCCGATGGGCATTGCGGTCGTCGTGGTCGGCATGCTGCTGCTGGCGGAGCCCGACATGGGCGCTTTCATGGTGATCGCCGTCATCGCAATGGGCATCCTGTTTCTGGGCGGCGTCAACGCGCGCATGTTCTTCGTGATCGCGATGCTGGTCGTAGTCGCCTTTGCCTCGATCGTGGCTTCGAGTTCGTGGCGTCGCGAACGCATCTTCGCCTACCTCGATCCATGGAGCGAGCACAACGCATTGGGCAAGGGCTATCAGCTCTCGCACTCTCTGATCGCGATCGGGCGCGGAGAAATCTGGGGCGTCGGCCTGGGCGGCAGCGTCGAAAAACTGCATTGGTTACCAGAGGCGCACACCGACTTTTTGCTGGCAGTGATCGGAGAAGAATTCGGACTGGTCGGCGTGCTGCTCGCCATCGGCCTCTTCTTGTGGCTGACGCGCCGCGTGATGCACATCGGTCGCCAGGCCATTGCGCTCGACCGTGTGTTCTCCGGCCTGGTCGCGCAGGGTATCGGCATATGGATCGGTTTTCAGACCTTCATCAACATGGGTGTGAACCTCGGCGCGTTGCCGACCAAGGGCCTCACGCTGCCGCTGATGAGCTTCGGGGGGTCGGCCATCTTGTTCAACCTCATCGCGCTGGCCATCGTGCTGCGCATCGACTACGAGAACCGCGTGCTGATGCGCGGCGGTCGCGTATGAGCTCCGTCGTCAATCGCACTGCACTGGTGATGGCCGGTGGCACCGGGGGACACATCTTTCCGGGTCTGGCCGTGGCTGAAGCCTTGCGCACGCGCGGCTGGAGCGTTCATTGGCTCGGTGCGCCGGGCAGCATGGAAGAAAAACTCGTACCGCCGCGCGGCTTCGCCTTCGAGCCGGTGCAGTTCGGCGGTGTCCGCGGCAAAGGCCCGCTCACCTTGCTGCTGCTGCCGATGCGGCTGTCGCGCGCCTTGCTGCAGAGCATCGCGGTGCTGCGCCGCGTGCGGCCCGATGTGGTCGTCGGCCTTGGCGGCTACATCACTTTCCCCGGTGGCCTGATGAGCGTGCTGCTCGGAAAACCGCTGGTATTGCACGAACAAAATTCCGTGGCTGGCCTCGTCAACAAGGTGCTGGCAAGCGTCGCCAACCGCGTCTTCACCGCATTCCCCAACGTGTTGAAGAACGCGACGTGGATCGGCAACCCGCTGCGGGAAGCTTTCTTGCAACAGCCGGCACCGGCCTTGCGCTTCGCGGGCCGCAGTGGTCCGCTCAAGTTGCTCGTGGTCGGCGGTAGCCTGGGCGCCAAGGCGCTCAACACCATCGTGCCGAAAGCGCTTGCGATGATCGCGCCGGCCACGCGGCCGACCGTCACGCATCAAAGCGGCGCCAAGCAAATCGACGAGCTGCGTGCCAACTACGCAGCCGCCGGTGTGCAAGGCGAGCTCACGCCATTTATCGAAGACACCGCTCGCGCCTACGCCGACGCCGACCTGATCGTCGCGCGCGCCGGCGCCAGCACCGTGACCGAAATCGCAGCCGTTGGCGCAGCAGCGCTGTTCGTGCCTTTTCCTTCGGCCGTCGACGATCACCAGACCACCAACGCGCACTTTCTTGTCGATGCAGGTGGTGGCTGGATCGTTCAACAGTCCGAACTGACTCCTGAATTATTGGCCGACTTGCTCCAAAAAACCGAACGCACCACGCTGGTGGAAAAAGCCTCCAAAGCGAAGACGATGCAGAAGACCGAGGCCGTCGAACATGTCGTGCGCGCCTGCGAGGAACTTGCAGACAAACGCGCGCTGAAAGCCGGGAAGAAGGAGGATCGCCCATGAAGCACGCCATTCGTCACATCCATTTCGTCGGCGTCGGCGGCGTCGGTATGAGCGGGATCGCCGAGATCCTGCTGAACCTCGGCTACCGCATCTCGGGCTCCGATCTTTCGGACAGTGCCACGCTCAAGCGCCTGGCCAGCCTCGGCATCGCGACCTTCGTCGGGCATGCCGCGGCCAACATCGCCGGTGCCGATGCCGTGGTCACATCGACAGCGGTGCAGGCCGACAACGCCGAGGTACTGGCCGCGCGCGAGAAGCGCATTCCGATCGTGCCGCGCGCGTTGATGCTCGCCGAGCTGATGCGCTTGAAGCAGGGCATCGCCATCGCCGGCACGCATGGCAAGACGACCACCACCAGCCTGGTTGCGAGCGTGCTCGCCGCCGCGGGGCTCGACCCGACTTTCGTTATCGGCGGTCGGCTCAACAGCGCGGGCGCCAACGCCAAGCTCGGCAGCGGCGACTACATCGTGGTCGAGGCCGACGAATCGGACGCGTCGTTCCTGAACCTGCTGCCGATCATGGCGGTGGTCACGAACATCGACGCCGACCACATGGAAACCTACGGGCATGATTTCGCGAAGCTGAAAAAAGCCTTCGTCGATTTCCTGCACAAGATGCCGTTCTACGGCGTTGCCATTCTGTGTACCGACGACGAAGCGGTGCGCGACATCCTGACCGAGGTGTCGTGCCCGGTCACGAGCTACGGATTCAACGAAGGCGCGCAGGTGCGCGGCGTGAATGTGCGCGCAGTCGGCGGCCAGATGCACTTCACGGCGCAGCGCCGCAACGGCATCACGCTGCCCGACCTGGAAATCGTGCTGAACCTGCCGGGTGAGCACAACGTGCTGAACGCGCTGTCGGTGATCGCGGTCGCGGTCGAGCTCAACGTACCGGACGAAGCGGTGCAACGCGGGTTGGCCGACTTCAAGGGCGTGGGTCGACGCTTCCAGAGCTACGGCGACGTGCCGGTACAGGCCACGCAAGGCACGCATGCGACGGGCAGTTTCACCGTCATCGACGACTACGGGCATCACCCGGTCGAGATGGCAGCGACCATCGCTGCGGCGCGCGGTGCGTTTCCCGGACGACGCCTGATGCTGGCCTTTCAGCCGCATCGCTACACCCGCACGCGTGATTGCTTCGAAGATTTCGTCAAAGTCATCGGTCAAGCCGATGCGGTTCTGCTGGGTGAGGTCTATGCCGCCGGCGAGCAACCGATCGTCGCCGCAGATGGGCGCTCGATGGCGCGCGCACTGCGTGTCGCCGGCAAGGTCGAGCCGGTGTTCGTTGACGACATCCTCGCGATGCCGCGAGCCATTCTGGACAACGCGCGCGAAGGCGATGTCGTCATCTGCATGGGGGCAGGATCCATCGGCGCGGTGCCGGGCAAGGTGGTCGAACTCGGTAGCGGCGCAGCGGGCACCACGCCGGCCAAAGACGAGCGCTTCACGCGCGAGGGACGGGCGTTATGAACCTGTTTCATGAACCTGCCGCTTTCGGCAAAGTCGCCGTCTTGTTTGGCGGCAGCTCGGCCGAGCGCGAGATCTCGAACCTTTCTGGCGCTGGCGTGCTGCAGGCGTTGCAGTCGCGCGGTGTCGATGCGCACGCGTTCGATCCGTTGGTGCGCGAACTGGTCGAACTCAAGCATGACGGCTTTGCGCGCTGCTTCATCGCGTTGCACGGCCGCCATGGCGAAGACGGTACGGTGCAGGGTGCGCTTGAACTGCTCGGCATTCCTTACACCGGGTCGGGTGTGATGGCGTCGAGTGTGGCGATGGACAAGGTAATGACCAAGCGCATCTGGCAAGCCGACGGTCTGCCGTCACCGAAGTACGTGCGCCTGGCGTTCGATCAGCAAAGTCGCGAGCAGATTCGCGCCGTGCCCGACGTGCTCGGCCTGCCGCTGATCGTCAAGCCGCCACGCGAAGGCTCGTCCATCGGCGTGACCAAGGTCAGGGGCTATTCGGAGATGCAGGATGCAGTGTCGTTGTCGGCCAGGTACGACACCGACGTGCTTTGCGAGGAGTTCATCGACGGCGAAGAAGTGACCTGTGCATTGCTCGGCCACGGCCTGGACGCCGAGGCGCTCCCGGTGGTGCGCATCGCCGCACCCGAAGGCGCCTACGACTACCAGAACAAGTACTTCACCGACGACGTCAAGTACCACTGCCCGAGCGGCCTGCCCGAAGCCGAAGAGCGCTACATCCAGCAGATCGCGCTGGCCGCTTACCGCACGCTCGGTTGCCGCGGTTGGGGTCGTGCCGACGTGATGATTCGCGCCAGCGATCGCAAGGCGTTTCTGCTGGAGATGAACACGTCGCCCGGCATGACCACGCATTCGCTGGTGCCGATGTCGGCACGTGCTGCAGGCATCGACTACCCGGACCTGTGCCTGCGCATCCTGGCGTCGGCATCGCTCGATTCGAAGGGAGTGCATTGATGGCAGATGCGCTCCCCGTGCCGTTCGACGTCAAGATCATGAACATCACCGCGACACTCATGTTCGCACTGGTGACCGTCATGTTGCTGGCGGCGGGCGCGTGGTGGGTACTGCGTCAGCCGTTCTTTCCGATCGCGGCGATTAAGGTCGACGGCGAGGTGACGCACAACAACGCCATCACGCTGCGCGCCAACGTCGCGCCGCAACTGGCGGGCAACTTCTTCACCGTCGACCTGGCCAAGGCCCGCACGGCATTCGAGTCGGTGCCATGGGTCCGCAAGGCGGTGGTGCGGCGCGAGTTCCCCAACAAGCTGCGTGCCACCCTGACCGAGCAGGTGCCGGTCGCGCATTGGGGCGAAGAGGCCGATTCCAAACTGGTGAACGGTTTCGGTGAGGTGTTCGAAGCCAATGTCGCCGAAGTCGACGACTCGCTTCCGCGCCTGCAAGGCCCCGGCGACAAGGCCGGCCCTGTGCTCGGCATGTACCGCGTGCTCGCTCCGCTGTTCGAGCCCTTCGATTTGGTCGTCGAAGAGCTCGCGCTGTCGAGCCGTGGCAGCTGGGAGGCCACGCTCGACACCGGTGCCGTGATCGAACTCGGTCGAGGCCAGAGCGAAGAAGTCGCGGCACGCACCCAGCGCTTTTTGAAGACCGTGACGCAGGTCGCGGGCCAGTACGGCCGCTCGCTTTCTTCTGTCGAGAGTGCCGACCTGCGACACAACGATGCTTACGCGCTGCGCTTGCGCGGCGTCACCACGGGCGCTCCCGAACCGAAGCCTGCTGCAGCGGCCAAGCCCGCCACCAAAGCTGCAGTCAAGCCTACGGTCAAGCCGGTCCCCAAGAAAAATTAAAGAACACCGAGGACATCTCCCATGCCCAAAGAATACAAAGACCTCGTCGTCGGACTCGACATCGGCACCGCCAAGGTGATGGTCGTCGTGGCCGAAGTGCTGCCTGGTGGCGAGCTCAAGCTGGCCGGCCTCGGGGTTGCGCCCAGCAATGGCCTGAAGCGCGGCGTGGTCGTCAACATCGACGCTACGGTGCAGAGCATCCAGCAAGCTCTGAAAGAAGCCGAGCTGATGGCCGACTGCAAGATCACCCGGGTCTACACCGGCATCACCGGCAGCCACATCCGCGGCATCAACTCCAGCGGCATGGTCGCGGTCAAGGACAAGGAAGTGACGCCGGCCGACGTGGCCCGCGTGGTCGAGACGGCACGCGCCATCAACATCTCCAGCGACCAACGTCTGCTGCTGGTCGAGCCGCAGGAATTCGTGATCGACGGCCAGGACGTGAAGGAGCCGATCGGCATGAGCGGCATGCGGCTCGAGGCCAAGGTGCACATCGTGACCGGTGCGCAGAGCGCGGCCGAGAACATTATCAAGTGCGTGCGTCGCTGCGGGCTCGAGGTCGATCAGCTGATGCTGAACCCGCTCGCCTCGAGCCAGGCGGTGTTGACCGAAGACGAGCGCGAACTGGGCGTGTGCCTGGTCGACATCGGCGCCGGAACGACCGACGTCGCGATCTTCACCAACGGCGCGATCCGTCACACCGCCGTGATCCCGATCGCCGGCGACCTGATCACCAGCGACATCGCAATGGCGCTGCGCACGCCGACCAAGGACGCCGAGGACATCAAGGTCGAGAACGGTTATGCCAAGCAGCTGCTGGCGGACCCCGACACGCAAGTCGAAGTGCCCGGCCTCGGTGATCGTGGCCCGCGAATGTTGAGCAAGCAGGCGCTGGCCGGCGTGATCGAGCCGCGTATCGAAGAGATCTTCCAGCTCGTGCAGCAGGTGATCCGTGAATCAGGCTACGAAGAGGTGTTGTCGTCGGGCATCGTGCTCACGGGTGGCAGCGCGGTCATGCCCGGCATGGTCGAGTTGGGCGAAGACATCTTCCTGAAGCCGGTGCGGCGCGGCATTCCGAAGTATTCGAGCGCCTTGTCCGACATGGTCGCGCAGCCTCGCGCGGCAACCGTGATGGGCTTGCTAGAAGAAGCGCGTTACGCACGGATGCGCGGCTTCAAAGTGGCGCAAAAGAACGGCTCGGTAAAGACCGCGTTCGGGCGCTTCAAAGACTTTATCGTGGGGAACTTCTGACCATGATGCACCGCCCACTGTGGCTGGCACGCGCCGGGCCCCCACGTCATTTCAACGAGCGATGGCGACGCACCGGGCCGCCATCCTGACGACATCCGGTGACTCGCTACCTTTCAAAAAATTCATCCCTAAACAACGGCAACTGCAAATTCACGGAGTTAAAAAATGGCCATCGAAATGATCGAAGTCGAAGAATTCAACCAGGGCACGCAGATCAAGGTGATCGGTGTCGGCGGCGGCGGCGGCAACGCGGTCGCCCACATGATGGAGCGCGGCGTGCAGGGTGTGCAGTTCGTCTGCGCCAACACCGACGCGCAGGCGCTCACGCGCAGCAACGCGCACAAGATCATCCAGCTCGGCACCAGCGGCCTCGGCGCCGGCAGCAAGCCCGATCGCGGTCGTGAAGCCGCCGAAGCCGCGGTGGACGACATCCGCGCTGCCATCGACGGCGCGCACATGCTTTTCATCACGGCCGGGATGGGTGGTGGCACGGGTACCGGTGCTGCGCCGGTGATCGCGCGCATCGCCAAGGAGATGGGCATCCTGACGGTCGGCGTGGTCACCAAGCCGTTCGACTGGGAAGGCGGTCGTCGCATGACCAACGCCGACGCCGGCCTGGCCGAACTCGAAGCCAATGTCGACTCGCTGATCGTGGTGCTGAACGAGAAACTGCTGGACGTGCTGGGCGACGACGTGACGCAGGACGAAGCCTTTGCGCACGCTAACGACGTGCTCAAGAACGCGGTCGGCGGGATCTCGGAAATCATCAACGAGTACGGCGGCGTCAACGTGGACTTCGAAGACGTGCGCACCGTGATGGGTGAACCGGGCAAGGCCATGATGGGCACCGCTGCTGCGGCCGGCCCTGACCGTGCGCGCATCGCTGCCGAGCAGGCCGTTGCATGCCCATTGCTCGAAGGCATCGACCTCTCCGGCGCCAAGGGCGTGCTGGTGCTGGTAACCGCATCGAAGGGTTCGCTGAAGCTGAACGAATCGAAGCTCGCGATGAACACCATCCGCGCTTACGCTTCGCCAGATGCGCACGTGATCTACGGTGCGGCCTACGACGAAACGCTGGGCGACGAAATGCGCGTGACCGTGGTGGCCACGGGCCTGTCGCGCCAGGACGCACGTCGTCAGGCACCGACACTGGAAGTCATTCGCACCGGCATGGGCACTGGCACCGATGGCCCCTTCAATGTGCCGACGCTGGGCGGCATGGGTCACACCGGCGCGCACGGCCAGCCCAACTACGAAGGCATGGCGGTTCCGAGTGTTTGGCGCACCAACCGCACCATGGCCGCGGCCAAGGTCGATGCGTTGTCTTCCGGCGGCATGGACGACTTCGAGATCCCCGCATTTCTCCGCCGACAGGCAGATTGATGGCGGCAAAAGCGTCGTGACTTCAATATGACTTTCGCGTGACTATTGCGGGCATAGCCAGGCGCACGGCGCGCCTGGTGCCTGGCGCTCCTAAAATCGCGATCGTGTTGCAACAACGAACGCTCAAGACGATCAGCCGCGCTGTTGGCGTGGGGCTGCACAGCGGGCAACGGGTCGAACTCACGCTGCGGCCAGCGCCGGTCGATACCGGCATCATCTTCCGACGTACGGATTTACCGGAGCCGGTCGAGATTCGGATGACGGCAGAAGCGGTGACCGACACGCGCTTGGCTTCGACCATTTCGACTGGTGGCGCCAAGGTGCAAACGGTCGAGCATCTGATGTCGGCCTGTGCTGGCCTGGGCATCGACAACCTGTATATCGACATCACGGCCGACGAGGTTCCGATCCTCGACGGCTCTGCGTCATCGTTCGTTTTTCTGCTGCAGAGCGCAGGCATCGAGTTGCAGAAAGCGGCGCGCAAATTCATTCGAGTCACGCGCAAGGTCGAAGTGCGCGAGGGCGAAGGTGCCAACGAGAAGTGGGCGTCGCTCGAACCGTTTCACGGCTACAAGCTCGCTTTTCAGATCGACTTCGATCATCGGGTCGTGAACCTGACGGGCCAGCGCGTCGAGTTCGACTTGGGCAGCGGCTCGTACAGCCGCGACATCGCGCGCGCCCGCACCTTCGGCTTCACCAAGGAAGTCGAGTACATGCGAAGCAAGGGTCTGGCGCTCGGCGGCGGACTCGACAACGCCATCGTGATGGACGACACCAAGGTGTTGAACGCGGGCGGGCTTCGCTACGACGACGAACTGGTCAAGCACAAGATCCTCGACGCGATGGGCGACCTCTACATCGTCGGTCATCCGCTGCTGGCGTCATACACCGCGTTTCGTTCGGGCCACGCCATGAACAACAAGCTGCTGCGCGAGCTCATCTCGCACAAGGATGCGTGGGAGATCGTGACGTTCGACGATGTAAAGAATGCTCCTGCCGGCTTCGCGGAAGTCGAGCGCGCCTGGTAGGAGAATGGTCTTTCGAGCGCCCCCAACAATGCTGCTTTTTCGCTGGGCCATCCTGCTTTTCCTGCTGATGGCCGGCGTGTCTTTCGCGTTCTATGCAGGCACCGGCCAGGCCAGGTACCGCCGCTTCGGCTGGATCGTTCTCAAGTGGACGCTGCTTGCTGCATTTGGCTTCTTCGCCGTGTTGATCGCTGAACGCGTAGCCTGACGGCTGCTCTTGGTTTTCAGCCCGTGCGTCGTGACCGCGCGTTCGACACCGACTGGCTTCAACCGAATTAGCGGCCGGTACGTCATGTTTAGATCGTTGTCCAAGAGCCGCTCACCGGCTGCGGCCGGCGCGATATTGGCCGCTGGGCGGTTGCGACCCCGTCGCTTCGGCCAGTCGTGCCAGCGAGCGCCCGACGTGGGCGTGCGTGATCGCGATGCCGAGGGCATCGGCAGCATCGCTACCGGGCAGGCCCGGCAAGTTCAACAAGCGCTTCACCATCTCCTGTACCTGCGTCTTGGCCGCATTGCCATGTCCGGCCACTGCCTGCTTCATCTGCAATGCCGTATACTCGGCCACGCCGAGGTTGCAGGTGACCAGCGCCGTGAGGCAGGCGCCGCGCGCCTGGCCCAGGAGCAGCGTGGACTGCGGGTTGACGTTGACGAACACGATCTCGACTGCCGATGCATCGGGTTGGTAACGCGCCACCACTTCCCCAATACCGTCGAACAGCACCTTCAGCCGTGCCGGCAGATTGGTGCGCTCCAGATGCTTTGTGCTGATGGTGCCGCTTGCAACGTAGCTCAGCGCTTGACCGTCGACATCGACCACGCCGAAGCCGGTGGTCTGCAGGCCGGGGTCGATGCCTAGGATGCGCATGGAAAACGTCGGTGTGGCGGCTAGACGCCGAAGTACCAACGCACCGAGTGAAAGAACACCGGCGCCGCGAAGCAAAGCGCATCGACGCGGTCGAGCAGCCCGTTGGCACCGGTCACGCCCATGCCCTTCGGCCCCCAGTTGGGAATGCCGCGGTCGCGTTTGAGCGCTTTCATGACGAGGTGGCCCATCGACCCTGCCACGCAGGCGATCAAGGACATCGCCAGCGCCTGGCCGTAGCCGAACGGCGTGATGAAAGACATCAGCGCGCCCACCACGCTGGCGATCGCCATGCCGACCGCCCAGCTGACCCAGTTGAAGCTCTGGCTCACGTTGGGCGCAAACGGTTCGCGCTGCAGCCAGCGCCACATCTTGGGGCCGGCATCGAGCGCCGAATAGGCGAAGCGGCGCGCGATCAGGTGCTGCACCACCATGCAGGTCTGCACCACGAACACCAAAAAGAAGACCAGGAACGCGCTCTTGCCTTCGAAGCCGGGGAACGACAGCAACAGCAGCGCCGGCACGTGGCTCATGCCGTAGACGCAGACGGTGATGCCCCATTGCAGCTTGGCATTGCGTTCGAGAAACTGGTTGGGATCGTTCGACAGCGCGCTGACCACCGGAATGGCGAGAAACACGTAGACCGGAATGAACACGGTGAAGAGATCGAAGCGCGCGGTCGCGACCAGGATGAACTGGATCGGCAGCACCACGAAAAACGCCAGGATCAAACTGCGGTGGTCGCCACGCCGTGTCGGCGAGAGCGTGATGAACTCGCGCAGCGCCAAGAAAGAAATCAGTGCGAAGAGCAGCGTGGCCACGCCTTCGCCCAGCGCCCATCCGATCCAGAACACCACCACCATGAACCAGGTGGTGCTCAGCAGTTGCTGAAAGTCCTCGAGTTCGCGCTGCCACGATTCGCTGTGCAGTGCGTTGCGCCGTTCGCGCAGGCTGACCAAAAAAGTGACGGTGCTGACGATGGCGAGCACGCCGAACACCAGAACGAAAAGGGCCGCGACCTGATGGACGGGCGAAAGATCGCGCAAGAACTGGTTCATCTCGATGGCTGGATCGATGCGTGAGTCAAACGTTGCGCAGCGCGACGACCGCCTCACGCGCGCGATCGAGAAACGGGCGGCGCTCTTCGCCTTCTTCGAGCTGGATAGGTACGCCGAATGTGACCGAGCAAAGGATCGGCACCGGCACCACTTCGCCCTTCGGCATGACACGCTGGATGTTGTCGATCCAGGCCGGCACCAGCACCACGTCTGGAAACAACTGCGCCAGCGTGAAAAGGCCCGACTTGAACTTCTGCGGCTCGCCGGTGTGGCCGCGCGTGCCTTCGGGAAAGATGATGATCGAGTCCCCGCTGGTGAGCGCTTCGATCAGCGGGGCGAGCGGGTCGGCGGCCTCCGGTGCGGGGATGGCGGCAGGTTCGAACGACCCTGCCGCAGCCGATCGGACGGGCTCTGCCGGGGATGTTGAAATGAGCGGAAGTTGAACCGCTTTGACCGCGAAGGCGGCCGGTGCCGGTGGCGGCACCTGGATCATGAATGGCTCGATCGGGTCCATCGACGGTTCGATGCGCTCGGTCGGAATGAGGGTGGGAACGGCAGGTCTCGACGAACTCGTCGAAACAGGCGCAGTCGGCAGCACCGGCGCGCCCCCGCGCTCCACGTACACTGCGTTGAACACCTCGGTCGTGATCCAGCGCTTGAACGGCGTGTTGGCCCAGTAGTCGCGCGCTGCGATCGGCCGCGTAATGCTGCGAAGCTCTTCGGGCAGCGCCGCCCAGATCATCACGAGGTCGGCGTGGCTCTGGTGATTGGCGAAGTAGATGCGCTGCTCAGCCTTGGGAGGGCAGCCGTACCAGCGTGCCTGTGCCCCGGTCAATAACCGCACCACTCCCAACAACAACCAACCCGTCAACTTCGCCAGCATGGGCGCGATGATACGGGCCGAGCCGGGCCGAGCCGAGCCGGGACCGATCACGGCAGGTCGGCGGACGGCATGCGTGCGACGATCGTCGCAGCGCGGCCGGCGATGTAGGGCGAACCGGGTCGACGCTCGAAGAACTTCGGGCTCGGCAGCATCACCGCCAGTCGTGCAGCCTCGGTGGCGCTGAGGCGTGACGCGGGCTTGTTGAAGTAGCGCTGCGACGCGGCCTCTGCGCCGAAAACACCTTCGCCCCATTCCACGCTGTTCAGGTAGAGCTCCAGGATGCGCTGCTTGCTCAGCAGTGCTTCGAGCACGCTCGCGAGCACCAGCTCCTGGCCTTTGCGCAGGAGCGTGCGTTCACCCGACAGGAAGAGGTTCTTGGCTAGCTGCTGCGTGATCGTTGAGCCGCCGCGCAACTTGGCTGCCTGCGGCGACTTGCCCCGCGCGATGGCTGCGGCAGCGCGTCGTGCCGCGATCTCTTCGGCCTTGGCGTTGCGCTGGCGGGCACGTTCGATGGCTTCCCACTCGACGCCTTGGTGATAGATGAATTCGCCGTCTTCGCTGGCAATGACAGCGCGCTTGAGCGTGTCTGAGATTTGGGCGTAAGGCACCCAACGCTGCTGCCAGGCGCGGTCGCCGGAGGGGCTGCCTTCAGCGCGGCCGCGCGTAGCGATTTGCCAGGCCTCGGAGCGCTGGAATGCCGTCGACTGCGGATCGACGACCGCCATCAACGCGATGCGCGCGACGAAGAACAGTTGCAGCGCGATGACCGCGACGACGAGGCATAGAAGCCAGTTGAAAAAGGCGCGCACGGGTCGGGTCGATCAACCGACCAGCGCACGAAGTTCAGCGAGCACCTGCGCCGCCGGCGGCCGCACGCCGCGCCATATCTCGAAGGCCTCCGCTGCCTGCTCGACCAGCATGCCGAGGCCGTCGCGCGGCATTGCACCGTGCGCGCTTGCCCATTCCATGAAGCCGGCCGCAGAGGGTCCGTACATCATGTCGACGGCCAAGGTGCCGCGCTTCAATACGCTGGCCGCAACGGGCACCTCGCCACCTGCCAGGCTAGAGGCCGTGGCGTTGACCACTACGTCGAAAGTGCCGTCGACGGTGTGCAGCGATTGCGCCTCCAGCGATGCGTGATGCTGCAGGGCCAACGCGGCATGGCGCTGCACCAACACGATGGCTTTGGCCCGCGTCCGGTTGGCGACTACGACGCGCCGTGCGCCGGCTTCGAGGATGGGCCCGAGCACGCCGGCGGCGCCACCGCCCGCGCCGAGCAACAGCACGTCGCAACCTGCGAGCGCCACGTCGGCGTTGCGCTGGATGTCGTTCACCAAGCCGACGCCGTCGGTGTTGTCGCCATGCACGCCATCCTCACGAAAGCTCAGCACGTTGACAGCTTGGGCCAACGTAGCGCGCGGCGTCACATGCTGCGCGTGCCGCGCCGAGTCGAACTTAAAGGGCACGGTGATGTTGCAGCCGCGCGCCGTGCCGGAAGTGTCGGCACGGAACGCTGCGACCCCTGCATCGAAGCCGCCCATCGGCACCAGCCGGCGGTCATAGCGCAAGGTCTGGTCGGTGAGCTGCGCAAAGCGCGCATGGATCCATGGCGAGCGGCTGTGCTCGATCGGGTTGCCCATCACGCAGTACAGGTCCATGGCGGTTCCGGGTGGCCTTGCTCGATGGAATTATTTAGACGAGAGCTCGGTCGTCTCGTCGCGCGTGAACTTGAAGCGAGAGGGCAGTGCGATCTGGTCGGTTTGCTTGCGCATCGCTTCGGTGAAGCGGCCGAAGCTGCCGATGCTTCGCACGATGGCCTGGGCGCGCCGATCGAGCAGCGCGTTGCCCGAGCTTTCGACGATCTCCGTGCTCACGATAGCGCCGTCGAAGTTGACGGTGACCAGCATCGTCAGCTGGCCGTACATCTTCTTGCCGGCCGCTTCAGGAAAGTTCTCGGTGCCGCGCTGCTCGATGCGTCTTCGCAATGCGTCGACATAGGCGGCATACGCGGCCTCGCGCGTCGCCGGGCTGATGTAGCGCTTCTTGGGTCTCGCGTTTTCTTCGTTGACGCGGCGTTCGATCTCGGCCAGCAGGTTGACCAACTGCTTGCGCTTCTCTTCGCGTGCCGCAACCTCGCTCGGGTTGCCGCTGTTGCGCGGATCGGGCAGCGGCATGGCGGCCAGCTGCTGCTTGATTTGCGTCAGCATCATCATCTGTTGCGCCTGCATGGCCTCGACCTCGCGCTGCGCGTCTTCGGTGGCATCGCCGATGGCGCGGAACTCGCTCGGCGGCAGCGGGCTGGTGGCGCGGCCTTTTTCCAAGTCGCCGCCGCCGGCCAGCGACGCTTGCGCAATCGCGGTGGCCTTGTCGGGCTTCTCGTCGCTGCGCGCGTTGACCAGAATCACTTCGAGAGGCGTTTCGCTGAAGACGCGATTGAAGGCTTCAGGGTCGACGAACCGCACCGTGAGCATTGCGGCGTGCGCCAGGACCGAAAGCCCCAGCGCGATTTGCAGTGTGCTCAGGTCCTTGAGGTTCATTTCGCTTTGGTCGCGCTCATGCCGGTGCGTTCTCCGCTGCCTTCTCACCGGTGGTCTCGCCATCGCTCATGTCGACTGCGATGGCGATCGGGCCGGCGACTTCGTCGTCGTCTTCGCCCGACTCTTCTTCCACCTCGGCCGGCACCACGTCGAGCCGCTCGAGTACGGTGCCGTTCACGTCGAGTGCGATCTCATCGATCTCGCCGAGCTTGACGCGCAGGTGCGCGCCGCGTTCCTGCTGACCCGCCACCGGAAACACCAGCGGCAGCGTGTCGGCCCGCACCAGCGCGCCGTTCTGAATGTCCTTGACGACGGTTACCGTTAGCTCGGTGATGCCTTGCTGCTGCAAATACTTGAGCGTCCAGAAGCGCTCCATGCCGCCCTGGTAGCCGTTGTAGGTCGCGTAGGCGGCGTCGAAGCCCGACAGGATCGAGAACAGGTCGGCGTCCTTCGGCTTGAACGGTGCCGCCAGCGCGGCGGTCTTGCCGTGGCGTGCCGCCGCGATGATTTGCCACTGGTTCACCAGGTCGGTGTAGCGGCGCAGCGGTGAGGTACTCCACGCGTAGCTCTTCACGCCGAGGCCGGCGTGCGGCAGGGAGCGCGTGCCCATGCGCACCTTGACCCCAGGCGCCATGCTGGCCTGGCTGCGGTAAAGGCCCGGCACGCCGAGTTCGCCCAGCCATGCGCCCCAGGTGCTGTTGGCCAGGATCATCGCTTCCGACACGATCAGGTCGAGCGGCGCGCCGCGTTGCCGCGTGGTGATGGTCACCTGTTCACTGCCTTGCGGCTCGCCGTCGTTACCGATCAGGCGGAAGTTGTAGTCGGGCCGGTTGAAATTCTCGGGCTTGCCGCGAACCACTTCGCGTTGCGCCTTCAAATGCTTGGCCAGGCGAAACAGCACCGACAGCGGGCCGCGCAAACGCGCGGCGGCTTCGGGTGTGTCAGGACTCACGAACGATGCGTCTTCGAGCCACGGCTGCGTGACCACGGCGTCGAGCTGGTCGTGGCGCAAGTTGGCGACGATCGGTACGCGTTCCAGCTTGGTCTCGGTGGCCTGCAGCGTCAGCGTGGCTTCGTCGAAGGTGGCGTAGAGCGACACGGCTGGCCGGTTGCTGCCTTCGAGCAGCGTGTAGGCATCGACCACCGCGTCGGGCAGCATCGTGATCTTGTAGCCGGGCATGTAGACCGTCGACATGCGGCTGCGCGCCACTTGGTCGATAGCGCCGCCCGGCACCAGCGCGAGGCCCGGTGCGGCGATGTGCACGCCGATCACCAGCGTGCCGCTGCCGATGCCCTGCACCGACAGCGCATCGTCGATTTCAGTGGTTTGCGAGTCGTCGATCGAAAAGGCTTCGACCGTGGCCACCGGCAAATCGTCGACGATGGCGGGCGCCTGCAATGCAGGAAAGCCGGTGCCTTTGGGAAAGTTCTCGAACAGGAAGCGGCGCCAGTGGAACTGGTAAGGCGAATCGATGGCGCCTGCGCGCTCCAGCAGGTCGAGCGGTGCCAGTTGCGCGGCGCGCGAGGCATCGACCACTGCCTTGTATTCGGGCGCGTTCTTGTCGGGCTTGAACAAAATCTTGTAGAGCTGGTCGCGCACGGGCTGCGGGCATTCGCCGGCCACCAGTTGTGCTGCCCATTCGGCGATCTGCGCCAGCACCAGTTTCTTCTTTTCGATGCCGGCCAAGGCGGCCTGCACGATGTCGGCCGGCGCTTTCTTGAAGCGGCCTTTGCCGGCACGGCGAAAGTAGTGCGGTGCGTCGAACAGCGCCAGGAGCGCGGCGCCCTGCTGCGCCAGCGTCGGTTTGTCGCTGAAGTAATCGGATGCGAGGTCGATGAAGCCGAACTCGCCCTCGGAGGCGAACTCCCAGGCCAGGTCGAGGTCCATGGTGGCGGCGAGCGTTCGCGATTCCGCGATCAGTTCGGCCGGCGACGGCTTCTCGAAGCGCAGCACGATGTTCGCGCTCTTGACCTTGAGCCGCTTGCCGGTGTCGAGCTCGACCTGCGCCGACGCTTCGGCCTCCGACAACACGCGGCCGCCGAGGTACTTGCCGGCTTCTTCAAACAATACAAACATGGTCCAATTATCAACGCCGGCCGGAGCCGTCCGGCACCGGGCATGCGCTGCGCCCGGTCTAGATCGGGTCGAGGAAGCGCATCACTTCGTCCAGGTGCGACTCGGCGAAATCCGACAGCGCGTGGTCGCCGCCTTCGATCAGCTTGATGCGGCTGCCGGGATAGCGCGCCGACATTTCCCTCCAATCGAGTACCTCGTCGCCCTTTGCGACGATCGCCAGCGCGCGTTCTGGCCGCGTCAGCGTGCCGACTTCGAGCGCGCGCAATTCGTCGATGTACTCGGGCTTGAAATAGAAATGCTCGGATGGATCGTGCCAGCTGGTCTGCTCACCGATGTAGCGCGAAAGGTCGCGAGCGGGATGCACCGCCGGGTTCAGCAGGACCACGCGGCTGCGCGTCATTCCCGCCACGTAGGTCGCGTAGAAACCGCCGAGCGACGAGCCGATGACGGCCATCGATTCGCGCGGCCAGTCGGCGATGCCTTTCATGACCACGTCCATCGCATCGTGCGGCGACGGCGGTAGTTGCGGCGCCCAGAGCTGCACCTTGGGATGGCGCTGTGCCACCCGCTGCGCGACCAGCCGCGCTTTGGCCGATTGCGGAGAAGAGCGGAAGCCGTGGAGGTAGAGAAGATGGGTCGTGGGCATCAAGCGCATTGGAGGTGATGTGCAAGTTGATTCTGGCAATAAAAAAGCCCCGCGGGTGCGGGGCTTTGGGCTCCGAAGCGGTCCGTTTATTGAAGCTTGTAGAGAACAAGCTTCTTGCTCACCTCCACTTGGCGTGAACTGCGCGCTCCCAGGTCAAGCAGGTGAAATGAGCTGCCGTTCGCATACTGGGTGGTGAGCGTGGGGTCGCAATGCAGGTCCGAGTTGCCCTGGCTGGAGCAATAGATGATGGCTTTGCGTTGCGTGCCGGAGAGGCCTGTGCTGTCGTTGAAAGACGCGCTCCCAAGGCCGCCGACGCGCCCGATCACGCTGAACGACGTTGGCGCCAGCGCACCCTCCGGCAGCATCCACGCGTCGAGGTTGCCTTCGCTGCTGAAGTCGATGATGTTCGGGTTGCCCACGCTAGGGACGCCAAAGATGAAGCGCCCCGTTGCGCTTGTTCCGGCGATCAGCTCCGCCTTTTGAACAGGCGTCGCCTGAACGAACGCGAGCTGCCGGATTTCGCCGATGGTTTGCGCGCGCGAGACGGTGCGGTAGGTCTGGATCACGGATGAACCGCCCGTAGGGAAGAACTCCAGTTGCCAGACGCTCTGGTTCTGTATCGCGCTGATCTGCGCATCGGTGTAGTTGGGCGATACGAAGTAAACACCCGTCTCGGCTGCGCTCACCGCACCCGCGTTGGCCTTGTTTTGAAACTCAGCCCCGAGACGGACGATGCTGGTCGAGACGACTTGGCCGGCCGTGTTCGTGCCGTCTTTGCTCACGGCCAGGAAAGAAAGCCCCGACTGTGGATAGAACACGATCTTCGTCGCGCTGAACGGCGATGTGACTTCGACCTTGTTGAAGATCGAGGTGCCAGAGGCGGTCTTGTTGTCGATAGAGATGTTGTAGCCCGTCGTGAACGAGCTGAAATTGGGCGTGTTGACCAGTTCGCGGTTTTCCGAATACGGCCGTACCGAGGCGCGGTAGACGTAGTTGTTGCCGACGAGCTTGAGCACGCCATCGACATTGCGCGCAATGATGGTGTCGTTGTCGGTGCTGCCGAAGCGGTCTACCGTGCGGTAGCTCAGCACGAAATCGCCGCGGCTGCGCACGAACTCGAAATTACCGCGCTCGAACTTCACTCCGGTGGCGCCCTGGCGGAAGATTCCCGCAAAAGAACCGTTGTTGCTGCTGTCACGGCCGACGTTGTAGCCGTTGCTGTAGAACGTCGCAGGGTCGTCGCCGAGGAACAGGGTCTTGCAGGCCGGCGCGATGACGTTGATGGCAGTGCCGGTGGCGTTGGTGGTGTCGTTGACCGCACCGCCGCCCTGTGCGAGAGCGCCAGAACCACCCACACGTTGCGTCAGCGGCAACGCGTAGCAGGCGGTCAGCCGATCGAACAGCGCAGCGACCACGGCCGGCGTCGGCGTGCTGGCGACGGCGGTAGCGGCGATGGGTGGCAACGTCGGTGTAGTGGCCGTGTCGGCGGTGTTGAACGAAATCGACACCGGCGCGGCGTCGTCGCTGGTCGGAATCGTCTTGACCGTGATCTCGATGTTGGCCGAGCTGCCGTTGGGCTGCACGCTGACCGAAATGGCGTCGAGCACCTTGTCCTGGCCCGTGCCGTTGGCGGTAAAGCCGCCCGCCATCACGTCGATGGCGCCCTGGCTCAACGCGTCGAGCAGAGGCTTGAGCGCGGCAACGAGTTCGGCCACCTGGGTCTGGATCGTGGCGGTGGTCACGCTGGACGGATTGATCTGGATGGCGCCGGCCAGGCTGGCCGGGTTGCCGTCCGGTGACAGCTGCGAAACGATGATGGTGGTAAGCGGCGTGACGTTGGCGATGCCGCCCGTGGCGCTCGCCGTGGTGCTGTAGAAAGTTTGGTCGTCACGGCTGGCCTTGATGACCAACGGTGCCTTGGTGGTCGCCGGCAGCGTGCAGCTGAAGGCGCCGGAAGCGTCGGTGGTGGTGGTGCACACGGTCGTGCCGGTCTGGTCGACCACGGTCACCGTGGCGCCGGCGAAGGCTGCACCGGTCGCGGCCACGCCGTCGAGCTTTGCGAGTGCTGCGGGCGTCGTCGTCGTTGCCGCCGGTGCTGGCGTGGTGGTCGGCGTGGATGCGGTTGTCGGAAAGGCAAAGCCCCCGCCGCTGCTTCCGCCTCCACCGCAAGCAGCCAGCGAGAGGAGCACGGCCGCGGTCAGACCGGCTTTGAGTTTCAGGGTTTTGGGTTGCATGAGATCCTCGAAATGCACCGGTGATTAACGAAGCGTTACAGGTGTGCGGCGCCAGTGTCGTGATGGGAGTCCGCACCGCCCATCCCATGAATCCGGTAGTGCAACAACGTGAATCACTGTTTCCGGGCTTTATGTTCACTGCATGAAAACCGAGGGGAGTGGAAGGAGCCTTGAGCGCGTTTGGACCGTCTACGTGGTGGAGGACGATCCGCGCGCGCGCAGTTTTTTCGAGGCGAGCGTGCGGCGCAGCGCTCGTTTGCAATGGCTCGGCTCGGCCGGGACGGTGGCCGAAGCTGTTGCCTGGATGCAACGGACTACCGAGCCGCCGGACGTGCTGCTGGTCGACCTTGGGTTGCCCGATGGCAGCGGGCTCGATGTGATCCGTGCCGCCGTGGCGCGCTTTGCGGAATGCGATCCGCTGGTGGTGTCGGTGTTCGGCGACGCAGACAACGTGCTGTCGAGCATTGAGGCCGGAGCGGTCGGTTACATCCAAAAAGACGCTGCGCCCGAAGGCATCGCGCAGACCATCGTGGAGATGAAGGGCGGCGCGTTGCCCATATCGCCCATGATCGCGCGGCGCGTGCTGGAGAAGTACCGCTTGCTGCATTTGGGTGTGCAGGCGACGGAGAGACGTGGCACGGCGTTGGCCCCGGCAGACGCCGCCGTGCGGCAACTGTTGTCTGGCCGCGAGCAGGAGGTGCTGACGCTGGTCGCCCGCGGTTTTTCGTACGGTGAGATCGCGCGCCTGAAGGATCTGAGCGTGCACACGGTGCAGACCCACATCAAGAACCTCTACGGCAAGCTCGCCGTGCATTCCAAGAACGAGGCGGTGTTCGAGGCGACCCGGCTCGGGCTGTTGCCGCATCCGCGCTGAGCCGGTGAAGCGCGACATGTGTTTCATCGCCGCGCGGTTGTTCACCCTGGCGGTGTTCGTTTGCTTGTTCTGGGTCCCGGCCGGTGCCACGGTCGCGCCGCTCGAACTGCGCGTCGGCCGTATCCAGACGACCGTCGATGGCGTCACGCGAGAGGGCGCGGTGGCGCTGCCCTACAACTGGGACCGGCACCAAGGCGGCAAAGTAGGTTTCGCCACTTTCGAGCTTCCTTTCAACCTCGATGCCGCACCCGAAAGCCCTTGGGGCATCTTTATTCTGCGCACGGGGAATGTCTTCGAGGTCCGGCTCAACGGGGCATTGCTGCAGGTCTATGGCGACCTCGATCGCGGCAACGGCGCCGACTACGCCAAGGCGCCGATCTACATGGCCGTGCCGGGGCGCTTGTTGCAAGCTGGCGAAAACCTGCTGCAGGTGCGCATTCGCGCCGACAGCGGTCGTCGCGGTGGGCTGTCGCCCGTCACGCTCGGGCCGGCCGCGCCGGTGCGCACGCAGCTTTTTGAAACGGCCTACGCCTGGCGCTTTACCGGCTCAGTGCTGCTGATGGCGTTCAGCCTCATCGTAGGGGGCATCGCGCTTTCGCTCTGGCTTACACAGGTCGACACCCGCGTGCCGGGCGGTCGGCGCGAGGGCCTCTATTTGTGGGCCGCGCTTGCGGAGTTCTGCTGGGCTTTGCGCGTGGCCGATGGCGTCATTGTCGAGCCGCCGATGTCGTGGGGGCCATGGGGTGTGCTCATGGCGTTGTGCTACGCCGGCTGGGTCGCAGCCGCGATGATGTTCTGCTACCACCAAGCTGACTGGGCCCGGCATGCCCGCACACGCTGGGCCCGGTGGCCTATGGTGTCCATCGTCCTCGGCACCCTCGTGTTTTCGTGGTTGTCCATGGCCACCGACAATCCGGCCTGGTTGACCCGCTGGCTGGCCATCGAAATTGTGATGGTCGTCGTGTTTGTCGCCTCTTTTACGGTTGCCACGCTGCGCCGGCCGAAATCCGGAAGCCTGCTCGTAATGCTCGCCGCGCTGGCGACGGTCGCCTTTGGCACGCGCGACTGGATCGTGATCCGCCTCAGCGATTCGTACGGTGAAACGACCTGGGTCCGCTATTCGTCGGTGTTCTTCGGCGTGGCCCTGCTGCTGATCGTGCTGCAGCGCTTTCGGGCGGCCAGTGCAGAGGCGCGCGGCTGGGTGACGACGCTGGCCGAGCGCGTGGCCGAGCGGGAACAGGAACTTCAGTCGACCTACGGCAAGCTCGAAAAGGTGGCGCGTGAACAGGCGCGCACCTACGAGCGCGAGCGCATCCTGCGCGACATGCACGACGGCGTCGGCTCGCACATCAGTGCCGCGATCCGGCAACTGCAATCGGGCCAGGCGAGCGATGCGGACGTGTTGCGCACCCTGCGCGATTCGCTCGACCAGCTCAAGCTGTCGATCGACTCGATCCATCTGCCGCCGGGCGATGTCGGTGCGCTTATGGCGGGCATGCGCTACCGCATGACGCCACGCTTCGCGGCATCAGGCATCACGCTCGAATGGGCTGTCGACGACGTGACGCCGGTGGCCGGACTCGATGGGCAGGCGATGCGGCAGGTTCAGCTTCTGTTGTTCGAGGCGATCTCCAATGTGCTGCAGCATGCAGGCGCCAGCACGTTGCGACTCGAAGCAGAGATGCGTGGCCCCGTCCTCCACTTACGCGTCATCGACAACGGCTGCGGCTTCGACGCGTCGCAGGTGCCCCGGTCACTCGGCCAGCGCGCAGCAGCGCTCGGCGTGGCGCTGTCGTTGGAAAGCCGACCGGGCCGCACTGTCGTCTCGCTCGAATTCGGCGGTTAGGGGTCGGTAGTGTTCGGCAGGCGCGGATAATTGGCGGCCATGTCAGCCGTGTTCAACCAGCCCTCGTTTGCGCGCCGCATCGCGCCCATTTTTCAGGGCTTCGACGGCTTCCTCGCCTTTGCCGTGTTTTTGCTCGTGTGCGCCGGTTTGCTAACGATGTATTCGTCGGGCTACGACCATGGTTCCCGCTTCATGGACCACGGCCGCAACATGATCCTGGCTGGCTTCATCATGTTCGTGGTGGCGCAGATTCCGCCGCAACGGCTTATGAGCTGCGCGGTGCCGCTCTACACGTTGGGCGTTGCGTTGCTCATTGCAGTGGCGGTGTTCGGGCTGACCAAGAAGGGTGCCAAGCGCTGGCTCAACGTCGGCTTCGTGATACAGCCGAGCGAGATTTTGAAGATCGCCATGCCTCTGATGCTGGCTTGGTGGTTCCAGCGGCGCGAGGGCCAATTGCGGCCGCTTGACTTTGCGGTGGCGACGTTCCTGCTGGTGGTACCGGTGGGGCTCATCGTGAAGCAGCCTGACTTGGGCACCGCATTGCTGGTGCTGTCGGCAGGGCTGTCGGTGATTTTCTTCGCCGGGTTGTCATGGAAATTGATCCTGCCGCCGTTCCTGATCGGCCTCGTCGCCGTAGCCTTGATCGTTGGCTACGAATCGACGCTGTGTGCCGACGGATTCGATTGGCGCGTGCTGCACGACTATCAGAAGCAGCGCATCTGCACGCTGCTCGACCCGGGCAAAGACCCGCTTGGCAAAGGATTTCACATCATCCAGGGGATGATCGCCATCGGTGCCGGTGGCGTTGGCGGCAAGGGTTTCATGCAGGGCACGCAGACGCACCTGGAGTTCATTCCCGAGCGCACCACCGACTTCATCTTTGCCGCGTACTCAGAAGAATTTGGGCTCGCCGGCAACCTGTTTTTGATCGCGTCCTTCATCTTCCTGATCTTCCGCGGCCTCGCCATCGCATCGGATGCGCCTACGCTTTTCTCTCGATTGCTGGCTGGCGCGATCACTCTCATCTTTTTCACCTATGCCTTCGTGAACATGGGCATGGTCAGCGGCATCCTCCCCGTGGTCGGCGTGCCGCTCCCTTTCATCAGCTACGGCGGCACCGCCATGGTCACGCTCGGCCTCGGCCTCGGCATCCTGATGTCCATATCGAGAGCCAAACGCCTGATGCAAACCTGACCGGGCCGCGAGGCTGCGGTCTGTCGGTGAGATGCCGTGCAACCGGCTCCGCCGGGCCACTGGCATCGCCCCCGGTAGGGGGAGGGCAAGCGACACGAAGTGCGCGCCGCTCCTAATGGCGAGCAATAATGCCCGATGATCTCTCGCGAACCCACCATCGAGCGCCTCGCCACGGCGCAGCAACTCCTGCTTACGCCTTTCGGCCTCGACGAATCGCATCTCAGCAAGGCACTCGGCGAAATCACTTCGTACGGTGTCGACGACGCAGATCTCTACTTTCAGTACACCCGCAGTGAAGGCTGGAGTCTGGAAGAAGGCATCGTCAAGACCGGCAGCTTCAGCATCGACCAGGGCGTCGGCGTGCGCGCGGTCAGCGGCGAAAAGACCGCGTTCGCGTATTCGGACGACATCTCCGAAGCGTCTCTGCTCGACGCGGCGCGCACTGTTCGCTCGATTTCATCCTCGGGCCGGACGGGTCGCGCCAAGACGCCTTCTCGCAAGGTCGCATCGAGCCGCTCGCTCTACGCCGGCGTCGACCCGATTTCCACGCTCGACAGCGCGACCAAGGTGGCCTTGCTCGGCAAAGTCGAAAAGCTGGCGCGCTCGCGCGACCCCCGCGTCGCGCAAGTCATGGCTGGGCTCGCGAGTGAGTACGACGTGGTCCTCGTGGCGCGCGCGGATGGCACGCTTGCGGCGGACGTGCGACCCCTCGTGCGCTTGTCGGTGACGGTGATTGCCGAGCAGAACGGCCGCCGCGAGATCGGCTCCGGCGGTGGTGGCGGGCGTTTCGGCCTCGCGTACTTCGACGATGAGCACATTGCCGAGTACGTTGACCAGGCCGTCAAGGCTGCGCTCACCAACCTCGAAGCGCGGCCTGCACCTGCCGGTGAAATGACCGTCGTGCTCGGCCCGGGCTGGCCCGGCATCCTGCTGCATGAGGCCATCGGCCACGGGCTCGAAGGCGACTTCAACCGCAAGGGATCGAGCGCGTTTTCGGGCCGCATCGGCGAACGCGTGGCGGCCAAGGGCGTGACGGTGCTCGACGACGGCACCATCGCCGACCGTCGCGGTTCGCTGAATGTCGACGACGAAGGCAACGCCAGCCAACGCAACGTGCTGATCGAAGACGGCATTCTCAAGAGCTACATCCAGGACTCGATGAACGCCCGCCTGATGAAGGTGAAGCCGACGGGCAACGGACGTCGCGAAAGCTACGCGCACGTGCCAATGCCGCGCATGACAAATACCTACATGCTCGGAGGCGACAAAGACCCGAAGGAGATTGTCGCCAGCATCAAAAAGGGCCTTTACGCCACCAACTTCGGCGGCGGTCAGGTCGACATCACCAGCGGCAAGTTCGTCTTTTCCGCAAGCGAGGCCTACTGGGTAGAGAACGGCAAGATTCAGTACCCGGTCAAGGGCGCGACCATCGTGGGCAATGGCCCCGATGCACTCACACGCGTCACCATGATCGGCGATGACATGGCGCTGGATTCGGGCGTCGGCACCTGCGGCAAAGAAGGCCAGAGCGTGCCGGTAGGAGTGGGCCAGCCGACGCTGCGCATCGACGGCCTCACCGTTGGCGGCACCGCCTGACGCGCGACGGCAACGTTGCACGCAAAAACCCTGTGCTACATTTCGGCTCCATGTCTTTGCGTACCGCATTTTATTTTTCGTACTTTTGGTTCCGGATTTCCGGCGGCCCAGAGGCGAGCGCGTAAAGCAAACGTACACCCCTCCAAGACCGCCGGCGTTAACGCCCCGGCGGTTTTTTTATGTCCCGCGTTTTTCAATCAAGACTTCAGATCAGGAGCCCACGATGACCCTCCCTACCGCCCGACCCAGCGACAGCTGGTATGCGACCGTCGAAAAAACCAGCCGGACCGACGACGAACGCATCAAGGACATCAACGTGTTGCCTCCCCCAGAACATCTGATCCGCTTTTTCCCGATAAGCGGCACGGTGACCGAAACGCTCATTGCCGACACGCGACGCGGCATCCACAACATCATGGCCGGCAAGGACGATCGCCTGCTGGTCGTGATGGGGCCGTGCTCCATCCACGATCCGGTGGCAGCGCTGGAGTACGCGAAGCGCCTTCAGGCGCAGCGGCTGAAGTACGCCAGCACGCTTGAGATCGTGATGCGCGTTTATTTCGAAAAACCGCGCACGACGGTCGGCTGGAAAGGGCTCATCAACGACCCGTACCTGGACGAGAGCTTTCGGATCGACGAAGGACTTCGCATCGCGCGGCAGCTGTTGATCGACATCAATCGGCTCGGTCTGCCGGCGGGCAGTGAGTTCCTCGACGTAATCTCGCCGCAGTACATCGGCGACCTGATCGCTTGGGGCGCGATCGGCGCGCGAACCACCGAGAGCCAGGTGCATCGCGAGTTGGCCTCCGGCCTGTCGGCACCGATCGGCTTCAAGAACGGCACCGACGGCAACATCCGCATCGCAACGGACGCGATCCAGGCGGCGGCGCGCGGCCACCACTTCTTGTCGGTCCACAAAAATGGCCAAGTCGCGATCGTGCAGACCAACGGCAATCGGGATTGCCATGTGATCCTGCGCGGTGGCAAAGCGCCCAACTACGACACCGCCAGCGTCACGGCGGCGTGTGCCGATCTCACGGCCGCCGGTTTGCCGCCAACCTTGATGGTCGATTGCAGCCATGCCAACAGCTCCAAGCAACACCAAAAGCAGATCGATGTGGCTGCCGACATCGCCGGCCAGGTGGCGGGTGGCTCGACGCAGGTGTTCGGCCTGATGATCGAAAGCCATTTGCAGCCCGGTGCCCAGAAGTTCACGCCCGGCAAGGACAACTTGGCCGGCCTTGAATATGGCAAAAGCATCACCGATGCGTGCATCGGCTGGGACGATTCGGTCGGTGTGCTTGAAACGCTATCGCAGGCGGTCAAGACGCGGCGCGGTTGATCGCGCCTCTCGGAGCCGGTCCGAAGTCGACCGGATCAGGCTAGATCAGGTCGGCAAGCTCGGGCCAGTGGTGGCGCATGGCGGTTGCTGCGTCGCTGTCGCCGGGCATGAGTGAGAAATCGGCGTAGTCGAAGCCCGGCGCGACCGCGCAGGCGACGAGCGTGTAGTCGCCACCCGAGTGGCTCACGATGGGTCGCGCTGCCTGCCATTGACCTGCCGGCACGACGTGTTGCGGTCGGGTGCCGTGGACATCGACAGCGCCGAGCCGGATGTGCGCCGGGGCGGTGCGCAGGCCGGCGTCGCAGGTCCACAGCGCCAGCGGCACACCTTCGAGGAACACCCAGACTTCGTCCGACAGCACCCGATGCCAGCGTGAATGCTGATGGGCTTCGAGCAGGAAATAGATCGTCGTCAGCGCGCTGCGTGATGGGCGGTCATCGCCGGGTGTCGATACGGCATTCGAGCGAAAAGTCTCGTGATACCAACCGCCCTCCGGATGGGGCTGCAACCGAAGCGTCTCAATAAGCTGTTGCGCACGGGTCGGCATCATGCGACGGCCCGTAGCGCTATTAGTAACTTGTCATGAACGCCGCCGAATCCGCCATTGCTCATGCAGACGATGTGGTCGCCGGGTCGCGTTGCTGCGACGATTTGAGCGACCAGGGGATCGATTGCGCCAACCACGCGGGCGCGGTCACCAAGCGGCGCGAGAGCGGCGGCCGCGTCCCAGTCGAGCCCGGCGCTGTGGCAGAAAGCAAGGTCGGCGGCCTCTAGGCTCCACGGCAGCTGCGACGACATGGTGCCCAATCTCATGGTGTTGCTGCGCGGCTCGAAGGCGGCAACGATGCGCTCACCCATCTTGCCGTGAAGGTCCAGGTGACGACGCAGGCCGTCGAGAGTGGTCCGGATCGCGGTGGGATGGTGCGCGAAGTCGTCATAGACATGGATCTCACCACCTTGACGCCCGACCACACCGCGCAATTCCATGCGGCGCCGCACGTTGTGGAAAGTGTCGAGCGCGGCCGCGGCGTCGGTCGGTGCCACGCCGACATGCTCGGCGGCGGCGATGGCTGCCAGCGCGTTCATCTGGTTGTGCCGCCCGGTCAGTGACCACTCGACGCGGCCGACGATTTCTCCGTTGTGAAGAATGTCGAAAGCGCTGTGCTCGCCCTGGGATTGCCACTCGGCCCCGGCGCCCGCACTGCTCGAAGTGTCGACTGCACCGCCGAAGCGCGCTATCTGGCTCCAGCAGCCTTGTGCCAGCACGCGTTGCAAGCTGGCTTCTGTTGCATTGACCACCACGCGGCCAGTGCTCGGTACCGTCCGCACGAGGTGGTGAAACTGCCTCTCGATAGCCGCGAGGTCATCGAAGATGTCGGCATGGTCGAACTCAAGGTTGTTCAGGATGGCTGTGCGCGGTCGGTAATGAACGAACTTGCTGCGCTTGTCGAAAAAGGCGGTGTCGTATTCGTCGGCTTCGATCACGAACGGCGCCCCCGACCCTAGCCGCGCCGACACACCGAAGTCGAGCGGCACACCGCCCACGAGAAAGCCTGGCGCCATGCCCGCACGATCGAGAATCCAGGCCAGCATCGACGTTGTCGTGGTCTTGCCGTGCGTGCCCGCCACCGCCAGCACATGGCGATCTTGCAGCACGTTTTCGGCCAGCCACTGCGGCCCACTGGTGTAGGGTGCCCCAGCGTCGAGGATCGCTTCCATCAGCGGAAATTTGGGTGTGCCGTCGAGCAGGCGAGCACGCGAAACTACGTTTCCGACCACGAACATGTCAGGCGCGAGCGCAAGTTGGGTGGCTGAAAATCCTTCGATGAGCTCGATGTCGAGCGCCCGCAACTGGTCGCTCATCGGCGGATAGACGCCGGCGTCGCAGCCTGTCACCCGATGTCCGGCTTCGCGTGCCAAGGCAGCCACGCCGCCCATGAAGGTGCCGCAGATGCCGAGAATGTGAATGTGCATCTGCCGATTTTAGGGACGCGGCTGCCGGCGCTGCTTCGAGGTTCCATCGGGGCTTCTTCGAATCGCACTCTGCGGGCAAAATGGCTCGATGGACATGGCCAAGCGCGAAATCGCAGCGACCGCAGCCCGTCTCGTCGTCGAGGAGGGGATGGAGTACGGCCCTGCCAAGCGTCGTGCCTTGCGCGAAATGGGCTTGCCGAGCCGGACCTCGCTGCCTAACAACGACGAGGTAGAGGTCGAGGTTCGTGACTACATTCAGCTCTTCTGCGCCGACACGCAGCCCAAGGAGCTTCATGCGCTTCGCGTGCTGGCGTTGGAATGGATGCAGCGCATGGCGGCCTTTCGTCCGCACGTCGGCGGCGCGGTGTGGCACGGCACGGCAACGCGCCTTTCGGACATTTATGTGCAGCTTTTTTGCGACGACTCCAAGTCGGCCGAGATCGCGCTGATCGACCATCACGTCGACTACGAGCCCCGCACGGTCACCGGCTTTCACGGCGAGCAAGTCGAGGCGCTTAGCGTGCATGCGGTGAGTCGTGCACTGAGCGAAGATATTGGCGTGCACTTGCTGGTCTACGACCTCGACGATTTGCGCGGCGCACTGAAGCCGGACGCGCAGGGGCGCAAGCCGCGTGGTGATGTAGTGGCACTGCAGCGTCTCATTGAAAAGGATTCGCGATGAAGACGGATTTGAACCGGCGACGCTGGCTCTATGGCGGCGTGGCGGCGGTGGCTGCCGGCGCAGGCGTCGGCGGCGCATGGATGAAACACGATGCCAATGCGGCCAACGCCGGAGGGAACGTCAACGCGAGCGACCCGACGTTTTGGTCCCGCAGCTTCGTGCGGCCGGAAGGTGGAGAACTGAAGCTGGCTGATTTTCGGGGCAAGCCGCTGCTGGTCAACTTCTGGGCTACTTGGTGTCCGCCCTGCGTCGAAGAGCTACCGATGGTGGATCGCTTCTTTCACGATCATGCAGCCTCGGGCTGGCAAGTGATCGGCTTGGCAATCGATCAGCCGACTTCAGTACGTAAGTTTCTGGAAAAGACGCCTGTTAGTTTTCCAGTCGGATTGGCCGGCCTCGAGGGCACCGAACTGGTTAAACAGTTAGGCAACACAACCGGTGGATTGCCCTTTACCTTGATGCTAATGGCCGATGGCAAAGTCGCCGCCCAGAAGATGGGCAAGCTCGGGCCCGCCGACCTTGACGCATGGCGGCGCGCGTAAGTTCACGGTTAGAATGCGGCCGGCCGACGGCGAGCTCGTCGCGCTGACGTCGAGGATCGCTGGAATAGACTGACGTAGCTGCCAATAGTCGGTAATAGGTTGCTATTGCACGCACTAGATCGATTTCAGGCGAGTTGATTTCCCGAATGACCGGCCTCGCCGGCAATGGAGCCCCATGGACCTGCGCAAACTGAAGACACTGATCGATTTGGTGTCTGAATCCAATATTTCCGAACTAGAGATCACCGAAGCAGAAGGCAAGGTTCGGATCGTCAAAGGCGGCGAGCCCGCACCCATTCAGTACGTGCAGGCCATGGCTGCGCCCGCAGCAGCGGCATCCGCATCTGCTGCTGCTGCTGCAGTGCCCATGGCAGCTGCCGAAGCAGCGCCGGCCGGCCACGCCATCAAGTCGCCGATGGTCGGCACTTTCTATCGCTCGTCGAGTCCTGGTGCCGCCGCGTTCGTGGAAATCGGCAGCAAAGTCAACGAAGGCGACACGGTTTGCATCGTCGAGGCCATGAAGATCCTCAACGAGATCGAAGCCGATAAGTCGGGCACTGTCACGCAGATCCTTGGGGACAACGGCCAGGCGGTCGAGTACGGCCAGCCGCTGTTCATCATCGAGTGACCATGTTCAAGAAGATTCTGGTCGCCAACCGCGGCGAGATCGCGCTGCGTATCCAGCGCGCCTGCAGTGAGATGGGCATCAAGGCCGTGATGGTCTATTCGGAAGCCGATCGCGAGGCCAAATACGTCAAGCTGGCGCAAGAGGCGGTTTGCATCGGTCCGGCGGCATCGGCACTTAGCTATCTCAATATGCCGGCCATCATTTCGGCGGCCGAAGTGACCGACGCCGAGGCGATTCATCCGGGCTATGGCTTTCTGAGCGAGAACGCGAACTTTGCCGAACGCGTCGAGCAGAGTGGATTCCAGTTCATCGGCCCGACCCCCGAAAACATCCGAACCATGGGCGACAAAGTCATGGCCAAGCAGTCCATGATTAAGGCGGGAGTGCCTTGCGTGCCGGGCTCCGAGGGCGAACTGTCGGACGATGCCGCCACGAACAAGCGCATTGCGCGCGCCGTGGGCTATCCGGTCATCATCAAAGCGTCGGGCGGTGGTGGTGGACGCGGCATGCGCGTGGTGCACACCGAAGCGGCGCTCATCAACGCCATTCAAATGACCAAGGCCGAGGCGGGCGCTGCCTTTGGCAATCCCGCGGTTTACATGGAGAAATTCCTCCAGAATCCGCGGCATGTCGAGATCCAGATCCTGGCCGACAAGTACAAGAACGCGGTCTATCTTGGCGAGCGCGACTGCTCGATGCAGCGGCGCCATCAGAAGGTGATCGAAGAGTCGCCCGCACCGGGCATTCCGCGCAAGCTCATCGAAAAAATCGGTGAGCGTTGCGCGGCGGCCTGCAAGAAGATCGGCTATCGCGGCGCCGGGACCTTCGAGTTCCTGTACGAAAACGGCGAGTTCTATTTCATCGAAATGAACACGCGGGTGCAGGTCGAGCATCCGGTCACCGAATTCACTACCGGCATCGACATCGTCAAGACGCAGATCATGGTGGCCGCAGGAGAAAAGCTCCCATTTACGCAGCGCCAGATCCAGATGCGCGGTCATGCGATCGAGTGCCGCATCAACGCCGAAGACGCTTGGAAGTTCACGCCGTCACCGGGTCGCATCACGATGTGGCACCCTCCCGGTGGCCCCGGCGTGCGGGTCGATTCGCACGTGTACACAAACTACTTCGTGCCGCCGAACTACGACTCGATGATCGGCAAGATCATCACGTTCGGCGACACGCGCGAGCAGGCGATGGCGCGCATGCGCACGGCGCTCAACGAGACGGTGGTCGAGGGCATCAACACCAATATTCCGCTGCACCGCGAGCTGATGGTCGATGCCAAGTTCATGGCGGGCGGCACCAACATCCACTACCTTGAAGAGTGGCTCGCAGCGCACAAGCGCTGACTGCCTGCGGGACGTTTATGTTCGAGTTGCGTTTGCTGGTTCCCGAGAGCGGCGTCGAGTTGGTCAGCGATGCACTCGACGCGCTCGATGCGCTCAGCGTGTCCGTTGAAGATGCCGATGCCGCGACCGATGCCGAACAGGCGTTGTTCGGTGAACCCGGCATGCCGCCGCCAAAGGAAGGATGGCAACGCTCCCGCGTGATCGCGCTGTTCGATACCGAGGCGCTCGCGCACGAGGCAGTCGCTGTGCTCGCTCCGCAGGATTTCTTCACCGGCTGCGAGGCGTTGGGCGTCAGCGCGGTACCGGACCAGGATTGGGTGCGTCTTACGCAGTCACAGTTTGCCCCGGTCGAAATTACGCCAGACTTCTGGATCGTGCCGACCTGGCACGAGCCACCGACCCAAGCGCTGAAGGTGATCCGGCTCGACCCCGGCCTGGCCTTCGGCACGGGCACGCATCCGACCACGCGGATGTGCTTGCGCTGGCTTGCGACCCGCGGCGGGCTGGAGGGCCAGCGTGTGCTCGACTACGGCTGCGGCTCCGGCATCCTCGCCATCGGTGCCGCCAAGTACGGTGCGACCGACATCGATGCGGTCGACATCGACGAGGCCGCGGTCACATCGACGCAGCTCAACGCCGAAGCCAACGGCGTGCAGATCAAGGCGGGCTTGCCGCACGTGGCGGACGGCTGCTACCAAACCGTGCTCGCCAACATCCTCGCCACTCCGCTCAAGGTGCTGGCGCCGCTACTGTGCGGACGCGTCGCGCCCGGTGGCGCGCTGGTGCTCGCGGGTATTCTCGAGCGCCAGGCGGACGAGCTGAAGGCTGCGTACGCGCCGTACGTCGAACTCGTGGTGAGCGACAGCGAAGACGGCTGGATCTTGATGACGGCGCGCACCTGAGCTTTCGGTGCGCGGAGTGCGACCCTACAATTCGCGCGACATGAGCCTCGTCACTCGCTGCCCCTCCTGCGCGACCACCTTCAAGGTGGTGAGGGACCAATTGCGGATTTCCGATGGATGGGTGCGCTGCGGGCGCTGCAGCCACGTGTTCGATGCGTCGCTTGATTTACAGGAGCTGCCAGAGCCCGCGGCGCCTGTGCCCGCAGTGCCCGCACTGTCCGCTTCCGCGGCATCGGTGTCTTCCCCGCTTTCAGACGATGCCGATTTCTTCGACGACGAGCCGCTGCCGGAGCCTGTCGCATCGGCACCGGCGCCGCTCCAGATGCCAGAGCCCGACTTCGACGACGACGACGACGACGTAGATGAGGTCGAAGTCGAAGTCGATGAAGTAGCTGAGTCCGACCCACCGCGCGAATCGGACCCGCCCGGCGAAGTCCCACAAGAAGAGCGCCAACCGTATGTCGTGACGTATGGCTCGGAGACCGTGTTCGAGCGCCGGCCGATGCCGATGCCCGCCTCCGAACTCAACCTGTCCGAGCCGGCCCAGAGAACCGAGCCGGTAGCGCCCCTCCAGTCCCCAGTGCGGGCCGGTGCCATCGTGCTGCCGCACGCGTTGCCCGGTCTGCCGTCGATCGGGTTGGTGGCGGACGAACCTTGGCCGCAAGTCGTCACGCCGCAGTTCGATAACGACGACGACGCACCATCGGCAAAAGCTCCTTTGAGCGTGCCGGCGCATCTCGGGGAGCAAGCGGACAACGCGAGCCAGGTGCAGTTTCAGAAGGCGTTGCGACGCGCGCGCGACAGGGCCGCAAAGATCGCGCGTTCGCGGGAAAAGAATGCTGCCGCGCAGGACTCCAAGCCGATGCCGCTGGTTCAGTCCGAGAGCGATGGCGATTCAATGCCACTGGCCACCATGTCGGCGACCGCAGAGCGCGCGCCCGTGGCCGGTTCCGAGGGCGTCACCTTGCCCAGGCTTCTTCGCGCCGCCTCGGCACCTGCCTTCTGGAGCGGTGCCAAAGGACGCGCACTGGTTGTCGCTGGAGTCGTGCTGGGCGTGCTGTTGCTGACGGTGCAGGTCTTGCACCACGAGCACGACGCCATTGCTGCGCGGCAACCCGGCTTGAGGCCCTTGCTCGCCGGCGTCTGCGCCGTCACTGGGTGCCAGCTCTCTGCACTGAGACAGATCGGCGATGTCACGATCGACGGCGCGGCGTTTGTCCGCGAGAAGGTCGGCGACGGCTATCGGCTGAGCTTCACCTTACGCAACGCCGCGTCGGTGCCGCTTGCCATGCCGGCCATCGAACTTTCGCTTCTCGACACGCAGGAGCAGGCGGTGGTCCGGCGCGTGCTCCTGCCGGCAGACTTCGGGGCCCCTGCTGAACTGGCCGCGCGTGGCGAACGCGTGGCGTCGGTGCTGCTGGCGCTCGACGCGACCCAAGCTGCGAGCTTGCCGCCTGTGGCCGGCTACCGTTTGGTGGCCTTCTATCCCTGAAGCGACCGGGCGGCGCCGTCTTCTTTTGCTATTCCATCAATTTTCTTAACAACGGTTTACCCATGGCAGCAGTGATTTGTGGTTCCCTCGCGTTCGATACCATCATGACGTTTGAAGGTCGGTTTGCCGACCAGATCCTTCCTGATCAGTTGCACATCCTCAATGTGTCGTTCCTCGTGCCGGCCCTGCGGCGCGACTTCGGCGGCTGTGCGGGCAATATCGCGTACAGCCTCAACGCGCTGGGCGGCATGGCGTTACCGATGGCTACGGTAGGCAGCGACGGCGCCGACTATGTCGCCCGATTCAAGGAGTTGGGCATCGGGACGGAGTTCATTCTTGAACTCTCAGACACCTACACTGCGCAGTGCTTCATCACGACCGACCTGGCCAACAACCAGATCACGGCTTTTCATCCCGGTGCGATGCAGCAGGCCCATCTCAACAAGATCGCGGCGCGTAGTGACATCCGTATCGGCATCATTTCGCCCGATGGACGCGATGCCATGCTGCAGCATGCAGAGCAGTTCAAGCATGCCGGCATTCCTTTTGTCTTCGATCCGGGCCAGGGGTTGCCGATGTTCAGCGGAGACGAACTGGCGCAGTTCATCGAGCAGGCCGGCTGGGTCACCGTAAACGACTACGAAGGCAAGATGCTCAGCGAGCGCACTGGCTGGAACGAGGCGGAGATTTCGCGTCGCGTGCGCGGGCTGGTGGTCACCCTCGGCGCCGAGGGTTGCGACGTCTGGATCGACGGGCACAAGACGCATGTGCCGGCGGTCAAGCCTGAAGCCGTCGTCGATCCCACTGGGTGCGGCGATGCATGGCGCGGCGCGCTGCTTTTTGGGCTGGAACAAGGCTGGGATCTGGCACGTTGTGCTGCGTTGGGCAACCAGATCGGCGCGCTCAAAATCGCGCAACGCGGGCCCCAGAACTACCAGATCGACCTGAAGGCGCTCGGCCTCTGAACACACGTCCAGCCGGGCCCGTTCGCTGAGCAAAAAAAAAGCCCGACACCGTGAGGTGTCGGGCTTTTTGCCTTGAGGCCGCTGAGTGAACTCAGGGCTTGCTGGCCGTCGGAAATGGCCATGCAGCCTGAGGGTTCAGCGTCGTCTGCGCTGCGGGCGCAGGGGAGGGCGCCACGGCTGCCTTTGCAGGTGCCTTCACAACAGCCTTCTTGGCGGGTGCAGACTTCGCAGCAGGGGCAGGCTTGGCAGCGGGCTTTTTCGCTGCTTTCTTGGCAGCGGTCTTTTTAGCCGCGGCCTTTTTCGCAGGAGCCTTCTTGGCAGGGGCCTTCTTTGCAGCAGCTTTTTTCGCAGGAGCCTTCTTGGCGGCAGCCTTCTTAGCCGGAGCCTTCTTGGCAGCGACCTTTTTGGCCGGAGCCTTCTTGGCGGCTACTTTTTTAGCCGGAGCCTTCTTTGCCGGAGCCTTCTTGGCAGCGACCTTTTTGGCCGGAGCCTTCTTGGCGGCTACCTTCTTCGCGGCTACCTTCTTGGCGGGAGCCTTCTTAGCGGCCACGATCTTCTTTGCCGGAGCCTTCTTTGCAGCGGCTTTCTTAGCCGGCGCTTTCTTTGCAGTTGCCATTTCTATTTCTCCTTGATCAAGTTGAAAAATCAACCTCTTGAAGCACTTCTCGTCCGCTTGTGAACGTGAAGCGATTCATGGTGTTGGATCAAGCCCAGCACCATGAACACCTGCGCTTTCATCCGTGCCGCGCTCTTTGGCGCAATCGACGGCGAAAGCAATTCTTGAACTCATTTATTTTTGTTGAAAAAATTCAATCCCATGAGAGCGCACCACCCGACTGGTATTCGATGACACGGGTCTCGAAGAAATTGCGTTCTTTCTTCAGGTCGATCATTTCGCTCATCCAGGGAAACGGATTTTCTTCGTTCGGGAAGAGTGTTTCGAGACCGATCTGCTGTGCGCGCCGGTTGGCGATGTAGCGCAGATAGCCCTTGAACATGGAGGCGTTCATGCCGAGCACACCGCGCGGCATGGTGTCTTCGGCGTACTTGTATTCGAGCTCGACGGCCGTCATGAAGAGGGCCTTGATCTCGGTCTTGAACTCGCTGTTCCAGAGGCCGGGGTTCTCGAGCTTGAGCTGGTTGATGAGGTCGATGCCGAAGTTGCAGTGCATCGACTCGTCGCGCAGGATGTACTGGTACTGCTCTGCGGCGCCGGTCATCTTGTTTTGGCGGCCCAGCGCCAGAATTTGCGTGAAGCCGACGTAGAAGAACAAGCCTTCCATCAGGCAGGCGAACACGATGAGCGACTTGAGCAGGGTTTGGTCGGTCTCGTGCGTGCCGGTCTTGAAGAGAGGATCGCTGATGGCTTCGATGAACGGGATCAGGAACTGGTCCTTCTCGCGAATCGAAGGCACTTCGTTGTAGGCGTTGAAGATCTCGCTCTCATCCAGGCCGAGCGACTCGACGATGTACTGGTAGGCGTGTGTGTGGATGGCTTCTTCAAATGCCTGGCGCAACAGGAACTGTCGGCACTCGGGCGCGGTGATATGGCGGTAGGTGCCCAGCACGATGTTGTTGGCAGCGAGCGAATCGGCCGTCACGAAAAAGCCGAGGTTGCGTTTCACGATGCGGCGTTCGTCTTCGGTCAGACCGTTCGGGTCTTTCCACAACGCGATGTCGCGCGTCATGTTCACTTCCTGTGGCATCCAATGATTGGCGCAAGAGGCGAGGTACTTTTCCCACGCCCACTTGTACTTGAAGGGCACGAGTTGATTGACGTCGGTCTGGCCGTTGATGATGCGTTTGTCGTCCGCACGCACGCGGCGCGCGACCGGAGCTGCGGCTGACATGGCAAATGATGCAGCGACCGACGATATAGAGACCGGAACAGCCGGTGCAATTTTCGGCGTCGAAAACTCCATCGAGCGTGCATTCGATGCGCCGCTTTTCGGTGAGTGCTGCAATCCTTGTTGCATGTCCTTTGGCAAGGAGGGCTTGACTTCTTCGTCCCAGGTCAACATAGAAAAATCCAATGCTCAAATTATCTGAGCAACGATGTAAGTTGGAAAGTGCTCGTTCACATCGCGCTCCATTTATCTCGTCGTTATGTTGCTCACATGCATCGCGTTGTGATGTCAGGCGATGCCGCGAACATCAAACGCGCTTCATTGACATGCTTCGCACGTCGGATCGTCGACGCCGCAAAACGCGATGTCGGTTTGCGGTATCGAGCTCAACTGCATTTGCGCCGCGAGTGCAGCAGCATCGAGTGCGCTCATGCCCGATGCGCCCGACATGCTCGAAGACATGTTCGACGACGCATCGCTGCTCGTGCTGCCCGAAGACACCGCATTAAGACGACCAGATTGCACCGTCGATTTTTCAGCGTGCGTCGCGCTCTGCGTGCGAAGGTAGTAGGTGGTCTTCAGGCCACGCAACCACGCGAGCTTGTATGTGTCGTCGAGCTTCTTGCCCGATGCACCGGCCATGTAGATGTTGAGCGACTGCGCCTGGTCGATCCACTTCTGGCGACGTGAGGCGGCTTCGACCAGCCACGTCGTTTCGACTTCGAATGCAGTGGCGTAGAGAGCCTTGATGTCTTGCGGCACACGATCTATCGGGCGCAGCGAACCATCGAAGTGCTTCAGGTCCATGACCATCACGTCGTCCCACAAACCGAGGCGCTTCAGATCTCGCACCAGGTAATGGTTGATGACAGTGAACTCGCCCGACAGATTCGACTTGACCGACAGGTTGCCAAAGCACGGTTCGATCGATGCGTCGACACCGATGATGTTCGAGATGGTCGCGGTCGGCGCGATCGCAGTGCAGTTCGAATTGCGCATGCCGTCGGCCTTGATCTTCTGGCGCAGCGCGTCCCAGTCGAGCGTCGACGAGCGGTCCACTTCGACATAACCGCCCCGTTCCTTTTCAAGCATGTCGAGCGTGTCGATCGGCAGCACGCCCTTGTCCCACAGCGAGCCCTTGTAGCTGGAGTACTTGCCGCGCTCCTTGGCAAGATCGGTCGATGCCCAGTACGCGTGGTAGCAGATGGCCTCCATCGACACGTCGGCGAATTCAACGGCCTCTTGCGAAGCGTACGGAATGCGCAGCTCGTAAAGCGCGTCCTGGAAACCCATCACACCCAGACCGACCGGACGATGGCGCAGGTTGGAGTCGCGTGCCTTCTTGACGGCGTAGTAGTTGATGTCGATCACGTTATCGAGCATGCGCATGGCCGTCGAGATCGTGCGCTTCAACTTCTCGTGGTCGACCTTTCCGTCTTTCAGATGCTGCGGCAGGTTCACCGAGCCCAGGTTGCAGACTGCGGTTTCGGTGTCGCTGGTGTTGAGCGTGATCTCGGTGCAAAGGTTCGACGAATGCACGACGCCGGCATGCTGCTGCGGCGAGCGCACGTTGCACGCGTCCTTGAAGGTGATCCACGGGTGTCCGGTTTCGAACAACATCGTGAGCATCTTTCGCCACAGATCGGCGGCCGGCAGCGTGCGGCTCGGCTTGATGTCGCCGCGTGCTGCCCGCTCTTCGTAAGCAACGTAGGCGCGCTCGAAGTCGGCGCCGAAGAGGTCGTGCAGGTCGGGCACGTTGTTGGGCGAGAACAGCGTCCAGGTGCCCTTTTCCATCACGCGGCGCATGAAGAGGTCGGGGATCCAGTTGGCGGTGTTCATGTCGTGCGTGCGGCGGCGGTCGTCACCGGTGTTCTTGCGCAGTTCCAGGAACTCTTCGATGTCGAGGTGCCACGTTTCGAGGTAGGTGCAAACCGCGCCCTTGCGCTTGCCGCCCTGATTCACAGCCACGGCCGTGTCGTTGACGACCTTGAGGAAGGGCACGACGCCCTGCGATTCGCCGTTGGTGCCCTTGATGTGGCTGCCGAGTGCGCGCACCCGAGTCCAGTCGTTACCCAGGCCGCCCGCGAACTTTGACAGCAGCGCGTTTTCCTTGATCGATTCGTAAATGCCGTCGAGGTTGTCGGGCACCGTCGTCAGGTAGCAGCTCGAAAGTTGCGAGCGCAGTGTGCCGGCGTTGAACAGCGTCGGCGTGCTCGACATAAAGTCGAACGACGACAGCACTTCGTAGAACTCGATGGCGCGCGCTTCGCGGTCGATCTCACCAAGCGACAGGCCCATGGCGACGCGCATGAAGAACGCCTGCGGCAATTCGATGCGGTCTTTGCGAATGTGCAGGAAGTAGCGGTCGTACAGCGTTTGCAGGCCGAGGTAGTCGAACTGCATATCGCGCTCGGCCTTGAGCGCGGCAGCCAGGCGAGGCAAGTCGTACTGCAGCAGTTTCTCGTCGAGCAGTTCGTTGTCGACGCCCTTCTTGATGAACTGCGGAAAGTAGTCGACGTAGGCTTGCGAGCGCTCGACCGGCATCACTTCGCGGCCCAGGATTTCCTTGAAGATCGTGTGCAGCAAAAGGCGTGCAGTTGCGAAGGTGTAGTCAGGATCTTTTTCGATCAGCGTCCGGGCCGCCAGGATCGAAGCCTTGTAGACCTCGTCGAGCGGCACCCCGTCGTACAGGTTGCGCATCGTCTCGGCCTCGATCGGCGCGGCGGTGATGCTGTCGCCAAGACCTTCGCAGGCGGACTCGATCAGGCCCTTGAGTTCGTTCAGGTCGAGCGCGACTCGCTCGCCGCGGTCGAGCACATGAATGGTCGGTGCGACCGGCGCGTCTTGTGCGCCTTGCTTGGCGCGCTCTTGCGTGCGGCGTTCGCGGTACAGCACATAGGCACGCGCAATTTCGTGGTGGCCGCCGCGCATCAGGCCGAGTTCGACCGAGTCCTGCACGTCTTCGATGTGGAAGGTGCCACCGCCCGGACGCGAGCGCACCATGGCGCGCACGACTGCTTGCGTAAGACCGTCGACGGTCTCGCGCACGCTGGCAGACGCGGCGCCTTGCGTGCCGTGCACGGCCAGAAAGGCCTTCATCATCGCGATCGCGATTTTGTTCGGTTCGAACGGGACTACCGCGCCGTTGCGGCGAATGATCTGGTAGTGCGCGAGCGCATTGCCTGAAAGCGATCCAGCGATGTCGCGGGCGCTACTGGTGGCGTTGGGGCTGCCGTTGGTAGATGGCGCGTTGCGCGATGCGGACGGTGTGTTCGGGGCTGTTTGCATTCTGTCCTCGGTTGGCAATTCTTGTTGGGGACGCGGACATCGGTGGTCGGCGTTCGATTCCGGGGCCACTCAGGCATTTGTTCCGGACGGCACACTATATCTAGGGTCCGAGGGCCCCACAACCACTAGATGTAGTGTTTTCGACGAACTTCAACGTTTGTGAAAAACTGCACATGTTGCTGGTTTGCAGCGTACGGGACGCTGTAGCTGCCGGGCATGCGGCGTGGTAGCTTTCCCACCATATTCCAACCCAGCAGCCATGCGGTTTTCGACCGCTTTTGCACCTGCGAACCGCATGGTTGCTGCGATGCGAAACCGTGCCGCCCGCCCGATTCGTGGCGCGTTATCAAGGTCCGACAGCGACCTCGGGGAACATCTCTTTTTTCCAGCCCGTTGCGTCGCGGAGACGCCGCCATGCGAAGCCTGGTCCCGGGTCTTGTTTGCGCCCGGGTGCGATGTGCTCGTGGCCGGCCACGAAAGCGATCGGATAGTGCTGCGCGATGGCGGGGCACAAGCTGGCCAACGTTTCATATTGCGAGTCTTCGAACGACTCGCCTTCGAGCCCTTCGAGCTCAATGCCGACCGAATCGTCGTTGCAGTTGGTGCGGCCGCGCCATGCCGATGGCCCGGCGTGCCAAGCGCGATCGTCGCAGCTGACGAACTGCCAGAGTTCACCGTCGCGTCGCACGTAGAAATGCGACGACACCTCGATGCCGCGAATGCTTGCGAAGTACGGGTGTGCGTCCCAGTCGAGGCGGTTGGTGAAGAGCTGCTGCACTTCATCGCCGGCATAGTGCGCGGGTGGCAGGCTGATCGAATGCAACACGATCAAATCGATGTTCGCGGCGACAGGGCGTAGACCGAAATTGGGCGATTGCAGTGGCCGGGCAAAGCGGTACCAACCCGCGGTCCAAAGGATCGCGTCATCTGCATTGGCGGTTACATCTTCACGCCTGCTCTCGCTGGCGCGCTCACCTGCCCTGTCACTCATCGATGGTGACGCCGTGTCCATCGTCGCCATTAGGCGTCGCGATGCCGAGACGGGCGATGCGATAACGGATCTGCCGCAAGCTTAGGCCAAGTCGCGCCGCCGCTGCTGTGCGATTGAAGCCGCTTTCATGCAGCGCACGCACGAGGATCTCGCGTTCCTGTTGGTCCAGGTAGGTCTGCAGGTCGGAGGGAACTGCAGGCGGCGCTGGCTTCGCTGCTTCTTGCAGCGCAGCGGTCGTTTGGTTCGAGCCGATGGGGACATCGTGCAGATCGGTCATGTTTGCCGCGCGGCTGGTCGCTGTTGTATCGACCATGGTCGAATTCGCCACGGCGGCGATGGCCGCCAGGCTCGCGAGCCCCGAATCCGATCCCATCAAATCCAGATGCAGCTCATCGCCATCGTTCAAAGCAACGGCGCGATGCAGCAGATTCTCCAGCTCGCGAACGTTGCCGTTCAACGGATGCAATGCGAGCCGGCGCAGCACATCGGCCGACAGCGTCGGTACCGGCATGCCAGCCTCGTGCGCGATGCGCTCCAGGAGCGCGGTGCAGAGAGCGGGCAGATCTTCACGCCGCTCGCGCAACGCGGGCACGGCGATCTCGATCACGTTGAGCCGATAGAACAGGTCTTGCCGAAACCGGCTCGCCAGCACTTCGGCATGCAGGTCTTTGTGTGTCGCGCTGACGATACGCACATCGACCGCGTCTTCCTGCGTCGAGCCGATCGGCCGCACATTGCGTTCCTGGATGGCGCGGAGCAACTTCGACTGCATGGCGATCGGCAGGTCGCCGATCTCATCTAAAAACAACGTGCCGCCACGCGCCGCCTGAAAGTAACCGTCGCGATCTTGCGAGGAGCCGGTGTAGGAGCCCTTGCGCGCACCGAAGAATTCCGCCTCAAGCAGGTTCTCCGGAATGGCGCCGCAGTTGACCGCGACGAAAGGACCGTCGCTGCGCTGGCTGCAGGCGTGCACGGCGCGTGCGACCAGTTCCTTGCCGGTACCCGACTCACCGCGCACCAGCACTGGGGCCATCCCGCGCGCGACCTTGGCGATACGCGACTTGACGATTCGCATCGGCTCCGAATCACCTACGAGACGGGCCAGCGCCGCCAGTCCGCTCGCCGCCACGACCGCCGATTTGCTGGCGCCCGTATCGATGCTGGCCGCCGTTCGCACAACCTTCACCGGCGATGCATGTTGCTGGACGGCAGATGCCACAACGGCTCGAAATTGCTTCAGATCGACCGGCTTGGTGAGGTAGTCGAAGGCGCCGGCCTTCAGGGCTTCGACGGCGTTTTCGGCGGACCCGTAGGCCGTCATGACCACGCACCGTTCGCTGCGCTGGTCGTTCTGGATGCGCTGCAATATTTCCATGCCGAGCCCATCGGGCAGTCGCATGTCGGTGATCACCGCATCGAAGCGCTCGGCCGTCAGATGCTGCATCGCCTCGGCCACGCTACCGGCCGCATCGACCTTGTAGCCTTCGCGCAGCAATGTCAGTTCGTAGAGCGTGCGCAGGTCGGGTTCGTCGTCGACCACGAGGATGTGCGCAGGTTGCGCGGTCTGCGCTTGCGGCGCGGACGCTGTCGACGATGGGTTGGGAATGCTCACGCGCCTATTGTGTCAGCCGCGTTTCCGCCGGTGCAAACGAAACGAAGAAATCGTTGCCCTCAGGCCCATTCACGGCAAGCGCGCGGCGCTCGTAGCCGATGGTCGCGCCGTGCCGCTCGCACAACACGCGGCAAATGAACAGTCCGAGACCGCTGGAGCGGCTCTCCGATGAAAAGAATGGTTCGAACAGATGTCGCTGTACTGCGGTTTCGAGAGGGGCACCGTCGCTCCACACTTGCAGATGCGCGCGGTCGCGGTCATCGGTCAACGTGCTGACCTGAATCGACCCATCGCGCTCACCAGCGTAGCGTGCGGCGTTGTCGAGCAGATTCACCAGGATGCGCCGCAGGTGTTCGACGTCGAAGCGTACATCGCGGCTGCCGGTCGCCAGCATCACCAGCACGCCGTTGCGCTTCGACTGGCGCACCCATTCTTCAGTCAGCATGCGCACCGTGCTGTCGAGTTCGACCATGTCGCCCAGTGGTTCGATACGTTGCTGCCGCGCTCGCGCCACGTCGAGCACATCGTCGACGATGCGCGCCAGCCGCTGTGCGTTGTGCTGCACCATGCTAGTCAGCTTGCGGTGGGCGGGGTCGACCAGGTCTTCGGCGAGCAGCCCGCTCGCCTGCGTGATGGCCGCCAGCGGATTGCGGATTTCGTGCGCGACGGCAGCCGACATGCGGCCCATCGCGGCCAGCTTTTCGGTGCGGATGCGTGCTTCGAGTTCGCGCAGGTCTTGCAGGAACATCACGCACAGGCTGTCGAAGCCGCGCTCGCTGGGCGGTGTAAGGCGCGTGCGTACGCGCACCTCGCGCGGTGCCCCCTGCGCCTGCGCCACCGGCACCTCATGCGATTGCGGAGCGCGCCGCAAAAATGTCTGCGACGCAAGCGCCGCCAGCGGCTGCCACGCCGGATGGGTGTCGAGTGGAAAGGGCGGCAGCATGCTGGCCAGGCCCTGTCCCAAAATCTCGTCGGCCGCCGGATTGGCCGCATGCACGCGACCGAAACTGTCGATCACCAGCACGCCTTCGGTCAGCGTTTCGATCACCAGATCGTTGACCTGCGCGTGCATTTGCGCCGAGCTGCGATTGCGCGCCGCCAACGCCTCTTCGCGCGCCAGCCGCCGCGAGAGTTCGTGCGCTAGCAGCGCCACCACGAACAGTCCGGTGCCGGTGAGCGCCGCCTGCACGAAGCGCGTCGACGAATCGGACGGTTGCTGCAACCAGTTCCAGGCCGCGTCCGCCAGCAGAAGCAAGGTCACCGCGGCAGTGGTTCCAAGACCGACCGACACGGTGCCGAGCACTGCGCCCATCAGCACCGGCAGTGCAAAAAGCGGCGTGTAGTTGATGCTGCCGACCTGCAACAACTGCAGCAGCGTAAAGGTCGCGAGATCGATCCCGACCGTCGCAAACCAGGTCGGTCCCATGCCGCGAATGGGCGGCTGAAAGCGGGCATAGCGCGAGCCGAGCAGCGTTGCGACGAGGTACGCAATCGACACCGCAATGGCGGCACGATGCACCGGCTGACCGATCGTCAGCGTGATGACCTGCAGCACCAGCAGCACGGCCGCCACGAAATAGCGCGCTGTCATGAAGCCGCGCCATAACCGAAGCAACGCGGAGCTCTCGCGCTTGGCGATTTCGAGGCCGCCCCAGTCCGTTCCCGGTTCGCCCCGGGACCAGAGGAGTGGCGCCATGTCGCTCAAGTTGCGCTTTCGGCGGCCTGACGGTGCGCGATGCTGCAATAGACACCGGCAAGACCTGCGATGGTATCCGTGGCTGGCAGATGCAGGCCGCAATGTGCGCAACGCAGCATGGTTTGCGGCGCGCCGACGGCCGGCGTGGCTTTCGGCGGGACGGGACGGGCCTTTTGCGCGGCCTCGCGCTCCTCGGCGCGCTGGCCCTTGCGAAAGAGCCAGATCGCTATGAACAGCACGATGAAGACCAGCAGGTATTTCATGGCGTACGACCCAAAACCACTTCGAGCACAAAGCGCGAGCCGACATAGGCCAGCACCAGCAGCGCCGCGCCGGCGTAGAGAACCCGGCGTGCCTTGCGACCGCGCCAGCCAAAGCGCGCGCGCCCCGTCAGCAACACGGCGAAGCAGAACCACGCGAGTATCGAGAACACCGTTTTGTGGTCCCACTTCCAGGCGCGTCCGTACAGCGTTTCGCTGAACAGCAAGCCAGCCAGCAGCGTGGCCGAAAGCAGCACGAAGCCGGCAGTGACGAAGCGGAAGGTCAGCCGCTCGAGGGTCAGCAAGGGCACACCGGCCTCGGGGTCGGTGGCCAGCCTAATCTGCTTTTCTGACCGGCTGATGAGCCATGCATGGACGACGGCGGTGCCAAACAGCCCATACGAAGCAATGCCGAGTGCCAGATGCAAAGGCAGCCATGGCGAAGCGGAAACATGGAACGGCACTCCCGGAAACAGCACCGCGAGCAAGACGGCGCCAGCGCCGAGCGCCGCCAGCACCCGGCGCACCGTGAGCTGCGGATACATGCGGCTTTCGATCGCGTAGACCGTCAACACCAGCCAGGCGGTGACAGAAATGGCCGGCGCAAAGCCGAAAAGCGGGACACCGCCCACCATGCTCCATGCCAGCGAAAGCCCGTGCAGCAGCCACGCGAGGCCGAGCAGCCCGCGCGTGCCCTGTCGGCCGAGTCGCGCCGCGCCGGCGGCGGTCACTGCATAGGCTGCGGCAGCGGCGATGCCCAGTGCCACGCCGAGCGGGGAGGGGCTCGCTAAAATCATCGGCTGAGTTTAGCTGCGCCCCTGCAGCGGCTCGCGCTTCAAGCATCTCCAAGGCATTCCCCACATGGCCACCGCCCTCACAGAAAAATTCTCCCGGCTCGTCAAGCAGATGAGCGGGCAGGCCCGCATCACCGAAGCCAACGTGCAGGACATGCTGCGCGAGGTACGGATGGCGCTGCTTGAAGCCGACGTCGCGTTGCCAGTGGTGCGTGACTTCGTCGCCCGCGTCAAAGAGAAGGCGATGGGCCAGGAAGTGCTGGGTTCTCTCAAACCGGGGCAGGCGCTGGTCGGCATCGTCAACCGTGAACTGACCGCGACCATCGGCCAGGGCGTGTCGGACATCAATCTGGTGGCACAACCGCCGGCGGTGATTCTGATGGCCGGCCTGCAGGGCGCAGGCAAGACCACCACCGTTGCCAAGCTGGCCAAGCACCTGATCGAAAAGCGCAAGAAGAAGGTGCTGACCGTGTCGGGCGACGTCTACCGACCGGCCGCCATCGAGCAGCTCAAGACGGTGACCAAGCAAGCTGGGGCCGAATGGTTCCCGAGCACACCCGACCAGAAGCCGCTCGACATCGCGCGCGCCGCGCTCGATCACGCCAAGCGGCACTTCTTCGACGTGTTGCTGGTCGACACCGCTGGGCGGCTGGCCATCGACGAAGCCCTGATGGCCGAAATCAAGGAACTGCACGCAGCGCTGAACCCGATCGAAACGCTGTTCGTCGTCGACGCGATGCAGGGGCAGGACGCCATCAATACGGCCAAGGCGTTCAAGGATGCGCTGCCGCTGACCGGCATCATCCTGACCAAGACCGATGGCGACTCGCGCGGTGGCGCGGCGCTGTCTGTGCGGCAAGTTACGGGCGTGCCGATCAAGTTCGCCGGCACCAGCGAGAAGATCGACGGGCTCGAAGTGTTCGATGCCGAGCGTTATGCCGGCCGCATCCTCGGCATGGGCGACATCGTCGCGTTGGTCGAGCAGGTGACTGCCGGCGTTGATGTCGCGGCTGCGCAGAAGCTGGCTGCCAAGGTCAAGAGCGGCGCCGGTTTCGACCTCGACGACTTCTTGAGCCAGTTGCAGCAGATGAAGCAGATGGGCGGACTCTCCAGCATCATGGACAAGCTGCCGCAGCAAATGGCCGCCAAGGCGACCGAGGCCGACATGACGCGCGCCGAGCGCGACATCCGCCGCAAGGAAGGCATCATCCAGAGCATGACGCCGCTGGAACGCCGCAAGCCGGAACTATTGAAAGCTACGCGCAAGCGCCGCATCGCAGCCGGCGCAGGCGTTCAGGTGCAGGAAGTGAATCGCCTGCTCAATGAGTTCGAGCAGATGCAAACCATGATGAAGAAGATGAAGGGCGGCGGTCACATGAAGATGATGAAGAAGATGGGTGGCATGAAAGGCATGCCGGGCATGGGTGGACCCGGCGGTGGCGGCGGCATGCCACGCTTCTAAAGATCTGGCCTACCGAACCGGAGACGAAAAAAAGCCCGCATCGAGCGGGCTTTTTTGCAGGCGCAGCGCTTAGACCGTAGCGAGCACCGGGCGGGCCAAGCGCACCGCATGCATCCAGGCACGACGCAGCACGGCCGGCGAGCGGGACTCTTCTGGAATCAGCAACCAGCCGCGTTCACGTAGCGAGGTGCCGAGTGCGATCTGGCTGGTCAACACTGTCAGCGGGATCGCCAGCAGCAGCGGCAGGCCGACCGGCATCAGCCAGATCAATGCGCTCGGGTCGATCATCGCGATGCCGACTGCCAGGGCAGCGATCACTAGAGTCATAGGCGCGAGTTGCGAAGCAGCGGTTTTCCAAGGCACAGCATTGGCTTCACGTGGTGGCGATTTCCAGTCGAGCTTGATGCCGGTAAGGGCGACGACCACGAACAGCGAATGGGCCAGCATGCGCACCGGAGCTTGAACGATCGCAAGGGCACTCTCGAGCACAGTGCTCTTCAGCAGGCTCCAGACGCCACCGTACTGACGTTGCTCACCGCGCATCAGCACAGCGGCGATGCCCAGGATGCGGGGCAGGAACAAGAGACACAGCGTCCATACCCACAGGCCAACGAGTTCGGAAGGCAGCACGTTCCAGGTCGCGACCAAGCTGGAGCCCGAGAGCCACAGGGCGGTACCCAACGTCAGGAAAGCCAGCCACAGGGGAGCCGAGGCATACGCCATCGTGCCGGTCACGAACATTGCGCGGTGCACCGAATGGATGCCGGGCTCTGCCATAAGGCGGGCATTTTGCAGATTGCCCTGGCACCAGCGGCGATCGCGTTGTAGTTCAGCCAGCAGGTCCGGCGGTTGTTGTTCATAGCTTCCGACCAGATCGGCGACGAGCCACACGTTGTAGCCGGCGCGGCGCATCAGCGCAGCTTCGACGAAGTCATGCGACATGATGCCGCCGGCCATGCCGCCGGTGCCCTTGATCGGGGCCAGAGCGCAATGCTTCATGAACGGCTCGACGCGGATGATCGCGTTGTGGCCCCAATAATGCGATTCGCCCAGTTGCCAGAACTGCATGCCCAGCGTGAACAGGCGGCCCGTCACGCGGGAAGCGAATTGTTGAGCGCGGGCGTGGAGCGTGACGTGGCCGATGGCCTGCGTCGCGGTCTGGATGATGCCGGCGGTCGGGTTTGCTTCCATCAGCTTGACCATCGAGGTCAGGCAATCGCCGCTCATTACGGAGTCGGCATCGAGCACCACCATGTAGCGATAGTCCTTGCCCCAACGACGGCAGAAGTCGGCAACGTTGCCAGCCTTGCGGTGCGTGCGGCGGGTGCGCAGGCGGTAGTACACCTCCACTTGCGGCTGGTTTGGGCTGGTGGCCAATGCGGTGCGGAGGTCTTCCCAGGCGGCGCGCTCGGCTGCGGCGGTTTCAGGCGTGTAGCTGTCCGACAACACGAACACGTCGAACTGCTTCGCATGGCCGGTGGCGGCAACCGATTCGCAAGTGGCGCGCAGGCCGGCGAACACTGTGGACACGTCTTCGTTGCAGATCGGCATGATGATTGCCGTTCGTGCTTCCGGGTTCATCGAATGGCCCGCCACCTGCTTGACCGACAAGGAATGTTTGTCGCCCTTGACGGAAACATAGAAGCCCATGAGCGCGGTCACGAAACCGGTCACGACCCAGCCGGACAGCAGGCCGTAGAGGGCGATCTGACCGTATTCGAGCCAGACGTTGTCGTATTCGGGCTGGATGCGGGCAAACAGCGTCGATGCGATCACCGTGCTGATCAGCGTCAGCAACATGAACGCCAGGCGCCGTTGCTTGGCCGCACGCTGCCAGGGTAGCGTCACTTCGACTTGCTTATGTTCTAGCGCAGCTTTGCCGACGCCACCGGCGCCGAGCTTGACGAGCGCAGCGGTGCCCAGGCTGTTCCAGAAACCGCGCCAGGGACGGGGCGTCATGGAACCGCGGTTGACCGGCGGTGCTGTCACTGCGTTGGGATGGCGCTCTTCGCGCAGGTCGCTGCGCTGCGTCACCACCACTTGGGCGAGATCAGCAGCATTCGAAACGTTGCCTTCGGCCAGCACGCGCAATTGGGAGAATTCGTTTGGCTTCATGGATACCTCAAGAGCGTTGCTTGTCGAGGGAACCGATGTCGCCAATTGCCGGAAAGCGCTTGAACACGCAATCCGGAGCGACACCGTGAGCGGCGCTGAAAACACCGAGTTGCTGACTCGCGGCACGGGGCCGTGAGAGGGAAAACTGTTTTTGACGGACGCCGTCGCGGTGCTTATGCAGTGCGAAAGAGGGGCTGTTTTGTGCTGTCATGCCTGTACAGGGGCAAACCCTGTGCCAGCATGGGAAAATCGTTGCACGTCAACGACTTGCGGTACTTGATGGCTCTTTTTTGGGAATTCGAACGTGGCGCATGCTCGAAAACCCTTGTTTTTGTCGCCGAATCCCGACAGGCCAGCAGGCCACCTAAAAGATTTTCAACAAAATCAACGCTTTAGCCACGTCGCTAGTTTGCGACAGGATCGCCGGGCGTTGGCGACACGTCGGCTTTGAAGTGTCCCGGTGTCAGTTCGTGTTTCTGCAGCAATCGGTAAAACTCGGTGCGATTGCGGTCGGCCAAACGGGCCGCGTCGGCCACGTTGCCATCGGTCAGTTTGAGCAAGCCGACCAGGTAATCGCGCTCGAAGCGCTGTTTGGCTTCGGCATACGTCTGAACCTCGACGCTCGGCACCCGTAGCGCCCGCTGAACGAGGGACAGCGGGATTAGTGGCGAACTCGACAGCGCGCAGACCTGCTCGACTACGTTGAACAGCTGGCGCACATTGCCTGGCCACGAGGCTGTGGTCAGGGCCTTCAACGCTTCCGGCGCGAAACCAGAAAGGCGCTTGCCATATTTGACCGACAGCCGCTGCAGGAAATGGTTGGCGAGCAGCGGAATGTCTTCGCGTCGAGCACTCAGCGGTGGCAACGTCAACGTCACCACGTTCAGGCGGTAGTAAAGATCTTCGCGGAACTGATGCGCTGCCATCGCCGCGTCGAGGTCGCGGTGCGTTGCCGAGATGATGCGCACGTCGACTTCGATCGATTGGCTGCCGCCGAGCGGACGCACCGCGCGCTCCTGTAGTACTCGTAACAGCTTGACCTGCAGCGCAGGCGGCATGTCGCCGATTTCGTCGAGTAGCAGCGTGCCGCCGTCAGCCTGCTGGAACAGACCCTTATGGTTGGCGACCGCATCGGTGAAGGCGCCCTTCATGTGGCCGAACAGTTCACTCTCGAGCAGCGCCTCGGGAATCGCTCCGCAATTGACCGCGACGAACGGCTTGGCGGCGCGGGCGCTGGCCCGGTGGATCGCGCGGGCGAGCAGTTCCTTGCCGGCTCCGCTGTCACCGCGCAGCAGCACGCTGGCGTCCGATTGGGCGATCATTCGTGCCTCGGCCAGCACTTCTGACATGCGGTTGCTGCGGCTCACGATTTCGGCGCGCCAGCTTTCATCGCCTCCGCCTTTACTGGATGGCGTGGCGGGAGAACCCAGGGCCAGCGCCTGCGAAATTTTGTCCAGCAGTTCGCGGCTGTCGTAAGGCTTGGTCAGATACGTGAAAACGCCCCGCGCCGTGGCCTCGACGGCATCGGGAATGGTTCCATGCGCGGTCAGCAAAATCACCGGTAGCGTCGGATGGCGCTTACGAATCTCGTCGAACAGGGCCAGGCCGTCGCGTCCGGGCAAGCGCACGTCGCTCAGCACCAATTGCGGGTGTTCGATTTCAAGTTGCGTCAGCGCTGATTCGGCAGACGTCACCGCTGTCACCTGATAATTCGATGAGGCCAGCCGCATCGACAGCAACCGCAGCATGTCCGGGTCATCGTCGACCACCAGCAGCTTGGCGCCGGTCGGCTTGGCGGGGGGCGCTTCGGTCATGGTGTCATTCGGTTGCAGTCTGCATGGTCAATAGCGATCAGGGCCCGGGCTTGGCGCCGTTACCGGAGTTGACGGCAGGTGCAGCAATGCCGGCAGGCGTGCCGGCACCGTTTGGCGTGGTGGCGGCGGGCCGCGAAAAGCTGCGTTCGATGGCGCGTAGCGCCTCGATGCGATCGTTGAGTTGTTCGATGCGGCGCTGGGCGTCGCGCAGCTGCGCGACCTGGCGGTCGCGATCGTCTTCGACGCGACGCTGCTCGTTGTAGCGCGCCGCCAAGGTGCGGGCGAGCGGCTGAAAAGGTTTTGCGTCCGGTGCGCTGCTTGTCGACACACGCTGCAGCAAGCCCAAAGCGCGTGCGAGGTCAGCCGGGGCGCGTGTCTGCGCTAGCAATAACGCGGTCTGCATTTGGGTGGAGGGCGAATCGCCCGGATCGCCGATGCGTTGCAGTTCGGTCGACAACTCGCCGCCGCTCATGCCACGTACCTTTTCGCCGTACTGCAACATCGCGGCGACCGGGCCTTGCGTCATGAGCGTGAAGATCGAGGCGGGCTGCGTTGCTGGCGGCGTCGGTTCGACCTCGACTGGCAGCACGGCCGGTGGTGACGGCGGCAACGTGGCATGCGGCGGAGGGCTGACGCTTGCTTCGAGCGCAGGCTGCTTCGGCAGGACGGTACAGCCCGCTAGCCACAACGGCGTGACCAGCGTCAGGGTCACCGTCAAAGCGGCGAATGACCTGCGGACGATCGAAAAAGACATGGTCTGGAGACGGCGCGTGGAGACGTACAAAACGGAATGCAAGGTGTGAAGTACGAACGTGAAGGTACGGGTGAATACCGGCGTGGCGTCAGACGGTCAGCGGCAGCTCGATGCGAAAGCGGGCGCCGGGGCCGTCGGGCAGCAACGACACGCGACCGCCATGAGCTGCAATGTACTCCTGCACGATCGAAAGTCCGATGCCCGTTCCCTTCACCGCGTGCTCAGGTTGACGCTCGCCCCGGAAAAAAGGCTCGAACACGCGGTCGCGATCGCCCGGCGCGATGCCGGGGCCGGCGTCGCCGATGTCGATCCGCGCTGCCTCTGGTGTACTCGACACTTCGATGGCTATGGTGCCGCCACGGCTCGAATACCGTATGGCGTTCGACAGTAAATTGGCGATGGCGGTGCCCAGTTTGACCGGGTCGACAGTGATCATGAGCGGCTCGCCGCTCGCGCGTACCGTGAGGCCCTGGCCCTGCCACTGCAGGCGCTGCGAGTCGATCTGCTCTTCGATCAATGGCAGCAGAGCAGTGCGTTCACGCCGCAGTTCGCGCGCCTCGAACGCGGCCGCGTTGAATCGGAGCAGGGCTTCGATCTGCCCTTGCAAAGCCACTGTGTTTTGTTGCAGGATTTGCGCGACTTCACGCTGCGCCGGATTGAGCGCGCCAGTCACGCCGTCTTCCAGCAAAGACACGCCTTCGCGCAAAGCGGCGAGCGGCGTCTTGAGCTCGTGCGAAACGTGGCGCAGGAAGCGTGCCTTGTCGGCGTCGAGTTCGGTCAGCCGCAATCTCAGCCACTCGAGCTGCTGCGAGACGCGGCGCACGTCGGCCGGCCCGCGAATGTCGATCGGCACGTCGAGCCGGTTTTCCCCGAGTCCGACGATGGCGCGTTCGAGCCGCTTGAACGGTCGCGCCAGCCACACGCCAAATGCCAGTGCCAGCGTCACCGCCAGCACGCTCGCGGCGATGACCTGTCGCATCAGCCGCTTGCGGGCGTTTTCGATGCGCGTCGCGAGCGCGCCATTTTGCGTTTCGATCAGCAACTGCGCCTGCTGCGCGATGTTGGTATTGAGCGCGTCGAGATCGCGGAACTGCACAGCCATCGAGCTCTCGCGTGTGAGTGCGCTGTCCGGGCTGCCGTTCATGAGGTCGTCGATGACGCGCAGTTGCTGGCGCCACGCATCGGCAGCGGGTGCGCCAAGGTCGTTCTGCACCAGCTTGTCGAGCGCGCCTTTGGCGTCGTGCTCGGCGTCGGTGAAGCGGCGCCGCAGCACTGTGTCGTTCAGCACCAGCGACTGCCGGCCTGCACGCTCCATCGCTGCGCTGCGCTCGGCCAGCGACTGGGCGGCCCCTGACAGCGTGACGGCACGCTCTGCGGCGTCGCGGCTCTGCGTCATCAGCAAGTCGTACTGAAACACCGAGCGCACTGCCACGCCCACCAGCAAGGCGGTGATCAGCAAAAAGGCAAAGAGCAGCAGCTGCTGAAACGAGCCCCGTGCCGATGGCAACTTCGCCATCAGGCAGCGTGGGCGACGTGGGCCGACGTCGACATCGATTCACGCGTCGCTACCTCACCGCGCAGCGTGTAGGCCAGCGAGCGGGTGATGGTCAGATCGATCATCTGGCCGACAAGTAGCTTGGGCATCTGTTGACTCCGCGGCGGCGCCTCGAAATTGACGACCCGATTGCACTCGGTGCGCCCCATCAGCTCGTTCGCATCCTTGCGCGAAGTGCCTTCGACCAGCACGCGCTGCGTGCTGCCCACCAGCGCTTCACCGAAGCGCCGCACGTTGCCGTCGATAACTGCCTGCAGCGCTTGCAGCCGCGCCAGCTTGACCGCGTGCGGCGTATCGTCGTCCAACTGCGCTGCCGGCGTGCCGGGCCGCGGACTGAAGATGAAGCTGAAGCTCGCGTCGAACCGGCAGTCTTCGATCAGCTTCATGGTCTTGGCGAAGTCGTCTTCTGTCTCACCCGGAAAGCCGACGATGAAGTCGCTGCTCAACGCCAGCTCGGGGCGGATCGCGCGCAGCTTACGCACCGTGCTCTTGTATTCCATTGCCGTGTAGCCACGCTTCATGGCCATCAGGATGCGGTCGCTGCCGTGCTGCACCGGCAGGTGCAGGTGCGAAACCAGCTTCGGCACCTTCGCGTAGGCCTCGATCAGCCGCGGCGTGAACTCGTTCGGATGACTCGTCATGTAGCGGATGCGCTCGATGCCGGGAATCTCGGCGATGTACTCGATCAGCAGCGCGAAGTCGGCGATCTCGCTGGTGTCGCCCATCCTGCCGCGGTAGGCATTGACGTTCTGTCCCAGTAGCGTGACCTCGCGCACGCCCTGGTCGGCCAGGCCGGCGACCTCGACCAGTACGTCGTCGAGAGGTCTGTTCACTTCCTCGCCACGGGTGTAAGGCACCACGCAGTAGCTGCAGTATTTGGAGCAACCTTCCATGATCGAGACGAAGGCGGTCACCCCGTCGACCCGCGCTGGCGGCAGATGGTCGAACTTTTCAATCTCGGGAAAACTGATGTCTACTTGCGGCCGACCTTGCACGGCGCGCTGGTTCAACAACTCGGGCAGGCGGTGCAGGGTCTGCGGCCCGAAGACGATGTCGACATAGGGCGCACGCGCAATGATGGCTTCGCCTTCCTGGCTTGCCACGCAACCGCCGACGCCGATCTTCACGCCCTTGGCCTTCAGGTGTTTCACGCGGCCGAGATCGCTGAAGACCTTTTCTTGCGCCTTCTCGCGCACCGAACAGGTGTTGAAAAGGATGAGGTCCGCCTCGTCGACATCCTGCGTTTGCTCGTAGCCCTCGGCGGCATGCAGCACGTCGACCATTTTGTCCGAGTCGTACTCGTTCATCTGGCAGCCGAAGGTTTTTATAAAGACTTTTTTGGACATGGAATGCTCGATGCGACCGCCTTCGAGGGCGGGAAGCTGGATGCGGGTGAGGGCTGAAGTACGCCGCACGGTGGGCGGCCCACGTTCAGCAGTGGGGCGGCGCGGAAAGCGCGGCTTCGTTTGCCGGCGTTATTCGCCGTACTTGGGCAATTGATCGAACGGCGTCTTGCCGTCGTCGCGTGGGCCGCTGTTGGCCACGAAGGGCCAGAAATTCAGGAAGGGCTTTTCAGCCGATTCGCGCTCGGCGCTGGCTTCGTCGGGTGTCAGGATCCAAACCTGCGACACCAGGTTGGAGGGGTCGCGCGTGTAATTGACAAGGAGGTTTTGGCCAATGATCGCTGCCGGCATGACCATCATGTTCTGCGCGCTGCGGATGCGCGCGCCCGGTGACATGCGTTCGAGGTCACCGTCGAGCTTGATCTCGGGTGGATTCAGCACCATGAATTTGCCGCGCAGCGTGCCGGTCGGGAAGTTGCGGCCGCCGGCTTGGGCTTCGAACTGGGTCTGCGGCACCGGCACTGCCTGCGCATGCGCGTCGACGGTAAAGACGGCCACGACTGGCGTCAGCAGCGCACAGAGCGCTATCAAAATGTGAGCGTATGGAGAGTTTTTGCAGCGTTTCATGGGGTACATCCAGAGGCTGTGGGAAGCGTTGATTCTAGCGGCGCTGATATTGCGTGCTGCCGTGGGCGGCACTCACGTCCGTGCGCTGGTTCACATTTCGCCAGACTTATAAAGAAACCTTTTGTGGACGCTTTACCGGGCCGCTGCTCCAATAGCAGGTGCCACTCCAACGGCATCCGACGCTACCTTTTCGACCCTATGAAAACGCCCTCATGAAGAAGAATGCATCCCGCGCCCTGACCGGTGTGCTCGTCGTTGCCGTTGCAGGTGCTGCGTGGTGGTGGTCGGGCTCGCATTCTCGCGATACCGCCGCGAAGACTGCGGCCGCCAGCGTACCGGGTGCTGGCGCACCAGCACTGGTCACGGTCGCTGCCGCCCAGAAGCAAACGGTGCCGGTGACGGTGCAGGTCAACGGCAGCGTGGTCTCGCTGAACAGCGTGGACTTGCGGCCGCAGGTCACCAACACCGTGAGCGAAGTCCACGTCAAGGAGGGCCAGTTCGTCAAAGCCGGCCAGTTGCTCTTTACGCTCGACCAGCGCCCCGATCAGGCCAACCTTGCCAAGGCCCGCGCCCAGCAGCAGAAAGACGAGGCGACGCAGGCTGACCTGGTGCGCCAGTACAAACGCAGCCAGGAGCTGGTGGCGCAGAACTTCATCGCCAAAAGCGCGGCCGATTCGACGTTGTCTCAGCTCGAAGCGCAAAGCGCAGCGGTCGCGGCCGATCGCGCCGCAGTTCAATCGGCGCAGGTCGCGCTCGGCTATTCCACGTTGCGGGCGCCCATCGCCGGACGCATCGGCGCTGTCAATATCTATCCTGGCACGCTGGTGCAGCCGGCAGGTACGCTGGTGACGATCACGCAGCTCGACCCGATCGCGGTGAGCTTCCCGGTGCCTGAAGGGCAACTGCAGGATCTGCTCGCTGCAGCGCGCCTGAAGACGCGGGTCGAGGCCGTTTCGAAGGGGCGCAAAGAGCCGCTTGTCGGTGCGCTCAGCTTCGTCGACAACACGGTCGATCCGCTCATCGGCACCGTGCGCGCCAAGGCTGTTTTTGACAATGCCGACCAGAGCCTGTGGCCCGGGCAGTTCGTTGAAACGCGCGTGATCGTGCGCACCCTTCCCGATGTGACAGTCGTCCCCGCCGCGGCCATCATGATGCTGGCCGAGGGCAATGCGCTGTATGTCGTTAACGCGGATCAGACGGCCGCGCGGCGCAAGGTGCAGACCATCTACACCTTCGGTACGCAGGTCGTGGTGCGTGGCGTCGAGCCGGGCGAAATGGTCGTGATTGAAGGCAAACAGAACGTGCGACCGGGTGGCAAGGTGCGCATCGAAGGAGCGGCTGCACCCGCCGGTGCGCCGGGCCGGTCGCCTGGCAAGGCACCCGATACGTCATCGCCCGCGTCTTCCGGCTCGGCATCGCCGGCTGCGCTGTCACCCGCACAAGTCGATCCCAAGGCGCGGGAGCGCGCATGAATATTTCCGAGCTGTGCATCCGCAGGCCGGCGATGACGGTGCTGCTGTCGGCCGCGGTGGTCATCATCGGTATCTTCGCGTACCTCAACATCCCGGTCGCGGCGCTGCCCAGCTACAACACGCCGGTCATCAACGTGTCGGCCCAGTTACCGGGGGCAAGCCCCGACACCATGGCGTCGTCGGTCGCCTTGCCGCTCGAAAAGCAGTTCTCGACCATTCCGGGCCTGCAGACCATCAGCTCGGTCAACACGCAGGGCGTAACCTCGCTCACCCTCGAATTCGTCAGTTCCCGTGACATAGACGCTGCGGCGGTGGACGTGCAGGCTGCGCTGTTGCGCGCGCAGCGGCAGTTGCCGATCGAGCTCACGCAGTTGCCGTCGTACCGCAAAGTGAATCCGGCCGACGCCCCGGTGCTGTTCATCGCGCTGGTTTCGCCGTCGATGAACCCGGCCGAACTCAACGACTACGCCGAGAACCTGATCTCGCCCACGCTCTCGACCATCGACGGCGTGGCGCAGGTCGGCGTGTACGGCCGCAAGGCGTTCGCGGTGCGCATCAAGGCGGACGCGAATCTGCTCAACGCCCGCAACATCACGCTCGACGAGCTGGCCAAGGCCGTGAACTCGGCCAACGCCAACACGCCCGTCGGCGTGCTCGACGGCCCGCGCCAGACGCTGACCATCCAGGCCAATCAGCAGCTCATGAAGGCGGCCGACTTTTCCAAGCTGATCGTCGGCCAACGTGACGGCGCACCGGTGCGGCTCGACGAAGTGGCCACCATTGAAGACAGCTTCGAGTCGGTCAAGACGGCGAGCAGCTTCAACGGCCAGAGTTCGATCTCGCTCGCGGTACAACGCCAGCCGAACGCCAACACCGTGCAGGTGGTCGACGCGGTGCGCGCGCTGATGCCGCGCTTCAGGGCAGAGCTGCCGCAGTCGGTCGAAATCAACCTCGTCAACGACCGCTCGCTGTCGATTCGCGAGGCCGTGCACGACGTCCAGCTCACGCTCATCGGCACGATCTTGCTGGTGGTGCTGGTCATCTTCTTGTTCTTGCACCGCATCGTCGCCACGTTGATTCCGGCAGCGACGATTCCGATCTCGCTGATCGCCGCGGTCGCGCTGCTTTACGCCTTTGGCTACAGCCTGGACAACGTCTCGTTGCTCGGCATCACCCTGGCGGTCGGTTTGGTGGTCGACGACGCCATCGTGGTGCTCGAAAACATCATGCGGTACGTCGAGAAGGGCATGGAGCCTTACGCGGCCGCCTTGCGCGGCGCGCGAGAGGTCGGCTTCACCATTGTTTCGATTTCGATCTCGCTGGTGGCGGTGTTCATCCCGGTGTTCTTCATGCCGGGCGTCATCGGCTTGCTGTTTCACGAGTTTGCCGTCGTGGTGGCGCTCGCCGTTCTGGTGTCTGCCGTCGTGTCGCTCACGCTGGTGCCTATGCTTGCGAGTCGGCTGCTGAAACAGGTGGCAGTCAAAGAAGGCGTGCTCAATTATGAAGAGCAACACCCCGAACCCGGCACGGCCATTGGCCGTGGCTTCGAGCGCGGTTACCAGTGGGTGCACAGCAATTACATGCGCACCCTCGACTGGACCTTGCTGCATCGCCCGGTGATGCTTGGCATTGCAGCGCTGACCTTCGTGCTGACCGCGTGGATGTTCGTGACGATCCCCAAAGGCTTCTTTCCTGAAGAGGACATCGGTCAGATCCAGATCACCACCGAGGCTTCGGAAGACATCTCCTTCACCGCTATGAAGGTGTTGCAAGACCGTGTGGCCGAGGCGCTGGGCAAAGATCCGAGCGTCGACTACGTCAACTCGTTTGTCGGCGTCGGTGGCCCGACGGCTACGCAGAATTCCGGTCGATTGTTCGCCGTGCTCAAGGCTCGCAGCGAGCGCCCGCCCATGGCGCAAGTGCTCGAATCGTTGCGTAAGCGCTTCCGTGAGATTCCCGGCGTCGCGGTCTACATGCGGCCGGTGCAAAACCTGCAACTGGGCGGGCGTCAGAGCAAGGCGCGGTTCCAGTACACGCTGCAAAGCGTGAGCGCCGGCGAGATGAGCGAATGGGCCAACAAGCTGATGGAGCGCATGCGCAGCGATGCGGCTTTTCGTGACGTGACGAGCGATTTGCAGAACCGCGGCCTGCAGGCCACACTCGATATCGATCGCGACAAGGCAGGCGTGCTCGGCGTGTCGGTCGGCGATTTACGCACTGCCCTCTACAACGCGTACGGCGACCGGCAGATCGGCAGCATCTACAGCGCCAGCAACACCTACCAGGTCATCCTGTCGGCCTCCGACGACGATCGCCAGTTCGAAGACGACATGTCGCGCCTCTCGGTGCGCAACCGGGCCGGGCAGCTGGTGCCGCTGTCGGCGTTCTCGACGGTCAAGCGCACGGTCGGGCCCACCTCGATCAACCACCAGGGTCAGCTGCAGGCGGTGACAGTGTCTTTCAATCTGGCGCCCAACGTACCGCTCGGCGATGCCACCAACAAAATCGATCGATTCACCGCGGAGATCAAAATGCCGCCCTCGATCATCACCAGCTACGGTGGCGATGCAGCTGTGTTCCAGAGCTCGCAGTCGAGCCAAGCGGTGCTGCTCATCCTGGCAGTGCTGGTGATCTACGTGCTGCTGGGCGTGCTGTACGAGAGCTACATCCATCCGCTGACGATCCTGGCCGGCCTGCCTTCAGCGGCCGTCGGTGCCTTGCTGTCGCTCAAGCTGTTCGGCTTCGACCTCACGCTGATCGCGACTATCGGGATCCTGCTGTTGATCGGCATCGTGAAGAAGAACGCCATCATGATGATCGACTTCGCACTCGACGCGCAACGCAACGAAGGCATGGCGCCGGTCGATGCGATTCGCGCAGCATGTCGCTTGCGTTTTCGACCGATTTTGATGACGACGCTGGCCGCCTTGATGGGCGCACTGCCTTTGGCGCTCGGGCTCGGCGCCGGCGCTGAACTGCGTCAGCCGCTGGGCGTCGCGGTGGTCGGTGGGCTGCTGTTCTCGCAGGTGATTACGCTCTACATCACGCCGGCAATCTACCTGGCGCTCGACCGTTACAGCGGCACCGGCCCGATGCAGACCTTGCCGGGCGAGACCGTTGTCAAGCCAGCGCCCGGCTCGGTGACCTGACTTGCGGCCAGCGACGTTAGAGGCTTGTCGCCATCGCGCGCGACGCCTTGCACTGTGCGTTCGGTATCGCGGTGAGTGCGCCGAAACCGTTGGGGTTCGACTCTGACTTTGCTACCGGCCTTACCGCCGTTGAAGTCAGGCCGTGCACGGCGCGCATGGTCCAGTCGCCCACGACTTTGAGAAACATTCGCTGCGTGGCCTGCGTGGTCAGGCTGTGGTCCATCTCGCTGATGAAAACGTACTCGACGTGCTTGGCGAATTTCTCGTTGGCAAAGGGGCCGAGCTGGTCCAGATGCCGATCGACCGAGTTCAGGGTACCCGTGTACAGCAGCAGCGTTGGAATGTTGCGCTCGGCCACGATATTCATGCAGTGGACGAACACCTTTGCTTTGTCTTCGAGCGTGCCCGTGGTGAAGATTTCGCCTTCGATTGCGCCGGGTCCGGCCAGCTTGCGCTTGATCCAGCGCACCGTCTTCAAAATCATGATCGGATTGGTTGGCACCGCCAGTGCGCGGCGCAGTGCGCGTTCCCAACGTGTACGACGCCCCGGAAACGCATAGCCGTCGAATTGGAGCAGCCCCACCACGCGCGGATCGGCGACGGTAGCTTCGAGCGAACTAGGCGCACCCGAACACAAGCCCATCAAAATAAAGCGCCGGACGCCAAGCGATTCCTGGATCTGGTCCATGGCCGCCTGGACGTCGAGGATGGCTTGCGCCATGAATGTTTTGGAACCGGTTACCGGGCCGCTGTCGCCTAATCCGGCAAGGTCGAAACGAATGCTGCTGACGCCAGCCTCCGCCAGTTGGCGCGCCAGCTTGACATTGATCCGCCGCGGCCCCACGCGATGGTTGCCGCCCATGTTGTAGAAGATGCAGGCGACCGGCTGGACGGGCCCTTCGATCGGCACCGCAATCATCCCAAGCAACGAGCCGTCGCTGCCGAAGAGAACAGGGAATTCTTTGATCTCATTCATTTATTTCTGCCAGTAAACGTTGAACGGCTTCACCGGGAACCACAGGGTTCTCGGCGTGCGGATCAGTGGTCCAGTCCATGGAGTGACGGAAGGCAGACAAGCGCAAGGGCGCATTTCTTGCAATTGCTGATTGCGCCCACTTGTTCGCGGTGTGGTCGTCTGGATTGGCCAGAATCACCGTGCGGTGCGTCGGCGCTTTGATTGCCTCCGGTACGAGCGAACGGAACTGCTGGCGCAATTCAGGTGATATGGCGACACCGAGCACTTCGTCGGTGTAGGCCTCGGCTTCGGTCTCGAGACGACGGCGCCACGCGCGGTCGGGCATGAAGTACGAGCGCTCGAGCGCTTCGACATGCGCCACCCGCAGGCTCTCCATATAGCGGGGTCCGTCGAAGATCGGGTCCCATAGGACGAGTCGGTCGGGGTCGCAACGACCACTTCGGTCGGCCATTGCCGCGAGCGTCGCGCCCATTCGGGAACCGAGCCAGACCACGCGTCGGCCGGTTGCATGTCGCCGCAGTTCGTCGTGCGCAGTGCAGATGTCTCGCCACCAGCCCTCGAAGTCACCGTCGAGGTCGACTCCGCCGGAGTCGCCGCTGCCGTAGAGGTCGAAGCGCAACACGGCGGCACCGCCGCGTGCCAGTCGGTCCGACAGCACGCGAAAGAAGCGGTGGCTTCGAATGGCTTCCTGCCCGAAAGGCGGGCAGATGAGGACGGCCAGGTCACTGTTTTTCTCGGGGGTGTGATAAAGCCCGAAAAGCTGTCGTGACGGTTGCCCGAAGAGCAAGGGGATCACGCGAACTCCCTTTCGATCGATGAAGTGGATGAAGTGGATGAAGAAATAGCGCACGTCGTTTCGTTGAGCACTTTAGCCAACGAGCAGACGAGGTCGCGGCCATGCCGGAACGAGTGCACCTGCAGCATCTCGATTCGCCCGACGACCTCCATGACGACCGTTCTAGTTTCAGGAGTCACACCCACTTCGAACGAACGGGTGTCGATACTCAGGCCAAGGCCGAGCGCTTTCACGCAGGCTTCCTTACGCGTCCAGCACGTGAGGAAGGCGAGGTCGCGATCAGGCGGCGCCGTGGCAGCTAGGCCCTGCTGCTCGGCGACAGTGAGGTATTCCGCCGCCAGCGCGGCCGAATACGACAAGGGTCGCAGCGCCTCGACGTCGACGCCGATCTCTGGAGAGCTGCCACTGTCGCTGCCATTCCCACTGTCGCTGATCGCTATGAGCCCCGCTCCCGCGCTGTGGCTGAGGTTGAAGCGAAGCGTCGACGGCGCAGCGAGCGATGGCTTGCCGAACGCGCCGACATCGAATGTCAACTCTGCCGCGGACGAGCCCGTCACCGTCGACAACGTCTCGCGCAGCGCAACATGCGCTGCCACGTATCGGCGACGGTCGCGCTCGAAAACGAAGCGCACGGCACGAGCGCTCTCGTCCTCCGACAGGCAGTCGCTTGCGTCCGCTGCAGTGGAAGCGTCGAGGTCGATGTGCCACAGTCGGCACCCCGCAATCGATGGGAGCTGTACGATGGTCATGTGCTTCAACGTCTGCGGGACCAGCCGCTGAAGACGCGGCCCAAGAGGCCGAGTTTGGGCTCGTCGTGATTCGACGCCGTAGGCACCGAATCGAGCGCGGTGCCCGATGCGGTCACGGCCAGTTGTCCGAGATTCTCGAAGACATATCGGCGCGGCTCGATGCGAAAGCCCATGACTTTTTCAGCCTGCTGGATGACGCGCATCGCGAGCAGTGAATCACCACCCAGGTCGAAGAATGTGTCGCTGGCGCGAATGTCGTTGACGTCGATGCCGAGTGCGCTGGCCCACACTTGCGCCAGATGCGCCTGTTCGGGCAGCAGCAGGTCGGGGGCAGGACGAGCACGCGATTCGGCGGCGCGCTGGGCGTCGGCGATCATCGCGGTGGCGTTGCTCGGCGCCAGCCGGCTCAGGTAAGTCGCACTGGGCGAATCCTCGGACGAAGTCAAAGCCTCCAGCGTGCTGTCGGGGTGTTCCGAGACGCGGCGCAGGAGTTCGGCATAGCGTTCGTTGAAAGCTGCCCCGGTCTCGTGGCGGTACACGTCGGCGTTGTAGACGATCGCGCCTTCGAGGCAATCCCCTTTGTCCATCAGCCACATGCCGAGGTCGTCGGTGGCGCCGCGCTGCAGCAGGTGCATTTGGCGATAGGCCAGGCCACCCATTTCGCGAGGGCGGTCGCGTGCATCTTGAAATGAGAAGAGCCCCTGGTATAACCCGACGCGTTGCGCGCGTTCGGCAAATTCCGGTTCGGTCACGAGGCGTTCGAATGGCACCTCCTGATGGTTCATGACCGACAGCAATTCCTGCTTGATGTAGCGCATGAAATCGCCGAAAGGCAACGATCGATCGATCTGGAACGACAGCGGTAGCGTGTTGTTGAAGAAGCCCATCACCGATTCGGTTTCGGGCGCTTCGCGGCCTCGCACCGGCGTCGCGATGACGATGGAACGCGTGTCGATCACGTCGCTCATCATCAGCACGTAAACACCGAGCGTGAGCATGCTCAGGGTCACGTCCTTGCTGCGACCGACGTCGCGCAGGCCCGATGTCAGCGCCTTGTCGACCTTGATCCAGTGCGTGCCACCTTCGCCACTCATGCCAGCCTTGCGTGGCATGTCGGTACGTGGTGCCTTGGGCAACGGCGCGTTCGCAAAGCGTTGCTTCCAGTAGCGCAAGTGCGCATGGAAATCGGGTTGCTGCAGCCACTGCGCATACCAGTCGGCGTAGTCGCCGTGGGTGATCGGCACAGGTGGCAGGGTGTGTGGAACGCCCTTCACCATCGCGCCGTAGATCGCGTTCAGTTCTGCCTGCAGGATGTCGAAAGACCAGCCGTCCCAGATCAGGTGGTGCGGCACGAATACGAACACATGATCGTCGTCCGCCAGCTTGTATAAAGCTGCGTTGAAGAGCGGGGCACGGTGGATGTCCATTGGCCTGTCGGCCACTTCCTGCAGGCGTGCGGTTAGCTCGGCCTCACGCTGCTCAGCCGGAATGGCACCCAGGTCAATCACCGGCAACTCGTAGCCGATGTCGTCGATGATGATTTCGACCGGCGCGCTGGTTTCGGCGTCGACGCCCATCTGTGTGCGCATTGCGGGCTGGCGGCGAATGATCTCGCCGAGCGCTGCCTTGAAGCGACCCACATCGAGCGCGCCACCGAAGCGGTGCGCCGACGGTGCGTTGTAGACAGGACGGCCCGGATGCATCTCTTCGATGAACCGGATGCGCTCCTGCATCGGTGTCAGTGGTGCGCTGCGGCGGCCTTCGACGTGAACGATGGGTTCACGGCGCGGCGAGCCCGAACTGACGATGGCTTCGACCGCTTCGTTCAGCCGTTCGGCCGTCGGCGCTTCGAACAGCGTGCGCAGCGGAATCGTGATGTCGAACTCGCGGCTGAGCAGGGTTGCCAGTCGTGCAGCGAGCAGCGAATGGCCACCCAACGCGAAGAAGTCGTCGCGAATGCCGAGGCCCGGCAGGTTCAAGACCTTTTCCATCACTTCGAGCACACGGCGTTCACCTTCGCTGCGCGGTGCCACGCGTTGTGCTGCGCCGTGTTGTGGTGCTTCGGGTTTCGGAAGCGCCTTGCGATCGACCTTGCCATTGGGTAACAGCGGCAGGATGTCGAGCACGACCACGTGCTGCGGCACCATGTATTGCGGCAGGCGGGCACGTAGGTGGCGATCCAGTTCGACCAGGTCGACCGAAGCGCCGGGCGATGGTGCCAGGTAAGCCACCAGCCGCACATCGCCAGGCTGGTCTTCGCGCGTGATGACAACGCTGCGCGCGACACCGGTGGCTTCGTCACAGCGGGCTTCGATTTCGCCGAGTTCGATGCGATAGCCACGGACTTTCACCTGAAAGTCGAAGCGACCCATGTGTTCGAGCAGGCCGTCGTTACGCCAGCGGCCGCGGTCGCCGGTTCGGTACATCGTGCCTTCAGTACCGCCGAGCAGATCGGAGACGAACTTCTCGGCGGTGAGTTCGGGCCGGTCCAGGTAGCCGAGCGTCACGCCCTTGCCACCGATGCAGATCTCACCGGGGATGCCGACGGGACAGGGCTGGCCTTGCGCATCGACGATCCATACGGTGGTGTTGGCGATCGGCTTGCCGATCGACACGCTGCGGTCTGCCAGGCCGGCCGCGGTCACGCGCCAGAGCGTCGACCACACGGTGGTCTCGGTCGGGCCATACATATTCCAGACTTCGCCGCAACGCAGCAGCATTTCCTGAGCGAGGTCTGCCGGCAGGCTTTCGCCGCCGACCAGCGCGCGGAAGCCCCGGGGGCCTTGCCATTGCGCGTCGACCAACAGACGCCACATGCCGGGCGTGGCTTGCATCATGGTCGCGCCGGTAGCGTCGAGCAACGCGGCCAGCGCGTTGCCGTCCATTGCGGTTTCGCGCGGCACCATCACGACTTCGGCACCCGCGATCAGCGGGAGCATGAGTTCGAGCACGGCGATGTCGAAAGACAGCGTCGTCACGGCGGCAAGCTTGTCGTCCGCGGTGATCGAGGGCTCACGCCGCATGCTCTGCAAAAAGTTGGCGACCGCGCCGTGCGGCACGCAGACGCCCTTCGGCTTGCCGGTGGAGCCTGACGTGTAGATCACGTAGGCCGGGTCTTCTGGCAAGGCGTCTTTGGCGCTCGGCGCTAGCGACTCGCCCGGCAGGTCGAGCCACGAGGTGTCGCTGTCGATTTCGAAAAGGCGATCGGCCGCATCGGCGTGCCACTCGCGCGGTGCGGCTTCGGTTTGCGAGTCGGTTACCAGCAGCGCCAGCTTGGCGTCTTCGGCGTAGTAGTCGAGGCGCGCCTTCGGGAATTCCGGATCTAGCGGGATGTAGGTGGCGCCCGACTTCAGGATGGCCAGCATCGCGACAACCATGTCGGCGCTGCGGTTCAGGCACAGACCGACATGCTGGCCGCGCTGCACGCCACGCGCCCGCAGCGCGTGCGCCATGCGGTTCGAGCGTTGATCCAGTTCGGCATAGCTCCATTGCGTGACACCGGCCCGCAATGCGGCGCGTGTTGGCTGTTGGGCGGCTTGCGTGACGAAGCCGGCATGCATGAGCTGTGGACCCGACACCGGCGTCGCGGCGGGCTGCAGCGCGCGCAGCACGGCGGCTTCGGTCGCTGGCAACATGTTCATGCGGGTCAGGACTTGCGACGGATCCTGCACGGCCGAGCGCATCAGGCACTCGTACATGGCAAGCCAGCGGCGCACGGTCTGTTCGTCGAACAGGTCGGCGTTGTATTGGGTCTCTACCTGCATGCCGCCGGCTACGGGCGTCACGTTCAGGAACAGTTCGAAGTTCTCGAAGCGGCGCGCCACAGTGCTCGCGTGCGCTTCGAGGCCAGGGAAAGTGCCCTTGCCAGGCGCTGCGTCGCGGTCGACGTTGAAGAGTACGTTGACCAGCGGCAGCCGACTCGGGTCGCGCGGCACCGGAAGTTTTTTCAGCAAGGTGCCGTAGGTGAGGGATTGGTGCTCGAAAGCGTCCAGCAACGCGGTGCCCGACTGGCGCACGAGCGCGTGGAACGGCAGCTGGCCATCGACCGCCACGCGCATGGGCAACAGGTTGACGCAGTGGCCCACCAGCGTTGGCATGTCGGCCGCCATCTGGCCCGCAGCGGCAATGCCGATGACCAGATCGTCTTGCTCGGTCAGCCGATGCAGCAAGGTCGCGAACGCACCGAACATCGTCGCAAAAAGACTGGTTCCCGAAGCGGCGCCGACTTTGCGCAAGGCATCGACCAGTTCGCGGTCCAGCAGGTGGTCGATGCGCTGCGAGGTGAAGCTGCGCACCGCGGCACGGGGATGGTCGACAGGCAATTCGAGCACCGGCAGCGTGCTGCCACCGAAGCGTGAGAGCCAGTAGTCCACGTGGTCCTGCATGGCACGGCTAGATGTTTCTGCCGCTTCCCACATGGCGTATTCGGCGTATTGCGCTGCAGGTTCGAGGGCCGGACCTTCGCCGATTTGTTCGGCGTACAACTGGCCGAGTTCTTCGGTGACCACGCCCCATGACCAGCCGTCGCACACCGCATGGTGCGCGGTCATCAGGAGCACGTTGTCCAACGGAGAAAGCCGGTACAGCGCGGCGCGGAACAGTGGACCTTCTTCGAGCGAGAACGGCTCCGTCACAGCGGCAACGCAACCTTCGTCGAGCGACTTGGCCTGCGCCTTCGCGTCCAGGTGTGCCAGGTCGTGCTCGGTTAGCGAGAGCGGCGCTGCCTCGCCGATCATCAGTTGCGTGCCGTCGGGAGAGACCGTTGCGCGCAGCGAGTCGTGGCGAGCGATCAGGCTGTCGAGCGTCGCAGCAAGTGCGCGCGTGTCGAGGACGCCGCGCAGGCGCAACTTGACGGCTTCGTTGTACGCCAGAGAGGCTTGCTGACACAACTTGTCGCCGAGCCACACTTCGCGCTGCGCTTCAGTGGTCGAGACGATCTGCTCGATCGCGCCGCCGGCAAAGGGATCGAACTCGACGGCCGCGGCGGCGGAGCCTTGTGGGACTCCCATGTCCGGTGCTTCCATCACTGCGCTGTTCATGCCTGAATCTTCATGAATTTGCCTTGTGCCGCGGGATCCGGCACGAACCAGGCGGGCTGGCCGTCCTTGTCACGGCCCAGGCGCGCGCTCGGCACCGGCGGATGGGCGGCATCGAAGCTAGGTTCGGCGGTCACGCGGCACGGCAAAAATTCGGCTTCCTGCATTTCGGCGACCGACTCCTTGAAGGCCGACTTGATGCGAGCGATATCCTCGTGCGAGTGCGCGGTCGTCATGAAGCACGGGAAGTTGTCGAGGATGTGCACACCGCGGCTGCGCATCATGGCGAACATCAAGTCCTGGAACGGATGGTCTTCGAGCCAGCTGATGCGCCAGAGCGAGGTGAAGTAGCGGATCTCGAGCGGCGCACCGACTTCGCGGCAGAAGGCCGTAAGTTCGTCGGCCATCGCAGCGGTGTGCAGGTTGAGTTGCGTCTGCAGGCCTTCACCCGCTTCCTTCAGGTGGTCGAGCGATGCCTTGCATGCGGCCAGCGCCAGTGGGTGGCGCACGAAGGTGCCGGCAAAGTAGGTAACGCCCACTGTCGGGATCGAGTCGTCTCCGTACTGCCACGCGCCGCCGTCGAGCGAGTCCATGTACTCGCGCTTGCCGGCGACCACGCCGACCGGGAAGCCGCCGCCGATGACCTTTCCATAAGAAGCCAGATCGGCGCGGATGCCGAAGATCGCCTGGCAACCGCCGAGGTGCGAACGAAAGCCGGTAATGACCTCGTCGAAGATCAGGCAGGTCTTTGATTTTTCGGTGATGGCGCGCACCTCGCGCAGAAAGTCGCGCGGCTGGAAGTCGGGACGTCTGCTTTGCACCGGCTCGACCAGCACGGCGGCCAGATCGTCTGCGTTCTCTCGAATGAACTCGAGTGCTTCAGGCGTGCCGTAGTCGAGCACGCGCACGTCGCCGAACATGCCGCGCATGATCCCCGGCGCGGCGGGCATGCCCTTGGCTTCGCGCCCCGCACGCACCAACACTTCATCGAAGGTGCCGTGGTAGGAGCCGGTGAACAGCACGACGGTGTTGCGTCCGGTCACGGTGCGCGCAATGCGGATGGCCGCCATCACCGCCTCGGAGCCGGTGTTGCACAGTGCAGCACGGTCGTGGCCGGTGAGTTCGCAGATGGTGCGCGATACGTCGGCAGCCAGCGGATGTTGCGGGCCGATTTCGTAGCCGAGGTCGAGTTGTTTGCGGACAGCGTCGTTCACGAAGTCGGGCTGCCAGCCGAACAGGTTCATGCCGAAGCCGCTCAGCACGTCGACGTACTGGTTGCCATCGATGTCCCAGAACTGCGAGCCCTTGGAACGCTCGACCACGATTTGATAGACCATTTCCTTGGTCGCAGGACGGAAGCCGTTGACCACGCGCGGGTCGGCCATCACGGGGCGATTGGCTTCGGTGAAGGCCTTGCTCTTGGCGGTGCGCTCGGTGTAGCGGCGGATGAACGACGCCAGTCGTGCTTTCTGGCGCTCGGTCGGCTCTTTGTATTGCGTATGGATGCGGGCGATGGCGCCGAAGGCTTTCTTGACGTCGTACTTCATCGTGCCTTCGGTCTCGGCCGATGGCGTTTCAGATGCGACGGTTACTGCAGGCATGGCTACGACGGGAGCCACTGCCGCGACTGGTGCCACTGCGGCGGGCGCTACCGACATGGCAGGCATCGCGACCGGCGCGGCAGTTGCCGGTGCGACCGACAGCAAGGCCAACTGCTGCTGCATCAATTGCATCTGCTGTGCAATGACCTGCTGGACCAGCGTGCCGGTGGCGAAGCCCATGGCGATCGGAGCTACAGGTGCATAGGTAGTGAATGCTTGCGCAACCGGCGCGGCGTACGTCATGGCGACGGACACGGGCTGCGCCACCACCGCAACGGCTGCGACGGGAGCAGGGACCGCAACCGGTGTCGCGATCGGATCGGGCGGTAGCGTGGCGTCGAGGTACGCGGCCAACGAATCGAATGTCCGGTAGCTCTCCATCAACTGCCTGAAGCTTAGATTTGTCTTGAACTGCTTCTTGACCTGGAGGGCGGCCTGCGTGAGCGTTAACGAATCGAAACCCATTTCGACGAAAGGCGTCGAGCCGTCGGCGCCGGCCATGTCGATACCCGAGATG
>JANXTS010000026.1 GCA_025352265.1 Variovorax sp. | reverse complement strand
CAAACCTCGCTGCCGAACATCTACGCGGCCGGCGATGTCGCGGGGCCCTACCAGTTCACCCACGTGGCGGCGCACCAGGCCTGGTATGCGGCGGTGAACGCGTTGTTCGATCCGTTCAAGAAGTTCCGCGCGGACTACCGGGTGATTCCCTGGGCGACCTTCGTCGAGCCGGAAGTGGCGCGGGTCGGATTGAACGAGCAGGAGGCCAGCGAAAAGAAGGTGCCGCACGAGGTCACCGTCTATCAGATCGACGATCTCGACCGCGCGATCGCCGACGGCGAGGCCCATGGCTTTGTCAAGGTGCTGACGGTGCCGGGTAAGGACCGCATCCTTGGCGTCACGATCGTCGGCGAACATGCGGGCGACCTAATCGCCGAATACGTGCTGGCCATGAAACACGGGATCGGCCTGAACAAGATACTTGGCACGATCCACATCTATCCGACCATGGCCGAAGCCAACAAGTACGTCGCCGGCAACTGGAAGCGCGCACACGCGCCGGAGCGGCTGTTGGCGTGGGTCGCGCGATTTCATGCGTGGCGGCGTGATTGATGCGCGGCTAAGGCGCAGCCTCGACGCGGCTCGGGCACGATCACTCGATCATGAGCATGTCATTGGTCATCGTCATCCCGGTACTCGATGAGGCGGACACGCTTGCACTGCGACTGCGCGCGCTGGCCCCGTTGCGCAGTCGCGGTGCCCGTGTCGTGGTGGTCGATGGCGGCAGCGCCGACGAGACCCTGGCCATCGCACAGACGCATGCCGACGCGGCACTCGTCGCACCGCGCGGTCGCGGGGCGCAGATGAACGCCGGTGCGGCCGCCTTCGCCGACGGGGTGCTGTTGTTCCTGCACGCTGACACCGTGCTGCCAGACCAGGCGGACAAGCTGGTGCTGGAGGCACTCCGAGGCGCTTCGCCATGGGGTCGCTTCGACGTGCGCATCGACAACCCGCGCGCCGTGTTCCGCTGCATCGAGCGGTTGATGAACTGGCGCTCGCGCTGGAGTGGCATCGCCACCGGCGATCAGGCCGTCTTCGTGCGACGTGACGCTTTCGAGCGTGTCGGCGGCTTCCCGGACATTCCGCTGATGGAAGACATCGCCCTGTCGTGCGCGCTCAAACGCATCGCGCCGCCTGTGTGTCTTCGGGCGCGGGTGACCACGTCGGCGCGGCGCTGGGAAAAGCACGGGGTATGGCGCACGGTGCTCTTGATGTGGCACCTGCGGGCCGCTTACTTTCTGGGTGCCGATCCGGCGTCGCTTGCCCTCAAGTACGGCTACCTGTCGCGTCGCGCCTGATCCCATGACCGAGCCCGTTCGCATCGCCATTCTTGCCAAGGCCCCGATCGCCGGCTACGCCAAGACCCGGCTGATTCCGGCTTTGGGCACGCATGCTGCGGCCCGCTTGCAGCGAAGGTTCACGCGTGATGCGGTGCGCGTTGCCATGGAGGCGGCGCTCGGCGAGGTGGTGCTGTGGTGCGCGCCAGACGCGACACACCGTTTTTTCCGCGCGCTACAGCGCACCACCGGGATCCGCTGCACCGACCAGCTCGATGGCGACCTCGGCGAGCGGATGCTGCACGCGGCCACGACGGACTCCGCCGTTGACACCCCGCAAGCGGTGTTGATCATGGGCACAGATTGCCCCGCCCTGCGCCCGCACCACCTTCGAGCGGCCGCCGATGCGCTGGCCGGCGCGGACGCGGTGTTCATACCCGCCGAGGACGGCGGCTATGTGGTGGTGGGCCTTCAGCGGCCGCAGCCCGGCCTCTTCGCAGGAATGACCTGGAGCACCGCCAGTGTCATGGCCGAGACCCGCCAGCGCGCCGAATCGCTGGCCTTGCACATCCGCGAACTGCCGATGATGTGGGACGTGGACACGCCGGCAGACCTGCAGCGCCTGCAGGCATTTGAATCCGCAACGAACACGACAGGACAACCAACCCATGATTGACAGAAGGCAGTGCCTGGCGCTGATCTCGCTCGCCGCCACAGGCGCCCATGCTGATGCGGGAGACCCATCGCAGGTACCGCTTCTTTCTTCGGCGTCGCTCGGTGACAACATCGCACCCGGATGGTCGCACCAGCGCCTGCCCAAGGTGGAGCGTGCCAACGACTACGACATCGAGACGGACAACAACCGGCGTGTGCTGCACGTGCGCTCGGCCTCGTCGGCCTCGTCGTGGGTCACGCGCTTGGATGTCGACCCCGCCCGCACGCCCTGGCTGCAATGGCAGTGGAAGGTGTCGCGCTCGCTCGCCGGCTCGGACCTGCGGGTCAAACAAGGCGACGACTATGCCGCCCGGCTCTACGTGTTTTTCAATCTACCGCTCGACCGACTTTCGCTGAAGGATCGCTTCAGCATCCGGGCGGCGCGCGTGCTTTCGGGCGCGGAGATCCCGGCGGCCGCGCTCTGCTATGTCTGGGGCCACGCGCAGCCTGCGGGTGCCACGGGCTGGAATCCGTACACCGACCGCGTGCGCATGGTCGTTCTCGACAGCAAGGACGGCGACGCCGGCAGCTGGCGCCCTCATGCGCGCGATGTCGGCCGCGACTGGGCCGAGGCTTTCGAAGGGCCGGTGCCGCACATCAGCGGAGTGGGCATCGGCGCCGACACCGACAACACGTCCGACAAGGTCGATACCTGGTTCAGCGACCTTCGCTTCGCCGCCAATCCGTGAAGCGCCTGGTACTGCTGGGCGGTGGCCACGCGCATCTCGCCGTGTTGAAGGACCTGGCCGAGCATCCACTCGATGGCTGGCAGGTGCGCCTGGTGACGCCTTTCAGGCGCCAGATCTATTCCGGCCTGGTGCCGGGCTGGGTCGAGGGCCGCTATGCGATCGACGAGTGCGCGATCGCGCTCGATGCGTTGGCGCAGCGCGGACGCGTCGACGTCACGCTGACGGCCTGCACCGGCCTGGACCTGTCCGCGAACACCGTCGCCTGCGCCGACGGGTCGACGCTGCCTTTCGACCTGCTCTCCATCGACACCGGCCCTGAGCCGGCACTGCGCCATCTTCCAGGCGCTCTCGACCATGCGCTGCCCATCCGCCCCATCGAGGGCTTCGTGGCAGCGTGGCCGGGTCTGGTCGATCGCATCGCGGGGCAACGCCAAGGCTTCGAACTGGTGGTGCTCGGCGCGGGCGCGGCCGGTGTGGAACTGGCCCTTGCAATCCATCGCCGGGCGCTGAACGACGGCTGGTCGCACCTGAGGATTACCTTGATCGGCTCGGCCGCCCTGCCGCTTGAAGGCATCGCCGGAAGCGCCCGACATCACTTGGCGCGGCTGCTGGCGCAGCGGGGCATTCGCTGGATCGGCGAGCGGCGTGCGGTGCGCATCGTGCCGAACCGCATCGATTTCGAGCAAGGCGCATCGGTCGGTTTCGACGCGTGTCTCGCCGTCACCGGTGCGGCCCCGCCGGCTTGGCCTGCCACCGCCGGACTTTCAACCGACCCCGCAGGCTTCATCCACGTCGCGCGGACTTTGCAGACGATGCTGCATCCCCACGTGCTCGCTGCGGGTGACGTGGCGGCGTACCAGGATGCCCGGCCGAAGTCCGGCGTCTTCGCGGTGCGCGCGGGGCCGGTGTTGGCGCACAGCCTGCGCGCGTTGAGCCGGGGCGAGGCGCCCGTACCATGGACGCCGCAGCAGCGCGCGCTCTACCTGATCAGCACCGGCGACCAGCGCGCCGTGGCCGCTTGGGGCCGCTGGGCCTTGCGAGGCGGCTGGGTCTGGCGCTGGAAGGACCGCATCGATCGGCAGTTCGTTGCACGCTTTGGTGCAGACGCTGCATCAGAGTGTGCAAGACAGGCCCAATGACGCCATGAACACGTTTCCGACGCACTCCGACGCGTGGACCCTGCAGCGGCTCGAAGCGCCGCTGCAGGGCCGTCGCCCCCGCATCGTCATCGACACCGACACGGCCAACGAGGTGGACGATCAGTTTGCGCTGGCCTGGGCGCTGCTCTCGCCCGCCGAGCTGGAAGTGGAAGCGGTGTACGCCGTACCGTTTTCATTTGCTCACCGGCGGGCATCGTTGCCGCAAGCGCCGTCGAACGCGGCGCCTTTCGATCCGCCACATCGCGGAATGGAGCGCAGCTACGACGAGATCGAACGGGTGTACAGCCTGTTGTCGCTGCCGTCGGCGGGGCGGGTCTACCGCGGTAGCGCCGGGTATCTGGAATCGCCCACCGAGGCGCGTCGCAGTGCGGCATGCGACCACCTCATCGCGCTGGCCCGGTCGGCGGAGCCCGAGCAACCGCTGTATGTTGTCGCGCTGGGATGCGTGACCAACATTGCCAGTGCACTGCTGTTGGCGCCGGACATCGTCGATCGCATCGTGGTCGTGTGGACAAGCGGCTACCCGACATCGGCGCCGCATGTGAACACGTCCTTCAACCTCGAGCAAGACCCGGCCGCGAGTCGGCTGCTCCTCGACAGCGGCGTTCCACTGGTCTACCTGCCGGGTTTTTACGTCGGCGCGCAGCTGCGGCTGTCCTCCGTCGAAGTCGAACACTATGTGAAGGGTCGCGGCGCGATTGGCGACGCCCTGCATCGGCTGTATTCGAATAATCCGCTCTGGTCGATCCTGGGGCACGACGCGAGCCAGCCGTATTCATGGGTGATCTGGGACCTGATCTGCGTGGCCTGGCTGATCCGGTCTGAATGGGTTCCGAGCACGCTGGTGCGCACGCCACGGCTCGATGCCGCGCGACGCTGGGTGCCGTCCGTCGGGCGTCCGTGGATGCGTGAGGGCCATGGAGTGCAGCGCGATGCAATCTTCAATGACTTCTTCGCGAAGCTAGCTCAATCGAAGGCCAGCCAGCCCCAGTAAATACGCATCGCGATCGTCAGCACGCACAGCCCGCAGAAGCTCCAGGCCAGCCACGCAAAGTATTGCGGCCAGAGGCACATCGCGATGAAGAATGCCAGCGTTTCGCCGGCCTCGGTCAAGCCGCCAAGAAAGTAGAACGACTTGTTGGGATAGGCAGTGCTCGTCATGCCGCGCTTGGCCGCGATGGAGGCAAACGCCAGGAAGCTGGACCCGGTGCCCATGAAGGCCGCCAGTAGCGCCGCCGCCGCCAGCGCGTTGCGCGCCGGGTCGGCGACTGCGAACGCCAGCGGGATCGACGCGTAAAAGAGAAAGTCCAGCGTGATGTCGAGGAACCCGCCGCGATCGGTGGGCATCGTGAGGCGCGCGACGGCGCCGTCGAGCGCATCGATCAGTCTGGAGATCAGGATCGCAACCAGCGCCCCAGAGTAGAAACTATCGGCGATCAGCAGCGCGGCCGCGATGCCGACCGCGAAACCCGTAACCGTCAACGCATCGGCCCTTACCCCGATGGCAAGGAGCCGGCGCGCCATCCGGTCGACCGCGGGCCGGATCCATCGCGTGGCCTGTCGGTCAAACATGCACGACCCCCACCGCGCCGCCGACCATCAAGACCGTCAGCGCACCTACGCCGGGAAGGCGAACCGTCATGGCGACCGCCGCCGGCAACGCGACCGACGTGCGTTCCTGCCAGCCGTTCAACACACTCAGCGGGCGCAGCCCGTCCTCGCGGGGCAGAACCAACGTGCTTTCGACCCACGCGGTCATGTCGAGTTCGCGGGTGCCGATGCGGTGCGTGCTGATGTCTCCGACGAGACGGCGTCGAGCGAGCAGACTGCCTGTGAGGACTCTCACCGCTAAGACAGAGCTGTAGCAGGGGTTTCTTGGTTCAGCGACCAGGACGTAACGGTGTGACCACCGCCACGAATTACCGCAGTCTCCCCAAGCGTTGACAGCATTGCTGCAGCCGGTTTGGAGCCTTGCGCCCCAACCTTTGTTTTTAAGATCCCACTGCGCTTGACCTTCTTCCTCACCCACAGGCCGTCGAGCACGAACCGCACGCCGCGCATAGCGATTCCGTTAGCTGCGTTGTGATCGGCGTTGTCGGTGTGCTTGCAGCTTAGGCAGACGAAACCGGATTGAGACTTCCGGTTGTCCTTGTGAGCGTGGCCGCAAGCGGCACACTCCTGCGAAGAGTAATGGGCGGGGACTTCGAAGTTCAGCTTGCCTTGGCGGCGAGCCTTGTACTGCGTAAACACTTTGGTCTTGGCCCAGGCCGAGGCGAGGATGGCTTTGTTGAGTCCGGCCCTGGCCGCGGCGCCGTTGCGCAGCCACCTGCCGTTCTCGTCTTTCCTCGCCTTGGGCGCTTTGGTCATGTTGATCACCTTGAGCGCTTCGAACACGAAGAACTTGTAGCGCGGATCGCTCGCCAGTGCGTGACTGATCTGGTGGGTCAACTCCCGGCGCACATCGGACCCGTAGCGTTGGTGGCGGCCGGCCTTGTGCTTGGCCCTGAGCCAGTTCTTTCTACCCTGTGCGCGCCTTATCTGCCGGCGCTGCCAGCGTTTCGTGTGCTCCTCCTGGGCGAGCAGGTTCTTCTGTTGGGCCATTGTGAAGCCGAACCGCTGGCCATCGCTGCCGGCAAGTGGGATCGAGGCTCCGCGGTCCGGGCCCACGGTCATTTCACGCAACTCCGGCTTGTCGAACTGCATAAGCCACGCGTTTGTCTCTGCGTCCGATGGTTCTACCGCCTCATCGTCGTAGTTAAACGAGAGGTGCCACTGGCCCGCATGCATGCTGATGTGGATCGGCGCGGGCACCTTGTAATCCCGGTGCGCCTTGAACGCGAGCCTTCCGATCGGTTGCTTGGACGTTCCAATCTTGAGCTGGTGGACAAGGGGCGTGCCCGTCTCGTGGCTGACCAGAGACGGAATGAATTCGAACAACTCGGATGTGAGCCAGGCGGACTGCATGCCGTGGCGCTTTTGAATGACGGGGCGACCGCCGAGCTTGGCCAGGAAGCGGCGGTACGCCTGCTTCCAGAACACGGTCGCGTTGCGCAGCAGGACGCTGGGCACCTCGGACAGCCAGGGCGTCAGCTCATCGCTTTTGAAGTGGCTGTCCTGTTGGTCGAGCGGCGCGTACTGTCCGGTCATATTGAGCGATTTGCGAGTAAACCGTCGAACGTACCGGTCTTCGGTGACCTTGGCGTTTTGGACGAACCGCTGGCAACCGATCCAGCGCAGCAGGGTTTGAGCCTGTGCGGGAGTCGGGTAGCAGCGAAAGCGGTTGCCGATTTGCATTGGTGTTGTCCTAAGCTGAATCGTATAGGCCGCACGCATGGAAAACCACAACAGGTTGAGCTCGCACGCTGAGTTCGGTGGCGAAGTGGATCACGTCCACCTGCTGATCGACATCCACCCCGCGCTGGACACCTCGGTGCTGAATAACAACTTGAAGACTGCCAGCGCCCGGCGCACCAGGAATCACTTTGCCGAGCATCTGGCGCCGTTCTATGCAAAGCTTTTGTTCTGGCACCGGGCCTACTACGTTGGGAGTGTTGACGGTGAACGCTGGAGACCGTAAAGGCTTGTGTGAACGCGCAGGGGACCGAAGCGCACGCACGCAAGGCAGTTGAAAAAAGGCACCGAAGCCAAGCCGTGGCTATCTCCCGGAAGCGCCCACTAACCCCTCCTGGCGAGTCGGCTGCGCCTGAACGCCGCTGCGCGGCAAGCTCGCCTAGCAAGGGGAATGCGTGGGCGTAATGTTCACTGTGTACGCGAACAGATCGCTGCCCACATGGAAGGTGTGCACGGCCATCAGTTGCCGGTCGTCGGTGGTGGGCGCCATCCAGCGGCGCGGGCTTCCAAGGTCCTCCCCCAGCGCCACCAGCGCGATGCGCGCGGGTTTATGGCGATCGGCTGCCAACAGGGCAAGCTGCGCGCCGCCGGGCCCCGAGCGCACGGTGAGCAGACCGATGCGTCCGTCGAAGCGCAAGGGGCGCGGGGCGATGTCTTCAAAGACACAGGGCGCCGTCAAGACATGCTCGCGCAACATGCCGAGCTCATGGCGTTTGAGCCACAGCAGCCGGGTCGCTTCGATGCCATCGTCCAGAACGCCGTAGCGATAGCGGCTGTGGTCAGGGCCGCCGAAGACAGCAAGGTGGCCACCGTCGCCGCGCGCTTCAAGATCCACCTGCAGCGGGCGGGCATCAGGCAACACGGCTGCTTCAGACCGGGCCGCTTCGTGCCAGCCGCGGCGGCCGGGCTCCATCCGCACCAACCGACACACCGGACCGTCCTGCAGCACGCCGAGCAACGCGAGCAGCAGGTTCAGCAAGCCCGCGTGCGGCGCCAGCACGCCGGGACCAGGGACGTTCGCTTTGCCCCGGTCCAGCGCCCGCAGCGCGCCGTTGCGGGTGCACGACGCGATGCGCCCTTCGGCTGCGGCGACCAGCGTCTGCCCATCGAGTGCGCGGGCGATACCCAGCGGTGCACCACCCGACTCGCTCAATGCCCAGAGTGCGCCCGATCCATCGAGGTCCAGCAAGCCGTTCGGGCCATCTGCATCAATGCGCTGGATGCCTCCTGCGCGCACAGGCGCCAGCGACCCGCCTTGCGCGGCGATCGCACGCAGGCTGCCGGAAGCGAAGAGCCCCGCCGACACGCCCAGCGCGAAGGTGGTTCTGCGTGACAACAGCCGAGGAACTACATGCCTCATCGGTTGCCGCCTGGCTCGGCGGAGGTCGAGACCGTTGCGCCGTTCGCAGAATGCCATTTGGATACTGGGCATCGTTTGCATCTGTCGGCGGAAGTGGTTGCATCCACTGCACATCAACAAATGCACGCGCAGCGACGTCCGCTCATGCACCCGCAGGTCGCGGTCCATCTCTTGCGAGCACATCTCGGTCATTCCGATGCAGTTCAGCATGCGGCTGCTCCCGGGTCAACCCAGCCGTTTTCGAGGCAACCACGCAACTTGAGACGCGACCGGAGATGCATGACGTGCGGTTTGCTCGTGGTGAGGTCGAGCTGTAAACAGCTCTCTTCGGATTCGAAGCCAAGAAACTCCCGCATCATGAAGACCTTTCCTGCCTTAAGAGCCAGCAAGTCAAGGCAGGTTTCGGACACGATCCAGAACTGCCTGGACTGCATTGCGTCGTCCGGACTGGGCCAAGCTACTGGACGTGGACCGTTGCGCCAACCACCTCGCTCGTCAAACAATGCATCGACGTCAAGCTCGCCGTCTTGGTCTGCGTAGTTTGTCAAACTTGAAGAGTTGACGGTTCGCGTGGACGGACGCAAGTGATCGATGGTCTTATTCTCGAGACTCGCGAAGATCCACGTCTTGAACGACGACTGGCCCCTGAAGCCTTGCAGGTGCCGCAACGCCGCTTCCATTGCTTCCTGCACCATGTCCTCGACGGCTTCCCGGTTGCCCACGTGGAGCGCAGTGAATCTGAGCACGTCGCTGCGTATCAAAACAAGAGCGTCAGGGTTCGGGCCAGCACATGTGCCTTCCCGTTGCACTGGCGGAACCGAAGAAGCTTTTGTCATGAAAGCACTCTGTGTTTGCGGTGCGCTCACTGTCAGGGCGATGCGCAGCGGAACGAGTTGTTGGCGCAGGTTTGCGCGGAGCCACGCGGATTGCTGCAAGGTCATGTGGGTTGGACGTCTCGCTGTGGGCATTGCTTACAGTCCGGTGGGTGGCACAGTGCAAGAAACGGCCAAGCTCTGCCGTCCAAACCGGTAGGGCTGAGCCTTTCAGTTCGTTTTCGCCACGGAAGATTTTCACCATGACATTCTTGAAATCGGCCACGGCCGTCTTGGTTCCTATTTGCGGGGTTGCAGCGCATGCAGCCGATGGCCTGGTGGTGGTCAGGAGCCCGCGTTCCGCCGCCGACACGGCATCCCGTCTGGCGGCGGCTGTTCAGGCGCGGGGCCTAAAACTCTTCGCGCGCATCGACCACGCCGCAGGTGGCGCGACCGTCGGCAAAACCCTAAGGCTGACTGCGGTCTTCATTTTCGGCGATCCGAAACGTGGCACGCCACTGCTCGAGTGCGCGCAGACGGCAGGCATCGAACTGCCGCTCAAGGCCCAGGTCTGGCTCGGCTACAACGACCTGGCCTGGACTGCTGCACGCCACGGCGCATCGAGCTGCGCCGTCGTCCCGAATCTCGTCAAGGCGTTGGCAGGATTAGCGGCAGCGGCGACGGCGCCATGAACCAGGGCGTCAAGAACCTGCTTGCAGCCGCCGAAGTTGCTGTCCCCCGCATCTCGCAGGAGGCGGCCCGACGACAGGTTGCCGAGTTCGACGCGCTCATCGTCGACGTTCGCGAAGCCGAGGAGCTCGCACAAAGCGGCAAGATTGCGGGCGCCATTCACGTGGCGCGCGGCTTGCTCGAGTTCAGAGCCGATCCAGAATCGCCGATGCATCATCCGGCCTTTCGCCGCGACCGCACCGTGATCCTGTACTGTGCCGCTGGCGGCAGGTCGGCGCTGGCAGGCATGGCGCTGCAGGCGCTGGGCTACAGCTCTGTCTTCAATTTAGGCGCGTTGCAAAGCTGGATTGATTCAGGCGGCGCTGTCGAACATGAAGCCCGTTGATTTTTACCAACTGGCTGGACCGAGAGCTGGCCGTCCAGGGCAACGACGTCTCCCTTGAGCCCCTGACTTTCGGCCGGTCGCTGCCTTCATTCCACAGTCTGGAAGCGTTTGACGAATTCCTCCATGCGCGATCGGTTCTTGCCAAAATCGAACAGGCCAAACAGCGAGCGCGAACGGAAATCGATGCTCTGTGCCAACGGGTCGATCTGGAAATCAACCTGATCGCGGAAGCCCGCGGGCGTTGTGAAGATGGCCTGTGTGGTCAGCGTCTCCGTGTGGGAAATTTTCGCTTCGGGAAACGTCTTTAGGGTCCGCTCCAGTTGCGCTTGCGCCTGGGCCGGCGTGTCTCGGTACTTTAGGGGCGTGAGGCCACCCATCCCAAGCGAATCGACGCAGCTGCCGGGCAGCGTGCATGCAAGCGCCTTGCGGTCGCCGGGAGGTACCGGGCGTTGCACCGCACAGCTCACCAGCAGCGTCGCGGCTGTTGCGGCCGCGAGGACAAAGAATAGACGTGATGAGAAAGTTTTCATCAGGTAATTGTGAGTCTTCAGTGCCATTCGTGCGGACAGCGC
>JANXTS010000018.1 GCA_025352265.1 Variovorax sp. | reverse complement strand
CGAGCAGCGCGGCGCCGGCAGGCGTCGCATCGGTGAAGGTGGTGTCGGCCGGCAACACGCGATAGGAGCCGCTCGACGCGATATCGGAGAACAAGCCCAGGCTGAAGCCGCCGTTGGTCATGCCCTGCCAGCGCACACCCAGGTCGTCCAGCGCCGTCTTGTTGAACTCGACGATGCGCACCTGGATGTCGACCATGCGGTCGAGGCGAATGCGGTCGGCCGTCGCGAGCGACACCACGGCCGGGCTGTAGAGCTGCGCCACGGTGCCCAGTCGCTCGACCGCGCCGGGGTCGAGGTTGCTGCCATCCATGACGATGCGCTCGCCGATGCGGCGGATGTTTACGCCCGTCATTCCCTTGGTGATCTCGCGCAGCTCGGCCTCGATGCGCTCGAGGTCGATGATGTTGACGCGCACCTTGACCTTGCGTACGCGGCCCGCCTTGTCCCACACATGCAGCGTGCTGTCGCCCGCGTCCTGCGCGGTGATGAGCATGTTGTTGCCATCGAGCACACGCGCTTCGAGCACCTTGCCGCTGCCGATGGCGACGCGTGACACGTTCGGCATGCGCACCAGCGCCATCTGGCCGACATACAGGGTGAGATTGGCCGGCAGGTCCTGCATGACCGTGGCGCGGCTGGCGAGTTGATCGAGTTCGGCCGCGCTGATGGTCGGGCTCGTGGTCGTGCCGGTGGAGGGCGCGGCAGCGCCCGCTGCAGGTGCAACGACAGGCGCAAGAGGCCGGATACCGGGCGAGCGTTCGATCGGCGCAGACATCGGCGGCGATGCTGGCGACGACGTGGACCCGGACGACATCGCAGCCGGCGCGACCGTCCCCGGTGGCAAGGTAGCGGGGCGTTGCTGGGCCAGCGCGGGACCCTGCGCCAGCAGGCACCAGGTCGCGGTTGCAGCGGCAGTCGCAGCCAGGCTGCTTCGGCGGACGATCGAACGTTTGCAGTAGGTCAAAGGCAGGGCGCTCTCGGGCGTCGTGGATAAGAAATCGGAAGCGCCGGGGTCGATGGTCGACAGCACGGCGGAAAGGAGTCGGGGTCGATGCGGCTTCACCGTGGCGGCGCGGCTGCAGCCTCTGACGGCGCGGGTGCCGCGTTGGCTGCTGCAGCCGCTGCGATCGCTTGTTGCAGCCCCTGGCCCAGCCCCGATCCACCGGCCCCGCTGCGCCCGTTCGAGCCACCGACGATGTATTCCACGCCCGGCGGCGCTGTTGCGTGAACTGCGGCGGAGGGACGCATGCGGTACGGCCGAAAGCCGTCGACGATGGCATCGAGGTCCATCGCATCGACGCCGGTTCGCATGGTCTGGCGGTCTTCGGGATTGCGCAGCGCGGCCACGATCTTGCCAATGCGCTGCGCCAGGATGAGCTTCTGCGCATCGGCGGGCGCGATGGCCACGGTGACCGTGGAATAGCGCTGCTGCGCATACGGATCGGCCTCGGCCGACACCTCGGAGCGTTTGCGCATCGAAGCGAATTGTTCCGACGTGATCTGGCCGGTGGCGCGCACCTCGACGTCCTGCAGCAGCGGCACCACCACGGCCTGCGTGCCTTCCTTCTGCTTTTCGACCACGTACATGAAATCGATGCGGTCGCCGGCGCGCAGCATGCCGGAGATCGAGCTGATCTCGTCCACCGGAATGGTGATCGCGCGCACGCCGCGCTCGATCTCTTCGGCGAACACCTTGCGCGGCGCCGCGAAGAACGATGCGAGCAATGGTTTGCCGGCAGCCACCGGCACCGTCAACTGGCGTCCGGCGAACTGCACGAAGGTCTCGGGCGTGAGCGCGTCGTTGTGCACGTACTCGGTCGGCACCGATCGCTTGGCGACCATGGTCGGCAGCACCACCATGCCGTCGCCGAGCGCCTGGCGCGCCACCACCACGTCGCGTCGCTGGCTGTTGGCGTCCTGTTCGAGGCTGGCGGCAATCTCGCGCTCGCTGGCGCGCAGGTAGTACCAGCCGAGGCCGGCCGCCAGGAGCCCGAGGATCAGTGCGCCGATGAGCGGAGACAACCGCCGAAGGTTCTGCTTGACTTTGAGGAGGCCGGGAGAAGGTTTCATCGATGGCTGTGTTGAGGCGGTAGAGGAGGTCTGCAGGCGGCTAGAGCGGATAGGAAAGGGTGTACGAATACGTCGACCAGGCATCCTGGAAAGCCTTGATCAGCAGACCGACGACCGAGCGGTCGTAGCCCGGCACGGTGGCGAAGAGCGCCACGGCCAAGATGCCGGCGACGATGACGTACTCGGTCATCACCTGGCCGCGTTGATGTCGCCTCATTCGGATCGCTTCATTCGGGCGTGGTCTGGCTGGCGACGACGAAGCAGCTGCCTTCTTGTCGCGCGATGGTCACGACCATTTCCTCGGTGCCGCGACGGAACACCAGTGCCGAGCGCGTGCCGGCCTCCACGGTGCGGTCTTGCAGCAGCGCCCAACCGAGCAGCACCATGCGCTCGCGGAGATACAGCCCATTGGTCTCGACGCTCATCCCGTTGGTCAGCATGATGGTGCGGTTGCGTTGTCCGGGATCGAACGAGAGCGTGTCCGACACCACCTGGGAGCCGGGCGGTCGCGGGAAGCCCTTGCCGATGCGCTCGGTGCGCTCCTGCTCGCTCGGGCCGCCTTCTTCGTACAGTGCGGCGCTCGCCAGCCGGCCGAGTGTCTTGCCCGGCGTACCGCGCAACTGAACCGTCACCTGATAGATGCCCATGCGCGCCCCGAGCACGCGCACCTCGCCGACCTGGCTCGCGGCGTAGCCGACCTTGTCCTTGAACCACGCCTCGTACCAGCGCGCGACCTCGGCCACCGAAGCATCGGTTTCGAAGCCGCGAATCTGCATCGGCACCGTGTTCTGCTCGATGTACTGCGCGATCCAGTAGCTCCTGGCATCGGGCGGTGGCGGCACCAGCGGCCAGTCGCGTTGCGGTGCAGCGGCCCAGCTCGCAGTCGCTGCGAGCCACAGCGCCACGGCGCCGATGAAGGCGGCGACGCGGACGCGTTGCGAAGCGTGCTGCAGAGCGAACGGCGGTGCGGCGTTCACGGCAGCGTGTTGACCACGGGTGTCGGCGGAAACGCGCGGTAGTAGCGGAACTTGTCCTTGGGGCTGCCGCCATCGGCATCGGCACCGCCGCCCGTCTCGGTGGTCGCCTGCGGCGTGATGCGCTCGAAGCGGTCGAGAGGCGTCTTCTCGATCGCATCGCCCGGCGTCAGGCCGAAGGTGAGGTTCGCATTCTTGAAGCCGGGATAGACCTGGCTGATCGCATATGCGGACTGATGCAGTCCGCCCCGCAGTTGTTGATAGAACACGCTGTCGGTCAGCTTGAGCGGCACCAGGCCCTGGATCTTCTTTTCTTCGCGGTTGGTGCCGCCGGCGTTCCACGCTTCGGTCAGCATCGTGACCTGCTCGGTCATCTCGATCTGCGGCATGAGCGTGAACGACGCATTGGTCTGCGTCACGTCGACCTGGTTGCGCAGGTAGCCGCCGCTCACAAAAGTAAATTTGCCGAGCGACTGCGTGATGATGTTGTTGCCCAGCGCGTTCTGCGCCACCCGGATGGTGTCCCACAGCGTGTCGCTGGCGTTGAGCAGCGAGGGCAGGGTGGCCGCACTCGTGGTGGCCACTACGCGCGTGGTGCGCGCATCGATGGCCGGCAGCGTCGGCTCGAACTCCGCGATGTCCGCCGCATGAATGGTGGCGCCCGCGGTCGCGCGATCTCTGAAGATATGACGGCGCAGGTCGCGGGTCACCTCGTCGTCGGATTTCTTGATGGCACCCGACGCACCCTTGGCCTCGGCCGCGTCGATCGCGTTGGTGCCCGGCATCCAAACCGTGCGTTGCCATGCCAGCAGCTTGGCGGCGGCCACGGTCTGCTGGCGCTTGGTGCCGTACTCGGCAATGGCCGGGATCGCTGCGAGCGCGATGGCGGCAAAGCTGATCACGAGCAGGGTTTCGGTCATCGCATGCCCCTGCATGCGTGCGGCGCGGTGGGGCGGCACGGGTGCGGTCTTCATCAGTCGCCGCTGTCTGGTTCGGCCGCGGCACCGATCGCCGCGCCACCCATGGCGATGGCCCGTGCCCACAACGATGGCTCGACGTTGTGTACGTGCCAGTACGGGCTGAAGAGGCTCCGGTGCTCGATGTAGCCGCCGGCAAAACCCACGTTGAATTTTCCGATTTGCGGTGGATCGTCGGCAGAAAAGTCGCGCCGGGCCCACCGGTCTTGCGGCCGCCTGAAGTACACCTGCGAGGTCGACACCGCCTTGATGTAGTCGCCCCCGAAGTTGTCCTTGAGCCCCGCACGAGAACCCTCGGTCGCATCGCCGAAGCCGGCCACCTCCCCGGTACGGATGCGCTCGGCGCCCTTTTGCACGACCAGCGTGAGGGCCGGGCCCTTGTCGGTGTTCTTGCCCCACTTCAGAGGGTTCTTGCCCTTGAAGCCGTTCTCGCCCAACCAGTTGTCCGACTCGTGGGCGACCATCGGCTCGTGCGCCTTGACGTCGATGAAGCGTGGCATCGACCAGTCCTGCGTGAGGTTGGTGCCGATGCTGGTGCGTGGGCCGTAGTGCAGCTTGGCATCCTGGCCCACTGGCCAGGCGCCGGGCAGGATGTCGCCGTTGCGGTTGCCCGCAGCGCGCTCGAACGAGCCGCGGACCATGTAGGCGCTGTCGCCGATAGTGTCGTTCAGCCCGCCGTAGTCGCGCGCCTCGGTTGCGAAGGTGTCGAGTGTCAGGCGCTGGCCCTCCCAGCTTTTCATCACGTTGGGGCCGCCGGCCGCAGCAGCACCGGCACCCAGTCCGAAGCGACCGCGTGCGATATCGCTCGCGCCGCCGATGAGGTCGGTGTAGAGCAAGCCGATCGGCAGGCGTATCTCGATGGCGTCGGCCGACTGCCACCGGATGCGGCCCGGTCGTCCACCGAGAATGCCCCGGTCGGCCACAAGTTCGGTCCCGCCGTTCCAGTCGACCAGACCGCTGATGACGCTGCCCGCCAGATTGGCGAACCCTGGCGGCGTCACCGGGAAATTGCTGACGATGCCTTTGAGCGAACCCGCGACGCCGGAGCCGATCCACGTCGCCCAATCGGGCAGAAAGCGGCGGTTCTTGGTCCAGTCGTCGCGCGTGGCTTGCGCGGCATGGGCGAAGCGCAGCACCTCGTTGTAGTCGTCCTCGTCGAACGGCCCGCGCGCCGACTGGTGATAGCTCTTCAGGTACAGGCCGAGATCGGCGACGAACTTGGTCGCGAGGATGGCCGTCTCGCCCGGCGGCACGGTGGCGTCCGGGTCGTTGGCGCGAAGCACGTCGACGATGACCTGCGGCAATTGCGCGGCCGTGCTGGCGAGCATCGCGACCTGGCTTGCGGAGATGCCCTGGTTGAGGATGCGCAGCACATCGACGCCGATCTGCAGCGGCTTGGACGCTGGCTCCACGAAGCCTGCGATGCGATCGGCGGTGCGTTGCAGCCGCTGTGCCTGACCTACGTTGACGACCCACCTGGTTATGAAGATCAGGTCAAAGGGTGGCGGCGTGCGGGCAGCAGTTTGAAGATTTTTCAGCCCCTCGAAGCCCTTGGCTATCACCCGACCTTCCTGGATGTTGGCCGCGCTGGTGATGAATGCGCCCATCGAGGTCTGCACGCTGGCCAGCGTCGCGATGCTGGCCTCGTTGGCCGCCATCGCGCGGTTGGTGTACGCGAGGTAGTTAAGGCTGCGCGCGGTGAGCACGCTGGCGCTGTAGGTGGTCGCGTCGGCCGTGTTCTGCAGCTTCATTTTTTCGCGCGTCGCGGTGGCCGTGTTGTAGACCACCAGGATGCTCAAGAAAACGATCGGCAACATCGCCACGATGAAGACGATGGCCTGGCCGGCCTGCCGACCCGGATGTCGATGCCGACCCGTCTGATGCTTCGGCATGTTCAGGCGGGTCATCGGCGCGAGCGCGGGATGTTTGGCGCCTGGTTACTTGGCGCCGTCCGCCGCGCCCTTGGTGTAGGTGCTCATGTTGTAGTTCACATCGGCGTTGGTGGAGCCCTTGCCGGCGGCGGTCTGCGCCTTGGTCACCTCGGCCGAGCCGGTCTTGCCGCCGACCTCCTGCGACATGCCTGCCACCTGGTTGCGCAGCGTCTGCCCGAAGAAGCTGAACACCGCGATCGCAGAGATGGCGATCAGCCCGAGGATCACGAGGTACTCGGTCATGCCCTGGCCCTTGACCTTGATCTTCGAGACGATGTGGCGGCGAACCTGGCTCAGACGTTGGGTATTCATGGAAGCTCCTGTGAAAGACATGATGAAGACACCCTGCAAGGCGATTCCGATGGCGTTCAGGCCATGGTTTGCAGGGCACGCATGCCCAGGCTATGAAGGGGCTTTAGGGACGTTCTGTAGGTTTCTCGCCAACCCCGATACAAAACCGTCGTCAGGTGTAAATTAATGTTAACGAATTGTTGCCTGGGGCTCCGCGCTCGAGCTTACAAGCCGTCTTCGGCCAGTGCGCCCGAGAACCGGAGATGACTCTGCCGACGGAATTCGCTCGGTGTCACGCCTTTGAGGGCAAGAAACTGGCGGTTGAAGTTCGCGACGTTGTTAAAGCCCGCGGCATAGCAGATCGACGTCACGTATCGATTGGTCTGCATCAACAGCTGGCAGGCGTGCGTGACCCGCATCTGGTTCACATAGCCCGGAAAACTGGTGCCCGTGGAGCGCTTGAAGAGCCTGCCGAAGCGGCCCGTATTCATGCCGAGTTCGGCTGCCACGATGGCCACGGTCAGCGGTGCCGCCGGGTCGGTGGCGATGCGGGCAACCAGTCCCTGGATCGCTTGCAGATCGCAGTCGCTGGCGTCGTCCGAGTTGGCGCTCGACAGCAGGCGGTAGTCGGTGCACCCCGACAGATCGATGAGAAGGTCGCAAAAGAGTCGAAATCGCTTGAGGCCATGCGTCGCCTTGATGGCGAGCCAGCTTTGCTCCGCAGCTTCAGCCATTCCGAAGAACTCGATGCCGTGGCAGGCACGCTTGAGCATGCGTGCCGTCTCGTGCAGTTCAGGAAAAGTTTCGGCCCCCATCAAGATCGTGTCGGGTGAAAACTGGATCGCCAGATCGCGTCGTGCCACGCCGGCAGCAGGTGCGTCGAGCGAAATCCAGTTGTGCGGCAATCCGGAGCCGCACAGCACCAGATGACCCGGCTCGAAGGTGCCGATCCAGTCGCCCACGAATGCTTTGCCGGATGTCGCGACGATCAGGTGCAGCTCGAAAACGTCGTGAGAATGCCATCGCGCCAAAGGCGTCGGAAAGCCGTGTTCGATGCATCGCACCAGGCCCGCGGCGTTCGGTGCTTCGTAGCCCAACTCGAGCAGCCTGGAGGATTCCAGTTCGATTTCAGGAAGGCGCTTTCGGGCGGGTCGCCGATGAGGAAATACCATGTGTGCGTAGCCGCCCTGTTCGATGCAGTGGTCACACCTTAAGCGTGTCGCGTGCAGCGCACCATGCGCTATGCCGCAGTTGGCGTGCCATATGTGCGAACGGGTCAGGTTGCCTAGGCAGGTTTAGCCTAGACCTCTCTCATGACAGGAAGGTACACGACCGCGCTGGTCGCAGGCCGGGAGCCGCGGTTTGCGCGAAAGGCGCAATGCGTGTTAACTCGCGCGCGCCGCGCGCGCCTCTCTGGTCAGTGCCCGCCCGGCATCACCATGCGATGGCGGAGCTGATCGGCAACGACCGCGACGATCAGCAATGCGCCGAGCACCACCATCTGCAGGTACGAGCCGACGCTGGCCAGGTTCATGCCGTTCTGCACCAGGCCGATGAAGATCGCGCCCATCACCACGTTGGGCACGCGGCCGATGCCGCCACGCAGGCTGACGCCGGCGATCACGCAGGCCGCGATCGACTCGAGCGCCACCGTGCCGCCCAGATTGGCTTCACCGGTTTCGACGCGGGCCGTGAGCAGCAGTCCGCTGACCGCCGCGAGGCCGGCGCACAGCAGATAGGCGACGAGCAAGACACGACGCGTGTCGATGCCTGAGAGCGCCGCCGCCTTGGCACTGCCACCGACCGCCAGCAAATGCGTGCCCGTTGGAGTGCGGCCCATGAGGATGCCGATGCCGACAACGCACACGGCCGTGACCAGAATCGGTATCGGGATGCCGAGCAGCGTGCCAAAGCCGAACAGGTCGCTGAACTCGCTCGGCAAACCAGACACCGGCACGCCCCCCGTCAGGAACAGCGCGATGCCAAAGCCGATCGATTGCACGCCGAGCGTCACGATAAATGGCGATACGCCGATAAAGGCGATGCCGATGCCGTTGACCAATCCGACCGTGAGGCCGGCGAGCATGCCGCAAAGGCAGCCGACGATGACGACGACCCAGGTCGCGTCGGGCAAGGCCACGCCCAGGCTTTGCATCGCCATCGCCGAAACCACGGAGGTGATCGCCATGACGGTGCCGACCGACAGATCGAAACCACCGGTGACGAGCGCCAGCATCTGGCCGAGCGACACGAGGATGAGATAGACCGACTGGCGCAGCAGATTGACCAGGTTCTGGGCGGTGAGGAACTGGTCCGACAGCGTACTGAACACGACGAAGGCGATCGCCAGCATGAAGGGCAACACACCCAGCCGCAGGAACATGCTGCGCAACATTCCAAGAACGCGGTGCACAACGCCGGAGGCACGCGGGGTTGCCGCCGCGACGGCAGGACTCGGATTCATGACTTGCTTTCGTTGGAGCCGAAAAACAGATTGAGCACACGCGACTCGTTGATCGCTTCGCCCTGCAGCTCGCCGGCGATCTCGCCGCGGCACATCACATAGACGCGGTGGCTCAGGTGCAGCACCTCGGGCAAGTCCGACGAGATCACGACCACGGCCGCACCGCCCTCGCACAGGCTCTGGATCACCTTGTAGAGCGCGCTGCGCGTGCCGACATCGACGCCGACCGTCGGCTCGTCGAAGACGTATAGGGCAGCCTCTCGCGTCATGCCCTTGCCAAAGAGCACCTTCTGCTGGTTGCCGCCCGAGAGCAGCGCGACCGGCCGGTCGAGGTTGCGCGGCGCCAGCTCGACCCGCGCTGCGGCATCGGACGAGAGCTTCCGAGCGAGCCGCTTGCGCAGCCAACCGCCGCGGCCGCGCAGCGGGCCGCTCACCAGCGGCAGCGTGATGTTGGCGTGCGAGGTAAAGCCGAGCACCAGGCCTTCGGCCTTGCGGTCGGGGGGCAGATAGAAGAGGCCTTCGTCGAGCAGCTTGCGCACGGTGGCGCCGGTACGCTCCTGGCCTTTGAAAGTGACCTTGCCTTCGCTCACTGCATCGAGCCCGTAGATGGCGCGGAACAGTTCCGACTTGCCACAGCCCACGAGGCCGGCCAGCCCAACCACTTCGCCGCGGCGCACCACGAGGCTCGCATTGCGCACGCCGTTAGGCGAGCTCACGCCTTCGACTTGTAGCACCATATCGCCGGGCCGGTTGGCGATGTGCGGATAGATCTGTTCGATGGCACGGCCACTCATCAGCTCGATGAGCTGGTCGGCGTTGGTCGCGGCGGCATCGACGGTCGTGATCTTCCGGCCGTCGCGCAGCACCGTGATGCGGTCGGCGATCTGCGCGATCTCCTGAATGCGATGCGAGATATAGACGATGCCCACGCCGCGGACCTTGAGCCGCGCGACGAGCTCGAAGAGGCGCTGCGTTTCCTTGTCGGTGAGCGAGGCGGTCGGCTCGTCGAGGATGAGCACGGAGACATCGCCGCGCAGGCACTTGGCGATCTCGACCATCTGCTGCTGTGCGCGCGTGAGGCCTGACACCGGCGCGGTGGGGTCGATCTCGAAGCCGAGGTCGGCCAGCATGGTTTGCGCACGCTCGCGCACGGCGTTGCGGTCGAGCAGGCCGCCTTTGCGCGGCTCGTCGCCCAGGCTCAGGTTCTGTGCAACCGAGAGAGTCGGGATGAGCGAGAACTCCTGGAACACCGCACTGATGCCGAGCCGCCGCGCGTCGTGCACGTTCGAGAATCTGACGGGCTCGCCGTGCAGGCGGATCTCACCACCCGTAGGCGTGTTGGCGCCGGCGAGCAATGAGATCAGCGTCGACTTGCCGGCTCCGTTTTCACCGAAGAGCACATGCACTTCGCCTGCGCGCAGCTTGAAGTTGACATCGTCGAGCGCGAGCACGCCGGGGTAGCGCTTGCTGAGCGCCACCGTCTGCAGCAGCGGGACGGTGGCACTCATCGCGCGGGTCACGAAGCCAGCAGAGCCGGGCTCACTTGACTTCGAACACCGGCTTGAAGCTGGCAGGCGGCAGGATGTCGTCGAGCTTCACCGTCTTGATGTTCGCGCTGTCCACCACGAAGATCTTCGGGCCGACATGCTTGGTCACTTCCTTGCCTTCGAGAAGGCGCACCGCCTGGTCGACCGCGATGCGGCCCTGGATGACCATCGAGTCGGCCGGCGAGGCGACGATGCGGCCCTTCTGAATGCCTTCGTAGACGCCTGGCGTCATGTAGAACGAGAGCACCTTCACCTTCTTGTCCAGGTTGCGCGAACGCAGCACGCCGGTGGCCGCCTCGGCGGTGACGGCCGTGCCGGCGACGTAAGCGAGGTCGGGGTTGGCCTGCAGCGCGTCTTCGACCAGCTTCGACTGGACTTCCTTGCCGGTGTCGCCGTACTTGGGGTCGAGCACCGCTACTGCGCTGCCCTTGACTGCGTCCATGAAGCCCTTGTTCGCGGCTTCGACCCAGCTCGCGCCGGCAGGGCCGGGGAACCAGCCGACCTTGACCGGGGGCGAGCCGGCCGGGTGCTTCTTGGCGAGGTATTCGCCGGTGCTCTGGCCCATCGTGTAGAACGAAACGAGCGACTTGGCCGAGATGTCCGGCGAGTTGATGCCGTTGACCAGGTCGATCACCGGCACCTTCTTGGCCGCGGTCGCCTTGATGACGTTGTTCAGCCCATCGCCCGAGATCGCGCCGATGATCACTGCGTTGGCGCCGCGTGAAACGCAGTCTTCGATCTGCGAGACCTGCTTGCTCAGGTTGGTGTAGCCGCCGGCGTCTGCCACCTGCAGCTTCACGCCCTGGCGCTTGGCTTCTTCGATGACGCCGTAGTCGACACCCAGCCAGTACGCATCTTTCATGTGCGGGAACGACACGCAGATGTCCCACTTCTTCGAGGCCTTGGCAAGCGGCTTGTAGTCGATCGGCGACTTCTTGCCGTCGGCCGCGAAGGCCGGCTCAGTGGACTCGGCCTTGTAGGGAAACCAGTCTGCCGCCGAAGCGGTGCCGTGCCACATGGTGGCGGTGGCCATGAGGGAGCTGACGAGCAGCGAGACGCGCAGGGATGAACGGTTCATGGTGGATGCCTTGGATGGATGAAAAGAAACGCTGGGGAAAAAGTGGTTCAAGCGGTGAGAGCGGCACGCAAGCGGGCAAGTCTTTGCCGCTTTTCGGCGCGGGCAGCCAGTGCGCCGGCCATGTCGACTTCGACGAAGCGGGCCTTGTGGTTGGGCTGCATCTGCGCGATCAGGTCCATGTCGGCGCTGATGACCGTGCCGACCATCGCGTAGCCGCCACCGGAGACGGCATCGCGGTGCAGGATGATCGGTTCGCGGCCGCCCGGCACCTGGATGGAGCCGTACGGGTAGCCGGCGTCGACGATGTTCGAAGGGTCGGCGCCGGCACCGAACGGCGGCGTGCGCTCGACGAACTTCAGCGGCGTGCCATTCTTGTAGCGGTAGCCGATGCG
>JANXTS010000010.1 GCA_025352265.1 Variovorax sp. | reverse complement strand
CGAGCTTCAGGCCGCCCAACTTGCTTAGATTTGTGCCGCCAGTCTGCTTGAAACTGGATGCGTGAGTGTTGCTCAGGTCCAAAGTAAAAGAGAAGTTGGTGTTCAACAACTCAATAGCGCCAATGCTGCCGTTGCTTATGTTGACCTTGCCCCCGAAAAACGTACTCCATAGCTGATGGTCAAATTCAGTGATTGGAGAGAAAGAAATGAGTAAGAGAAAAGACGGCCAGCCACGTGGCATGTACACGCTGGAATTCAAGCTGGAGGCGGTGCGACTGGTCAAAGGTGGGCAGGCGGCGTCGGTGACGGCCAAGGTGCTGGGCATGCCCAAGCAGACGCTGGATAACTGGGTTCGGCTCAGCGAGAAGGGCCAGCTCAAGGGCATTGGCGACAAGCCTGTGTCGCCTGAACAGATGGAGCTGGCGCGGCTGCGTGCGGAGAATGCGCGGCTGAGGATGGAGCGCGATATTTTGGGAAAAGCCACGGCGTACTTTGCCAAGCAAGCGCAGTGAAGTACGCCTGGATTGCCAAGCACAGGGCCCAGTGGCCCGTCACGTTGGTCTGCGAGGTGCTGGGCGTCAGCGCGAGCGGCTACTTTGAGCATTGGCGGCGCAAGGATGCGGACAAATCGAGTCGGCCGGGCGCGAACAAGCGCATCAGCGATGAGGCCCTGCTGGTGCACATCAAGGCCATTCATGCCGAGGTCAAGGAGGAATACGGCTGGCCCAAGATGTGGAAGGAACTGTTGGCGCGAGGCATTCGAGTGGGCAAGGAGCGCGTGCGAAAGCTGATGCAGCGCCACGGCATCAAGGCCAGAGGAAAGAAGAAGTTTGTCGTCACCACCGACAGCAAGCACGACTTGCCGATCGCCGATAACTTGCTGCAGCGTGACTTCGCGCCCGAGGCGCCGAACCAGGTATGGACGAGCGACATCACCTACATCGCCACCGACGAGGGGTGGCTGTACTTGACGGCGTTCATCGACCTGTTCAGTCGCCAGGTGGTGGGCTGGAGCCTGAGAGAGCACATGCAAGCGAGCGTTGTGACAGATGCGTTGCGCATGGCCTGGTTCCGGCGCCGTCCTGCGCCGGGACTGATCGTTCATTCGGATCGGGGCAGCCAATACTGCAGCCATGAGTTCCAGAAGGTGCTCAAGGACTACGGGATGAAGTCCTCGATGAGCCGCAAGGGCGATTGCTGGGACAATGCGCCCACCGAAAGCCTGTGGTCGCGCCTGAAGGTCGGCAGGCTGTACGGCAGGCGCTATGCAACGCGGCGCCAGGCGATGGACGAAGTGGTCGATTGGCTGAGTTTTTACAATTACAAAAGATTGCACTCGACGCTGGGCTATGTCAGTCCCATGACGTTTGAGCAACGCTGGATCGCGGCCCAGCAGCAAGACAGGGAGTCCGCATAAACGGCAGCCTATGGAGTGCGGCAAACAGGGGCAAGGTCAGATGGCTCGTGCCAACGTGGTGAACGGGCGAATCCAAATTGCACCAGACGATGGCGGCGTTCCATCAGTGAGCTTGCCCAACAACGTAGGCGCCAAAGGCTTCTCGCCGTCTGACTTCTCATTCCACACGTATGACGTGGTGACGCCGAGCGGCTTGACTGATGTGAAGGCGATTGGCCAAGGCATCGCGAACTACCCAATACCAGGTGGCGGATATACAGCAAGCCCACTTGGCACGATCAACAACGCTGGGGAAATCCCAACCGCGGGGTACATCAACTTCGTGCGGTCGTATTCAATGCCGACACCTGACGCGAGCCGCTACACCGACATCACCGTGAAGTACACGATCCAAGGTCAGCACGGTCTCGAAGAGGGTTTCGTGTTGCGCTACGGCACAGTCGGTGCCAATGGTGAAATCACGGTGCGCAGCTACGGAGAGGGCAACAATTGGCGCCAGAACCCCATCTTGAAGCCGATCTGGGGAAGCCAGGTCGATAAGGTATTGCAGGGCAACCAACAAGACATCATTCGAAAGGCGAAATAGCAATGGGAACGAGTGCGCTGAAAACCGGTGGCTATCTGTTCGCGTCCTTCTTGGCGTTGGGTGCCTACTTTCTGATGTTTGAGTTTCGGTACATGTGGTACTTGGGCGCAAGCGAGGTCGCGTTACTGCGACTCTGCAACGTGGCCTGCATCCTTGCTATCGTTGCTTTGTGGGCGTGCTTCCCTTCTCCATTGCTGGTTGCCCTCATCGCCCTTGTTGGTCTGATCTTCCCGCCGTTTTACGATCAGAGATCGTTTGCGGCTGTTGATCTGCCCTTTGCAGGCGTCGTGCTGTTCGGCGTTGGTCTGCAGGTTGCAGCCACCTATCTTTGGCGTGTGCACAAATAGCTCACCCTTAGAGAGCTGGCCCCGGAAATCTGAACAATCCAATAAGTGTGGAAACTGCTCCTGAAGGCGAGGGCCTCGCCTGTGAAGATTGGAGCAAAGATGAGCAGAAGACCCCGCCGCACGCACTCAGCGGCATTCTTGGGCGTTGGTGGCGTTAGCCGCTGTTCGAGGCGACAAGACGCTGGCCGAATTGGCGCATCAGCATGACGTGCATCCCAACCAGATCACCGACTGGAAGAACCAGTTGCTCACGCGAGCGGCCGACGTATTCGGCGGCGAGCCATCGGCAGCAGAGCCGGCGATCGACCTGAAGGCCCTGCACGCGAACATCGGCCAATTGGCGCTGGAGAATGATTTTTTGGAAGGCGCGCTCATCAAGGCCGGCATGCTGAGCGCAAAGCGATGATCGACCGAGGCCACGATCTACCGATCCGGCGCCAAGCCGCATTGGTGAACATCAGCCGCGGATCGGCCTACTACACGGCCAAGCCCGTGAGCGATGAAGACCTGAAGCTGATGCGCCGCATTGACGAGTTGCACTTGGAGTTGCCGTTCGCCGGCGCGCGCATGCTGCGCGATCTGCTGGGAGGAGAAGGCATCGCTGCGGGCCGCAAGCGCATGAGCACGCTGATGCGGCGCATGGGAATCACTGCGCTCTACAGGAAGCCCAACACCAGCAAGAAGACACCCGGGCGCACGATCTACCCGCGCCAATCAGGTCTGGGCGATGGACATTAGCTATATCCCGATGGCCAGAGGATTCGTCTACCTGGCGGCGGTGATCGACTGGTACAGCCGCCGGGTGCTGGCCTGGCGGTTGTCGATTTCGATGGATACCGAGTTCTGCACGGACGCTGTCGAGGGGGCGATCACCCGATACGGCACGCCCGAGATCTTCAACACCGACCAGGGCAGCCAATTTACGAGTGCGGCCTTCACCGGCTTGCTCACCGACCACGGCATCCGCATCTCAATGGACGGCAAAGGCTGCTGGCGCGACAACGTGTTCATCGAGCGGCTGTGGCGATCGATCAAGTACGAGGAGGTGTACCTGCATGCCTACGAGAGCGTGAGTCAGGCGCGAACCGGAATCGGACGATACATCGAGTTCCACATCGCCCGCAGGCCGCACTCGAGCCTGCAGGCGCGCACACCCGATGTGGTGTACTTCGACTCGCTGCCACGGCCTTCGGCCGAGGCAGCCTGACCCCGCAGGATCCACTTAAAAAGATTCGGAATCTGTTCAGACGAATGGGGCCAGCTCTCTTGGCAGGCCGGCGTCAAGTACAACGTCATGCTATTGCGCCAATTTCAGACGCCCAGCAATGAACGCTAACGCCATCTTTCGCGTAAGGCCGTGGCCGGCGTGCTTGCTGGCTTTCCTGGTAGCTTGCTGACCGCGCCCGGAAGGGAGTTTGAATCAGATTCCATCGACCTTCACTGGTTCTCTGTATGTATCACCAGAGGGGCGTTCGACCAAAGACCTGTACCAAGCCTTCATGGATTTGGCGCGACGCTATGGCATGAACGCCCTTGGAGCGGTTTCCAGCAACGGCCAAGATTGGCAAATCCAGATTTACTGCGGCAAGCAGTACACGGGCGGGGGCGTAACAGCAAGAGATGGGCGTGCGGTGATGTTTGATCTTGTCATTTATGGCTTCCAGCAGCCGCAAGACTACGAGCGCTTCCAACTGGAATTGGCTGCGTTGATGAAGCCGTATGGAACGGTGCGCACCGACCTTGAGCACCCGCACCTCGACCAGGAGGAATTGCTCAAGCGGGGTGAGCACACTGGGTTTGATGTCACGACACAATGCGCGCCGGAGGTTGCGCCTCGATGATTTCTCCATTTTCAGCTGGAGCGGTGTCGCGGCGAGCGCCATCGGGGCCGGGGTCGGCTCAGCGGTCGGTGGCGCCTTGGGCAGTGCCAATGCGTTCTCGGGTCTCGGGCAATTCGGGCAGGGCCTTGCCATCGGCACGGTTTCGGGCTTCGCCGGCGGGCTGGCGACAGCAGCAGCGCGTTGCGGGCGGATCGGGGCTTCAGCAATGGCTCGGACATTCAGAGCGACAACTTCTCGAGGGTCTCTGTCGATGGACCGTCCACACAAGGCATCTCGACGCTCGGGGATCGCCCGTGGCAGTCGACCGGCGGCTATGGGTTGGGCGAAACGCCCAACGGCATCACGAACTGGCCGGGCAATGTGGCCGCTGCCAGCACCATGGACACGTACCAAGTGGCCCGGGGCGACAGCTACGCCAGCATTGCGCGCGGCTACTACGGGGACGAACGCATGGCCGGCGCACTGATGCAGGCCGGTGGCGTGTCGCCCACTTACGCGAACATCCATGGCTTGCAGACGGGCGCCACGTTGAACGTGCCGTATCTGGCGGACGTGAGCGATGACACGCTGTCGGGCGTACTGGCGGCGGGCGGGCGGCTGCTGGCCAATGACCAGCGTGTGACCGATCAGATTGCGTTTCAGAGGGCACAGGCGACGGCGCAGGCTGCGCAGGCGGCGACCGCTGCAACACCGGCGCCTATCCCGACATGGATGCACGCGACCTGCTCAACAACTTCAGCTATCAGTCGATGGTGGTGCGGCAGATGGCGGATGCAAGCGCAGCCGTTCGCACTGATTCGATCCGGCCGTCACAGTCCGGGTGGGACAACATCACGGGTGCCGCAGGGGCCTATTTAAACCGCAGCGATGTCAGTTTGGGCCAAGCGGTCGGCGCGGCGTGGAGCGGCGGCGGGCGTGACCTGTTGAGCGGCGTTGGCCATGCTTTGGGAGCCTTTGCCGCAGCCGATCTGGCAGGTGCCACCAGCATGACCGGCATCGGTACGTTGGCCTTCGGTGCCTTGGCGGTGCAGCAAAGCGACGCGCTGGCGACTGACTACATCCGGTTCTTCGGCAACGGGGAGTTGCGTGGTGAGCAGACTTTACTCACGCAAGGATTGACGCCACTGATTGGAGCGAACGCAACCAATTGCCTGACCACCGGGATCGATATTGCGGGTGGCGCAGCCTAAATGGGTGCGGGCCTCACGCGGTCTGAAAACCAAGTCTTCAACCAGGCGCCCTGGCCGTCGATGACGATGAGGCCTATCTGATGCGCGATGCCATCGGCTGCGTGCGGCGTGACCTGGCCGAGTTGGGCTACGCGCCGCGCTGACGCGAGTCTCCTGCGGGCTGCGCGTGGGCGATGCGTGCCAGCGCTTCGCCCACCCGCACGATGTCGATGCCGCGGTGGTCGAGCAGGCTCAGCAGGTGGCGGTCGCCGGTGACGATGAGTTCGGCCTGGGCGGTCACGGCGGCAGCGATGACGTGATCGTCATCGGGGTCGTTGGGTACCACGCGCGGCGTGGCCAGTGGCGTGACGCTGATGGCCAACTCGCCGTAGTGCGTGATGGCTTGCTCGACGGACGAGCGCTGCGCGGCCAGGCGTGAGGCCAGGTGTTCGCGCCCGAGCACGCCCTGCAGTTCGGTCAGCAGCGCGGGAGAGGTGTACAGCTCGATGTCGCCTTCGGTGGCGGCGCGGATCAGCTTGTAAGGCTCGCCGCCCCAGATCAGCGCGGAGATGACGATGTTGGTGTCCAGGACGAGCTTCACGTCACTGGGTGCCGTGCGGCGGCTTGGGTTGCTCGCCCTGACGGGCGCGGCGCTCGGCGCGCGAGGCCTGGACCTCGGCGTTGATCTCTTCTTCGGTCATCGGCTCGATGTGGGCGGCGTGCAGGCGTTCGGCCACTTGCATGAGTCGGCGTCCAGCCTGGCGGCGCATGGCTTCTTCCAGCAGCCGCTGGATGGCGTCGTCGGTAAGAAAGCCTTCGCTGCGGGCGCGCTGGGCCAGTGCGTCGGGCAAGGTGATTTGCAGAATGGTCATGGTGTGGGTTCCTCGCTCGGGGTATGCGTGGGTTGGTTCTTCGGTTGTACCGCAGGTTCAGCCAAACCTGCACAACCCTGTAGCGCAAACGCCTTGACGAGGCGGCCAAGCCTTCCTTCCTTAGCCGCTAAAACCGCTATCGCGTGCGCGCTCGGGGCGACAATCGCGCCCGTGCACGCCCACCTCATGCCCCGAAAACCCGCGCCAGTGCTGGCGTGCGGGGCGCTTCGGCTACGACGGTGCGTCAGACCCAATGCGTTTGGCAATGCACTGGGGGACAGCATTGCTGCAGCGAACGGACAACGTGCCGACCCGCTGGGGGACTTCATCGGCCAGAACCAGCAGTCGTGGGACACGCGGGCTGCGGCCTATGACCAGATCGTGGGGGCGTTCAGCCAACCGAGTGGCAATCAGTACGCCGGCGTGCAACTCGCGGCAGGCCCTGGCTACAGCGGCATGGGCTTGGGTGGCACCGACTATGACCAGAACATCGCTCACATGCTCGATCTGGCCAACAGGCCCGAGTCGGGTGGCGGTGGCGTTCCGCGCGTGCAGTTTGGCGTCTTCCCGATGGATGAGGTCGGCCCCCGCAGCGATGACGGACGCGGCTTCATCGAGGAAGTCAGGAGCGCGACGGAAGGATCGATTAATCAAGGCAGTGCAATCGGCACGTCGTTGTCGCCGTCTCCGTACCGGTGGGTAACAAACGAGATGGTCGATGGAGATCTTGTTCGAGGACATTGGCCAGACAGTGCCGCCACAGGCACCATCACCAATCTGCCGCTCACTGTCTGGGAGCGAACGTACTTGTCGTCAGACGTCCAGCACGTTATGAGCAACAGCATCACGGGCAAGGTGGTCGGTGGCGTGATGAATCTTGTGGGCTCAGGGGTCGCTGGTTTCCGATCAGATGGCTATAACTTTGCAACCGGAAAGTACCTCAATCCGGTGCAGCAACGCGATGCACGCATCGATACCTTCATCAATGCGGCAACGCTGCCGATCGGGATGGGTAGCGTGGGTGCTGCGCGCGGATTGACGGCTATTGAGCTCCGGCAACTTGCGAATGCGGAACTCAGAGCAAGCGCCACCTTTGCAGAGGACATGGCAAAGTTCGGCGTTACGCGCGGACAAATTGAATTGATGTCCCAAGGCAAGGTGCCGCTAGGCTTCAAAAGTGAACAGCAGGTTGCCCAATTCAAATCTGAACTCGATAGAGCCCTGAACAAGGCTGGATTGCCAGATGCAGAAGTTGGGTTGAAGGGGACATCGACCACCTTCTATTCTGAAAATCCCAGCAAGAATCTGGGCCACCACTGGGATGCAAATCCAGCGGCGCTTGGCGACTATGACCTGAACGGCACCAGCTCGAAAATGGTGGATGCACTGACAAGCGCGGGCATCTCGCCTAGCGAAAAATACGGTGTATTCAAGACAGCCGACATGCAAGGATCGTTTGGTGCACTTAATGAGTTCCGTCAAAAATGGTCCGTGACCCTCGGACGTGACGTCAACTTTGTGGGGTATCCAGCACCTCAACCACGAGACCTCACCGAGTATGTCCTTAGGAGAGGAAATTGAAGGATTTTATTCACGTCCGCATGACAGGGGAGCTTGAGGCTTCCGCACTGCTCGATCGACTCGATGACGCACTTCCAAACTTCAAATGGCGGCAGGGTGACAGCGATATGCAAGGCCCTTATGTCTCAGGTTTGAACGAGGATTCTGTTCAGATGATGTGGTGGCTCGGAGAGCAGCCGATCGATGTCACCGTCTCGTTTGTTCAAGCAACTTCTTCGGTGTCGTCAAACAAAGCACTGATGGACCGATTGCTGCAAGACCTACTTCCTTCTATGGGGGTGGTCGTCGAAGTGATGGGCGTCGACTAAGCCCTTGATATGTTCTGTGGCGATGCGATTGAGTTCAGCATGTTGCAAAACAGTGCGCCTTGCTCAACTGCATCGTCGAGTGCGACATGGGTGTGCGGCAGATCATCGAACCAGTGCTTGGGCATGTTGCGCTTGGTCGCATCGCGATAGTTCGTCTTGAGCAGCGCCATCGCAAAGGTCTTCATGTCCAGCGCCGAATGAGAAAACGGGCTCTCGCCCGCGAAGCGCATCAGGTACCAATAAACAAACATGAAGTCGTAGGCGGCCGGGTAGCCCACGAACACCGGCTTGCCTGGCAGTGCCTTGAGCCAGGCCACGTAGTTGCGCATGGCCATCGCCGGTGCTTGGCAATCTACTCGGCAAGCGTCCCACGCGGTTGGGTTCTGCGCCCACCAGACCATCGTGTCGGGATGCCCGTTGGCATCCGGCAGCGTGTCCAGATTGGCCGTGAAGGTGGCGACCAAGGTCTTGTCAGCAAGGTAGGCAGCTGACCCGAAACTGAGCATCGAGTGCGGTCCTGGGATTGGCCCATCGGCTTCGACATCGGTGCTGATGTAGATCTCTGGCTTGCTCATGGTCTTCTTGCCTCTTGATGGAAGTGAACGACTGCAGGGCCTCGTGCGCGCAGTCGTTGCTGTGTTAATTGTCCTGTCCACATGAATTCGTGACCTCTGCCATCTGCGTGGTGCCGCTTTTCAAACTGTCAGACCATGCCGGATCGCAGTGAGTCCGTCATTCTGGTAACTCGGCGTATGTTCGGCACGTTGTGATTTGCCACTTTGTTGCCAGGTTTTCGTCATCAAGCCGAGTTGATTCCCGTGCCTTGCGCACACAAACTGAATCACTGCTTGGCTACTGCCTTGTTCGTCGCAGTTCATCAACATCGAGCGTGATAGCCGGTCAGCCGACCATCGTGTGCCTGCACCCATCGTCCATTGCTACGCATGTGGGCTTGCTGTACATCGGCCAGCGTCTTGCCGTTCCACACTTCCACCGGCGTGAGCCCCCTGAGGTTCTGATGGACCTGCATGTGGTTGTAGAACCAGGTGAACTCGGCAAGCGTTTGGCGAAGGGCCTTGACGGTGTTCGGCCTGATCGATTTGAGCAGCGGCTTGAGCGTGCCGAACAGGCGTTCGATTCTTCCGTTCTGCCATGGGCAAGCCGGCCGGCTGCGTCGGTGGCAAATGCCCAGCGCCGCAAACACCGCGTTCCACAACGCGCTCACAAACATGGATTCGTTGTCGGTGCGGATCGTGGCCGGTACGCCGCAACGTGCCATGGTCAAGAACAGGTGGCCCAGCAAGGTCAGCGTGCACTTGCGCGGCAACTGCTTCAGGCACAGGAGCCGGCGCGAGCCGTGGTCGATGATGCCGAGCATGGTGAAGGCGAAGCCCTGGTCGTTGATCAGGAAGGTCAGGTCCAGCGCCCAGGTGTGATTGACTGCGAAGAAGGCGGGCGGGTTGCGCCGCATGGCGTGTCGGCGCTCGGCGATCTCCGCGGCATGGCCCTTGATGTATTCGGCCACCCAGCTGTGGCCGACCGTCATATAGACGCCATGTTTCCGGTTGAATAGAGCCTCGATTTCGCGGCAACTCCGACCGTGTGCTGCAAGGTAGATCACCTCCCTGCATGCCCACTCTGGCTTGCTGCGCCAATGTGCGAAGCGCGACGGCGTCTTGCCGGGACTGTCGCTGGCAAGGATCGCTGCCCTGCGGGGATGATGACGCCTTGGCTTACGGGCGCGGCGGCGGTATGCGCAGTGGAACCAACAGGCGCAGGTCCACGCGGCATCGATGGACGCCAGCGCCAGACAGGATGCAAGAAGGATCAGCATTGCAGTTCATCGGACGCAGGGTCGACTCGTTTAGTCTGGCCTTGCCGACCCGACGCTCAATGGAAACTGCCCACCAGCCCCTCCAGCAGCAAGCTCCAACCATCGATGAGGATGAAGATCAGGATCTTTGTCCGCGCCGAAGTAGAAGTGAGCCACCGCGCCAATTGAATCGTGAGCCAGGGGTGGAAGCCGACGCTGTGATGGTCAGAGCTTCTTGACCAACACAAGGCTCTTGCGATCCCAGTTGTACTTGCGCTTGCGCGCATCAGGCAGCCACTCCGGGTTGACCTGCTCGAAGCCCCGCTTGATGAACCAGTGCATGGTGCGCGTGGTCAAGACGAAGATGCTTTCCAGCCCCATCGCCTTGGCGCGTTGCTCCACGCGTTTCAGGATGCGCTCGCCGTCGCCTTGCGATTGCACGTTGGGCGACACCGTCAGCGCGGCCATCTCGGCAGTGCGAGCCTCTGGGTACGGGTAGAGCGCAGCGCAGCCGAAGATCACGCCGTCGTGCTCGATGACGGTGTATTGACCGACGTCACGCTCAATCTCCGTGCGGTCGCGTTTTACCAGCGTGCCGTCGCGCTCGAACGGCTCGATCAGTTGCAGGATGCCGCCGATGTCGTCTGCTGTCGCTTCGCGCAAAGACTCCAGCTTTTCATCGATCACCATCGTGCCGACGCCGTCGTGCACATACACCTCGAGCAGCAGCGCGCCGTCGAGCGCGAAGGGCAGGATGTGGTTGCGCTCGACGCCGGCCTTGCACGCCTTCACGCAGTGCTGCAAATAAAACGCCGTGTCCGTCGGACGCTGCGGCGGCGGCAGCGAGGCCAGCAGCTTTTCAGCGGCGGCGAGCGGCAGTTCGGTGTCGATGGGGTTGTCTTCGCTCTCGGGCAGTTCGCTGTCCATGCGAATGCCCGGCACTTCGGTCAAAAAGATGAGCTTGTCGGCCTGGATCGAGATCGCCACGCTGGTCGCGACCTCTTCCATCGTGAGGTTGAAGGCCTCGCCAGTGGGTGAGAACCCGAAGGGCGACATCAGCACCATCGCGCCGAACTCCAGTGTTCGGCGGATACCCACTGCATCGACCTTGCGCACCAACCCCGAATGCTTGAAGTCGACGCCGTCGACGACGCCCACCGGGCGTGCGGTGATGAAGTTGCCTGAGATCACGCGCACCGTGGAGCCGGCCATCGGCGTATTTGGCAGGCCCTGGCTGAATGCGGCTTCGATTTCGTAGCGCAACTGGCCGGCGGCTTCTTGCGCCGAATCGAGCGCCACCTCGTCGGTGATGCGCATGCCATGCGAATACTTGGCCTCATGGCCCTTGGCGCGAAGCTGCTCGTTGACCTGCGGCCGAAAGCCGTGCACCAGCACGACCTTGACGCCCATCGACTGGATCAGCGCCAGGTCTTGCGCGATGTTCTGCAGCTTGCCGGCGGCGATCGCCTCACCTGCCAGCGCCACCACGAAGGTCTTGCCCCGGTGCGTGTGGATGTAGGGCGCCACCGAGCGGAACCAGGGCACGAAGGTGAAATTGAAGACAGTGGACATTGAAGGGTGGGTAATGCAGAGCTGATGCCGATTTGGCCGGGCGCAAGATAATCGGCGATTTTCCCCGAACTGCCCGCCTTGTCGTTGACCCTTTTAAAGATCGAGTTCCCCGAATCGCTGCCGGTGTCTGCCCGGCGCGACGAAATTGCCGCCGCCATCGAGGCAAATCAGGTCGTCATCGTTTGCGGAGAGACCGGTTCGGGCAAAACCACGCAGTTGCCGAAGATTGCCTTGCTGCTCGGCCGCGGCAAGCTGAACAAGCCCCCGGGGCAAGGCAAGCTGATCGGCCACACGCAGCCGCGGCGCATCGCCGCCAGTTCGGTGGCCAAGCGCATCGCGGAGGAACTGAAGACGCCACTCGGTGACGTGGTCGGCTTCAAGGTGCGTTTTCAGGATCGATTGAGTCGCGACGCCTCGGTCAAGCTGATGACCGACGGCATCTTGCTGGCCGAAACGCAGACCGATCCGTTGCTGAAGGCCTACGACACGATCATCATCGACGAGGCACACGAGCGCTCTTTGAACATCGACTTCTTGCTGGGCTATCTGCGCGAGATCCTGCCGCGGCGGCCCGACCTCAAAATCATCGTGACCTCGGCGACCATCGACGCCGATCGCTTTGCGACGCACTTCGCGTCGAGGAACGGTCCGGCGCCGATCATCTACGTCTCGGGCCGCACCTTCCCGGTCGAGCAGCGCTACCGGCCCTTCGAAGAGTCGCGCGATTACGACCTGAACAACGCCATCGCAGATGGAGTCGACGAGCTCTGGCGCGACCCACACCACGTCGGGGACATCCTGGTCTTCCTGCCGGGCGAGCGCGAGATCCGCGAGGCGGCAGACTATCTGCGCGGCCATCTGAGCCACAGTCCGCTGATGCGCAACGCCGAAGTGCTGCCGCTCTTTGCGCGCCTGTCGCCGGCCGAGCAGGACCGCATCTTCGACGGCCACACCGGGCGGCGCATCGTGCTCGCAACCAACGTGGCGGAGACTTCGCTGACCGTGCCGGGCACGCGTTACGTGATCGACGTCGGCACGGCGCGCGTCAAGCGGTACAGCTTCCGAAGCAAGGTAGAGCAGCTGCTGGTCGAGCCCATTAGCCAGGCTGCCGCCAACCAGCGCGCTGGTCGTTGCGGACGCGTGGCCGACGGCATTTGCATACGTCTTTACGACGAGAAGGACTTCGAAGGCCGACCACGCTTTACCGATCCGGAAATCCTGCGCTCGTCATTGGCCGGCGTCATCTTGCGGATGAAGGCGCTGCGGCTGCGCGACGTTTCGGAGTTCCCGTTTCTCGAAGCGCCGTCATCGCGTGCCATCTCCGATGGCTACCAGTTGCTTAACGAGCTGGGCGCGGTCGACGACAACAACGAGCTGACCGCGACCGGTGCCGAGCTGGCGCGCCTGCCGCTCGACCCGCGCGTGGGTCGAATGATCCTGGAAGCGCGGTCGCGCGGGGCGCTGGAAGAGGTGCTGGTCATCGCCTCGGCCCTCAGCGTGCAAGACGTGCGTGACAGGCCAATGGAGGCGCAGCAGCAGGCGGATCAGGCGCACGCCAAGTTCGACGACGAGAAGAGCGAGTTCAGCGGCTACCTGACCCTGTGGAAATGGCTTGGCGATGCACGTGGCGGTAGTGCACCGACGACCCGGCGCCAGATGCACGGCGGTGAGCCGAAGCGACCCAGCGCCGCTGTGCTGCCGATCGCGCAGCGCATGGCACCCCCTCTTTCGCAAGCGGGGCAGGGCGGGAGTGAGGGTGCCTTTGCCCCAACGCACAAGCTCAGCAACCGCCAGTACGAGCAGTTGCTGCGCCAGAACTTCGTCAACATCCGGCGCGTTCGCGAATGGCGCGACACGCATTCGCAGCTGCTGACCGTCGTCACAGAGCACAAGTGGCCGCTGAACCCACAGCCTGCGAGCTACGACGCGTTGCATCTGTCGATGCTGGCCGGCTTGCTCGGCAACGTCGGCTGGAAGATGGAAGATCCTTCGACGAGCGCAGGACCGCGCCCATCGACCGGCTCGGGGCCATCAGGCGAGTACCTGGGCGCGCGCGGCATCAAGTTCTATCCGCATCCGGGTGCGCATCTGCGCAAGAAACCAGGTCGCTGGATCGTCGCCGCGGAGTTGGTCGAAACGACGCGGCTCTTCGGGCGTGGCATCGCCAACATCGAGCCGCAATGGCTGGAAGAGGTCGGTGGGCATCTGCTGAAAAAGCAGTTGCTGGATCCGCACTGGGAAAAGAAGGGCGCGCAAGTGTCCGCCCTCGAGCGCGCGACTTTGTACGGCCTGGTGGTCTACAGCGGGCGGCGCGTCGATTTCACCAAGGTCGACCCGGTGGCGGCACGCGAGATCTTCATTCGAGAAGCGCTGGTTGCTGGCCAATGGGAAAGCAGGTTTCCTTTTCTCGTCGCCAACCGCAAGCTGGTGCGTGAGGTCGAAGGACTCGAGCACAAGGCGCGTCGGCAAGACGTGCTGGTCGACGACGAACTGATCTACGCGTACTACGACGCCCAGTTGCCGGCCGACGTGGCGAGCGGCATCACGTTCGAGAATTGGTACCGGCACGCGTCGCACGATCAACCACGCCTCTTGTACCTGACGCGCGACGAGCTGATGCGGCACACCGCCGCCGGTATCACGACGCAATCGTTCCCGCCTACCGTGCGGCTTGGTGGTGTCGATTGCGCCGCCACCTATCTGCACGAACCCGGCGATGCGAAAGACGGGCTCACCGTCAGCGTGCCGCTCTTCGTGCTCAACCAGGTGAGCGAAGAGCGCTGCGAATGGCTGGTTACCGGCATGCTGAAAGACAAGATTCAGGCGCTGCTGAAAAGTCTGCCGCAGCGTCCGCGTTCGCGTTTGGTACCGCTGCCCGCCACAGCAGAAAAGCTGCTCGCGGCGTTGTCCGTGCCCGAGTCGTTCGGCGCCGGCTCCTTGACCGACGTGTTGCTCAAGCGGGTGCGCGACATGACGAGCATCGACGTGATGCGGGCCGACTTCAAGCCCGACATGCTGCCGCCGCATCTGTTCATGAATTTGCGGGTCGTGGACGAACATGGGCGACAGCTCGGCATGGGGCGCAACCTCGGCGCGCTGAAGGCCGAGCTGGGGGCGCAAGCGCGTGGCGCGTTTCAAGCGCTGGCGGGGCTCAATGTGAAGGTGAGGACGGCGTCTGACGCTTCGGATGCCGAAGCCACCGGCGGTAACAAGCCAATGGGCAAGGTCGAGCCGGGCGCGCGCAGCAATGCGACTCCAACGCCCTCGCTGCCCGCAGGCCAGCGCTACACCGGATGGACTTTCGGCGAGCTGCCGGAGCTAATGGAAGTTCGTCGCGGCTCGCAGTCGCTGATCGGTTTTCCGGCACTGCTCGATGCTGGCGATGCGGTGACCATAGAGGTCTTCGACGAACCTGCCGTCGCAGCGGCGAAGCACCGCGCAGGCCTGCGCCGGCTTGTCGCGCTGCAGCTCAAGGATGCGCTCAAGTACCTTGAAAAGAACATTCCCGATCTGCAGAAAATGGCGGTTGCGTACATGCCGCTCGGTACGGCCGATGAATTGCGCGCGCAAATCATCGAAGTTGCGCTTGATCGGGCGTTCTTGCCGGAGCCGCTGCCGGCTGACGAGTTCGCTTTCAAGCGGCGCATCGAAGAGGGCCGTGGCCGCTTGACGTTGATAGCCAATGAAGTGGCACGGCTGACCGGCGCCATCCTCGTCGACTATGCCGCGGCGGTGCGCAAGATCAAGGACACCAAGGTGCAGCTCGACAGCACCGCGGATGCCGCGCAGCAACTGCAGCGGCTCGTCGGCAAGCGATTTTTAGTCGACACGCCGTGGCCACAGCTGCAGCACTTCGCGCGCTACCTCAAGGCCATCACCTTGCGGCTCGACAAGCTGCGCGCCGACCCAGCGCGCGATGCCGCCAAGCTGGCCGAACTGCGGTTGCAAGAGCATCGTTACTGGCGCTTGGTTGTCGAGCGCAAGGGGGTGACGGATGAGCGCATGAGCGAGTTTCGGTGGTTGCTCGAAGAGCTGCGCGTCAGCTTCTTCGCACAGGAGCTGCGCACGCCGCAGCCGGTGAGCATCAAGCGGCTCGACAAAGCGTGGTCGCAGTTACACACGTGATCCCTTGGCCCACGCGATCATGTGTGATGCGAAAAAAAGCCCGCGGAAGCGGGCTTTTCCTTTGCTCAGCGAGCGGTTGTCATATGCGGCCCATCAGCAACAACACGATGACGACGATCAGCACCAGGCCCAGGCCGCCGCTTGGGCCGTAGCCCCAACTGCGGCTGTGTCCCCAGGTGGGTAGGGCGCCCACCAAAAGCAGGATGACGATAACGAGCACGATGAGCGATACAGACATGGGGTTCTCCAGGAGCCTTTGAAAAGAGCTGCCATCATCTGCCCCAGACCTTTCTCGGCCTAGGGAATGAAGCCCCTTCGGCAGTCAGGGGACACCTACGAAACGTGTCAGAGCTTGGCGAGCCGATCGAGCGCGGTTCGCAGCGTCTCGTCTTTTTTGGCAAAGCAGAAGCGCACTACGCGCTGGTCGAATCCGTCGCCATAGAAGGCAGACAACGGAATCGCCGCGACGCCGATTTCGCTGGTGAGCCATTGGCAGAAGTCCGCTTCGCCCAGGTCGCTGACTTCGCCGATGTCGACGCACTGGAAGTAGGTGCCGGCGCTCGGCAGCAACTTGAAGCGGGTCTTCGCGAGGCCGGCAGCGAACAGATCGCGTTTGTGCGCATAGAACGCCGGCAGTTCGAGGTAGGGCGCCGCATCACCCATGAAATGGGCCAGCGCGTGTTGCATCGGTGTGTTGACCGTGAACACGTTGAACTGATGCACCTTGCGGAATTCAGTCGTGAGCACGGCTGGTGCTGCGACGTAGCCGACCTTCCAGCCGGTCACGTGATAGGTCTTGCCGAAGCTGCTCACGATGAAAGCGCGCGCCGCGAGTCCTGAAAAACGCGCGGCGCTTTGGTGCAGCGCGCCGTCGTAAACCATGTGCTCGTAGACCTCGTCACTGATGAGCAAGACTTCGGTCGGAGCGAGTAGCGCGTCGAGCTGCCGCATCTCGGCTTCGGTCCACACGGTGGCGCTCGGGTTGTGCGGCGAGTTGACGATGATCGCGCGCGTGCGCGGTGTCATCGCCATGGAGATCTTTGCGAAGTCGGGCCTGAACGTGCCGGGTGTGAGTGGCACACGCACCACCGTACCGCCGGCGAGTTCTATGTTGGGCACGTAGCTGTCGTAGCAAGGCTCCAACACGATGACTTCATCGCCCGGCCGTACGACGGCCAGCACCGCGGTGATGATCGCCTGCGTGGCACCCGCGGTGACGGTGATCTCGCTCGCGGCGTTGTAGCTGCGGCCGTACAGCGCCATGACCTTGGCAGCGATCGCTTCGCGCAACGCTGCGATGCCCGGCATTGGAGGGTACTGGTTGTGGCCGGCCACCATGGCCGCGGTCACGTCTTCGATCAGCTTCGGATCGCAGTTGAAATCCGGAAAGCCCTGGCCAAGATTGACCGCACCTTTTTCGGCGGCGAGTGCCGACATCACCGTGAAGATCGTGGTGCCGACGGCCGGCAGCTTGGTGCCGACTTCAGGCGTTCGAGGAACAGTGCTCATAGTTCGTAGTCTTGCTTGTGGCCCGACAGGGCCTTGGCGATGAGGTTGCGGTCGAGCCGGTCGCTTAGCAACTCGGCAAATTTGAAGACGAAGTTGCGCATGTAGGCGCTGCGCTTGAAGGCCACTCGCGCGATGTTGGTGCCGAAAATATGACCCATCGGCTTGACGACGAGGTCGGCATTGGTGTCGTCGCGCACGGCCATCTCGGCCACGATACCGACACCCAAGCCAAGTCGCACATAGGTCTTGATGACATCGGAGTCGATGGCTTCAAGCGCGATGCGCGGGGTCAACTTCTTCTGCGCGAAGGCCGCATCGATGCGCGTGCGGCCGGTGAAAGACGGGTGGTATGTGATAAGCGGCTCGGTCGCCAAGTCTTCCAGCGATACGCGCTCCTTGTTGGCCAGCGGATGGTCCTTCGGCAGCACCAACACGTGCTGCCATTCGTAGCAGGGCAGCGTCACGAGTTCGGTGTAATCCGAAAGCGATTCGGTCGCGATGCCGATCTCGGCGATCTCGTCGATGACCATGCGCGCCACCTGATCGGGCGAGCCTTGATGCAGGCTCACGTTTACCTTGGGATAAGCCTCGCGCAGCTTGGCGACTGGCACGGGCAGCACGTAGCGCGCCTGGGTGTGCGTGGTCGCGATCGACAGCGTGCCGCTATCTTCAGCACTGAACTGCTCGCCGATGCGCTTCAGGTTGCCTACCTCGCGCATGATCAATTCGATGCTGGCAAGCACGTGCTGGCCCGGTTCCGTCACGCGCTTGAGGCGTTTGCCGTGGCGGGCGAAGATCTCGACGCCGAGCTCTTCTTCGAGCTCGATGATGGCTTTGGAGACACCGGGCTGCGAGGTGTGAAGCGCCTTGGCGGCCTCGGTCAGGTTCAGATTGCGCCGCACGGCTTCCTGTACGAACTTGAACTGGTGGAGATTCATAACAAATTCCGTCTTATTGTCGGATTTATTATGCCTTCTGCAATCTATGGGGCGCGGTGCAAGGTCAGCCGTGCAAGGCTATCTGCGCCAGTAGCTCGATTACCCGGGTGTCTTCACCGACCGCTGTCTGCAAGGAAAAAGCGATGCTGGGATGCGCGGCGCGCAATCCGTCGATGAGCCCGGGTAAATCTTCGCGCACATGCTTGCCTATGCCCAAAAACAGCGGGACGATGCGCACGGACAGAGCTCCCTGTTCGATCAGACCTGCGGCAGCCGTCGTCAAATCGGGTTTCATCAGTTCGAGGTATGCGCAAACAACCTTGGCGTCTGGAGAGAGTTCGGCCGCGCGCCGCGCCACGGCTTCGACCGGCTCGCGCCATCGCGCGTCACGCGAGCCGTGCGCGAACAATACGATGCCTGCACTTATGCTGATATTGGGTATTGATTGCATTGCTAACGCCTCAGCACCAGCCAGGTGAACGCCGCCAGTGACATTACGGAATAGATAAGACCCGGCGCAGCTGCAGTGATCCACGGCCACCAATTGCTCAGGTTGCCGAGATAGCCGAAAACATTGTTCAACATAAAAAAACTGATCCCGATCATCACGCCGCCGAACACATAGCTGGTGATGCCAGCTTGCCGAAAGTGAAGATAGGCGAAGGGCAACGCCAGCACTACCATCACCAGGCACGAAAGTGGATAGAACACCTTGCGCCAGAACTCGATTTCATAGCGCTGTGCGGTCTGCCCGTTGGCATCGAGATGCCTGACGTACTCGAATAGGTCGATGGTCGCCATGCGCTCTGGCTTGAGCAACGCGACCGACGCCATCTCGGTGGTGAGAGTCGTGGGCCAGTGCAGTTCGGGCATTTGTACCGTGCTGATTCGGCCCTTATCGGCGCTGTTTCGCGTGTCGTAATCTTGTTGCTCGACGTTGGTCAGAACCCACTCTTTGCCGACGACGCGCGCAGAGGCTGCCGATATTTGTTTGGCGATAAAGCCATCCGCATCGAACTCGAAAATATGGAGGTTGGTCAAGGTGCCGTCCCGCCGAATCGAAGCTACGTTGACGGCGTACGACTTGTCGTTGCGTCGCTCTTTGAGCCATGCGCCCGTGATCCCAGCGGTCGCGATGTAGCCCTGAAAGCGTGCCTTCAGGAGTTGTGCCGTGCTGCCTGAGAAAGGAGCGACGTAGTCCCCGACGGCGAAGGTAAGCACGACGAACCCCAGGCCAAGAACGAGCAACGTGCGCAAGGCGCGCCAGGGGCCGAGTCCGCTGGTCCGGAGGATCGTGTACTCCGAACTCTGCGCGAGCCGCGCCATGACGAAAATAGTACCGATCAATACCGAGATCGGCAGCAGCTCGTACAGGTGTCCGGGGATTTGCAGAGTCACAAAAAGAAGTGCCTGCGGCAGCCCATAGCCAAGGCCGGTTTTACCGAGACCGGAAAGCTCGTCGACAAAGTCGAAGAAAAAGAACAGGCTCAAGAAGCCAAGGGTGACAAAAGCAACAGCCTTCAGCACCTCGATGTAGATCAAACGACGAATTGTTTTCACTGAGACGATGACGCAGAAGAATGCGAAAGCGCGGGTGTACGAGAGAACAGCGCTCGCAGGCTCCAGTTTTGGTGGCGTGCTGAAAGCCACAGCAGGCCGATCGCCAGCACGCCGCCATGCAGCGCCACCATGAACCCGGCAAAGCTGTACCGCCCAGACGTCACCCAGCCCTGGCCAAGGTTGATGAGGTTGTAGTACACAACGAAGGCGAACAGCGCGAAGAGCAGGTTACCGCTGCGGCCCACCCGCGGATTCACGCTGGAAAGCGTTAGCGCCAACAGCACGAAATTAATGCCGGCCAGCAGCATGCCTACACGCCAGCCAAGTTCGCCCATGTTTTCGAGAGTCGGTCGCGCAAGCAGCACCAGGGTGGGGCGCGAACGCGCTGGTGTGTCGTCGGCCGAGTCGGAGGCGTTGACGCCGGTTTTGGCGCCGTATGTTTTGAATTCGCTGATCTTCAGGCCCGACTTGTCGAGAGGGCGCTCGACACGTTGGCCGTTTTCAAGAACGAGATAGCGCGCCTTGTCGATATCTTCCATATGACCGCTGCGCGCCGAGGTGACGATCTGCCGGTTGCGCTCGATCGATGAAATGAACACGTTCGATGCAGTGTTGGCGTTGGGCGTGTCCTTGTCGACAAAGAACACTCGCATGCGACCCGACGATTCGACGAACTCGCCGGGCGAAACCCGCTCGATATCGCCACGGCGCTCGTACTGGTCGCGCATTCCCTGCGTTTGCGAATTGGCCCAAGGCCAGCCGACGAGTGCGAGCGCCAAAATGAGCAGCAGCACCGGCCAGGCGAATCTGAAGATCGGCTTGACGAAATCTGCCAAGCCGCGGCCACTTGAAAACCAGATCACCATTTCGCTGTCGCGGTACATGCGCGACAAGGTGCCGACGATCGACACGAAAAGGCTGAGACTCAGGATGGTCGGCAGGTAGCCGAGCACGGTGTAGCTCATTACGAGGAACACCTCGGACGGATTGACACTGCCCTTGGCGGCCAATCCGAGCGTACGGATCAACATCATGGTCATCACGATCGTGACCAGCACGACGAGTGTCGCGCCGAAGCTGCGCGACAGCTCTCTACGAAGGGAGGAATGGAATAACATCGTCGAGGGAAAAAAAGGATTATGGACTTCCAACTCAAGACCCTCACCAGCAGCCTCGCTGCATCCGAAAAAGCCGACGCGCTTGTCTTCCTCGTACCTGAGGGCGCCATTTTGGACACCGATGCTTTGTCGGTAATCGCGGCCGCCGCGCGACTTGCCGGAGACTTCCCCGACAAGGCCGGCAAGCTGCTGAGCCTGTATTGCCCGATCGGCATCGCCGCGCCGCGCGTGTTGCTCGCGTCGATTGGCAACGGCCAGCCCGCGCAGGTGCGCAGCGCGGTTATCGCCGCGATCAACGCTGCAAAAGGTGTCGGCACCAAACGCCTCGTCATGGTGTTCGCCAAGGCCCCTGAAGCCGGTGCGCTGCACAGTGCCATGCTGGCGGCGGCCGATGCCAGCTATGTTTATACGACCAGCAAGTCAAAGCCCGAGCCGCGCACGCTGCGCCATGTAACGCTCGGCGTGCCGGACGCCGCGTCGCTGGCTGGCGCCTTCGCCGAAGCGAAGGCGACGGTGTCGGGTATCGAACTGGCCAAGGAATGGGGCAACCGCCCGGCCAACTATTGCACCCCTACGATGTTGGCGGACGCCGCCAAAGAGCTGGCTGATTTGCCGCGCATCAAGTGCGAGGTGCTCGGCCCGAAAGAAGTTGCCAAGCTTGGCATGGGCTCTTTCGCAGCCGTGGCGCAGGGCTCGTCGGAGCCGCTGCGCTTCATTGTGTTGCATTACAGCGGCGGCGCGAAAGACGAGGCGCCCGTCGTGCTGGTCGGCAAGGGCATCACCTTCGATACCGGCGGCGTTTCGCTCAAGCCGGCGGCCGAAATGGACGAGATGAAGTTCGACATGTGCGGTGCAGCGAGCGTGCTCGGCGTGTTTCGCACCCTCGGCGAACTCAAGCCGGCCATCAACGTGGTCGGACTGATCCCGTCGTGCGAAAACATGAACGATGGCAAGGCGTTAAAGCCGGGCGACGTCGTGACCAGCATGAGCGGCCAGACCATCGAGGTGCTGAACACCGATGCAGAAGGGCGCCTCATTCTGTGCGACGCGCTGACGTATGCCAAGCGCTTCAATCCGGCCGCCGTCATCGACATCGCGACCTTGACGGGCGCCTGCGTGGTCGCGCTGGGTGGCGTGCGCAGCGGCTTGTTTTCGCCGGACGACGTGTTGGCGAAGGCGCTCGAAACAGCGGGCGAGCAATCGCTCGACCGCTGCTGGCGCATGCCGCTCGACGACGAGTACGCCGAGGGCCTGAAGACTCACTTCGCGGACGTCGCCAACATCGCGGGCCGTGCCGGCGGCGCGGTGACGGCGGCCAAGTTCCTGCAGCGCTTCGTCGACGGGTTCCCGTGGGCGCACCTGGACATCGCCGGCTCCGCATGGAAGAGCGGCGCGGCCAAGGGCTCGACGGGTCGGCCAGTCGGCTTGCTGGTGTCTTATCTGGTCGGCCGTGTCGGCAAGGCGACCGTGGGCACGCCGACGGCAGCGCCGCGCAAGGCTGTTCGCAAGGTCCGCTCCGGCGCCTGATTCATTTGATCTATCGAACGATCGCCGAGTGACCGAAATCGACTTTCATTTCAACGCGCCAGACAAGGTGCATCACGCCTGCCGGCTGCTGCGCAAGGCCGTCGGCAAGCATGATGTGCGGCTCGTCGTCGTAGCCGATGCGACAACGCTCGACGCGATAGATGCCGCGCTGTGGGATTTTTCGGCAGTCGACTTCGTGCCGCATTGCCGGGCAGACAGTGCACCCCATGTGTTGGCGCGCTCACCCGTGGTGCTCATGGGCGCCGACATGGGGACGCCGCCCCATCGGCAAGTGCTGGTCAATTTGGGAAACGCATTGCCGGTCGGCTTCGAGCGTTTCGATCGGCTGATCGATATCGTAAGCAGCGATTCAGAAGACCGGCAGCTGGCGCGCGCGCGCTGGCGTCATTACGCCGACCGTGGCTATGCGATCAAACGACACGACTTCGGGGAGGCGACCGCCTGATGGCTAGCAACCAGCGCACACCGCCACGCTTCGTGCCGACGTTGACCACGGTGCTCGATACGTCAGGCGAGCCGCTCGCGCGGCCGTCGCCACTTCCGCTGCCACTGATGCCCGAAGAACAGGCACTGCACACGCCGTCGGCGGCGGCACGCCAGGCCGCGATTGCAACGGCGATGGTGGGCATTGCCGCCGACATGGCGCAGACAGCGGATAAGGCCTACATAGGAGCGCCAGAGCCAGCAGCACCGGCCGGCAAGGCAACAGCCGCGCCGACCGCGCGCATTGCATCGGGTGTGTCGGCAAGCGCGCCGCCGGAAAACCGGATCGCCATCGATGTCCATGCCTTGTCGGACGCCGATGCGTTCGGTCTAGAAGAGCAACTGATGCACCGGGTATTGCAGCGCATTGACTTGTCATTGGAAGAGCGTTTGACCGATGCGGTGTCAGCTGCAGTTCAGCAACAACTCGACGCAATGGTGCCGCGTTTGCGCAGCGAAATTGAAGGCGTGCTGCGTTCGCTGGTGGTTGAAGCGTTATCGAAAGAGCTTTCCGACAACACAGGGTCTGTGCCAGCGTCCAGCCCGCAATCCGTCGGCTAAACTGCCGCCGGGTCGGCTGGCGCAGGGGCGTCCCCGGTCTGCGGCGCGAAACTTGCTGAACAAATTGTTCGGAATTTCCGCCCGGATCGAAAGACCGGTTTTTACTTAATTCTTCATCAATGTTCTGGAGGTTTCCCATGCAATTGAAATGGACTGTGACTGCGGTCGCGATGGCTGCGCTGACGCTAGTGGCTTGCGGCAAAAAGGAAGAAGCTGCCGCCCCCGCCGCTGCACCGGCGGCCACCACCGCCGCCGCGCCTGCTGCAGCACCTCCTGCCGACGCTCTGATCGTCAAGATCGGTCACGTCGGCCCGACCAGCGGCCCGATCGCTCACTTGGGCAAGGACAACGAGTTCGGCGCCAAGATGGCCATCGAAGATTTGAACTCGCGCAATCTGAAGATCGGCGACAAGGTTGCCAAATTCGAACTGCTCGCAGAAGACGACGCTGGCGATCCGAAGCAAGGCACCGCAGTGGCGCAAAAGCTGGTCGACGCCAAGGTTAACGGCATCGTTGGTCACTTGAATTCGGGCACCACCATCCCGGCTTCGAAGCTGTACAGCGACGCTGGCATTCCGCAAATCTCGCCATCGGCAACCAACCCCAAGTACACGCGTCAAGGCTTCAAGACCACGTTCCGCGTGGTGGCTGACGACACGCAACTCGGCGGCACGCTTGGCAAGTACGCAGTCGAAACGCTGAAGGGCAAGAGCATTGCCGTGATCGACGACCGCACCGCATACGGCCAGGGCGTCGCTGAAGAGTTCGAGAAGGCAGCAAAGGCCGCAGGCGGCACCATCGTCGGTCATGAGTTCACAACCGACAAGTCCACCGACTTCAACGCCATCCTGACTAAGCTCAAGGGCACCAAGCCCGACGTGTTGTTCTTCGGTGGCATGGATGCGGTTGCCGGCCCGATGCTCAAGCAGGTCAAGCAGCTTGGCATGACCGTCAAGTTCATGGGCGGTGACGGCCTGTGCACCGGCGAACTGGCCAAGTTGGCCGGCGATGCCATTGGTGAAGACATGGTGGTTTGCGCTGAAGCCGGTGGTGTGGACGGCGACTTCAAGGCGCCTCTGGAAAAGTTCAAGGCCGACTTCAAGGCCAAGAACGGCGTCGAAGTGCAGATCTATGCACCGTACGTCTACGACGCCGTCGAAATTCTGGCCGACGCCATGGTTCGTGCCGGTTCGGCGGACCCGGAAAAGTACCTCCCTGAAGTTGGCAAGACCAACTACAAGGGCGTGACCGGCCCGATCGCTTTCGACGAAAAGGGCGACATCAAGAACGGCGCACTGACCCTGTACACATACAAGGCCGGCAAGCGCGAACAGATCGCTGTCGTTCGCTGAGCTTCGCGGTAATCATAAAAGGGGCCTTCGGGCCTCTTTTTTTTGTCCAATGAAAAGAGGTCTTTCGACCTCTTTTCCCGTTAGGGAAAACGACAGATGCGTTGAAGGAGCCAGCGTGTTTTTATCGATCTGCGATTTAAACAACAAGCAGGAGACAAAAATGCGCAAATCAGTGACGGGTGTCGTCGCTCGGCCGCTAAGGCTGGGTGCCATAGTCAGTGTGGCGAGCGCGTGTGCCGCGCTTTTCATGCTGCCGGCCGCCCAGGCTCAAGCGGTCAAGAGCTACGACTCCACCAAGAAAGACTTTTGGGAACACCCACCCGCCGACTGATTCCTAGGCGACGAAACCCAATCCCAAAAGGGCCTTGCGCCGCCATCCGGTCCGGCCTTGCCGGCATCGATGGCCGACCTCGAAAAGAACCTGAAGGCAATCAAGTTGCCGAAGGGTTTCAAGATCAACGTGTATGCAGCCGGCGTGAACAGCGCGCGCCAGATGGCGTGGGGCGACAAGGGCACGCTTTTCGTCGGCTCGTTCGGCGTGGGCACTGTTTATGCGATCACGGACAACGGCAAGACCGTGAAGCCGATCATTACTGGCCTGAAGATGCCGACGGGCGTCGCCTTTCGGGATGGCTCCCTTTACGTGGTCGATATCGACAAGATCCTGAAGTACGAAAACGCCGAGGCCAACCTCGACAAGATGCCTGAAGGCAAGGTCGTCTACAACGACATGCCGGCCTATGCGGCTCATGGCTGGAAGTACCTGACCTTCGACAAGCAGGGCTGGCTCTATGTGCCCTTCGGCCCACCGTGCAACGTGTGCTTGCCGCCGACGAGCCTGTCGCAGGTGCGGCGTATCAACCCGGCAACGGGCGAGGCGGAAATGGTCGCCATCGGCGTGCGCAACAGTGTGGGCGGCGACATCGATCCTCGCACCGGTGACTACTGGTTTACCGAAAATGCGCGCGACTGGGTCAGCGACGACATGCCCAGCGACAAACTCAACCATGTGAAGCAGATCGGCGCGCACTACGGCTACCCGTATTGCCATCAGGGCGACATGCCCGACCCAAAGTACGCGATGGGCCACAAGTGCTCCGAGTTCACTCCGCCGGCCCTGAAGCTCGGCGCGCACGTCGCGCCTTTGGGAATGAAGTTCTACACAGGTAAGCAGTTCCCGACCGAGTACGCCAATAACATCTTCATCGCTAACCACGGCTCGTGGAACCGTCACAAGTACAGGGGCGGCGAAATCGTGCGCGTCACGACCGATCCGCAAGGAAAGAAGATCAAGCAGCAGACTTTTGCCACCGGCTGGATCACGGGTGACCAGGCCTACAGCGGCAGGCCGGCCGACGTGGTGGTGGCGGCCGACGGGTCTCTGCTGGTCGCGGACGACTGGGCTGGCGCGGTGTACCGCATCAGCTACGGCAAATAACGAAAGGCTCGTTCAATGGCTGGAGTGACGCGATGGGTGTGATTGCGCGGATGCGGTTGTGGGCTACGCGCTGGCGGATGGTGCTTGGACTTGCAAGTCTGGCCACGGGCATTTCGAGCGGCATGGCCCAAGCCGCTGACTTGCCTGCCGCGTTGGCCAAGGCGGAAACATGCATCGCTTGCCACGGCGCGACGGGCGTTTCGCAGATGCCGGAAACGCCGTCGCTCGCGGGTCAGCCGGAGAGTTTTCTGCAGTGGCAGCTCGTTTACTTCAGGAGCGGCACACGCAAGTCCGCGGTGATGCAACCGCTGGCGGCAAGCCTGACCGACGACGACGTACGAGTTTTGTCGAAGCACTTCGCATCGATGGTGCCACCGCCCCGCGCCACCGCCTCGGGAGACCAGGCGATGTACACAGTCGGCCTGAAGCTTGCGCAGCAAAATCGTTGCGCCTCGTGTCACAAGGAAGACTACTCGGGCGCTCAGGCAGCGCCGCGAACGGCCAATCAGCGCGAAGACTATTTGCTCAAAGCGCTGCGCGACTTCAAGGCGGGCAAGAGGACCGGCGGCGGTGTGGCCGCCATGGCCGATGTGGTGTATCCGCTGGCGGACGACCAACTGCGCGCGTTGGCAAATTTCATGGCGCAATACCACTAGCGTCCTCGGAGCCCAGACGCAAAAAAGCCCCGCGAACGGGGCTTTCAGCAGGTTTTTGGAATGACCTGAAGAGATGCAGGCCACCGCAACGCGCTTCGCGGCATCGTGGGATCTGATCCGCGACAGCACGACGACCAGCCTGGCCGACAAGGTCAAGGCGTTCCAAGCCTATTCGCAGGCAGCCACCGAATCAAACCACGGCGTCGAGACATCGGAGATCGCAGTGCAACGCGAGATGGTGCGTATGCAGATCATCGGGCAGGCCACGGGCACTTCGATCGCTACATCGATGGGTGTTGGCAAAGACGGCGTCGACAAGCTGCTCGATTCGCTTCGCAACGTGAAGCCGCAGCCTGGCCTCGATGGCAACAACTACAACGGCAACGTGTCATCGCCGGGCGATTCGAACGGGCCGAAGTACAGCGGCAAGCGTGGCGAGGATGGCAACGATCGACCCGACGGACCGAGCGACCGCAGCGGCAGCACGTTCCTCGATAGCTTCGGCGTCGAGCGAACGCGCAACAGCGGCGCGCCGGTGGGCACGTTCACGAACACCGTACCGCTCGACAAGGCGAAGGCGGTAGCCAACGGCGTTGACAAGACCAAGTACACGGCCGCCGACATCCCCATGCTCGAAGAGGCGCACAAGCAAGCGCGCGACGCGGCACAGTTCATCAGCGCCACCAGCGCAGGCACCGCGGGCTTGGTGTCACCTGAGGCCATCCGCGACACGCAGGGCATGCTTGCTGCGACGACTAACGCACTCGATCAAGCGCGACGCGTTGCAGCCGGTGACAAGCGACGAGCGGATGGGCAGAAGGCCGGCCCATCGGACAACAAGACGTTGACTATCAACATCGGCGGTAGGCAGACGGCCGTCAATCTCGCGAGTGGTGGCGACCGCGATGCACTGACTGGGATATTTCGCCAGCTTGAAGCCGGAGCAGCGACTGCGCAATGAGAGCCGCGTTGGCTCAAAATCTCGCTCAATCCAATCAACGGTGCTGAAAGGTAGGCCATGAGCGTGCACGATTTCCAGATCGAGATGACGAAGCTATTTTTCGCAGGCATGGTGCTATCTGTCATCGGCACGTTGATCGGCCTATACGTCCTGTATCTCGTGATTCGGTGGGGCGTGCGAGACGGCATCAAAGATGCCCGCCGCAGCGATCGGCCAGCACGACGCGCTTCAGCCAGTGCGAAAGCTGATGAGCTGCCTGAGTGGGCGGCGACCAGATAGCTAGCCGCCGGCACGTCGATAGTCAAGAAGAATAGTTTCGCGACCGCCTTGCGCAAACGCGCAAGCGATCGTCGCTGAGCGCTGGACATCGCCTTGCGCAGACGCGCAAAACCTTGCGCAGAAACGTAACCTCACGCGAGTCGGGTACTGCCTGTTCAGTGCGTGTCGACGCAGAAACTGCGTGCTCTTAAACCACTTTTTCCGGAGCACACCATGTCAATCAAATCAGGCGACATCTGCATCGTCGTTGGCGAGGTCAAGGGCTGCGAAGCCAACATCGGCGCGTACCTGACGGTGACCGAGCCCGATGGGCTGGCGTGGCGCTTCAAGGATGCGAGCCGCCCGCTGGTTGGCGAGTTCGTTTTCGGGCATCACCTTGTGCCGGTGCCGGCCAGCGTGTTGCGGACCTTCCCTGAAACTAGACACATCTGTACGGGCGCACAGCAATAAATCTGCGGGAAAATGCAAAGAGGGAATATCTCTCTCGTCTCCGGGACAAATATGAGTTACATTTGCTCTGTGACAAACCCGACCCTTTACCGCGAAGCCCTGCTTCTGCTCGCCGCTAACATGCATCGAGAGCTTGCCCGTGTGGAACACGAATGCGTGCGTGTAGAAGCCTTGCGAGACGAAGTTAATGGGATGCGCGACGCGGTCAAGAGCAAACTGGCCATGGTGGAGATGGAGCTCGCCGCGCTCGCACACGCAGCGACGCCGGACGATCTGACCGCCGAAATCTTCTCGGCTCAGATGGCGCTTCCTGCCACTCAGGTCATGACCTTTACTTCGGAAGCCCCGACGCGGCGCGAGTGGCGAGCCGACATACAACAGCGTGTCTACCGGCTGCTTCGCGACGGGCGCTACATGTCGACAATCGAAATTTTTGCTGAACTCACGGCGCAGGCCGTCGACTTCACTGGCGTCAGGAACCCGACGCACCGTCTCGTGCAGATCCTGTCGGCCGCACCCAAGATCATGGCCAGTCGCTCCAAGGGATGGAGTATGGAGTCGCTCGACTTTCCGAGCATCGACGTCGAGCATGCGTCAACTGCCGAGAGCCCGTCATCATGAGATGAATCAGCGGACAGGTTGCCACCGCCGCCGGCGCCTGCCCCAAATGAAAAAGACCCTCGACAGTCCATCTTTTCGACGGGCGAACTGCGTGAGGGCCGGAGCGGTGTGAAACCGGGATGGGGCTAATACCCCTTCCATCTTTTACCAGCCCTCAATTATATGTCTTCCGCTGAGAAACCCAACGAAACCACGTCAGCGCGCGTGGCCACCATCGCCAGCAAGTTGCTAAGCAATCCGTCGACACCGAAGCCAGTGCGCACGGTCGCCGCCAGTGTGCTGACGCAGAAGGTCAAGTCGACCGGTAAGCGCTGATCGATCGATAGCAACTCACAGCCCGGCACACCGGCCGGGCTTTTTTTTTAATTGGATTTTGTTATGCCAACAATTCAAATACTGCACGTTTCGAAGTACGGGCTGCAGCCGCTGCTCCTCGAGTGGGAGGTGATCAGCCGCATGGGGCATGTGTATTTCAGCGCGATCGTCTGGCCGGCGGTTCGCGAGGGAGGCGCCCCGGCGCATGAGATGGTGGCGCGCTTCGGCGTGCGAATCATCGGGCCGAGTGAGGACGACGAAGATGATGGATCAAGCCAACAGTTCGCGGATGTGACCAAAGCCGCGGCGCATGAGGCAGCAATGATCCGCGCTGGCGAGATTGCGGTGGCGGAACAGCGTGCCGTTGATGCGGTTTCGTTGGAGCCAGTCGACAGCACCACGCTGCGTGCGTGGCGTTCGCTTGGTTACTACGCAGGCCTCGTGGCCTTGGCGCAAAACTCTGGCGAGATCACGCAGGCGCTACAAGACGTGAGCGACGTCGAATTTGAGCGGCAGCGCCTCTTTTAACTAAGGAGGGTAACAAGGGGGGTAGAAAAGCAAAAACGCCCCGAAAGGGGCGTCGTTACTAGTCATCTGGCGGAGCAGGCGGGATTCGAACCCGCGGAGGGTATTAACCCTCACACGCTTTCCAGGCGTGCGACTTAAACCGCTCATCCACCGCTCCAGCAGCCCCAGATTCTAACCGGCTCCGGGACTGGTTTTTGCGGCTTGCACCATTCGCATCGCCGATGCGATGAGCGCCGAGGTCTCGGTCATGTTGCTGGGCACGATCAGCGTGGTCTTCGAATCGGCTGCGACCTTGCTGTAGGCATCGATTGCGCGCTCGGCGACCTTCAGCTGCACAGCTTGTTCACCGCCCGGCTGGCGAATCGCAGCGGCGACACGCTCGATGGCAAAAGCCGTTGCATCTGCGACTGCGGTGATGGCGGCAGCCTCGCCCTGGGCGTTATTGATCTGCGCCTGCTTCTCGCCTTCGGAGCGCGCGATGAAAGCTTCGCGCTCGCCGGTCGCGATGTTGATCTGCTCCTGGCGGCGGCCTTCGGATGCGGCGATAAGCGCGCGCTTGCCGCGCTCGGCAGTGATTTGCGCCTGCATGGCCAGCAGGATTTCCTTCGGCGGCGTCAGGTCCTTGATCTCGTAGCGCAGCACCTTCACGCCCCAGTTGAGCGCGGCCTCGTCGATGGCTTGCACCACTTGCGCGTTGATGATGTCGCGCTCCTCGAAGGTCTTGTCGAGCTCCAGTTTGCCGATCACGCTGCGCAGAGAGGTCTGCGCCAGTTGGGTGACGGCCATGATGTAGTTCGACGAACCGTAACTCGCGCGCATCGGGTCGGTCACCTGAAAGTACAGGATGCCGTCGACCTGCAACTGCGTGTTGTCGCGCGTGATGCAAATCTGGCTCGGCACATCGAGTGGTATCTCCTTCAGGCTGTGGTTGTAGGCGACCTTGTCGATGAACGGAATAAGGAAGTTGGCGCCAGGCGTCATCGTGCTGTGGTATTTGCCGAGGCGCTCACGCACCCATGCGTTTTGCTGCGGGACGAACTTGACCGACTGGCTGATGAAGATCACCGCGATGATCAAAATGACTAAGGGGACTGCGTATTCCATGTGTTGGGTTCCTTCGGTTATTTCTTCGGTTGCTTGTTCGGCTTGAGTTTTTCAGATCTTGTCGACAACGAGCCGGCTGCCGATGACTTCGGTCACGCGATGCTCCCCTGGCTCTGGTGTATGACCGGCGCGGGGCACCACGGTCCATTGCGTGCCGCGGTAGCGGACCGTTGCCGTACCGTCGGGATTCCACGCGTCGACATGGACCTTCTCGCCAATGTCCATGTTCACGTCGGGGTTCGACGCGCTGTCCAGCGGGGCAGGGCGGCCACGGCGAATCAGATGCCAGCTGAGCACGGCGCCGACACCGACGATTGCCGCGACGATGATTTGGGTGGGGAGGCCCAAGCCCAGATGCGCCGCGACGGCAGCCGAAGCAAAGCCCGCGCTCAGCAGCAAAAGGTAAACGGTGCCCGACAGCAACTCGAGCACGATGGCTGCGCCAGCGATGAGCCACCAGACCGTTGAATTCGCCATTGAAGCCTCCTTGTTGTTGCCAGCCCGCATTGTCGGATAGATGGTCCGGCAGGCGTCACGTGAATTCCTTACACTTCGCGGCTCTTTTCCCTGCCGGACTCCGCACATGAAATTTCGTTTTCCGATCGTCATCATCGACGAGGACTACCGCGCCGAAAACACCTCGGGCCTGGGTATTCGCGCATTGGCCGAAGCGATCGTCGGCGAGGGCTTCGAGGTACTGGGCGTGACCAGCTATGGCGACCTGAGTCAGTTCGCGCAGCAGCAAAGCCGCGCCAGCGCCTTCATCCTGTCGATCGATGACGAGGAGTTCACGGTCGGCCCAGACCTGGATCCCGCCGTGCTCAACCTGCGCACCTTCATCGGCGAAGTGCGGCGCAAGAACGCCGACGTGCCGATCTACATCTATGGCGAGACCAAGACCGCGCGCCACATCCCCAACGACATCCTGCGCGAGTTGCACGGCTTCATCCACATGTTCGAGGACACGCCGGAGTTCGTGGCGCGTCACATCATCCGTGAGGCCAAGAGCTACCTCGAAGGCGTGCAGCCGCCGTTCTTCAAGGCGCTGATCGACTACGCCGAAGACGGTTCTTACTCTTGGCATTGCCCGGGACATTCCGGAGGCGTGGCGTTTTTGAAGAGCCCGGTGGGACGCATGTTCCATCAGTTCTTCGGCGAGAACATGCTGCGTGCCGACGTGTGCAATGCGGTCGAAGAATTGGGTCAATTGCTCGACCACACCGGCCCGGTCGCGGCCAGCGAGCGCAATGCGGCGCGGATCTTCAACGCCGACCATTGCTTCTTCGTCACCAACGGTACGAGCACCAGTAACAAGATGGTGTGGCACCACACCGTCGCGCCTGACGACGTGGTGGTGGTCGACCGCAACTGCCATAAATCGATCTTGCACGCCATCATCATGACGGGCGCGATCCCGGTTTTCATGAAGCCCACGCGCAACCACTTCGGCATCATCGGACCGATCCCGAAGAGCGAATTCGAGAAGAGCGCCATCAAAGCGAAGATCAAGGCGAATCCACTGTTGAAAGACCGCGATCCGGAGACGGTGAAGCCACGCGTGATGACGCTCACGCAGTCGACCTATGACGGTGTGATCTACAACACCGAGACCATCAAGAACATGCTCGACGGCTACGTCGACACGCTGCACTTTGACGAAGCGTGGTTGCCGCACGCGGCGTTTCATCCGTTCTACGGTGCGTACCACGCGATGGGCAAGCGCCGCGTGCGGCCGAAGGATTCGCTGGTGTTCGCGACTCAATCGACGCACAAGCTACTGGCCGGCATCAGCCAGGCCAGCCATGTGCTGGTGCAGGATTCGCAGAACCGCGCGCTCGACCGCGACTTGTTCAACGAGGCCTATCTGATGCACTCGTCGACCAGCCCGCAGTACGCGATCATCGCCAGCTGCGACGTGGCCGCCGCCATGATGGAGCCGCCCGGCGGTACTGCGCTGGTCGAAGAAAGCATCCTCGAGGCGCTCGACTTTCGTCGCGCCATGCGCAAGGTCGAAGAGGAGTTCGGCAAGGACGACTGGTGGTTCAAGGTTTGGGGCCCTGAGAAGCTTGTCGACGAAGGTATCGGTCGTGCGGAAGACTGGATCATGAAGGGCGAGAAGGAAGGCACATCGTCCAAGCGCGGCAAGACCAAGAAGTCGCCGCGCAACTGGCACGGTTTCGGTGACTTGGCCGACGGCTTCAATATGCTCGACCCTATTAAGTCGACCATCGTCACGCCGGGCCTCGACCTCGAAGGCAACTTTGCGGACACCGGCATCCCAGCCAGCGTGCTGACCAAATTTTTGGCAGAGCACGGCGTGATCGTCGAGAAGACCGGGCTCTACAGCTTCTTCATCATGTTCACCATTGGCATCACCAAGGGCCGCTGGAACACGCTGCTCACGGCGCTGCAACAGTTCAAGGACGACTACGCGCGCAATCAACCGATGTGGCGCATCCTTCCGGAGTTCTGCCAAAGTCATCCGGGCTATGAGCGGCTCGGCCTGCGCGAGTTGTGCCAGCACATACACAAGCTTTATGCGCGCTTCGACGTAGCCAAGCTCACCACCGAGATGTACCTGAGCGACCTGACGCCTGCCATGAAGCCGAGCGATGCCTTTGCGCACATCGCGCACCGCAAGACAGAGCGCGTCGAGATCGACTTCCTCGAGGGTCGTATCACGACGAGCCTGATCACCCCGTATCCACCGGGTATTCCATTGCTCATCCCGGGCGAGGTCTTCAACAAGAAGATCGTCGACTATCTGCGCTTCGCGCGCGAGTTCAATACCGAGTGCCCAGGCTTCGAAACCGATATCCACGGCTTGGTGGCTAAGGTCGACGAGACGGGCAAGAAGCGCTACTACGCCGATTGCGTCGCGGCACCTGTTGCTGCCATCACAGCATCGGACTGACCGCACGCTCGACAATCGTGTTGCGCTTCAGCGAAGCGCAACACGATCACGCCGCCTTCTACGACCATGGTGCAGATGGCGCTCAATGAGGCATGCAGCGACGAGCGCGTGCAAGGTAATGCGCCAGCGGCGGCGTGACCATGTCTGCAGATTTCGCCTGGTCGTCCCAGAGTCGCAACTGCACCGCTTCGGCCGCGTTCTCTTGCCCGATGAACTGAGCAGCTTGCTCCGCCGAAAAGATGCCGCCCTGCAACTCCAGGCTGCGCTTGGAGTCGTCCGAAAGGCTGCCCCAATACGCGGGTCGCGTCGCGCACAAGTAACGCTTGGCATCGACATGCCACTTGATCGCGCACAGCACGCGCTCACCGAAGACACCGCGAAGAAAGGGCAGTGCGAAGTATTGGTGCAGGTCGTCGACACCGCGCAGGCTCGGCGTCTCGCCCTGGTCGTTGAGCAAGTGGCCGAGGTCGTGCAACAAGGCCGCCGTGACCAACTCGTCGTCGGCACCGGCTTGCTCCGCAAGGTAGGCGCTCTGCAGCGCGTGCGCCAGTTGCGTCACGGGCTCACCGCTATATTGCGCGCCGCCGTGGCGGTCAAACAAGGTCTCGATGTCTTCAAGAGTCAGCGCCATGGTCAGGCCTCCACGCCAGCGTTCGATTGGACCGTATTGACGGCGGCAAGCGCGGCCGCCTTCAATGTCTCCGCACGCTTGGCCTTGTCATTGCGCAGGGTGCGCTCGCGACTGTTCATCACATGCTGGTACATGGCCTGGCCGGCCGCTTCGGGCTCGCGTGCGGCGACGGTCTTCACGATCAGCCGATATTCCCGCGAGTAGACCGTCATCGATTCGTGAGTGAGATTCTGGCGTCGAAACAGCGAAAGTTCATTGACCAGCTTGCGGTAGGTCGCGGTCAGCTTGGAGTTGCCCGCCAGCTCTAGCAATCGATCATGAAACTTCAGTTCGAAGCGGTGAGAGTCGTGGGCGTTGTCGCCTTTTACGGTCTGGTCCATCGCGTCGGAGAGCTGGTGCGAACCAGTTCCGCTTCTTCGAGCATGCGAAAAGCTTTGCCCACCGGGCCGGGAAACGCCGAGTTGCTCGGCCAATGTGGTTTCAGTGAGTTTGGCGCCTGATGGCAGCGCGCCGTCCAAAATCATGCGTTCGATTTCGACCTGAACCAGATTCGCCAGAGCATTCCCCTGAAGCTGTGCGATGGTGGGACTGCTGGATATCTTCTTGACCATGGCCGATTGGTATGACCGTCATTCGCGACTGTCTACAAGTTACAAATGACAGCAGATGAAGTCTCTGAGTGGGCCACGATTTTGTTTTGTCTTCGTGTCGCGAATATGTCGTTGCGGTCCGGCAGAGTCCGGTTTCGATTTTCTTTTCGATCCACGAGCCTCTCAAATGAAGTTGGCAAAGTCCCTGATGGTTGGAGTGTTCGGTATGGTGTGCGCCGTCGGCTGAGGGGCATTCGAAAAAGCTTCTTCGCACAGATGAACGCTGCAGTTGTCGCCGACTTCGCCGACATCGGCGTGTGGCCGCCGTTGAGCGTGGTCAAGGTCGACGACACCGGTGTCGGCATCGAGGAGGGCGTCAACGCAGGCACTTGGCCGGTAGGGCTGTCTGTCATTGGCAACGCGATCGGTCTGTCGATGGCTGAGTGGCGGGCACTCGATGCAGCGAAGCAAGATCGACAGCGTGGCCGACTTGCAGCCCGTGATCGAAGACATCGAAGCGAAGCCAAAGCAGGGCATCTCGCCCTGATCAAGCGGCGTAAACCTGTCAATTCGGGCCTTCTGGTCGCACGCGCAAAAAGCGCGCAAAACGCGGCAGCCCGCTGACGTTCGCGCCGTTGTAGCGGTAGGTCACCCAAGCGCCCAATGCCGGTGGGTTGTCGCGCTGCGCATCGGTGAAGCCGCCTCCGAGCTTGAAGCGCCGACCTTCAGGTGTCTCGACCAGCAAGGCGCCGAGCCGGCCCGTGTGGCGGCCCTTGCCGGGAAGCCGCTCGATGACCCGCGCCTCGGCATCGTCGTACGGTTTGAACTTAAGCAAGTCGCCGTTGCGCTCGCCGCGATAGAGGGAAGCACCGCGATGCAGCATCAGCCCTTCGCCGCCGAGCTTGACCGTCTTGTCGAGCAGGGCCTGCAAGTCGGCATGCGTGGTCGCGTGCTCTTGCGCCACCGGCACCACCCACGGCGCGCCGGGGATCGGCAACAGCTTTTTCAGTGCGTCCAGACGGGCATCGAAGATACCGGGCTGCGCCGGTAAGTCGAACACCATGAAGCGCATCTCACGCCATGCCGCGTCGCTGGGAGTCTGGCTGCGCACGGTCGAAAGCGCGCGCTCGAACTGACCACGCCCTGCCCACAATTCCCCATCGAGCGCTGTGCGAGGCAAAGGTGCGGTGAACCATGCGGGCGCTACAACGTGTTCTCCGCCCCGCGTCCAGAGCTGCTTGCCGTCCCAGTAACCGCGAACGCCGTCGTACTTCTCGCTGACCCAAAAGCCGTCGAGCGACACACCGCGGCGATACACCTCGGCGAGCATGAGCGGTGGTGGAGCCTCTCCCGCAAGCGCGGCGGGAGCGAGTGATGTGACCGTCGTGGCTGCAGTGATCGCAGCCACGAATGCCGCCGATAAAAAAATGCGCCGTTTCATATGGCCCTCCCAGGCACTCCCTTCGCGACAAGAACCGATCAGGATGCCGGTTCGTCGATTCCGCCGACCACTTGGCTGAAGCCACCGTCGACATAAGTGATTTCGGCTGTCACACCGCTTGCAAGATCGCTCAGCAAAAACGCGGCGACATTACCGACATCTTCGATCGTTACGTTGCGCCGCAGTGGTGACACCTCGGCGACGGCCGACAGAATCTTGCCGAATCCTTTGATGCCGCTTGCCGCCAATGTCTTGATCGGGCCGGCACTGATGCCATTCACGCGCATGCCTTTGGGGCCGAGGGAGCCGGCGAGATAGCGCACCGAGGCCTCGAGCGATGCCTTGGCCAAGCCCATCGTGTTGTAGTTGGGCAGTGCGCGAATGGCACCGAGGTAGGTCAGTGTCAACAACGCCGACTTGTCGTTGAGATATGGCAACGCGGCCTTGGCCATGCCCGGGAAGCTGTAGGCGCTGATGTCGTGCGCAATGCGAAAGCCTTCGCGCGTGATGCCTTCGAGAAAGTCACCTGCGATGGCCTCGCGCGGCGCGAAGCCGATGCTATGAACGAAGCCGTCGAACTTGGGCCAGGCTTGCGAGAGATCCGCAAAGAGCTTGTCGATCTGCGCGTCGTCGCTCACATCGCAGTCAAAGATCAGCGTCGAGCCGAACTCCTTCGCAAAATCTGCGGTGCGGTCCTTGAAGCGCTCGCCGACGTAGCTGAAAGCGAGTTCCGCTCCTTGTTGATGGCATGCTCTGGCAATGCCATAGGCGATGGAGCGGTTGCTCAGCACGCCGGTAATCAACAGTTTCTTGCCCGAGAGAAAGCCCATAAATTTGCCTCACTTAAATCTTGTGCAGAATTCTCGCATGCGATGTTGGCTGCTCTGTCTGTGGATGCTCGTGGCAGTTCCCTCCTGGGCTGCCCACGCCTACGCACAATTCGGCGATATCAAATACCCCGAGGGATTCACACATTTTGATTACGTGAACCCGGTTGCACCCAAAGGCGGGGAGCTTCGCATGGTGCCGCCGATCGCAGTTACCAATTTCGACAAGTTCAACCCGTTCACGCTCAAGGGCACCGCGCCCGCCGGTTTGGGGCAACTGGTGTTTGAAAGCCTGCTGACCGGCAACTCGGAAGAAGCGACGACTGCGTATGGCCTTCTCGCCGAAGACGTAACGGTCGCGCCCGACATGCGGTCCGCCACGTTCAGGCTACGACCAATGGCGCGCTTCAACGACGGCTCCCCGGTGCTTGCGGCAGACGTGGTGCATTCGTTCGACACGCTTACCGGCAAGTTGGCTGCTCCCCAGTTTCGAACGATCTATGCCGAGGTCAAGCGCGCGGTAGCGGTCGACGAGCGCACCGTGCGATTCGAGTTTGCCAACCCCAATCGAGAATTGCCGCTGGTGGTCGGTGGCATGGCGGTGTTCAGCCGCGCGTGGGGTGGCGGCAAGCCGTTCGACCAGATCACCAGCGATGTGCCGATCGCGTCTGGTCCGTACAAGCCGGCGAGCGCGCGGCTGGGGCGCGACATCACCTACTTGCGCGATTCGAACTACTGGGGCGCGCAACTGCCGGTCCGCAAGGGGCAGTTCAACTTCGACAGACTGACGTTCAAGCTTTACCTGGACGAGACCGCGCGGTTCGAAGGCCTGAAGGCCGGTGAGTTCGACTTCATGCGCGAGTTCATTTCACGCAACTGGGCACGGCAGTACCAGGGAAAGCAGTTCGATTCTGGCGAGGTAAAAAAGAAGGTTTTCGAAAACCGCAACCCTGGCGATTTCCAGGGCTACGCGTTCAACCTGCGCAACCCTAAGTTTCAGGACGTTAGGGTGCGACAGGCGATTGGGCTGGCGATGGACTTCGAATGGCTCAACCGACAACTGTTCTACGGCCTCTACAAACGCGTGGAGGGCTACTTTCCCAACAGCGAATTTCATGCGTCGGGGTTGCCGACGCCGGACGAGCTGGTCTTGCTCGAGCCCTTGCGCAAGGAGCTGCGAGCTGATGTTTTCGGGGCCGCGGTCGTGTCACCGACCACGTTGCCACCGGCGAGCCTGCGCGGCAACCTGCGCCAAGCGCAACAGCTGCTGGCACAAGCCGGATGGACCTACCGCGACGGTGCGCTGCGCAATGCGAAGAACGAGGTGTTCGACATCGAACTGCTCAACAACCAGCCGTCATTGATTCGCCTCATCACCCCACTTCAAACGTCGTTGCGCAAGCTGGGCATTGACCTCCGGGTGCGCACGGTCGATGGCTCCTTGTACCAGCAGCGCATGGACAATTTCGAGTTCGAGATGACCACCGTGAGACTGCCTGGCAGCAATGCGCCGGGCGGCGAAATGTTCGAGCTTTTCGGCTCGAAGGCTGCGGCCAACCCCGGCTCGTCGAACATCTGGGGTATCGCTGATCCTGCGGTTGACGCACTGCTGCAAAAGGTGGTGCAGGCCACTACCCGCCCGGAGCTTACGGCCGCGATGCGCTCGCTCGACCTCGTGCTGTCGCATGGCTACTACTCGATCCCGCAGTGGTACAGCGATGCATTCCTGGTCGGCTATCGGCCAGCCGGCTTCGTGTTGCCGCCGACAGTGCCGCCGTTCTATCAACCCGATGCGTGGGCCATGGCGACCTGGTGGGCATCGCCCTCAAACAAGTAGATCGACACACCGATGGCTAGCTACATCCTCAAACGCTTGCTGCTGATGGTGCCGACGCTGCTCGGCGTCCTCATCCTGACGTTTGTAGTGATTCAGTTCGTGCCCGGTGGCCCGGTGGAGCAAATGGTCTCGCAACTGCAGGGCCGTGACTCGGGTGGCGAGCGTGCCGCGTCGAGCGGGGCCGGCTACCGGGGGCGGCAAGGTCTCGATGCCAAGCGCATAGAAGAAATCAAGCAGCTCTATGGCTTCGACAAGCCGCCGATAGAGCGCTTCTGGGGCATGCTGAAATCGTTTGCGCGGTTGGACCTCGGGCAAAGCTTCTATCAGCGCAAAGACGTCTGGCAACTGGTGAAAGAAAAGTTGCCGGTGTCGATCAGCCTCGGTTTGTGGACCTTCTTCATCAGCTACCTGATCGCAGTGCCGTTGGGCGTCGCGAAGGCAGTGCGTGCCGGCTCACGCTTCGACTTTCTGACGACATTGATCGTGCTGGTCGGCTATGCGATTCCCGGCTTCGTGCTCGGGGTCGCGCTGCTGGTGATCTTCGGCGGGCAAATGCAGTGGTTTCCGCTGCGCGGGCTTACCTCGTCGAACTGGGACAGCATGAGCTGGGGCGCGCGCATCGTGGACTACCTTTGGCACATCACCCTGCCCATTACCGCGATGGTGCTCGGCAGTTTTGCGGTAACTGCGATGCTCACCAAGAACTCGTTCCTGGAAGAGATCCGAAAGCAATACGTACTGACGGCGCGCGCCAAAGGTTTGTCGGAGCGGCAGGTGCTGTGGAAGCATGTCTTTCGCAATGCGCTCATTCCCATCATCACGGGCTTTCCCGCGGCTTTCATTGGTGCGTTCTTTACCGGATCGTTACTCATCGAGACGCTGTTTTCGCTCGACGGGCTGGGCCTGCTGAGCTACGAAAGCGTGATCCGTCGCGACTACCCTGTGGTGCTCGGCACTCTTTATCTGTTCACGTTGATGGGCCTGGTGACCAAGCTCATCAGCGATCTTTGCTACGTGTGGGTCGATCCAAGGGTTAAGTTTGACTGAGTTCGTGAAAACGGTCGTAGCGCCCGTGCGTTCGGCTCCTTCCTTGTCGCCGGGACGTCGCGCCTGGGGGCGTTTTCGGCGCAACCCTCTCGGGTTCTGGAGCCTCGTGCTTTTCAGCATCCTCGTGGTGCTCAGCCTGTTCGCCGAAGTGCTGTCGACCGACAAGCCGCTGGTGGTTCGATACGAAGGCCAGACCTATTTTCCGGTGCTCCTCGACTACGCTGAAAAAACCTTCGGTGGCGACTTCGAGACGCCGGCCGACTACCTCGACCCGTTCATCCGCGAGCGCATCACGCAAGGGCCGAACTGGGCGCTCTATGCGCCCAACCCTTTCGGGCCGAAAACGCTCAACTATTTCGCGAAATTCCCCAATCCTTCGGCGCCGTCGCGCGATAACCTTTTCGGCACGGACGACCGGGGGCGTGACCTGCTTGCTCAACTGATCTACGGATTTCGGGTGAGCGTGTTGTTCGCGTTGGCGCTAACGTTTATCGGCACGCTGCTGGGCGTGATCACCGGCGCAATCCAGGGCTTCTTCGGCGGCAAGACCGACCTCGCGTTCCAGCGTTTCATCGAGATATGGGGCTCGATGCCGGAGCTGTATTTGCTCATCATCTTCAGCGCCATCTTTGCGCCGAGCATTGCACTGCTTTTGATTTTGCTGAGTCTGTTCGGCTGGATGGGTTTGTCCGATTACGTGCGTGCCGAATTCCTGCGCAATCGCCAGATGGACTATGTACGCGCTGCACGAGCGCTGGGTGTGGGCAACATGCAGATCATGTGGCGCCACATCTTGCCCAACAGCATGACGCCTGTCGTCACTTTTCTTCCGTTTCGCATGAGCGCCGCGATCCTGGCGCTAACGTCTCTCGATTTTCTGGGTCTCGGTGTTCCGCCGGGTACGCCATCTCTCGGCGAGCTGTTGAGCCAGGGCAAGGCGAACATCGATGCCTGGTGGATATCCTTGTCGACCTTCGCGGTACTGGTCGTCACGCTCATGCTGCTCACGTTCATGGGCGATGCATTGCGCGACGCGCTCGATCCGCGCAAGGCTGAAAAATGAAGTTCGAGCCTCTGCTTGAGGTCAAGAGTCTGCGCGTCGCCTTCGGCGGCAAGGAAGTCGTGCACGGCGTCGACTTCACCGTTGGTGCGGGCGAGAGATTGGCGTTGGTCGGGGAGTCCGGGTCAGGCAAGACGGTGACTGCCCTGTCCCTGTTGCGGCTTGCGCAGAATGCCACGGTGACCGGGGTCGCCGAGCTCCAAAACGCAAAAGAGGTGCAAGGCGTACGGGCGGGACCGGTTGGCGTTGGTGGCGTCCATGGCACGCGCGATCTTCTGTCTTTGCCGGAGCGGCAACTGCGCGGCATCCGCGGCAAAGAGATCGCGATGATCTTCCAGGAGCCGATGACCGCGCTCAATGCGCTCTACAGCGTCGGCGACCAGATCGCCGAAGTGCTGGAGCTGCACGAAGGTTTGTCGCCGGGCGCGGCCCAGGCAGCGGCCGTGCAATTGCTGGCCGACACCGGCATCACAGAGCCGGCACGTCGGGCGAGGGCGTTTCCACACCAGCTGTCGGGTGGGCAGCGCCAGCGCGCAATGATCGCTATGGCATTGGCGTGCAAGCCGCGCTTGCTGCTGGCCGATGAACCGACCACGGCTCTGGACGTCACCGTGCGGGCGCAAATTCTCGAATTGCTGGGCGACCTGCAGAGCCGCTACGGCATGGCGGTGCTGCTCATCACGCACGACCTGAATCTGGTCCGCAAGTTTGCCGATCGCGTGGCTGTGATGGAAAACGGCGACATCGTGGAGCAAGGTGATGTGTCGACGGTGTTCGACGCACCGCGCCACGCCTACACCCGCAGGCTGATCGACAGTCATCCGGTGCGTGACGTGAGCCCGGCGCCGGAGCCTGCGCATGCATCTTCCGTGCTCGAGGCCAAAGCGCTGCGAGTGGTCTACCCGGTACCGCGGCCCGGGATCGCCGGATGGTTCAGCAAGGGATCGTTCGTGGCGGTCGAAGGCGCGGATTTCCGCATCGTGGCGGGCGAGACGCTAGGCGTGGTGGGAGAGTCGGGGTCGGGCAAGTCGACCTTGGCGCTGGCCGCGCTGGGCTTGTTGCCGCACGGCGGCACGCTTGCAGTGACGGGGCAACGCTGGGCCGCTGGCAAAAGCGCAGATCGGGCATTGCGCCGCGTCATGCAGGTTGTCTTTCAAGACCCGTTCTCGTCGCTTTCGCCGCGTATGACCGTCGAGCAGATCGTCGGTGAAGGGCTGCTGGTTCATGAGCCGTCGCTCGGCACTGCGGCACGGCGTGCACGCGTGCTGGTGGCGCTGGCCGACGTCGGCTTGACGGAGGTTCAGTTCCCGGCGCTGCTCGACCGTTATCCTCATGAATTTTCGGGCGGACAACGGCAGCGTCTGGCAATTGCGCGTGCGCTGATCGTCGACCCTCAGTTGCTGGTGCTCGACGAGCCCACCAGCGCGCTCGACGTCACGGTGCAAAAACAGGTGCTCGGACTTCTGCAAAAGCTGCAGCGCGAGCGGGGACTGAGCTACCTGCTCATCACGCACGATGTCGAGGTCATCCGCGCCATGGCGCATCAGGTGATCGTCATGAAAGACGGCGCCATTCTCGAGCGGGGCAGCGTCGATCAAGTTCTCGATTCGCCTGAGCATTCCTATACGCAAGCGCTGGTCAAGGCCGCACTTGCCACCTGAGAACGAAGAAATGACAGGCTTTCAATCGGATCGCCGCAGCGCTTGGCGCGCGGCATTCGCATGCATGGTGACGCTGGCAGTTGCCATGGGGCTGGGCCGCTTCGCCTTTACGCCAATGCTGCCGGTCATGTTGCACGAGGGCAAGCTCGATCTGCAGGCAGGCGGCTTGCTGGCCTCCCTCAACTACCTGGGCTATTTTGTCGGCGCGGTGACCTGTGCGTCGCTCCGGGTCAGGGCTGCGACGATGGTGCGTGGCGGCCTGATTGCAACCGCGGCGTTGCTGGTCGGAATGGGATTGCTACACGGCTTCAGCGTCTGGGGCGTGCTGCGGACGGCGGCTGGCGTGATGAGCGCATGGGTGTTCGTCTTCGCTTCGGGCTGGGGCGCGCGCCGGCTCGCGGAAACGAACGCACCGATGCTGGGCGGTGTGATCTTTACCGGGCCGGGCGTCGGGATCGTTGCGACCGGCCTGCTTGGCGGCCTGGTGGGGCGCTGGGGCTCAGATGCGGCGTGGATCGGCTTCGGCATCGTCGCGCTTGTGCTGATTGCGCTGATCTGGCGCGTGTTCGACGATGGCGCAGTGACGGCACCCGCTGTGACCGGCCGGACGGCGCCGACGGCTTCGGCTGTTCCTGCTGCCGCTTCGGCTGCGGCGGCATCGGCGGTGCGCGGAGATGCGGGCTGGTTGATTGCGCTGTACGGCATTGCCGGCTTCGGGTACATCATCACCGCGACCTTTTTGCCGGTGATTGCCCGGCAGGCGTTGCCCGGATCTTCCTGGCCAGACCTGTTCTGGCCCTTGTTCGGGCTGGCGGTGATCGTCGGCGCGCTGATCGGTGCCCGCGCTCCGACGCATTGGGACAACCGTCTGCTGATGGCCATTGCTTATGCATTGCAGGCCGTAGGTGTCGTGCTGTCGGTGGTTTGGCCTACGATCGTCGGCTTCGCGTTTGGCAGCTTGCTGCTCGGCCTGCCCTTTACGGTCATTACGCTGTTTGCTGTGCGCGAGGCTCGGCGGCTCCGTGGAAACGCAGCGGCAGGGCTGATCGGCTATGCAACGGCGTCGTACGGCGTCGGCCAGATCCTGGGGCCGCTTTTTGCGGCGCCACTGGCGCAGCGCACGGGTTCCTTCGGGGTGCCCTTGCTGGTCGCGGCTGCCGCATTGGGATGCGGCAGCGCCATGTTCGCGTGGGTGTGGTCTAAATCGCGTCCTTCAGGTCGCGTTGCAGCGTTTTGAGCCCCGGGAAAGCCTATATCTGTCACCCGAATGGCATATAATTCGAGGCTCACGACCAAACGGGCGGGTATCAACCGCCCGTTTTTTTTGGTCTGTGCGTTTCCGGCATTCCGGCATTCCTGATAGGGCATCTTCGAACACGTGGCATTGCAGCAGACAGTGGAACAAACCGTCGCCGGTCTCGGCTACGACCTCGTCGAGATCGAAAAATCGGCCGGGGGGCTGCTGCGCGTGACAATTGATTTGCCGTGGAAAGCCCCAACTTCGGAGGCTGCTGTTGCCGGATTGCCCGATCCCGCCGTTACGGTTGAGGATTGCGAGAAGGTTACGCGGCAGTTGCAGTTCGCGTTGGAAGTCGACGGTGCTGAATACAAGCGGCTAGAGGTTTCCTCGCCGGGTATCGATCGGCCGTTGCGCAATGAACAGGATTTCGAGCGTTTCGTAGGCGAGGTGATTGACCTGACGCTGAAGGCTCCCATGGGGGCGGCTGCAGCAGGCCAAGTGTCGCCCACGCGCAAGAAGTTTCGCGGCACGCTGGAGCGTGTCGAGGGTGTGCACGAAGCTGAGGGCAACGACCCCGCGAGAGGGTGGCAAATCGTCTGGAGCGAAGAGCCGAAGACCAAGCCGGGACAAAAAGTGAGCAAGAAGCGTGAACTCGCCCCGTTGCAGGCGCTCGGCTTCAAGTTGGACGAACTACGCGACGCGCGGCTCGCGCCGATTGTGGATTTCAAGGGTCGCAAGACCAAACCGTCAAAGCCGCCACAGGCAATGGACCGGATTGATCGAGGAGCAGTGGCATGAATCGCGAAATGTTGATGTTGGTAGATGCGATCTCGCGCGAGAAGAACGTTGAACGTGACGTCGTCTTCGGCGCGGTGGAGTCTGCGCTGGCGCAGGCTACCAAAAAGCTCCATCAGGGTGATGTGGACATCCGCGTGGTCGTTGACCGCGACAGCGGCGACTACGAAACCTTCCGCCGCTGGCATGTCGTTCCGGACGAAGCCGGCCTGCAGCTGCCCGACCAGGAAATCCTCCTTTTCGAAGCCAAGGAAGAGATGCCCGACATCGAGGTCGACGAGTACATCGAAGAAACGGTGGATTCGGTGCCGATCGGCCGGATCGGCGCGATGGCGGCTAAACAAGTCATCCTGCAAAAGATCCGCGACGCCGAGCGTGAGATGTTGCTCAACGATTTCATGTCGCGCGGCGACAAGATTTTCGTTGGTACGGTCAAGCGGCTCGACAAGGGCGACATCATCGTCGAGGCCGGGCGCGTCGAAGGACGTCTGCGCCGTAGTGAAATGATCGCCAAGGAGAACCTGCGTAATGGCGACCGTGTGCGCGCCATGATCATGGAGGTCGACCTGACGCTGCGCGGCGCGCCGATCATCCTGTCGCGTTCGGCGCCGGAATTCATGATCGAGCTGTTCCGCCAAGAAGTGCCCGAGATCGAGCAAGGTCTGCTTGAAATCAAGAGTTGCGCCCGTGATCCGGGTTCGCGCGCCAAGATAGCGGTGCTTTCGCATGACAAGCGCGTCGACCCGATCGGCACCTGTGTCGGCGTGCGCGGCACGCGTGTCAACGCGGTCACCAACGAGCTGGCTGGCGAGCGGGTCGATATCGTGTTGTGGTCCGAAGATCCAGCGCAGTTCGTGATCGGTGCGTTGGCTCCGGCGAATGTCTCGTCGATCGTGGTCGATGAAGAAAAGCACGCGATGGACGTGGTCGTCGACGAAGAGAACCTCGCGATCGCCATCGGCCGTGGTGGCCAAAACGTGCGCCTGGCTTCCGACCTGACCGGCTGGAAGATCAATATCATGGACGCCAACGAGTCTGCTCAAAAGCAAGCCGTCGAAACCGATGCGAGCCGCAAGCTCTTCATGGAAAAGCTCGATGTCGACGAGGAAATGGCCGACATCCTGATCTCTGAAGGCTTCAACAGTCTCGAAGAAGTGGCCTACGTGCCGATCTCCGAATTGCTGGAGATCGAAAGCTTCGACGAAGACACGATCAATGAGTTGCGAACGCGTGCCAAAGACGCGCTACTCACCATGGAAATCGCCAAGGAAGAGGGCGTCGAGACCGTATCGCAAAATTTGCGCGACCTCGAAGGCCTGGACCCTGAGCTGATTCCCAAACTGGCCGAGGCGGGTGTCCACACCCGTGACGACCTGGCCGACCTTGCGGTCGATGAACTTACCGAGATCACCGGCCACAGCGCCGCTGACGCCACGACCCTCATCTTGAAAGCCCGCGAACATTGGTTCGCTGGCCAAGAGTGACGGTCATGAAGGCACGAAACCAATATGTCCAGTACCACTGTCGCCGAGTTCGCGAACGAGCTCAAGAAGACTCCCGAAACCTTGCTTGACCAGCTCAAGAGCGCAGGCGTGCCCAAAGCCGCGCCAACCGATGCGCTCACGGAGGCCGACAAGCAGCGCTTGCTCGGTTTCCTGAAGGCCAGCCACGGCACGGCCGAGCCCGAGCGCAAGAAAATTACGCTCACCAAGAAATCGACCAGCGAAATCAAGCAGGCCGACGCGATGGGGCGCGCCCGCACGATCCAGGTCGAAGTACGCAAGAAGCGCACCTTCATCCAGCGCGATGAGGGTCCGACCGCGGTGTCCGAGCCGATGCACGAGGCCGAGGTCCCTGCCGCACCACGTATCGACGAAGCCGAACTTGCTCGCCGCGAAGAAGAGGCGCGCCGTCAGGCTGAGCTGATTCGTCGCCAGGAAGAAGAACTGGTCGAAAAGCGCCGCATTCGTGAGGAAAGCGAAGCACGCGAGCGTGAACACGCTGAACGGGCTGAAAAGGCCGAACAGGAAGCTCGCGCTGCCGAAAAGAAGGCGGCTGCGGTGCCAGCGGTCGCGACTGAAGGCGCTTCCAGCAAGACTGCGGTGACCGAAGAAGCGACGAGCGCTGCTGCCACCAAGGCGGCAGCCGACGCAACCTTGGCGCAAGCCAAGGAAGACGCCAAGGCCAAGGCTGCTGCCGACTCGAAAGCCCGTGCCGACGAAGAATCCGCGCGCGCCAAGGATCTGGACGAGCGTCGCCGCAAGGCGCTGGCTGAAGCCGAAGCCATCCGCGCGATGATGAATGCACCCGCTCGCGTGCTCGTGCCACACAAAGCGCCCGAAAAGCCGGCGCCAGAGATCAAGCCTGCCGTTAAAGGCACATTGCACAAGCCGGCCACGCCCGCGGCACGCCCAGGTGCGCCTGCAGCGCCCGGCAGCACTGCGCCCGGCGCCACCAAGGACGTCAAGTCCGCCAAGCTCTCATCGAGTTGGGCTGGCGATCCTGCCAAGAAGAAAGAAATCAAGACCCGCGGCGATGCAAGCGGTGGCGTCGGTCGCGGCAATTGGCGCGGAGGCCCGCGCGGTCGCCGTGGCAGCAACGACCGTGGCGGCCACGAAGAGCAGCAACAGGCCGCACCGGTCGAGGCGCGCGTGCTCGATGTGCACGTACCGGAAACCATTACGGTAGCCGAGCTCGCGCACAAGATGGCCGTCAAGGCCCAGGAAGTCATCAAGCAGTTGATGAAGGCCGGGATCATGGCGACCATGAACCAGTCGCTCGACCAGGACACCGCGATGGTGATCGTGGAAGACATGGGTCACAACGCGATGGTGGCGGCACTGGACGATCCGGAAGCCTTCACCGACGACGACGCAGCCGCACAAACCGCTGAATCGTTGCCGCGCGCACCGGTAGTGACCGTCATGGGTCACGTCGACCACGGCAAGACCTCGCTGCTGGACTACATCCGCCGTGCCAAGGTCGCCGCAGGCGAAGCCGGCGGTATCACGCAGCACATCGGGGCCTACCATGTGCAAACCGATCGCGGCATGGTGTCGTTCCTTGACACCCCGGGTCACGAGGCGTTCACCGCCATGCGAGCCCGTGGGGCACAGGCCACCGACATCGTCATCCTCGTGGTGGCGGCGGACGACGGCGTCATGCCGCAGACCAAGGAAGCCATCAAGCATGCGAAAGCTGCCGGTGTTCCGATCGTGGTCGCGATCAACAAGATCGACAAGTCCGATGCCAACCTGGACCGCGTCAAGCAGGAACTGGTGGCCGAAGAAGTCGTGCCCGAAGAGTACGGCGGCGAAGTGCCTTTCATCTCCGTCTCGGCCAAGACAGGGCAGGGCGTGGACGAATTGCTCGAACAGGTGCTGCTGCAGGCTGAAGTGCTGGAACTCAGGGCGCCCGTCGATGCGGCGGCCAAGGGTCTGGTCATCGAAGCGCGCCTCGACAAGGGCCGTGGCCCTGTCGCGACGGTGCTGGTTCAATCCGGTACGCTGAAGACTGGCGATGTGGTGCTAGCCGGCTCGACCTATGGCCGCGTGCGCGCCATGGTTGACGAAGACGGCAAGACGATCAAGACCGCGGGTCCATCGATTCCGGTCGAGATCCAGGGCTTGACCGAAGTGCCGCAAGCGGGCGACGAGTTCATGGTGATGGCCGACGAGCGACGTGCGCGTGAAATTGCAACCTACCGTGCGGGCAAGTTCCGCAACACCAAGCTGGCACGCTTGCAGGCCTCAAACTTGCAGAACATGTTCACGGACCTGTCCGCAGGCGAGGTGCAGACACTGCGCTTGATCATCAAGGCCGACGTTCAGGGTTCCCAAGAAGCTTTGGCGCAATCGCTGCTCAAGCTGGCGACCGAAGAAGTCAAGGTGCAGATCGTCTACGCCGGTGTCGGCGGTATCAGCGAGAACGACATCAACCTCGCCATCGCATCGAAGGCGGTCGTCATCGGCTTCAATGTGCGGGCCGACTCCGGTGCGCGCAAGCTGGCCGAGAACAATGGCGTGCAGCTGAACTACTACAGCATCATCTACGACGCTGTGGACGAGATCAAGGTCGCGATGTCCGGCATGTTGGCGCCGGAACGCCGCGAAGAGATCATCGGCTCGGCTGAGATCCGTACGGTATTCGTCGCCTCCAAGATCGGCACGGTCGCAGGCTGTATGGTCACCTCGGGTTCGGTCAACCGCAGCGCACATTTCCGCCTCCTGCGCGAAAACGTTGTGGTCTACACCGGCGAAGTCGACTCGATCAAGCGCATGAAAGACGATGTGCGCGAAGTCAAGGAAGGCTTCGAGTGCGGTATCAAGCTCAAGAACTACAACGACATCAAAGAAGGTGATCAGCTGGAGTTCTTCGAGATCAAGGAAATCGCCCGGACGCTGTAAAGCGTTCAAGCGAATCTGGCCATGCCCAAGAGAAAAGCTGCAGCCCCCAACCGTTCGTTCAAGGTTGCCGATCAGATCCAGCGCGATCTGACGGAACTGATCGCGCGCGACTTGAAGGACCCGCGCGTGGGCATGGTCACGATTCAGGGAGTCGAGGTCACGCCCGACTATGCGCACGCCAAGATTTTCTTCAGCGTGCTCACAGGCGACATACCCGAAACCACCGAGGCATTGAACCAGGCAGCCGGTTTCCTCCGGAATGGTTTGTTCAAGCGACTCCACATCCATACCGTGCCAACGCTGCACTTCCTGTTCGACCGCACGACTGAGCGTGCAGCCGACATGAATGCGTTGATCGCACAGGCCGTTGCCTCGCGCTCCAAGGACGAGTAGCCATGAACGCCCCTCGCACCAGGGTGCAGCGGCGCCCCGTGCATGGGGTGTTGTTGCTCGACAAACCTTTCGGCCTTTCGAGCAACCAAGCATTGCAGCGGGCAAAGTGGTTGTTGCGCGCCGAAAAGGCCGGACACACCGGTACGCTCGACCCGCTGGCAACTGGTGTACTGCCGTTGTGCTTCGGTGCGGCGACAAAGTTCAGTCAACTGCACCTAGAGGCCGACAAGACCTATGAAGCGACCGCCCGACTTGGCGTGAAGACGTCGACCGGCGATGCCGAAGGAGCAGTGGTCTCTGAGCGTGTTGTTCAGTTCACGGCCGAAGACTTGTGTCGCGTTCAGTCCCAGTTCACCGGGTCGATCCAGCAGATTCCGCCGATGTACAGCGCGTTGAAGCGGGATGGCAAAGCCTTGTACGAGTACGCACGCGAAGGCATCGAGATCGAGCGCGCGCCGCGCGATATCGTCATCCACCAGCTTTCGATCAGAGAGACGTCCGACGTCGGACCGGGTCGAGCGTTAAAAATCGCAGCGACCGTCAGCAAAGGTACCTACATTCGCACGCTCGGTGAAGATATCGGCGAAGCACTTGGTTGCGGCGCGCATCTCACCGCGTTGCGCCGCACTGCGACTGGTGATTTCGACGTTTCGCAATGCGTGACACTCGAGACGCTCGAAGCCATGGTCGAGGAGGAACGGAACGCGCTGTTGCTGCCGACCGAGTCTCTCGTCGCAGGCCACAGCCGCGTCACGTTGGGCGCCGAAGATGCAGCGCGGTTCCTGTCCGGCCTGCGCCGGCGCGGCACTTGGGCCGATGCCGCCGAAGTGGCCGTGTTCGGCCCCGAGCCATCGACTTTTTTGGGCTCTGCCCACATCCTGGCCAATGAATTGATTCCGGGGCGTTTGCTGAACCCCATCGAAATCCAGCAAATCCTTTCGAACGCCCCCGTTCCCCATTTTTTCTGCGAAACGACATCATGAGCATCAAGCAAATCCGCAACATCGCCATCATCGCCCACGTTGACCATGGCAAGACCACGATGGTCGACCAGTTGCTGCGCCAGTCCGGCACCTTTGCCGAGCACGAGAAGGTGGTCGACACGGTGATGGACAACAACGCCATCGAAAAAGAACGTGGCATCACGATCTTGGCCAAAAATTGCGCAGTGACATGGGAGGGAACGCACATCAACATCGTCGACACTCCCGGCCACGCCGACTTTGGCGGCGAAGTGGAACGCGCGCTCAGTATGGTGGATGGTGTGGTGCTGCTCATCGATGCCCAAGAGGGCCCGATGCCGCAAACGCGTTTCGTCACTAAGAAAGCGCTTGCCCTGGGCCTGAAGCCCATCCTCGTGGTGAACAAGGTAGACAAGCCGGGCGCGCGTCCTGACTTCGTGGTCAACGCTGCCTTCGATCTCTTCGACAAACTCGGCGCAACCGACGAGCAGCTTGATTTTCCCGTGGTGTACGCCTCGGGAATCAATGGCTGGTCGTCTATGGAAGAAGGCGAGGCGGGGGAGCAATGGGGTCCAGACATGTCTGCCCTGTTCAACACCGTTCTACAACATGTGCCGGCGCAAAAGGGCGATCCGGATGCACCGCTGCAATTGCAAATTTCGGCGCTCGACTTTTCCACTTTCGTGGGTCGCATCGGCGTGGGCCGCATCAGTCAGGGCACGGTCCGCCCAATGATGGACGTGGTGGTCATGGAAGGTCCCGACGGCAAGGTCGTAAAGGGTCGTGTCAACCAGGTTCTGACTTTCCAGGGCCTCGAACGCGTGCAGGCGACCGAAGCCGGCCCGGGCGAAATCGTCCTGATCAACGGCCTGACCGACATCGGCATTGGCGTGACAGTGACGGATGCGATCAGCCCGGCGCCGTTGCCGATGCTCAAGGTAGACGAGCCGACGCTGACGATGAATTTCTGCGTCAACACGAGCCCGCTCGCCGGCCGTGAAGGCAAATACATTACCAGCCGCCAGATCTGGGATCGCCTGCAAAAGGAGCTGCAGCACAACGTAGCGTTGCGCGTGAACGAAACAGGCGAAGAAGGCATTTTCGAAGTCATGGGCCGCGGCGAATTGCACCTGACGATCCTGCTTGAGAACATGCGCCGCGAAGGCTACGAGCTTGCTGTTTCGAAGCCGCGCGTGGTGTTCAAGGATGTCGACGGCGTACGTCACGAGCCGATTGAAATGGTGACCATCGATGTCGAAGAGCAGCACCAGGGTGGCGTCATGCAAGCCATGGGTGAACGCAAGGGCGATCTCGCCAATATGGAATCGGACGGCCGCGGCCGTGTTCGTTTGGAGTACCGCATTCCGGCCCGCGGACTCATCGGCTTTACCAACGAATTTCTGAACTTGACGCGAGGATCGGGCCTCATCAGCAACATCTTCGATAGCTATGAACCGCACAAAGGCGATATCGGCGGCCGGAAACAAGGTGTGCTGATTTCTATGGACGACGGTGAAATCTTCACCTACGCCTTGGGCAAGCTGGACGACCGTGGCCGCATGTTCGTGCGTGCCAATGATCCGGTGTACGAAGGAATGATCGTCGGTATCCACAGCCGCGACAACGATCTGGTGGTCAACGCCACCCGTACCAAGCAGCTCACCAACTTCCGCGTCTCCGGCAAGGAAGATGCCATCAAGGTCACGCCGCCGATCGAACTCACGCTCGAATACGGCGTCGAGTTCATCGAGGACGACGAGCTGGTCGAAATCACTCCGAAAAGCGTCCGGCTGCGCAAGCGGTTCCTGAAGGAACACGAGCGTAAGCGCGCAAGCCGCGACTAAGAAGCCGTTGGCTTTCGACGACCGTGAATTTGAGTCGACGGGCGACTAAGGGACGGGTGATGAGGCGCGGGCGACGACCGCGGGTCACCTGAGCCGCGTACGCGCCGTTTGGCTCATGGTCCTCGTCACGCTGATGTGGGCCAGCGCAGGGGTCGTGACGCGCCACCTGGAGCATGCGCGCAGCTTCGAGGTAACTTTCTGGCGCGCGTCTTTTACCGTGCTGTCGTTGCTCGTGATCTTGCCGACCTGGCGAGGGCGGGCGCTGTTCGCGACGATTCGGCGAGGCGACCGTTCCCTCTGGATTTCGGGCATCTGCTGGAGTGTGATGTTCACGGCTTACATGGTCGCGCTCACGTTGACCAGCGTCGCAAACGTCTTGGTGACGATGGCGCTGGCGCCTTTGTTCACCGCCCTCGCGGCTCGTTTGTTCATCGGGCATCGGCTTGCGATGCGCACCTGGATCGCAATCGTCGTAGCCGGCATCGGCGTCGGCTGGATGTACGGATCGGAGTTTTCAGGCGTTGGCGAACAACTGCTCGGCACACTGGTCGCGTTGTGCGTGCCTCTCGCCGCAGCCGGCAACTGGACCGTCACGCAGCATGCGCATGCTGCCGGGCACGATGTCGACATGGTGCCCGCGGTGCTGATTGGCGCTGTTCTGTGCGCATTGGTCACTTTGCCGCTCGCATGGCCCTTTCAGGTCAACGCGCACGACCTTGGGTTGCTGGCATTCCTGGGATTGGTTCAGCTCGCCATCCCTTGCGTTTTTTCGGTAATGTGCGCCCGCGTGCTGAAGGCGCCGGAATTGTCTCTGCTGGCACTGCTCGAAGTGATCTTCGGCATTGCATTGGCTTGGGTGGGCGCTGGCGAAGAACCCGCTTTCAGCGTGCTTGCCGGCGGCATGCTCGTCATCGCTGCGTTGGTCGGCAACGAATGGCTCGGACTTTCGATGCGCAGCGGCACGGCAGGTTGACAAAAAGGCTGTCGCGAAAAAGCCGGCACGAAGCCGGCCTTGCGGACAAAACGCGCACGCGCTCAGGGACGCGCGAGCTTCCAGGCATTGTTGAAGTTGTCGCCAGTGCGGTCGCCCGCCTTGGCGTCGTTCGCGTAGTAGTAGAGCGGCGAGCCCTTGTAGGCCCACTGCTGGGAGGCATCGTCGCGTACGACGATGGTGTAACCACCCATCGGCTTGGCCGTCGCGGCCACCGGCAGAGCCGGCCAGAGCTTGGCGCAAGCTGCATTGCAGACTGACTTGCCACTGTTGGCGGTGTCGCGATTGAACGTGTAGAGCGACTTGCCGTCAGGTCCGACAAGCACGCCGTCGGATGTCTTTGTCGGGGTGTCGGCCATCATGGTGGACATGCTTCCGCAGCCTGCAAGCAGGGTGACGGCGAGGATCGATGCGCTGAGCAGTTTCATATCAAGTTTCTCCTTCGGTTTCAAAAAAACGCTGGCATATTGATGCTGTGCCAGCGACCAGTCTAGATTGCCCTAAAAAAGTTGACGGTAGGTGGCCGTCGCCAATTTCATCAAGGCGTCGCGCGGCAATTTGCCGGCGACCGCATAGCCGAAACCATGGTCGACCCAGTAAAAGTTGGGCACCGGCCCATCGGATGTGAAACGAAATGCCGTTTCCCGGGGTTGCGTGCCAGCGCTTTCTGCAGCTTCCAGGGCACCAATGTAAAGGGTCACGCGTTCGCCAGCGGCGCTCTCGAACATGAATTGGGCGCGTGCGCCTTTGTCGCCTGGCAACAACCGACCGCCGACCAGCGAATAGCCTTCGCTCGAGAGATCGGGCACCTTGAGTGGACGGTCGAGCCGCTTCGACAGCCACAGCACCAAATGCTGCTGCTCGGCGGCAACGACCTCGACCGGATGGCGCTTTTCGGGGGCGTACACCGCATGCGCCACAGATGCCGCATGCACGAATTCGCGTGACGCGAGCACCCCCGCGGGCCCCGGTCCGGTCAGAGGCGCTTTTGCCAAGGACGTGCCGTGCGACAACGCCCGCTGTCCGTTGACTAGCCAGCCTGCGGCAAAGGCGATCGCAAATCCTGCAGCAATACCACCCCAGCGCATCCACACCGTACGGTCTGCTTGGCGAGCCGATCGGATGTCCAGCGCCCTTCGCAACGGTGCAGGCATGGGCTCGTCGAGCAGGCCAAGATGCAACTGACGCAGCGCATCGCGCTGCACTTTCCACGCGGTCACGCGGGCCGCAAGAGCCGGCTCCCGTTTCAGTAAATCGTCGATCACGGCGCAACGTTCAAGCTCTAATTGGCCGTCGACAAAAGCATGCAGTTCATCGTCGGACACAGCGGAAATATAAGGATTCATGTTCGGCTCACTTGAGGCGGCGCAGGCCAGCTCGGCGCGGCGTCATGGCGGTGCCTTCCATTAACTCGTGCAATCGTGCGCGGGCGCGCGAAAGCCGCGACATGACGGTGCCGGCCGGGATGCCGAGCACTTTTCCGACTTCGGCATAAGACAGGTCTTCCAGTGTGACCAGCAAGAGCACGGTGCGCTGTTCTTCGGGCAGCTGAAGCAGGCAGCGCTGCAGATCGATACCGTGGTCACGCCCTGACTCAACAGCACGAAGCTCATTCGACACGTCTTCGAGCGGCACTGTTGCGCGTGGCCTTGTACGGCGCATCTGGGTGGCAAAAAGGTTGTGCATGATGGTGAAAAGCCATGCGCGCAGATCGCTGCCGACGGTCCACAGTCGCAATTTGCTGCAGGCTCGTTCCAGCGTGTCCTGCACCAGATCGTCGGCCGCCCAAGCGTCGCCGGTCAGCACACGCGCATAGCGTCGCAAGCTGGGGATGTGTTCGACAAGCGGTTGCGAATCCATGCAGTGGCTCAACGCGTCGTTGCTTTTTCGAGTCAGAACGAGGCGAGACTGTCGTCGTGCAGCACAGCGCCAATCAGCGCAGTGGCACTCGCCGCCGCGTGCCACATCGTCTTCGCGTCAGCCGAGACGTCGACATCTGTCGACGCGGAGAACGCGAGAAAAGCACTGAAAAGCGTGATGTAAACGACGATGACAATGGCGGGGAAGCGTGTGGGGGACAAGGCAGTGCTCCTTTTCGTACATGAACGCCAGGAGCCATAGCTTTATTCCACTGACCTGTAAAAACAACTACGGAGTGCTCAGCGCCTCGCTGTACGCCGAGATGAATCGCTGGGCGATTCGCGGCCAGTCATAGGCATCTGCGAACGCCACGCTCGCACTGCGCATCGACTGCTGATGCGGCTGATCCAAACAGAGGAACTCGACCAATTTCCCGAAGTCGGCGTCGCTGCCGTCGAACGCTAGGCACAGGCCATTTTGGCCGTTTTGCACAAACTTGTTCATTGGTTCGACGTCACGGCACACCACGAGAAGCCCGGCCGCCATCGCCTCGAGCAAAGTCAGGCCGAAGCCTTCATATTCGCTGGCGGTCGCGAACACGGTTCGATTGCGCAGAGCAGCTTTCAAATCGACATCGTTCATTGGTGGCGCCAGCCGCACGCTGTCTTGCAATCCCGCGCTGTCGATGCGCGCCTGAAATTTATAGGCTAATCCGCTGACGTCGGCTCCGGTGATGAGCAGGTCGAGCGGATAGCCCATGGCCTTCAGTCGCACTGCGTAGTCGAGCAGGCGATCGACGCGCTTATTTTCGGACAGGCGACCCCAGTAGACCCATCGCCGCAAATCGTTACTCGGCGGGCGATCAGCAATCCGGTGGCGCTGCACGTCGATGCCGTTGCCGGTCACCCTGATCCGGTTGGTGAATCGGCCGAAGTAAGTCGCGTCGTTTTCGCTGGTCGCCAGCACCAATTTGTAGGAGTCGAGCATGCGGCGTAGCGCAAATTCTTCATGCAATCGCTTGGCGCCCGCCAAACGGCGCGTGTGATGAAAACCGCCGTGGGTGCTGAGCACCCGCGGAAGTTGGCTGCCCGACAGCATGACACCGATCGACAAGGCCATCAATTGAGGATCGTGGACATGCAGAAGGTCGAAGCCCTGAATCGCCTGCCTCAGTTGCGGTGCGTAGCCGACCAGTTTGCTACCGATAAGCGGGACGTTGGTGACCTTGATGCCTTCGACCATGCGCGTCTGCAGCCGCTTGTGATCGGGCGAAACATCGAGCACTTCCGCATCGACACCCAGTCGCTGGCAGTGCACCGAGAGGTTCAACACCACTGCCTCGATCCCGCCGATCTTCGGATGGAACGTCGGCGTGATGTTCAGGACTTTCACTGGCCTGCGTCTCCGGGTGCGCTCGTGTCCGCGAGTGTGCCGCCAATAATTCGGTGTTTGACGAACTGCGCCGGATTGCCTGCATAGACGCCCCAAGGTTCAAGCGATTTGAATGCGACGGCGCGTGCGCCCAGCACTGATCCCTCACCGATATCGACTCCGGGCCCGACAAACGCTTCTGCAGCAATCCAGACATCCGCTCCAATCTGGATCGGCTTGGCGATCAGCTGGAAGTCGCGCGTCCGGATGTCATGGCTGCCGGCGCAAAGGTGTGCACCTTGCGAGACCAGGGCGCGTTCGCCGAGCGAAATCGGCGCCATGTTGTAACAGTTGACGCGTTCCGCGAGGAGGCTGCGGTCGGACATCTGAAGGTGAGGTGGGTACCAGACTTTTGCGCTGCCCCGGACATCGCAGGCCACCCCCATGCGTGCACCGAAAAGCGTTAGTAAGAAGCGGCGCCATGCGCCGAAGGGTGGCGGAGTCCAAGAGGCGAGCAAGGCCCACGTCAAGTTCCACAAGGCACGAAAAAGGCGGTTCGAGAGGCTGAAACTCGGTCCGCCCTTGCGTGAATTGGCCTGACTCGCGTCGAGGGGTTGAAGCGCCATGTGTTTGAGTAATAGTGGGCGGCGTGGTCCGAGCGCAGATATTCGCTCGCGACGCTGTTACGTTCTGTGACTATAACTCCTAAGTTCTCATTTGCTGAACTTCTTCATTGCGCGTTCGACTTCGCGCTTGCCTTCGCGATCCTTGATCGTGTCGCGCTTGTCATGCTCGGCTTTGCCTTTGGCCAGCGCGACCTCGCACTTCACCTTGCCTGCCTTCCAATGGAGATTGAGCGGAACCAAGGTGTAGCCCTTCTGCTCGATCTTGCCGATCAAACGGCGTATCTCTTCCTTGTGCAGCAAGAGCTTTTTGGTACGTACAGAATCTGGCGTGATGTGGCTGGACGCGCTGTTTAGCGGATTGATCTGCAGGCCAATGACGAAGAGTTCTCCGTTTCGGACCACCACATAGCCGTCGGTCAGCTGCACCTTGCCTTCACGCAGCGATTTCACCTCCCAGCCTTCGAGCACGATGCCTGCCTCGAAACGCTCTTCGAAGAAGTAGTTGTAGGCGGCCTTTTTGTTGTCGGCGATGCGGGAGGAGAGGTCTTGTTTCTTTTTGGTTGCCATGGATCTGAAAGGTGGGGTCGGCATGGCTTCAATACAATCCGTCGCGCACGCAGCGTCGATTCTATGAAAACCGTTCAAAAGTCCGTCCTCATCTGGTACAGCGCCGAGGAGATGTACGGCCTGGTCACCGATGTCCCCAAGTACTCCGAGTTTTTGCCCTGGTGCGACAAGGCCCGTGTGATCGATCAGGATGCCACCGGCATGACGGCCGAAGTCGGGCTCGCATTCGGCGGCATCCGGCAGAGCTTTACGACGCGCAACACGCAGATCGCCGGCCGCGAGGTGCAACTCAAACTCGTCAGCGGGCCGTTTTCCAACCTCGACGGTGTCTGGAAGTTCACTCCTGTGGGTGAAACTGGGCAGCGAGCCTGTCGCGTGGAGTTGAACCTGAACTACGGTTTCAACAACTTCGCGCTGCAAGCTTTGGTGGGACCTGTGTTCGACAAGATTGCATCGAGTCTGGTCGAAGCCTTCGTCAAGCGCGCCGAACAGGTTTACGGTAAGAGCTGACCCGCATGCAGGTCACTGTGGTCTATTCGCCAGCGCCGCGGGAGATCGTTGAAGACTCGGTAACGCTGTGCAAAGGTGCGACAGCAAGAGATGCCCTTGTCGCCAGCCAACTTCCCGCCTCGTTTCCTGCACTCGATTGGGCTGCTTTAGAAGTCGGCGTCTGGGGCCGTGCATGCGGGTGGGATCGGCTCTTGGCAGACCATGACCGAGTCGAACTGTGTCGGCCGCTGGTGGTCGACCCCAAGGTGGCGCGCCGCGAGCGATTCCAGCGCCAGGGTGCGCGCGGGACTGGGCTGTTCGCCAAGCGCCGTGCGGGCGGAAAAGACGGTTACTGACCCTTTAATGGCGACCTAGAGGGCTGCTGCAAACTTATTTGCAGTCGCTGGCGATGACCGTCTGCAGGCGCTGCTGCTCTTCGGCCCGCCCCTTGTCGTCGATGATTTCGCGTTCCCCTTGTGCGTTCAGGCGCGCTACACGAATGCCGCTGTCGAAAGTGGCCTTGCTCTGTCTGGCGCGATTGCAGTTTTCGGCTTTTGCCTGCGCGACCTTTTGAAGCTCTGCTGCGCGCTTGGCTTTTTCGGCTTCTTCCGCCTTTTTGGTTTTTTCTTCGAGTTCTTTGTCGACCCCAGACGGCCTTGCGCCGCTGCCGGCAATGGCGGGTGCTGGCGCCGTGCCCGTTGCTTCGGGGGCGGCAGGGTTGCCTTGCGAGGAGTTCACGCGCGGATTTGCTGCGGACGGCCGCTGCAGGATGCTCTTCTCTGGAATGTCAGGCGGCGGCGATTGGTCGCTGAAAACTCTCTTGCCGGCGCTGTCGACCCATTGCCATTGCGCGCTGGCTACCGTCGGCACGGCACAGGCCAAAGCGAGGGCGAGCAAATTTAAATGCACGAATTTCATGGCGCGCAGTTTAGCGCCGCCTTACGTTTTGCAACGTTTCGCCCTAGCTTATTTGAGGCGATCGCGGGCAATCAGCAACAGTTCGCCATTAACGCATCGCCGCCGGGCATTTTTCTCGGTCCAGTCTTTGGTCCGGGTTAGTACGGAGCCATCGTTACAATCCGTCTTTTGGAGCTTTCCTCATGCGCCTTCTCGGCAAAGCGCTCACCTTCGACGATGTGTTGTTGGTGCCAGCGTTCTCCCAGGTCCTGCCCAAGGACACCTCCCTCGCCACCCGACTTTCCCGCAACATCACGTTAAACCTGCCGCTCGTTTCGGCGGCGATGGACACCGTGACCGAAGCACGGCTCGCCATCGCGATCGCGCAGGAAGGTGGCATCGGCATCGTGCACAAGAACCTGACCGCCCAGCAGCAGGCGGCCGAGGTCTCAAGGGTCAAACGTTACGAATCAGGCGTGCTGCGAGACCCGGTAGTGATCACACCGACGCACTCTGTGCGGCAGGTGATGGCGCTGTCGGAGCAACTCGGGATTTCCGGCTTCCCGGTGATTGATGGCGGCAGGGTCGTCGGCATCGTGACCGGCCGCGACTTGCGCTTCGAGACGCGCTACGACGTGCCCGTCAGCGAGATCATGACGCAGCGCGACAAGCTCATCACCGTCCCGGACGGTACGACGCTCGCGGACGCCAAAGCGCTTCTTAACAAGTACAAGCTCGAGCGCCTGCTGGTCATCAACAGCGATTGGGAACTCAAGGGCCTGATCACTGTCAAGGACATCACCAAACAGACCAGCTTTCCGAACGCAGCGCGCGACCCTAGCGGTCGGCTCCGCGTTGGCGCAGCGGTTGGGGTGGGCGAAGGCACTGAAGAACGAGTCGAGGCGCTGGTCAAGGCCGGTGTCGACGTCATCGTGGTCGACACGGCGCACGGCCACAGCGCTGGTGTCATCGAGCGCGTGCGCTGGGTGAAGCGTAACTATCCGCAGGTCGACGTCATCGGCGGCAACATCGCCACCGGCGACGCGGCCCGTGCGCTGGCAGATGCCGGTGCCGATGCGGTCAAGGTCGGTATCGGCCCGGGATCGATCTGCACGACCCGCATCGTTGCCGGTGTCGGCGTGCCCCAGATCATGGCAGTCGACAGTGTTGCTACCGCTTTGCAAGGCACGGGCATTCCATTGATCTCGGACGGCGGCGTGAGGTACTCCGGCGACATCGCCAAGGCCATAGCGGCCGGCGCGGGCACGGTGATGATGGGTGGGATGTTCGCCGGCACCGAAGAAGCGCCCGGCGAGATCGTGCTGTACCAGGGACGCAGCTACAAGAGCTACCGCGGCATGGGCAGCATTGGCGCCATGCAACAGGGCAGCGCGGATCGCTACTTTCAGGAATCGACCACCGGCAATCCGAACACCGACAAGCTGGTGCCCGAGGGCATCGAAGGCCGTGTGCCGTACAAGGGCTCGATCGTCTCGATCGTCTACCAGATGGCCGGTGGCGTGCGAGCCAGCATGGGTTACTGCGGCTGCGCAACCATCGAAGAAATGCAAAACCGGGCTGAGTTCGTGGAGATCACGACCGCCGGAATCCGCGAGAGTCATGTGCACGACGTGCAGATCACCAAAGAAGCGCCCAACTACCGGGCCGAGTGACCGACACATGCACCACGACAAGATCCTGATTCTCGACTTCGGTTCGCAAGTCACCCAACTCATCGCGCGCCGCGTACGCGAAGCCAATGTTCTGAGCGAAGTGCATCCTTGCGATGTCAGCGACGCCTGGATTCGCGAATATGCCAAGGATGGTTCGCTCAAAGGCGTCATCCTGTCGGGCAGCCACGCGAGCGTGTACGAAGAAACGACCGATAAGGCGCCGCAGGCAGTGTTCGAGCTTGGCGTGCCGGTACTTGGCATCTGTTATGGCATGCAGGCCATGGCGCACCAGTTGGGTGGCAGGGTAGAAGGTGGCCACAAGCGCGAGTTCGGCGCTGCGGCAGTGCGCGCACGCGGCCACACCGCTCTGTTGACCGACATAGCCGACTTCAAGACCGACGAAGGTTTCGGCATGCTCAACGTGTGGATGAGCCACGGCGACAAGGTCACCGAGTTGCCTCCAGGTTTCAAGCTGATGGCGTCGACGGAGAGCTGCCCAATTGCCGGCATGGCCGACGAAGCACGGCATTTCTACGGCTTGCAGTTTCATCCCGAAGTCACGCACACGCAGCAGGGCACGGCGATCTTGCAGCGCTTCGTGCTGGGCATATGCAGTGCCAAGCCCGATTGGGTCATGCGCGACCACGTGGCCGAGGCGGTCGCCAAAATTCGAGAGCAGGTCGGCGATGAAGAAGTCATCCTGGGTCTGTCCGGAGGTGTCGATTCATCGGTCGCCGCAGCATTGATCCATCGTGCCATCGGTGACCAGCTCACCTGCGTCTTTGTCGACCACGGGCTGCTGCGTCTGAACGAGGGCGACCTCGTCATGGAAATGTTCGTCGGCAAGCTTAACGCCAAGGTGATCCGCGTCGATGCCAGCGAGCTGTTCCTCGGCAAGCTCGCCGGCGTGAGCGACCCGGAAGCGAAGCGCAAGATCATCGGTGGCGAGTTCGTCACCGTGTTCAAGCAGGAAGCTGCCAGGCTCACCGGTGCCGGCGCCAAGGGCGCCAAGTGGCTTGCTCAAGGCACCATCTATCCGGACGTGATCGAGTCTGGCGGCGCCAAGTCTTCAGAGGGCAAAAGAAAGGCCGTGACGATCAAGAGCCACCACAACGTCGGCGGCCTGCCGGCGCAGTTGGGCCTGAAGCTGCTGGAACCATTGCGCGACTTGTTCAAGGATGAAGTGCGCGAGCTCGGCGTGGCGCTGGGTTTGCCACCGGAGATGGTGTACCGACACCCCTTTCCGGGCCCCGGCCTGGGCGTGCGCATCCTCGGCGAGGTCAAGAAGGAATACGCCGACCTGCTGCGCGGTGCGGACGCCATATTTATCGAAGAGCTGCGCAACTTCATAGATCCGGCCACCGGCAAGAGCTGGTATGACCTAACAAGCCAGGCTTTCGTCGTCTTCTTGCCGGTAAAGAGCGTCGGCGTGATGGGCGACGGCCGTACCTACGACTACGTAGTCGCGTTGCGCGCGGTGCAAACCAGCGACTTCATGACTGCGGATTGGGCTGAGCTGCCCTATGAGTTGTTGAAAACGGTATCAGGGCGGATCATCAACGAGGTTCGCGGGATCAATCGAGTGACGTACGACGTGAGCTCCAAGCCGCCTGCGACGATCGAGTGGGAATGATTTGAGGTTGTTCGGGGTCTATCGGTAGCTATTGAGAAAGTGACGTAAGTTGTTGATCTATAAGAATTTACGTCGCGACAGCTATCGGCGACTATCGACCCCAAGCAAAATAACTTGCCGGTAAAGCTGACGGTAAGATTTTGGCCTCGGATTCAGACCCAGATTTTTACCGTTATGACTATTTCGGTCCTGACGGTAAAAATCACCCCAGAAACCTAGGTTTCATGCGGGTTTTCGGGCATCTTTAGGTCTTCTGACCCATGACGGTAAAAACCGTCTCGAACAGGAGAAAAATCAAGATGCTTACCGACACCGCACTCCGAAACCTCAAGCCTGGCGCGGCTCCGTACAAGCTCGCCGACCGTGACGGTATGTACGTCACGGTATCAACGGCGGGAACGATCGCTTTCCGCTACGACTACCGTCTCAACGGGCGCCGGGAGACGCTGACGATTGGCCGTTACGGTCCGGCGGGCATCTCGCTGGCGATGGCCCGGGAAAAGCTATTGGATGCCAAGCGGGCAATCGGCAACGGCAAGTCCCCAGCCATGGAGAAGCAGCGCGAAAAACGCCGTCTGACCGAGGCCAAGACTTTCGGCGAATTTACCGTCAAGTGGCTGGCGGGTGCCAAGATGGCGGAGAGCACGCGCTCCATGCGCAAGAGCATCATCGACCGCGACATCACGCCAGTTTTCAAAAATCGGCTGCTTGGCGAGATCAGCGCCGACGATCTGCGAGCGCTCTGTCAGAAGGTCAAGGCTCGGGGAGCGCCGGCCACTGCCGTTCACGTCCGCGACATCGTCAAGCAGATCTACGTCTTTGCGATCCTGCACGGTGAGAAGGTCGCCAATCCTGCGGACGACGTGGGGGCGGCATCTATTGCCACGTTTGTTCCAAAGGACCGGGCACTTACGCCAACCGAAATCCGGTTGATGTACCGCCAAATGGAGTCAGTGGCGACATACCCCACCATCCGGCTGGCGCTGCGGATGATCCTCCTCACCCTAGTGCGTAAGAGCGAGTTGATCCAGGCGACTTGGAATGAGGTCGATTTCGAGGCGGCTCTATGGACCATTCCGAAGTCCCGCATGAAGGGCCGCAATCCGCACAACGTCTATCTGTCTCGGCAAGCACTCGACATCATGGTGGCGCTGCACACTTGCGCCGGCGGCTCCAAGTACGTGCTGCCGTCGCGTTATGACGCGGATCGGTGCATGTCCCAGGCAACCCTGAACCGTGTCACGCAGATAGTGGCTGAGCGAGCAAAGGCTGCGCGCCTGCCATTGGAACCGTTCACCGTGCATGACTTGAGGCGAACCGGATCGACGCTACTCAATGAGGTAGGTTTCAACGGGGATTGGATCGAAAAGTGCCTGGCGCACGAGGACGGTCGGTCTTCGCGCGCGGTCTACAACAAAGCTGAGTATGCCGAGCAGCGCCGGCACATGCTGCAGGAATGGGCGAATATGGTCGATGCTTGGGTGGAGGGCGGTGCCTATACGGCGACGCTGCTTCCGGCGTCGCTGTCGGTGCCTACGTTACGGGCGCTTGTTTGACGGGGCGCCGCTTGCGTTGGCGCACATCCGGTGAAGGGGCGCGTTTCAGCGCGTCCGTATCCGAGGCTTGGCGACGCGCCGCCAGCCAGGCTTCCACCTCCGCAAGATCCCACACCACGCAACGCGGCGTCAGATTGAAGCGCCTCGGAAATTCGCCACGGCGCTCCATGTCGTAGATCGTCGTATCGGCAAGCGGGACCAACTGGTGCAGTTCGGGTCGGCGGATGGTGCGCCGGAAGGGAAGAGGGTGCGCAACGACAAGTCGGGGGCGTTCTTCGTACCCGCCCACGCCACGAGGCGGTTCGGCCGACGTGCTGCGAACGTCGAGGCGGTCAAGTTGGCTGGAATCTTGGTCATCCATCTTTTGCTCCCCCAAGGGGCGATGCTTGATGAGTCATCGTTCGGAATTGGTCACGTAGAGCAATGGTGACTATCCGCAGTCTTATGGACAACTCGCTAGGGCGTACTTGGGCAGAGCGCTGCCAAGTCATCCGTCAGCCAACTTGATAAGTGTCAGAAGTTTTTGCATAATTCTACCAAATAGGAGCGTTTCGTCATGCAAACCATTGCCAAGCAAGTGCTGGAATACGCAGCCGGGTTGCCGGAAGGTACTCCTTTGGTCGCGAAAGAGCTTCTGCATTTGGGTGGCAGGGCTGCCGTCGATCAGGTGCTCTCTCGCCTGGTGAAGCGCGGTTCTTTGCTGCGGGCTGGGCGAGGTATTTACGTCTTGCCCGTGGAGAGCCGTTTCGGGACGCATGCACCTTCCACCAGCAAAATGGTCGAGGGACTGGCTAGCCAGCGTGGGGAAACGATCGTGCTCCACGGGGCAGCCGCGGCCAATGCGCTTGGCCTCACCACTCAAGTGCCAATGAAGGCCATCTATCTGACATCCGGGCGCAATCGGCGTCTGAAGGTCGGCGCGCAAACGGTCGAGTTCCGGCACGCGCCCATCTGGCAACTGATCTTTCCTGGCCGCCCAGCGGGAGAAGTAGTGCGGGCGCTCGCTTGGTTGGGACCTGAGAAGGCTGGTGAAGCACTGCGCAAGCTTCGGTCCAAGCTGCAACCGTCCGAACTCGAAGAAGTCGCATCGGCGCGTGCGCGCCTGCCGACCTGGATGGCGCAAGAAGTTAGCGCTTTGCTGGCGCATGGCTGAGTTTTTCGAACTCTCCACTGTTGAGCGCCTGGAGGCGCTCAACGCGGCTGCCAGCAGTTCCGGCCGTCTGCCTCATCTGCTTGAAAAAGATATCTGGGTCGTCTGGTCGTTGCGACACCTGTTCGATGGCCCCCACGCCGGTCATCTGGTCTTCAAAGGTGGCACATCTCTGTCCAAGGCCTATGGTGTCATCCGCCGGTTTTCGGAGGATGTCGACCTGACCTACGATATCCGCGCGATCGCAGGCGATCTGGTGGGAGATGCCGATGCGCCTCTGCCAGTCAGCAAGAGTCAAGAAAAGAAGTGGAGCAAAGAGATTAGGGCGCGCTTGGCCGATTGGGTTGCCAATGAAATTGTGCCGAGGCTCAAACAGGACCTTGAGCGGCAGTCTCTTCCCGCATCGGTACGCGCCGAAAATGACAAGGTCTTTATCGACTACGTTCCGTTGACCGCAGGTACAGGCTACGTTGCCCCGGCTGTCATGCTGGAGTTCGGTGCCCGCTCTACTGGCGAGCCCAGTGAACCACGCTTTATCCAGTGCGATGCCGCTGCTTACCTGCCAATGCTCGTATTCCCGACTGCCACACCGCAGGTGATGCGCGCCGAGCG
>JANXTS010000104.1 GCA_025352265.1 Variovorax sp. | reverse complement strand
GACCTACCGAGGCATCCAACCTATAGTTATCCACAGCTGGCTCCTACCGGAACCAGCTCTAGCCCCTGGTCAATGTTCGACTGGCACCGCTGATCTCGATTGCACTGGCGCTAACAGGGCGTGTTCAAAAATGCTCCGCGCGCGCTAGTGGTCACGGTTTTGGCGAACATCCATCTGGCGCGGAGGCACTTCGTGGGATGAGTGCGCCTGCGGGGCGCACAGAAGGTGCCGCTGTGGTGCCACAAGCGTCTATTCGCGTTAGATTGGTTCGATTCGATGGGCCGCGCAGTTGAATAAAGCGCCGATGTCGAGAGTGCCGTCGAAATCGCTGGCTTTCTTAGCATTGCCTCAAGCTACGTGCTGAAATTCGATCAGATCCGTGCATCGACGCGACGGCTCTCGGCCACAAGCTGCCTTACGTGAAGGACAGATCACCCATCTAGTTACCTATCGGAGGCCAGACACGATGCGATTCAGCGCGCGGCGCGCTCGACGATCGAAGCCGGCGGCGTGTGGCGTCCAACTACGGCTCGAATTTCACCCATAAGCGCCAAGGTGCCTGGCGAAGCGCGAGCACCCGCTCTCTGGGCCAGACCGATGTCCCGCGCAGTGCCAGTCAGTGCAAAGTCCAGTTCAATCAAAGATCCGGCTTTGATTTCATAGTGCAACTGTTCCGCCGAGATCGCGGTCATCATGTCGCTTTCCTGGAGCAGCCCGCGCAATAGCGCCAAGTCGCCTGTCTCGACTGCGGGGAACGGACATGGTTGTCCCGCCGCACGGAAAGCGTTCTCAAACAGTTCTCTCGCAGGCGAGCCCTGCCGTGAAAGGGCCCACGACGCCTCATGCAGCTGCTTGAAAGACAACTTCTTGGTCGCGATCGGATGGCCTGCACGAACTATCAGCGAAAGGCGATCCACGAACAGTGGCTCTTGCTGCAAATCACCGGAACCCTTCACGGGGCGAAGGGCTCCAACGATCACATCGATGTCACCGCTCCGCAACGATGCCACAAGAGCTTCGTATGGGCTTTCTACAGTCAGGACGCGAAGTTGCGGATGCCTCTTGACTAATGCTGCGATTGCAGAAGGCAGGATGAGCGTTCGACACAGGGGAAGTGCACCCACGGTGATCTGACCGACCAAAGTCCCTTGTAGGGCAGCGATGTCTGATGCTACGTGTCTCAATTCCGCCAGGACCCGCTTCGAACGGAAGGCGACTATCTCGCCGATCTGCGTCGGAGTCACTCCTTTCGCAGAACGATGGAATAGCGATGTGCCCAGGCGCGCTTCGAACTCTTTAACGGCCAAGCTGACCGCCGGTTGAGTGATCGAGAACTGGCGCGCGATCGCTTGCATGTTGTGACCGTCCGCCAAGCCAGCGATGACGGCCAAACGACGACCGTTGAAGGCTACGTTGAACAGGGAGCGCGGATCCTTGATTCGGTCGACGCCCTTTTCGGACAACTCGTCACGCAGGGCGGTGAACTCGATTTCGATCCGCTTTGTCCGCTCTAGAACTGCGGTTCCAAAGCCGTTGAGTAAGACGCCGCGAGGGCGCCTGTCGAACAGCGTCACACCGACACTGTGCTCTAACTCCGAGATCGTTCGGGTCACCGCCGAGGACACGCGGTAAAGAGACTCCGCCGCGCTGCTGATTTCCCCCTCCGCCGCGACCGAGAGGAAGACGTTGAGGTGGCGCAAGTTGACGTTATAGGCCGCGCTTGGATTGACGACGGGCCCGTTCAAGTCTGTTCGGATGGATGCCTCGATAAGTTTGTCGCGACCGAATTGGGCTGCTGAAGATCGATCCTCAAGCCAATTTTGCCGCGAATTTCCTAGGGTTAACCCTTTAGTATAACAAACTCAGAGTGCAGACAAAGCCGAACCGAACCCACGTCGGACGCTGATCGCCAAAACTCTCGGCTAAGTAAAAGGAGACAACCGATGAGCCAGTCGAATGCGGTGAACGTCAAATCGTTCATCAACGAGCGCCCGATGTCAGGCGCCCAGTACGCGCTGATGTTCCTATGCTTTCTGATCGTCGCCGCCGACGGCATCGACGTGGCGATCATGGGATTCATTGCGCCGCCGATCGTCCAGGAATGGAGAATAACTCGCGCAGCGTTCGGTGTCGTGATGAGCGCGGCGCCGATCGGTCTCGTGCTAGGTGCACTCATTGCCGGCCCGTCGTCGGACCGATTCGGCCGCAAGAAGGTGCTGGTCACGTCGGTGCTGCTATTTGGTGTCTTCACGTTGATCTGCGCGTTCACCAGCAACCCGGTCGAGATGGCGGTGATGCGGTTGTTGACGGGTCTCGGGCTAGGCGCCGCCATGCCGAACTCGACGACGCTTCTGTCGGAGTACGTGCCTGAGCGTTCGCGTTCGCTCTTCATCACCATCATGTTCACCGGCTTCGGCGTCGGCTCGGCGGGCGTCGGCTTCGCGGCGGCGTGGTTGATCCCGCTTTACGGCTGGCGCTCGGTGTTGATCATGGGCGGTGCGTTGCCGTTGGTGCTGTTGCCGTTCCTGTTGATGTTTTTGCCAGAGTCGGCTCGCTTCATGGTCGTACGCGGCTTTACACCGGCGCGCATCGCGGCCACGTTGGGTCGGGTCTGCCGGACGACCTTCGCGGCCGGGACTACCTTCTTTGCACCCGAGCCTCCAGTCACCACCAAGCGCCCGATCGGAGTGCTGTTCTCGCGCGGCTTCGGCTTGATGACGATCTCGCTCTGGGTAACTTACTTCATGGGCTTGCTGGTCATCTATCTGCTGACCGGCTGGTTGCCCACCCTGATCAAGGATGCCGGACTCCCGATAGCGGCCGCGGCAAACATCACCGCGATGTTCCAGACTGGCGGCATCGTCGGCGCCATCCTGGCCGGCTGGTTGATGGATCGAGTCAAGCCGACCTGGATCATCTCCGGCGCCTACGTCGGTGGAGCTCTGTGCGTGCTTGGCGTCGGTGCAACTGGCGCCCTGTCGAGTTCACTCGCGATCTGGGTGCTTGCCGCTGGCTTTTTCATGAACGGCGCGCAGACCGGGTTGAACGCCTTTGCGCCGAACTGCTACCCGACTATCGCTCGTGCTACGGGCGTGAGTTGGATGCTTGGCATGGGGCGCTTCGGCAGCATCCTGGGTTCCGGCGTGGGCGGCTTGCTGCTCAGTCTGGGCTGGGGCTTCGGCGGCATCGTCTCGGCACTTGCGATCCCGGCAGTTCTCGCGGCGTTTGCGATCCTGACAAGTCGCGTCGCGGCGAAGGAACCCGTAACGACCGAACGTACTAGCCTGGCTCACGGCTAAACCTCTCACCCGTTTGAAACCTGCACCTCACAGGAAACGAGACAAACAATGACCCTGACTAAATCTTTCGTGCTCGCGACCCTCATGGCCGCAAACTTGTTCAGCGCTTGCGTGCTTGCCCAGTCAAACGTCGCGCTCTCAGGCGTCCCCGAGGAATTCGTTGGTCGACAACAGTACGTGGGGCAAAACGAGAAGAAGGTCCTCAACTCCGGCGGTCTGATCACATCTTGCATTGCGTTCACTGGCTCCGAGGGCCTCGGTGGCGGGTTGCGCGCCAACTTCGACCTGACCCAGTTGCTGCGCCTGGATACCGGCGCCGGTGGTCGCTTTGATGGCAATGCGTTCTGGGGCAGCCGCTCGACTGTCGGTATCAGCGACCCCTTCGGCGAGATCAATCTCGGTCGAATGAACTCGCCATTGTTCTTCTCACCCACCAATGGTGACACCTTCGAGTTGAAAAATGTCGGCGTCGTCTTTCTGCATACGCTCTCCGGTGGCCAGCCGATCAGATCCTCAGGGGCAGCGACGGACAGCGAGGTCAACAACAGCGTGAGCTACTCGTCTCCGACGATTGCTGGCTTTCGGACGACGCTTCGGTACGGGCTCGCAGAGACATCTCCAAGCAAGAGCCGATTCGGCTACAGCTTCGACTACACCATCGGCGACCTTAACGTTGGCATCTCCGGTGATCAGATCAAAGCCGCGCGGCCCACTGGCGAGACGAATCAGAAGGCCTTGTCGGGCGGTACCGCGTATGTTTTTAAGGGTGTGAAGCTCTTCGTCTTGGTCAAGGATGACGAGCAGAAAACTTTGGGCAGCGACTACCAGATACACCACGTTGGTGTTCAGGTTCCCATCGGTCTGCTGAAGATCATGGCGTCGTTCACGCGGACCAACCTCGATCGCGGCACGCTGCCCGATCTGCGGCGTGATACGCCTGCGCTCGAGGCGGGCTGATTTATGTCCAAGCCCACCGACCTGGACGCGATCGCGACCCAAGACAAGGTTACCAACCTAAGCGGCAAGTTCCGGGGCCCGACATTCGGCACCGTTTCTGGCTTTCGAGGGACATCGCGCGAAGCGATTTGGGGTAGCAAGACATGATCATCGATTGCCACGGCCACTACACTACCGCGCCGGACGCATTGGAGGCTTGGCGTAAGCGTCAAATCCTCGGCATCGCCGACCCGGCCCAAATGCCGCGAGTATCCGAACTTCGCATCAGCGACGACGAGTTGCGCGAGTCGATCGAGACCAACCAGCTGCGTTTGATGCGTGAACGTGGCTCCGACCTGACGCTGTTTTCGCCGCGTGCCAGTTTCATGGCCCATCACATCGGCGACTTCAACGTCTCGTCAAGATGGGCGGCGATCTGCAACGAACTCTGCTTCCGCGTTTCGCGCCTGTTCCCGGAATACTTCGTACCGGTCGCGATGCTGCCGCAATCGCCGCGCGTCGATCCGGCATCCTGCATTCCCGAACTCGAACGATGCGTCAACGAGTACGGAAACGTCGGGATCAACCTGAACCCGGACCCTTCCGGCGGGCACTGGACCTCGCCTCCGTTGTCGGATCGGTCCTGGTACCCGATCTACGAGAAGATGGTTGAGTACGACATCCCCGCGATGATCCACGTGTCGACGAGTTGCAACGCCTGCTTCCACACCACAGGGGCGCACTACCTGAACGCCGACACCACAGCCTTCATGCAGTGCCTCACATCGGACTTGTTCACCGACTTCCCGACCCTGAAATTCCTGATCCCGCACGGCGGCGGCGCAGTGCCTTACCACTGGGGGCGCTTTCGCGGACTGGCGCAGGAACTCAAGAAGCCGCTGCTGCAGGATCACCTGCTGAAGAACATCTTCTTCGACACCTGCGTCTATCACCAGCCGGGGATCGACCTTTTAACGAAGGTGATTCCGGTCGACAACATTCTGTTCGCGAGCGAGATGATCGGCGCGGTACGCGGCGTCGATCCCGAAACAGGCTACTACTTCGACGACACGAAGCGCTATGTGGATGGCGCCGCGCTGCTCGACACGGAGGCGCGCTTCAAGATTTACGAGGGCAATGCGCGACGCGTGTTCCCGCGCCTGGACGCCACGCTCAAGGCGAGCGGCAAGTAACCATTTTGGAGAGCATCATGAGCATGAATAACCTTGGCGTCGTCAAACGTAACATCATTCGGGCTGACGCCGCCGCCGTAGAACACCTCGGGCGTTTCGGCTCGGCGACCGTCCATGAGGCGATGGGGCGCGTCGGTTTGATGAGGCCCTACATGCGACCGATCTTTGTCGGTGCACATGCCTGCGGCACCGCTGTTACCGTACTGCTGCAGCCTGGTGACAACTGGATGATGCACGTCGCCGCCGAGCAGATTCAGCCGGGTGATCTGGTTGTCGCGGCCTGCACAGCCGACAACACCGATGGCTTCTTCGGTGACCTGCTCGCGACCTCCTTCGCGGCGCGCGGCGCGCGAGGCTTGGTGATCGACGGCGGCGTGCGCGACGTGAAGGAACTGAGCGCGATGCCGTTTCCCGTCTGGAGTCGAGCTATCAGCGCCAAAGGCACGATCAAGGCGACGCTCGGTTCGGTAAACATCCCGGTCGTCTGTGCGGGCGCCACCGTCAACCCCGGTGACGTGGTGGTGGCCGATGACGACGGCGTCGTGATTGTCCCCGCAGTGTTGGCGCGGGAGGTGGCGGATGCAGCCCAGGCTCGTGAAGACGACGAGGCGGCTAAGCGCGCTAAGCTCGCTGCTGGCGTGCTCGGCCTCGACATGTACGACATGCGTGGCCCGCTCGAACGGGCCGGATTGCGCTACATCGACTGAGGCCCGGCGATGCCACTCAAACACATTGACGTGGTGGTCTCTGTCGTTCGCCAAGTGACCGGGCGCATCCGGGAGTTCCAGTTCACTGCGATTGACGGCAAGCCGGTGCCCGCTTCCGGTGCAGGTGCGCACATCGAAGTTCGCACGGGCAACGATGAGACGGGCCTGATCGTTCGACAATATTCGTTGATCGGCGGTACGGTGAACAAGGACGATCCTCGTCACACCTATCGCATTGCAGTGCAGCGTGAGGACCGTGCTGGTGGCTCGGCCTACATTCATGCCAACTTCGTCGTGGGCACGCGCTTGCAGGTCTCGGCCCCAATCAATAATTTCCCGCTGGACCGTCGCGATGAGCACAGCCTGCTCCTCGCTGGTGGCATCGGCATCACGCCCATCTTCTCGATGGCGCGCAGCCTGGCTCGCCGCAAGCGTCACTTCAACGTCGTCTACGCGGGCAGAGCACCTGAGCTGATGGCGTTCCACGATGAAATGGCCGAACTCGCCGGCCCGAACGTTCGCTTCCATTACAGCGGCCGAGCCGACGACGGCAAGCTCGATCTGGCGGCACTACTCGCCGCCCAGCCGCTCGGCACGACCGCGTATGTATGCGGCCCTAGCCCACTGGTCGCGGCGACGCATGCGGCAAGCCGGGAGGCTGGCTGGCTACCGGAAAATGTGCGCAGCGAGTTGTTCGGCGCCAGCCCGACCGGCGATGAAGTTGGTTTCGAGGTCGAACTGGCGCGCTCCGGCCGCGTGATCTCGGTCGGCAAGGATGTGAGCATCCTCGACGCGCTGACTGCTGCGCAGGTCGACGTGCTTTGGGACTGCCGTCGTGGCGAGTGCGGCCTGTGCCCGCAAAACGTCATTTCGGCCGATGGACCGATCGACCACCGTGATCGCTATCTGTCCGAAGAGGAACGCGAGTCCGGCAGCACGCTGTGCATTTGCGTCTCTCGCATTCGCGGTTCGAGGCTCGTCCTCGACGCGTGATTTCAACTCCTGAGGTACACCATGGACATGCTCGTTGAGCATCCTCGCATTCCACTGGGCGAGAAGGAATTCGAGGCCGGTAGCTTCGCCGATCACACGACGCCGTTGATCCGCAACTGCTGGTATGTCGCAGCTCTCGGCGGCGAAGTCTCGCGAGAGATCATCAGTCGCCGACTGCTGGGGGTCGATATCGCGCTCTACCGCACTGAGGCCGGTGCCCCGGTGGCGGTGCGCAACCGCTGCCCGCATCGGTCGTTCCCGCTCGCAAAGGGTCGGCTCGTCGGTGACACGCTGATCTGTGGCTACCACGGCATGCAGTTCGATCCTTCGGGGCGCTGCGTCAGCATGCCTTCGATGCCGATCGTTCCGACCAACGCGCAAGTGCGCAGCTTCGACCTGGTCGAGCGCGCGCCGCTGATCTGGATCTGGATGGGCGACCCCAACAAGGCAGACGAATCGCTGGTACCCGACACGCCCTGGCTGAACGACGAGAACTGGAAAAGTGTGAGCGGTCAGTTCTTTCTAAACTCGGACTATGTGTCGATGCACGAAAACCTGCTGGACCAGACTCACTTCCCGTTTCTGCACCCTGGCGTGATCGGCACGCCGGAGTACGCCCGCTCAAAGTTGAAGATTCGCCGCGAGGGCGAGGTCGTAATCATCGATCGACTGTTGAAAAATTCGCCACCGCCGGGCGTCTATGCGATGCCGACCGGGCTAACTGGCAAGCCAGTCGACCGGCACTCGGAGGCTCGCTTCCAGTCACCCGCCTTACATGTAGCGTTCGCGAAGATCGTCAACCCCACGCCGCCGCCGGGTGCGCTTACCGAGTACTGCTTCAACATCACCCACATCTTCACGCCGGAGAACAACGAGAGCATCCATTACTGGTGGTTCAACTCGCGCAACTTCGACCTGCAAAACAAGGCTTCGGACGAATTTCTTCATGCGGCATCCGATAAGGCCTACCTCGAGGACGTTGACGCGCTTGAATGGATCATGGACGTCGTGCGCAAGGACACAGAGAAGCAGTTCGACCTTAACTTCGCGCCTGACAAGCCTGGCCTGCTGATGCGGCGCGCGCTCTACGACCGGGCCGCGGCAGAAGCCGGCTACGAACTCTAAATCAACGAAAGCATCGAATGGCACAGATCATCGGCGGCATCGCCGCCTCGCACACCCCGACGATCGGCTTCGCGCTCGATCAAAACAAGGCCTCGGACCCGATCTGGGCACCGATCTTCACGGCCTTCGCACCGCTGCGCAACTGGCTTGCCGAGAAGAAGCCCGACGTTGCGATCATGATTTACAACGACCACATCACGTCGTTCTTCTTCGACCACTACTCAGCATTTGCACTCGGTGTCGGCGAAAGCTTCGCAGTGGCCGACGAAGGCGGTGGCCCGCGAGCGCTGCCGCCGGTCAACGGGCATCCGAAGCTGGCAGCACACATCGCGGCGTCGCTCGTCGCCGATGAGTTCGACATGTCGTTCTTCCAAAATAAGCCGCTCGATCACGGATGCTTCTCGCCGCTCTCGGTGTTGGCCGAACGCAACCCCGATTGGCCGTTTCCGATCGTGCCATTGCAGATCGGTGTGCTGCAGGCGCCGAGCCCGAGTGCGCGGCGTTGCTTCAAGCTCGGTGCCGCGCTGCGGCGTGCGATCGAAAGCTACCCGGACGATCTGCGCGTCGCGATCATTGCGACCGGTGGCCTCTCTCACCAAGTGCATGGTGAGCGTTCCGGTTTCAACAACACCGAGTGGGACGCGAGCTTTCTCGATCTCTATGTCAACGACCCGGAACGTCTCGCCTCGATGACGCTGGCCGAACTCGCCACGCTCGGCGGCTACGAGGGCTCCGAGGTCGTGATGTGGATGGTGATGCGGGGCGCACTGTCGGCCAATGTGACGAAGCTGCACCAAGCCTACTACCTGCCGTCGATGGCCGGCATCGCGACCTTGATCCTTGAAAACCATGCCGTGCCGCCCAGCGCCGCGCAGGTGGTGCGCCAGCAGACGCACATCGACGCGCAACTCACGGGCATCGAGAAGCTCGAAGGCACCTACCCCTTTAATCTCGAGCGCAGCGTCAAGACCTACCGCGTCAGCGACTTTCTACATCGGTTGATCGAGCCGGCGCATCGAGAACGTTTCAAGGCCGACGAAGCCGCGGCGATGCGCGAGGCCGGCCTGAGCGCAGAGGAGAGACATTTGATCCGAGACCGTGACTGGCGTGGCCTGATGCACTACGGCGTGATCTTCTTCTTGCTGGAGAAACTCGCCGCGGTGGTTGGCGTTTCGAACCTGCACGTCTACGCCGCCATGCGCGGTCAGACATTGGCCGAATTTCAGAAGACCCGAAATGCACCCGGCGCGCTGTATTCGGTTGCAGGTTCGACACAGTCGTCGGAGAGCTGGGCGTCGCCTGTGCAAACTGGTACTTCTTGAGTCGAGGCGAGCATGCGCAACAAAGCTGTCCTCGCCGTCCACGATCTGCGAACCACGACCACCATCTCCGGTATCTCGTCCATGGCGACGCGGCAATTTCTGGCCGAAGTCACCGCCGATTGGCGCTCAACCGGAGGATGCAATGTGCGTTTTGAATTCGTCGGCGGCGTCGATGCCGCCAAGCGGGTCCAGGACGGAGAGGCGTTCGACTTGGCTGTGCTCGCCTCAGATGCAATCGACAAGCTAGCCAGGGCAGGTTCGGTGATCCCGGCGAGCGTGGTTGCCTTGGCACGATCGAGCGTCGCGATCGCGGTGCCACACGGAGCGCCGCGACCGCCCGTTGACAGCAAGGCGGCGCTCTTGGCAGCACTTCGGGTGGCGTCTCGCATTGGCTACTCGACAGGTCCCAGTGGAAAGGCGTTGCTGCAACTCTTTGCCAATTTAGGGATATATCGGGAGATTTTCGGTCGATTGGTTCAAGCACCGCCAGGCGTGCCAGTTGGCGCATTGCTTGCCCGCGGCGAGGTGGCGCTGGGGTTTCAGCAACAGAGCGAACTCATGCACCTCGAAGGCATTGATCTGCTCGGTCCAATGCCCCCTGGATTAGAGATTGTCACGACGTTTTCCGCCGCAGTTTGTTCAGTCGCGACGCGACCCAGACATGCTGAAGAACTACTTGCTTACCTGTGCTCAAGTGAAACTGCCGACGCGAAGCGCACGCAAGGCATGGAGCCGGCCTGAGGCTAATCGGGACCTGGTTGAAAACTCCGGATGGACGGCTTTCCAGCGATCAACGTTGGCGACTTTAACTACCGCTTTAAGCAGCGGATTCAACTGGTCGGCGCGACACACTAACCACTGCTAAGGCAAAAGCAGTGTTGCATATGAAATGCCGGACACGGACCTACTACACGATTACCCAGAAGGCAAAAATGTGGGAGCGCTGGAGGGAAGGTTGGACCCTTCACCACATTAGCCAACTGTTTGACCGACCTCACATTTCTATCCAGAACATCTTGTCCAAGACCGGGGGCATTTGGCCGCCGCAGCGGCAACGCAGCGCCAATGAGTTGACCCTGGCAGAGAGAGAAGAGATCTCGCGTACCCTGATGGTCGGTGAATCGATGCGTTCGGTGGCCGCCCGACTTGGTAGGACACCGTCGACCATCAGCCGCGAGATCGGGTGCAACGCAGGGCAAGACGGTTATCGGGCAAGCGTCGCAGACGAAAGCGCGCGCAAGTTGCCGAAGAAGCTCTACAAGTCATTGACTTGGGATCAAGGCACGGAGATGCACGGTCACAAGCGATTCACGGTGGCAACCGACATTCAGGTCTACTTCGCTGATCCTTAGAGTCCCTGGCAACGCGGCAGCAACGAGAACACCAATGGGCTACTTAGGCAATACATGCCAAAGGGCATCGACATCTGGGGCTACTCACTGCGTCAGCTCAACGCGATCGCGAGACAACTGGATGAGAGACAGCGCAAGTCGCTCGGCTTTCACACGCCCGCTGAGATGTTCGTAAGCACCCGGCAAACACATCTTGACGCCGACCGCTGGTACACGTCCGTGCGGTAGTGATTCAGTTCGTGCCCGGCGCCCAGCGATGCGGCAGCAACTCCTCGATGCGGCTCATCGGCTGCGTCGGCAGCCGCATGAACACGTCCTTCAGATACGCGTACGGGTCGTGCCCGTTGAGCCGTGCCGACTGGATCAGACTCATGATCGCCGCGGCTCTCTGGCCCGCGCGCAAGCTGCCCGCGAACAA
>JANXTS010000074.1 GCA_025352265.1 Variovorax sp. | reverse complement strand
CGAAGGCCCAAAGCGAGTGAAAAGCGACCGCTTCAAGTTGCGCATTGGCGCCAAACTCGGCATGCATGCGTCAAAAGTGTCATATCGCCATCAACTCGTGTCCGAACTTCGCCTCGCGACGGGTTGTGCAGACCATCCCTAGAACAGCAAATATGGCTGTCGGTTTGCGGAGATCAAGCTGTTAATCGCCTGCTGCGCAACTGTTGAAAGGGCGTCCGTTGCCGACCGCGCACAACTAGGCTCGGCTTGCTCTTGCAGTGACCGCGGCGTATTGAAGTCGACCGGATTGACGGCGCAAGCTCTGTGGGCCCCCGAGGCCTGGGTGCATACGCCAATTTGTTGGGGCCATCTTCCCCATTCGCCAACGGCCGCGTTGCCAAAAAATCGGTTGGCTCGAAGAACTGCCAGCGTCGTTCGACAAGCGTGCCTTCAACAAGCGGCTGCTCGGATCGGAAAGCAATCAGACAATAAGCTAATTTCTCTCGATCAGCGCTTTGATAAAGCTCATTCTTCATTAATTTAGCGAAAAACTGGCTCAAAAAGCTTGTTTTTTAAGCTAGAAATGATGATATTGCGCTATTTGATTAATTGTAGCATAATTTCCAAACAGCGCATTTTCTAGCTTTTCCATCAATTCATGGGTGGAAACTTGGACGACGTCCAAAATATGGTTTTCAACCATTAAATTGACGCGCTGAGCCAAAGTGCTTTTGCAAGCAAATATCCGGCGCTCGCCGCATTCTTTGCCAAATCCCCGCCGCTCAGCTTGATCTCCACGTGAGATCGAATTGAACGCGCACGCCCGTGCGCGCGATGCGGCATTCGTTCGTCCACTTGAAAGTCAACTATGAAATCTTCCATCGCTGGAGGTCGCTCTGCCGCGGGCGTTCGACCACCCTTTGCGCTCGGCCGAGTTGTGGCCACACCGGCAGCGCTGTACACGCTCAAGCAGTACGGCATCGATCCGATGCGGTTGCTGCAGAGGCACGTGACCGGAGACTGGGGTGAGCTTCATCCGGTCGACGTTCAACAAAACGAACTCGGCGCGCGGCTCGGTCTTCGCATCTTGTCGTCTTATCCGATTGGCCCAGAGGATTTGCCGGCGGCGAGTCGGCCGCTGCTGTGGATCGTGACAGAAGCCAACCGGACCACCACAACGTTCTTGTTGCCGGAGGATTACTGATGGCAAGGCCGAAGATGGCGCGGATAGAAGCCGGACGGCCACACCGCCAAGCTCTCAGACCGCATGGTCCGGCTCGACGCGCCTTCAGCGTGGCGGCATACATCGCCAGCAGTCTGGCGCCGAACACGCAGCGTGCTTACGCGTCGGACCTGCGGCACTTCAAGAAATGGGGTGGCAGCATTCCAGCGACGCCACTGCAGGCGGCGAAGTACTTGGCTGCGCACGCGAAGAAACTCAAGGTGAGCACGCTGATCCGCCGGTTGGCAGCAATTGCCAGCGCGCATGCGGCCATCGGTCGAGTGTCGCCAACGCAATCCACTTTGATCCGCGCGACGCTGCGCGGTATCAAGCGGGTGCACGGCATGGCGCAATCCCAAGCCAAGCCGATCACGCTGGCGATGCTGAGGACGCTGGTTCGTCCATGCGCAGAGCACAGCGAGGTTCGCACTGCGCGCGATCGTGCGCTTTTGCTGGTGGGTTTTGCGGGTGGCTTTCGTCGCTCGGAACTGGTTCGGATTGCGCCGCCAGATTTGATCTTCAGTCGGTCCGGTGTGACGGTAACGCTTCGCCGCTCGAAGACAGATCCGCACAGCCGCGGTCGGACGGTTGCCCTGCCCTATGGGCTTGGCAGTCTGTGTGCCGTCAAGGCTTTGAAGCGGTGGCTGGAGATTCTTCGGCGCGAGCGGGAGGACGCCGAGTCACTGTCGCTATTTCGACGCGTAGACCGGTATGGCCGCATCGGACTTTGCTTGAGTGACGCTGCTGTCGGAACGATTCTTCGTGATCGGATGCAGTCCAATGGATTGCCGGCAGATGGATTCTCGGCGCATAGTCTCCGAGCCGGTTTGGTGACCGCTGCGGCACAAGCTGGAACACCAACTTGGGCGATACAGCGGCAGACAGGGCACAAGTCGGAAAGCACGGTGCACCGCTATATCAGGGGAATCTCACCGTTCAAGATGAATGCGTCACGGTCGGCGTTGCGTTTCTAACCGGCGCAAACTAAGTCTGGACATTGCCTCGTTTTTTTTTGCTGCACAGGTACGTACTTTCAGATATGACCAGCAACGAGTCCGCCAGCGGCAGGGGAATTTTTACTGTCCAGCAGGGTTTTAAGCCCCAACTGGGTATGCGCCGAGCACTTTGTAGAAGGCGCACAGGCCACGCAGTTCGGCCAGCGCGGCCGCTACGTTCGGCTGCGACGGGTGCCCGTCGAGGTCGATGTAGAAGTAGTACTCCCACTGCCCGGTGCGCGCCGGACGCGACTCGAAGCGCGTCATGGAAACCTTGTTGGTCTTCAGGGGCACGAGCAGGTCGTGCACAGCGCCAGGCCGGTTCGGCACCGAGACGATGAGGCTCGTGCAGTCTCGGCCCGATGCAGGCGGCGTCGCCAGCGTCTCGGGCAGGCAAATGATGGAGAAACGCGTGCGGTTGTAGGCGTCGTCCTGAACCGCGTGGGCAACGATGTGCAGGCCAAATCGCGTAGCCGCGCGTTCGCTGGCGAGGGCGGCCCACGCTGGATTCGTCGAGGCCAATCGTGCACCTTCGGCATTGCTGGACACCGCGCGACGCTCGGCGTTGGGAAGGTGTTTGGAGAGCCATGTCTGGCATTGCGCCAGCGCCTGCGGATGCGCCAGCACGACCTCGATGTCTTCGAGCACATTGGTCTTGCGCTGTTGGCGCCGGCCGAAAATTGACCCAGCGGGGGTGCGGCGGATTTCTTGGACTACCTTTGGAGGTAGTTCATGTATCCATACGAAGACCGAATTCGCGCCGTTGAGCTCTACATCAAG
>JANXTS010000063.1 GCA_025352265.1 Variovorax sp. | reverse complement strand
GGCTCTTCAGCCAGCTGCGCGCTGTGCCATGGGCGTCCGAGACGGCCGCGTCCGGCGGTCTGACGCTCGGCGACCAGCACCACGGGCGCAAGTTGCCCGGCACGGCTGCGGCGCATCAACTCGGTGTTGCTTGAATCGATTTGTTCGACGATCTCGACGGTCGTATCAGGCAGCAGCAGCGCCAGGGCTGCCGCCAGCTGATCGGGATTCCACGTGTGGCTCAGCGCCATGTCGTCAGTCCTTGGTGGACTTGTCTTTCTTGCCGGAACCCTTGGCCTTTTCGAGTGTCTTTTCTCTCTTGTCGGCCTTGGCTTTGTCCTTTGCCTTGTCGGTTTTAGCCTTCCTTTCGGCCTTCTTTTTCTTCTTCTTTTTCTTGTCTTCTTTCGGCGCGAGCAAGGTGCCACGGCATGCCTCGGCACCGCACCAGCAAGGAAACTCCGCCAGCAGTTCCGGCGTGTACGGCTCGTCGATGATCAGCCCGTAGTCATAGTTGAGTTCTTCGCCCGCAGCGATGTTCTGCAGCGCCTTGATGAACACACGGCCATCGGTTTCGTCGGCTTCGCAGTTCGGCGCGCAGGAGTGGTTGATCCACTTAGCGGCGTTGCCGTTGATCTTGCCGTCGATCACATGGCCGTCATCAATATGAAAGTAGAACGTGTGCTGCGGCTGGCTGGGGTCGTGGGGGTGGCGCCGGAGCGCTTCTTTCCAGCTGATGACTTCGCCCTTGTATTCGATCAGCGTTTCGCCCTCCGCGATGTCCTGCACGGCAAATACGCCGTTGCCGTGAATGCCCGAGCGGCGCGTTTGTATGCGGCGGCCAGAGGTTGAAACAGGGGATTTGGTAGGCATCGCCGAAGTCTGATAGTTTGGATGGGCACACATGCGCATGCGTGCGTACGCACGCGAGGCGCCGAGTATAGAGAGCACTCATATGACAAAGACACTGGTTATTGCAGAAAAGCCTTCGGTGGCTCAGGACATCGTCCGCGCGCTCACGCCCGTGGCCGGCAAGTTCGAAAAGCACGACGAACACTTCGAGAACGACACCTACGTGGTGACCAGCGCGGTCGGCCATCTGGTCGAGATCCAGGCGCCGGAAGAGTTCGACGTGAAGCGCGGCAAGTGGAGCTTTGCCAACCTGCCCGTAATTCCGCCGCACTTCGACCTGAAGCCGGTCGACAAGACCAAGACACGCCTGAACGCGGTCGTGAAGCAGGCCAAGCGCAAAGACGTGACGCAGCTCATCAACGCGTGCGACGCGGGGCGCGAGGGTGAACTGATCTTCCGGCTGATCGAGCAGTACGCTGGCGGCAAGACGCCGCTCAACAAGCCGGTGCGTCGGCTGTGGCTGCAGTCGATGACGCCGCAAGCTATTCGCGATGGCTTCGACCACCTGCGAACCGAAAAGCAGATGCAAGGCCTGGCCGACGCCGCGCGTTCGCGCTCCGAGGCCGACTGGCTCGTCGGCATCAACGGCACGCGCGCCATGACGGCCTTCAACTCGCGCGATGGAGGCTTCTTTCTGACAACCGTGGGCCGCGTGCAGACGCCCACGCTGTCCGTGGTTGTCGAGCGCGAAGAGCAGATCCGCAAGTTCGTCTCACGCGACTACTGGGAGGTGCACGCGAGCTTTGCGGCCGAGGCCGGTGACTATCCCGGCAAGTACTTCGACCCGGCGTGTAAGAAGGCGAACGCGCCGCTGTTGACCAGCGGCGAGCCCGACTCGGAGCAGCGCGCCGATCGCGTCTGGACCGAGCGTGACGCGCTGGCGGTTGCCGCCGCCGCTCGCGGCAAGCCGGCCACGGTCACCGAAGAAAGCAAGCCGAGCACGACCGCCAGCGGCATGCTGTTCGACCTGACGTCGTTGCAGAGGGAGGCCAACAGTCGCTTCGGTTTCAGTGCGAAGACCACGCTGTCACTGGCGCAGTCGCTGTACGAGCGCCACAAGGCACTGACCTACCCGCGGACCGATTCGCGCGCCTTGCCAGAAGACTATTTGCCCGTCGTGAAGGACACGATGGCGATGCTCGCCAACAGCGGCATGAAGCACCTCGCGCCGTTTGCCAAGCAGGCAATCGACGGCAACTACGTGAAGCCGAGCAAGCGCATCTTCGACAACGCCAAGGTGTCGGATCACTTCGCGATCATCCCGACGCTGCAGGCACCGAGCGGTCTGTCGGACGCCGAGCAAAAACTGTACGACTTCGTGGTGCGGCGATTTCTGTCGGTGTTCTTCCCGAGCGCTGAGTACCAGATCACCACGCGCATCAGCACGGTGACCGAGGCCGGCAAGAACTATGCATTCCGCTCCGACGGCAAGGTGCTGGTGAAGCCGGGCTGGCTCGCCATCTACGGCAAGGAAGCAGCGCAGGACACCGACGAAAAAGACGGCAAGAACCTGGTGATCGTGAAGCCTGGCGAAGTTGTGCGAACCGAGTCGTGCGACGCCAAGGCTCTCAAGACCCGGCCGCCCGCGCGCTACTCCGAAGCCACCTTGCTGGGCGCCATGGAAGGCGCTGGCAAGACCATCGACGACGACGAACTGCGCGAGGCGATGCAGGAGAAAGGCCTCGGCACGCCGGCCACGCGGGCCGCCACCATCGAAGGGCTGATCGCAGAGAAGTACATGCTGCGCGAGGGCCGCGAGCTGATCCCGACCGCCAAGGCATTCCAGCTCATGACGCTGCTGCGTGGCCTCGGCGTCGAGGAGCTTTCGAAAGCAGCACTGACCGGCGAGTGGGAATACAAGCTGGCACAGATGGAAAAGGGCGCGCTGACGCGTGCCGCGTTCATGCTCGAGATCGCCGAGATGACGCAGCACATCGTCAAGAAGGCCAAGGAGTACGACCGCGACACCGTCCCGGGCGACTATGCGACGCTGGCAACGCCCTGCCCCAACTGCGGCGGCGTGGTCAAAGAGAATTACCGGCGCTACACCTGCACCGGACTACCGGACAAGGAACCTTGCGGCTTCTCTTTCGGCAAGTCGCCGGCGGGCCGCACCTTCGAAGTGGTCGAGGCCGAAGCGCTGCTGCGCGACAAGCACATCGGACCGCTGGAAGGCTTTCGGTCGAAGGCCGGCTGGCCTTTCACCGCAGAGATCATCCTCAAGTTCGACGAAGAAGAAACCAAGAACTGGAAGCTCGAATTCGACTTCGGCGACGACAAGAATGCGGAGACCGGCGAGATCGTCGACTTCAGCGGCCAGGAGTCGCTCGGGCCGTGCCCGATCTGCGCTTCGCGCGTGTTGGAGTACGGCACCAATTACGTCTGCGAGAAGTCGGTGCCGACCGTCGAGCAACCGACGCCGAGCTGTACTTTCAAGAGCGGCAAGATCATCCTTCAGCAGCCGGTGGAGCGCGCACAGATCGAAAAACTGCTCGCTACCGGCAAGACCGACTTGCTCGACAAGTTCGTCAGCATGCGTACGCGCCGCGCCTTCAAGGCTTTCCTGTCCTGGAACAAGGAAGAGGGCAAGGTGAGCTTCGAGTTCGAGCCCCGTACGTCGAAGTTCCCGCCACGAAAGACGTTTGCCAAGGCGGCGCCAGCTGCGAAAAAAGTCGCGGCGGGTGCTGCGGCCAAGGCAGCGAAGGCGCCGGCGAAGAAAGCGGCAGCCGCCAAGAAGGCCGCAGCCCCCAAGGCACCGCGGAAGCCCGGCACCGGCCTGAAGCCGAGCGATGCACTGGCCGCCGTCATCGGCGCCGAGCCGGTCGCACGCACCGAAGTCATCAAGAAACTGTGGGATTACATCAAGGCCAACGGCCTGCAGGATGCAACCAACAAGCGCGCCATCAACGCCGATGCCAAGCTCAAACCGGTGTTCGGCAAAGACCAGGTGACGATGTTCGAACTGGCGGGTATCGTGGGCAAGCATCTGAGCGCCTTGGCGCCGTAATGAAACGAACACTCAGGAATCGTTCCTTGAAATACACCTTTTCAGTATTCATTTCCCTGCTCGCTCTTTGCTTGGCCGCAGGCTGCGCATCGAGCAATTCATCGCAAGGCAGCAGCGCTGCCACCAGCGCAGGTGGCAGCGGCATCCAAGTGTTTGGCGTGATCGACGCCAGCGTCTCCCACACCACGACCAAGTCGATCCCAAGCCGCTAAGAACCGCAGAGGCTCGACGGTTAGCGCCGGAGCAGCGCCTGCCGCAACAGCCGCGCGGCGCGGTTGCGGATCTTGCCGGGGGCTGCACGCAAGGTCGACTTGGCCGTGACCTTGGTCGTAGCGCAAGCCCATAGAAAGTCGTGGAGGATTGCGCTGTCGTCCAGCGTTTCCTTGCTGCCGAACTTGTGAAATTCCGGGTGCCATTGCGTCGCGGCGATGTAGCTGCGGCCGCGGTCGGCGCGCCGCCGGATCGCTTCAGGCACGCGGTCCGGCAGGCTCCATGCCTCGATGTCAAAGCCTGGCGCCAACGCCTTCACGCCCTGATGATGGATGCTGTTGACGCGCGCCGTATCGACCCCCGGATAAAGCTTGGCGAGTCGAGTGCCGGGCACGATCTCGAGCGCATGGAAGTTCTGGTCGTAGGCCACTGGGTCGCGATGCCGCAGCGTCTCAGGATGGCCATGCTGCTCTTCGATGTCCTGGTACAGCGTGCCGCCAAACGCCACGTTGATGAGCTGCAGCCCCCGGCACACGCCGAATATCGGCTTGCCCGCCTGTTCGAAAGCCTCGACCAGCGCGAGGTCGTACAGGTCGCGTACGCGGTCTCCGAGCCACGCGTCTTTCAGCGGCACCTCGCCATAGCTGCCCGGCCACAGGTCCGCGCCGCCATGCATGACCACTCCATCGAGCCACTCGGCGTAGTGCGAGAGCTTGGTGTCGCCGCGTGCGGTTGCGCCTGTCGGGCACGGCACCATCACGACCATCGCGCCGGCCGACATGAGCCAGTGCGCGATCGACTGCTCGACGTACTGCAGGGTTTTGTTGCTGAACAGGGCTCGCGCCGGATCGGCGTGCGAAAAGCAGGCTGACAGACCGATCTTGAGTCGGGCGGAAACAGGTTGGGCCATCAAAAATATTCTGCCGATGCGGCCTCTCGCCCGGGGTCGGGCGACACGCCAAGTATCCTTTCAACGCGCGATCGCTCAGAAGCGCGGACAACGTTTCGAATCACGGAGACAAAGCATGGACATCGGCATCGACATCGGCACGTCGGAGGTAAAGGTCGTTCTGGTCGACGACGGGCAGCGCGTGATCGGTCAGGCCAGCGCGGCAGTGGCTATTTCTCGACCGCATCCGCTGTGGTCGGAGCAGGCGCCAGAAGATTGGTGGAGCGCCACGCAGGCTGCACTCGGCAAGCTCAGAGAACGCCACCCGAAGGAGTACGCAGCCACGCGCGGCATCGGGTTGTCGGGTCACATGCATGGCGCCACGCTGCTCGACGCGCACGACCGCGTGCTGCGTCCGGCCATCTTGTGGAACGACGGTCGCAGCCACGCGCAATGCGCCGAACTCGAACGACGGGCGCCCGAGAGCCGTCGCATCACCGGCAACATCGCAATGCCGGGCTTTACCGCACCCAAGCTGATCTGGGTCGAGCAGAACGAACCGGAGATTTTTCGCCAGATCGCGCGCGTGTTGCTTCCAAAGGATTTTGTGCGACTGAAGCTTACCGGCCAAGCGGTGTCCGACATGTCGGATTCGGCTGGCACGCTGTGGCTCGACGTGGCGGCAAGGGATTGGTCCGATGCCATGCTGGCCGCCACGCACCTCGACCGTTCGCACATGCCGCGACTTGTCGAAGGCAGCGAGCCCAGTGGCACGTTGCTGCCCGTCGTGGCCTCGCAGCTCGGTCTGCAGGCCGACGTGATGGTGGCGGGCGGCGCGGGCGACAACGCGGCGAGCGCGGCTGGCCTGGGCGTGACGGCACCTGGCACTGCGTTCCTGTCTCTAGGCACATCGGGCGTTTACTTCGTTGCCAACGCGGCTTACTCGCCCAACCCCGAAAGCGCGGTACACGCCTTTTGCCACGCGTTTCCGGGCACCTGGCACCAGATGAGCGTGATGCTCTCGGCGGGAAGTTGCCTCGGCTGGCTGCGGCGCCTCACGCACGCGACCGATGAAGCGCAGCTTGTCAGCGAAGCCGAGGCGCTGCCCGATGGCGCCGCCACGCCGCTGTTCTTGCCGTACTTGTCTGGCGAGCGCACGCTGCACAACGATCCCTACGCGTCGGGTGTCTTCTTTGGCCTGACGCACGACCACACGCGCGGGCACCTTGCCTATTCCGTGCTGGAGGGCGTGGCCTTCTCGTTTCTCGATGGGCAACAGGCGCTGCTGGCCGGTGGCGCGCAGATAGACAGCGTGACGCTGGTCGGTGGGGGCTCGCGCAGCGCAGCTTGGGCACAGCTGCTCGCCGATGTGCTGGGCCGCACGCTGGATCGTCGAAGCGGCGGTGAAGTGGGTGCCGCGTTGGGTGCGGCGCGGCTCGCACGTTTGGCGAGAACTGGGGAGGCGGTCGCCGATATCTGCGTCGCACCGGCCTTGCAAGACAGCTTTACGCCGAACCTGGCGCGCACCACCGAACTGGCCGAGCGCCATGCCCAATATCAGCAGCTCTACCAGACTCTTAAACCGGAGATGCAACGTCTCTCGACAGCAAGTCAGCAGAAACCCGAAGCAACCTGACCGGAGGCCAGGTTGCTCAAAAAGCGCTGCTGCAGTCTCGTGGTTCTTCTCAAGCCATGTTTATTCGATCGGCGCCGCTTGCGATGCGATGTAGCAGCGCCACACCATTGCGTGCCATCCGTCATGAAACCGCTTTAAGCTCCAAGTTCCATAGCAAGTCAAGCAGCAATGTTGGCCATTCGCCTATAATAGGGGGTTCGTTTCGATACCACGACGAAGCACTTTCGTCATCTTGCTGGCCGGCCTCGCGCGTTCCCGAAGTTCATGGAGTTGATCTCCGGACTCGCCAAGGCCCTCATCTCAAGCCGGCTCTACAGTGTGTTGGAGCGCCAGACCCGGCGCCCATGATTGCCACCACTGCCTTCGTTCTTGTTGAAGCGAATTGCGCGTCCGCCGCGTCATTTCCGGCCGGCCTACGCCTCGTTTTTCAATTTTTTCGACGCACTCAATGTTGCGTGTCGTCAAGGCTTCATGGACATCGTTCAACATAATATTGCAGTGGGCAAGTACCTCGTTTCACCGCTGATTCACTCTCAAGACGACGGGCGCTTCGCTGCGTCGGTCTCCATTCGTTCTGGCCGCGGAAGCGGTATGCACGACCGGGTCATGCGCTTCACGCCACGATTCACCAGCCATGCCGCAGCGGTGCGCTACGCCGTCGACGAGGGCCTCGGCTGGGTTCGCGAGCGTCATGCGCCCCGCCCTCTGCTGCAGCCTTCGCTCGGGTACCTCGCAAGCTGAACCCGACCACCGCCAGACAACCGTTTTCCATCTCCAACAAACACCGTTTCTTGAGGTAAATCAATGGCCAAAGAAGAACTTATCGAAATGAACGGCGCAGTGACCGAAGTCCTGCCCGACTCGCGCTACCGCGTCACGCTGGACAACGGTCATCAGCTGATCGCCTACAGCGGCGGCAAGATGCGCAAGCACCACATCCGCATTCTGGCGGGCGACAAGGTGTCGCTCGAGTTGTCGCCGTATGACCTGACCAAGGGCCGGATCACTTTCCGTCACCTGGAACGCCGCGGTCCGCCGCCGGTCAACAGCAACAACAACGCGCCGCGCCGCTAATTACCGTGACCCAAGTGACGAATCCGTCCACCGGGTTCGCCACCCTGCCGCTGACGCCGCAGATGCTGGCGAATCTCGACCAGCTCGGCTACACGGAAATGACGCCAATCCAGGCTGCCAGCCTGCCTCCGGCGCTCCTCGGCAAAGACCTGATCGCTCAGGCCAAAACCGGCAGCGGCAAGACCGCCGCCTTTGCCCTCGCACTCCTCGCCAACCTCAATCCGCGGCGCTTCGCCATTCAGGCGATGGTGCTGTGCCCGACGCGCGAACTGGCCGATCAGGTCACGACCGAAATCCGCCGGTTGGCGCGCGCCGAAGAAAACATCAGGGTGGTGACGCTGTGCGGCGGCGTCGCGCTGCGCGGGCAGATTGCCAGCCTCGAACACGGTGCGCACATCGTGGTCGGCACCCCCGGCCGCATCATGGATCATTTGGACCGTGGCAATTTGAGTCTCGATGCGCTCAACACGCTGGTGCTCGACGAGGCCGATCGCATGCTCGACATGGGATTTTTCGAAGACATCGCCAAGGTGGTGCGGCAGTGTCCGAAAGAGCGGCAGACGCTGCTCTTTTCGGCCACCTACCCCGAAGGCATTGCCAAGCTCAGCGCCCAGTTCATGAAGACGCCGCTGCAAATCACGGTGCAGGCGCAGCATGAAGGCACGCAGATTCGGCAGCGCTGGTACGAGGTCAAAGACAGCGAGCGGCTGCACGCCGTAAGCTTGCTGCTCGATCATTTCCGGCCGCAAAGCACGCTGGCTTTCTGCAACACCAAGCAGCAATGCCGCGATTTGGTCCAGGTGCTGCAGGCACAGGGCTTCAGCGCGCTGGCGCTGTTCGGCGAGCTGGAGCAACGCGAGCGCGACCAGGTGTTGGTGCAATTTTCGAACCGCAGCGCTTCGGTGCTGGTCGCGACCGACGTGGCCGCACGTGGTCTCGATATCGCGCAGCTCGAAGCGGTGATCAACGTCGACGTAACGCCCGATTCCGAAATCCATATTCATCGCGTCGGCCGCACTGGCCGTGCGGGTGCCGAGGGCCTCGCGCTCAACCTCGCCAGCATGAACGAGATGGGTAGCGTCGGAAAGATCGAGCAGTTGCAGGGGCGCGAGTCTGAGTGGCACCCATTGGCGGAACTCACGCCCGGCGTCGGCGCGGCGCTGCGGCCGCCCATGGCCACGCTGCAGATCGTCGGAGGTCGCAAGGAAAAGATCCGCGCCGGGGACGTACTGGGCGCATTGACGGGAGACTGCGGCTACGCCAAGGAGCAGATCGGCAAGATCAACGTCAATGAGTTCTCGACCTATGTGGCGGTCGAGCGTGGCATTGCCCAGGAGGCGGCGCAAAAGCTGTCGAACGGCCGCGTCAAAGGCAAAAGCGTCAAGGTGCGGCTGTTGGAAGGCTGAGCCCGGAAACAGGCCTGAGCTTCGCGATGCGGGCACGCCGGAAACCCGCTACGGGGGTCCGGGTTTGGCTGGCAAGAATGGCACACTCGCCCAGTGTGGCCTAATCGCGGTTCGAACACTTTTTACCTGAGCTTTTCATGCCCAAGATCATTCGCACCGAAGCCGACCGCGTCGCCACTCCCAAGCCGACCCCGGTGGCCGGCTCGACCTTGCCCAAAACCGGTGGCGGCCAAAAGGTCAGCCTGGAGCGCGGCAAGGCCACACGCAGCAAAAAGAATCCCGGCAAGCGGGCTAAAAAGGGCGGCTGACACAGCCTTCGCAGCCCCCTGCGGAACCCTTCGAAACGCGCCCACGGGCGCGTTTTGTCATTGGATCGTCGTCGGCCCGAAGTCGGCTCGCGATTCGTAAGAGTCGCGAGCAGGGCGGCGGCTGAAGAAGCCGCGCCGGCGCTGCAGGGCGAACATGCCCGCCATCATGGCCAGACCATAGCTGGGCAGCGGCGCCGAGGCGGTGTCGACAGCTGAACCGTCGTCGATGTCCTGCTTTTGCAGGACCCAATAAAACCTTCCGGGAGCAGGCTCGTTCACGACAAGTGCAATGCTGTTGGCGTCGATCATGTGCTTTTAACAATTCGATAAGGAAGGTTGTATTTGTATTCCTGACCGGCTGGCGGCGATAGGACCTAGTTCACGGAAGGTCCGAGTACGGTGCCCGAACGAGGCTATAACCTCTGATGTCCGACGACTACCAGATTGATATTCCGCCCTCCTTCTTTGCGATCAACACCGATGCGAGACATCGCTTGCGCGAGCCGATTACCGTGCTGCGGGAGCGCTACGAGATTTGCGAAGACCTGGCGAACCATCTCGTCGGGTATGCGCAAATCCAGCATCACACCGAAGTCCCCGACGAGGCCGATATCCTCCGGCGCATCCGCGCGGGACTTGACGCACCCGAGTCAGGCGTTTCGGGGGCCGAGGCGGGCTGGATCGTCCATCGGTTGGCCGAGCTGCTCGGCTGGCGTCCGCCGCCAGCCTACGGCGCCGATTGACCGGCCACCACGTGGACGACAGGGCGGCCAGGCGACATTCCGAGGCATGCAGACGAATCACCGACCACACGTTTCAACGAAAGCGACCGATGAGGCTCCAAGCCATCTGCAAGATGACCGTGACTGCCACTGAAGCCGACTGTCCGGTGGTCGCCATGCTGCGGCCCCGCAGTGGCGACGCGCAATGGATGGTCAGCGAGCGCTACGAACTGCACCCATGGGTGCCCACCACCGAGTACGTCGACAGCTACGGCAACCTGTGCCAGCGCATGAAGATCCCGCAAGGCGACATGCGCATCGAGGTCGATATGGTGATGGAGGCTGAAGACGAGATTTCGGTGGCTCTTGACGCGATGGTCACGCCCATCGAAGACCTGCCCTTCGACACGCTGCAATACCTGCTGCCAAGCCGCTACTGCCCGTCCGACAAGATGGAAGACCGCGCACGCCAGATCGTCGGCAACGCCGAGCCCGGCTATGCGCAGATCGAGGCGATTCGCTCGTGGATTCGCAGCACCCTCGAGTACCGCTACGGCGTGAGCAACGGCGCCACGGATGCGCTCGATACGCTCAACGATGGTGCCGGCGTGTGTCGCGATTTCTCGCATGTCGGCATCGGCCTCACGCGCAGCCTGCGCATCCCGGCGCGGCTGGTCGTCGGTTACCTGTACCAGCTCGATCCGATGGACATGCACGCATGGTTCGAGGCCTTTGTCGGCGGCCGCTGGTACACCTTCGACGCCACCCAGGACTCACCGCGCGGCGGCCGCATCGTGGTGGCCTACGGACGCGATGCGGCCGACGTGGCATTCATCTCCCACTACGGGCCGCTTGAAATGGGCGAGATGGTGGTCACGGTCGACAAGCTCGACGAGACGCAGCAGCAGCAACCGCAAGACCAGCAAAGGTGTTGACGGCCAACGGTGTCCACGAAGCTATGACACCGGTGACGCCGGTTGCGCTAGTCGCGGTCACGGCAGTGAGGCGCTGACGACGCAGGGCTTGGGTGTCATCGTGCGCGCGGTCGGCCCGCCCGCCTACGCGTCCCTTCAGGGCTGCTGTCTAAAAATTGGTGCTGTTCCACCCCGACCTTCGGAGATTTCCATGGCCAGCAAAAGTCCCACTTCCAAAACTCTGCCCCCCGCACCTGCCACTGCGCGGGCGACCGCCGTGCAGCCCAACCTTCATCAGCAGTCGCACGAGACGCAAAAGTACGGCGAAATCGTCAAACTGCCCAACGGGTTGAGCGAAAAGGTCTGCAAGGAAAGCGTTGCGCTGCTTAACCAGTGCCTCGCGGACACCATCACGCTGCGCGACATGTACAAGAAGCATCACTGGCAGGTGGTCGGCCCGACCTTCAACCAGTTGCATCTGATGTACGACCAGCATTTCGAAGCACAGGTACTGCTGGTCGACATCCTGGCCGAGCGTATCCAGCTGCTCGGAGGCATTGCGCTGGCCATGGCTGCAGACATCGCCGAGAGCACGAAGATCCAGCGCCCGCCCCGCGGCCGCGAGCCGGCTGCCGTGCAGATCCGCCGCTTGGCCGAGGCGCACGAAATGATCATCATCGCTGCCCGTGACGCGGCCAAGAAGGTCGACGATGCGGGTGACGACGGCAGCAACGACGTGTTCGTGTCGAATGTGTTGCGCACGAATGAACTGCAGGTCTGGTTCCTGAGCGAGCACTTGGTCGCGGCCTCGCCGGTAACCGCATAGCGCGCGAGGCCCGTCGAAGAGGCATGATGCTTGCAGCCCTTTTGCCGAAATGACTTCCACCTCTTCACGACCTCCGGCGGTTCCTACGATTCAGATCGACAACGACCGCGTCAAGGTCACCGAATGGCGATTCGCGCCCGGTGCCGAGACCGGTTGGCACCGGCACGGCATGGACTATGTCGTGGTACCGATGACCACCGCCTCACTGCTGCTCGAAACACCGCAAGGCGAGCTTCGCAGCCCGCTGACTGCCGGGGTCTCGTACACGCGGCTCACCGGCGTCGAGCACAACGTGGTCAACCCCAACGATCATGAATTCGTCTTCGTCGAAATCGAGCTGAAGTAAGCCGCGGGATCAAGTCGATCGGGCCGATCGGTACCGACAGGCCTGGTTCTGCTTAAGACGGATCGATTGGCATTGGCGGCACGCCACGTGCCTCGATCGCCTCTCCGGCCGCCAGGCAAAGGTCTTCCCGATAGCGCCCTGCCACGAGTTGCACGCCGACCGGCGCGCGTCCCACCATGCCGGTCGATACCACCAGCGACGGCAGGCCGGTCAACGGCAGGCCGATCATCGTCATCTGAGCTTCCCACACGCGGGCATATGCGTTGGGCCCCTGCAGATCGAGATCGTCGACGAACGGGAGCTCGGCACAGACAGGCAGCAACACGACCGGATAGCGTTCCAAAAATACCTGCCACTGCCGTGTAATGGTGGCGCGCTGAACCAGCGCAGCCGACAACTTTTCAAGCGTCATCGATTGCGCGATGGCCAGTTGCCCAGCGAGCGCAGCGATGGCGCCCGCATCGCCTTCGCGCTGTGCCGCAGCGACCATGCCCGCATGGCCATCGCCCATCCATAGAGCAATCTGCGCCGGTACGGCATCGCGGATTGGCGGCAGCGCATCGACCTCGTCCACAGTCCAGCCAGCGTCGCGCAAACGCTCGGCAGCATCGCGCAACGCAGTGGCCACCTCGGGCTGGATCGCCATGCCGTCGGGCGCTATGCACAACGCAACGCAGCGCGGTGCAGGCGGCCCGATCAGCGGTGCAGGCACCCACCACGGATCGCGCGCATCCGGCGCTGACATGGCTGCGAGCGCGAGCCGCAAGTCGTCCACGGTACGAGCGAGCGGCCCCGATACCGCTGTGATCTGCCCGCTGATGACTCGCTCCGGCGTGACCGCGTTGTAGGCGGCGACGCGGCCGAGTGACGGTCGCAAGCCGTGGATGCCACAGGCGTACGCCGGGTAGCGGATCGAGCCGGCGATGTCGGTGCCGTGGGCGATGTGGCCGATCCCGGCTGCGATCGACGCCGCTGCGCCGCCGGACGAACCGCCCGGGGTCAACGATGCATCTCGCGGGTTGACGGTGCGGCCGTATAGCCGGTTGTCGGTGAACCAGCGGTAGCTGAAGGCAGGCGCGTTGGTGCGCCCGACGATGACGGCGCCGGCCTTCAGCAGGTTGTCGACCACCGGGCTGTTGCTGGCGGCGATCCATTCTTTCTGCAGGTTCACGCCGTTGCTGGTCGCGAAGCCTATCTGGTCGATGTTTATCTTGACGGTAACCGGCACGCCCGCGAGCGGTCCGGGATCATCGCCGCGCGCGAACGCCGCATCGACAGCGCGCGCACGGGCCAGGACCTCGTCGGGTCGATGGTCGACGACCGCGTTGATCGTCGAGTTGACGGCATCCAGCCGCGCCAGCGCCGACTGCGCGGCCTCGACCGCAGAGAGCTTGCGTTGACGCACGAGCGCGGCGACGCGGGACGCCGACAGGCGCCAGATTTCCGATGAGTCGGTGTTGGACATGGTTTCGCGCACGGGGTGGGGTTTACAGCGTCTTCGGTTAAGAACGCCTTCAGGCCTGTTCGGCCTCGAAGCACGTCATGGCGCGATCGAAGCGCTCGAACATCTCGTCGACCTGCGCCGGCGTCATGATGAGCGGTGGGCAGAACGCCACCGCATCGGCCAGCGCGCGCACGATGAGCCCTTGCTCCAAAGCCAGCTGCGCCAAACGGGCGCCCGCCTTCTTCGCAGGATCGAACGCCGTGTGCTTTGCTGGATCGAGCACCAGTTCGATGGCACCGATGAAGCCCACGCCGCGCACTTCGCCGACGAAAGGCCGCGCTGCGAAGCGCTGCAAGCCCTGCTGAAACTGCGGCACCAGCGACTGCACATGCGCGAGGATCTTTTCGTCTTCGTAGACCTGCAGTGTTTCGAGTGCGATGGCGCACGCGACCGGATGTCCCGAGTAAGTGAACCCGTGGCCGAAGGTGCCGATCTTTCCGCTGTTGGCCGCCACTGCGGCATGCACCCTTTCGTTGACCAGCACCGCCGAAATCGGCACGTAGCCCGACGACAGCGCCTTGGCTGAGGTGAGGATGTCCGGCTTCATGCCGTAGGTGGTCGAGCCGAACATCTCACCAGTACGGCAGAAACCGCAGATTACTTCGTCTGCAATCAACAGCACGTCGTACTTTGCCAGCACCTTCTGGATCTTCTCGAAGTAGGTGGCCGGCGGCACGATGACGCCGCCCGCGCCCATTACCGGTTCGGCAATGAAGGCGCCGACCGTTTCGGGGCCTTCTTCGAGGATGCGTTTTTCGAGCGAGTCGGCCAGCCGCGTCGCAAAGTCTTCCTCGCTTTCGCCGGCCTCGGCATAGCGCCAGTGGTGCGGGCAATCGACATGCAGGATGCGGTCGATCGGCAGGTCGAAGTCTCGATGGTTCGAGATCAAACCGCTCATGCTCGCGGCCGCGACGGTGACACCGTGGTACGCGTTCTTGCGCGCAATGATCTTCTTCTTGGCCGGCTTGCCGATGGCGTTGTGGTAGTACCAAACGAGCTTTACTGCGGTGTCGTTGGCCTCGGAACCCGAGTTGGCGAAGAACACTTTCGACATCGGAACGGGTGCCATTGCCAGCAGCTTTTCGGCGAGCGCGACGGCTGCCGCGTTCGAGCGTCCGTTGAACGTGTGGTAGTACGGCAGGGTGCGCAGCGCGTCGCTTCCGGCTTTGGCCAGACGCTCGTTGCTGAAGCCGAGCGACGCACACCAGAGCGCCGACATGGCTTCGAGATAACGGCGGCCCTGGTCGTCCTCCACGTACACGCCATCGCCGCGCGCGATCATGAAGGGTCCGACCTGCGGATGCGTCGCCAGATTGGTAAAGGGGTGCAGCATCGAGGCGATGTCGTGCGCCGCATTTTCAGCATGCCCTGCGGTGTTGAGTGTGGATGCGTTCATGGTGTGTGTTCAGTAGCCGCGGTCGATTTCGACCTGATCGACGGGAAAAATCTCTTGTTCAAGCGCCGCAGGATTTGGGGATCGCCACTTGCACGCTGCGGCCCAGCGCGACCAGAGCGTGGTTACGCAGGATAAGCGCAAGCGATGTCGGTCCCAGTTCATCGACGCGCCGGCGGCACTCTTACGGGTCGAGCGCGACGGCGACCAGCGTGCAGGTCGCAAATCGGACCAATGCGGCGTGTGTTTTCGTCTAAAACCTTACGCATGACCTCTTCTGCGGCGCTTTCACACAACAAGACAACCTCGCCATGGATCATGCTGATGGCGCTGACAACAGCCTTTGGTCTGAGCCAGTCGTTTCGCACGATCGCGGCGATCATGGCGCCGCCGCTTCAAAAGGAGTTCGGGCTTTCCGCGCAGGCGCTCGGCCTGTTCGCCGGCTCGTTTCATTTCGCCTTCGGCGCGCTGCAGCTCTTCATGGGCATCAGCATCGACCTGTACGGCGTGCGGCGCACGGTGCTCACTGCCTTTCCGCTGACCATGGTCGGCGCGCTCGTCGCGGCGATGTCGCACAGCTTTTTGCCACTGGTGCTGGGCCAGGTGCTCATCGGCATCGGCTGCGCGCCGGCCTTTCTGGTGTGCACCGTGTTCATTGCGCGCCAGTTTGCGGGCGAGCGCTTCGCGTCGGTGTCGGGCACGGCGCTCGGCATCGGTTCGGCCGGCCTGCTGCTCACCGGGACGCCGTTGGCCTGGCTCATCCAGCAGCAGTCATGGCGCGCCGGCTTTCTGGCACTGGGTGCGATGTCGGCACTGGCTTGGCTCGCCATTTTCTTTCTCGTGCATGAACCGAAGGCGCCCCTATCGCCCGATGGCGTGCCGCCGCTGCCGCGGCTGTCGGTGCTGGGCGCTTTGATGAGCTATGGTGAATTGTTCAGGCTGCCGCACACGATCGGCATCGTGGCGCTGGCGAGCGTCACATACGCCTCCTTTCTGTCGTTGCGTGGGCTATGGCTCGGGCCGCTGCTGATCGAGCGCCACGGGCTGTCGCTGGTGCAGAGCGGCCACGTCGCCTTGGCACTGTCGGTGGTCGGCATGTTCGGCGCGCCGCTGTTCGGCCGCATCGACCCGGGCCCGGCAAAGCGGCGGCGCTGGATCATCGGCTTCACCTTGTTGACCGCTGCGATCTTCGCGGCCATGGCCTTCAATCTCGGCGTCGCGTTCGACGTGTGTGCATCGGTCCTGGTCGGCGTGGTGTCCGGCTACATCGTGCTGGAGTACCCGGACGTGAAGGCCGCCTACCCGGCCAGCATGACGGGCCGCGCGATGGCGGTCTTCACGATGGCGATGTTCCTTGGCGTGGCGGTGATGCAATGGCTGACCGGCTTCGTCGCATCCGCGGCGACGGCGCACGGCAGCGACCCGTTTCTGGCCGTGTTGCTGACGATCGCGATGCTGCTGTTGATGGGTGCCGCCGCCTTCAAGTGGTTGCCGCAGCCCAGGGCATTGGGCAGCGAAGCCGCGACTCGCTGATCTCAGGGCTTTCGACGGAACGGCTTGCTCAAAAAGCGCGAGCCTTTTTCCCCGAAACGCCATGGCATGTTGACCGCCTTCGAGATGCCGATACGCGGGCCGGCGTCGACCACCACCTCGGGCTCACCGTCGGCCGGCGCGATCAGCAAAAAAGGTGGTGCGTCGAGCGACTTGCCGTTGAAGCTCACGTCGATGCCCAAGGCCTGCGCAATGCGGCCCGGCCCGGCGCACAGCAGCCGCACTTCATCGAGCCCGCGCCGCTCGCGCATTCGCTCGAGCCCCATGATCGGCTCGATCGCGCGAATCAGCACCGCGGCGCCATGTCCTTTTTCGCGACAAACGAAGTTGAGGCACCAGTGAATGCCGTACGACCGATACACGTACGCTCGACCCGGCGAACCGAACATCGAGGCATTGCGCGCGGTCGGTCCGCGGAAGCTGTGCGAGGCCGGGTCGTCCCAATCGTAGGCCTCGGTTTCGACGATGCGCCCGCCGACACCGTCGACCAGCAGCGTGACGCCGACAAGATGCCGCGCGACCTCGTCAGCGGGCGCGTTGAAATCGATGACGGGCGGGGATCCGGACGGCATGGTGAAGGCACGAATCGGGCTACACCAGCCCCGCTACGGTTGTCTGAAGTTGCTGCGAGAAGCCTTTGAGCTTCGGCGTGTCCAGCGCATAGGCGAGCGTCGTTGCGCCGACGAGCATCATCACGAGTGTCTTGCCCGGCTCGCCCGCCGCCACGGCCAGCGCTGTAGCGTCGACCGGTCGCAAGCTGAGGGTGCCGTCACTGACGAAGTGCTGCGGCAAACGCTGAATATGACCCGCGGCCCACGAAACCTTCGAAAGCAGGTGAATCATCTTGCCGATGTCGGCAACCGACGCCTCGATCGGTACCGGCCCTTCGAGGGTGTCGATGGTGAGGTTGAACTTCAATCCGTCGTCGTGAAGCGACGCGTTGCTGAAGCCGACGAAGGTTCGGTTTTCCATACAAGGCGATGAGGTTCAATGCGCGCGGCGCGCCGACTCCACGCTGTCGGTGGGCTCGAGCGCCCAGCTGGCCATTGCGGTGTCGGCCTCGCGGGCGCGCACTTCGTCGATGCGGCGAGCCGTGAGCTGCGCGGACATTTCGAGCTTCCTGAGATCGCGCTGCGTCAGCTCGTCGTTGACCGCATGGCTGAAGCAGCACAGCGTGCCATAGACCCGACCGTCGTTCAACACCACTGGCACGCTCAGAAAGCTGCCGAGCGGAAACGGAACCTTCGGCAAGTCTTTTGCGCCGGCGTAATTGGGAAAGTTCTTGATCATGTTGGGCATGCGTCCGTCGACCACGCGCTGGCAAAAAGTCGACTCCAGCGGATGCGACTGACCTTCTTCGAACATTCGCTTGTCCGCGTCGGCCTCGATGCGGCGAAACACGCGGCGACCATCGACGAGCTCCGAGACGAACACCACGTCCATGTCCAGCTTCTCCCGCAGCAGCTTGAGCACTTCCGACACGGCGCTGCTCACCAGCGGATCGCCACCTTCGGAGGTTGCAACGAGCAATTCGGAAACCCTCACCTCGAAGGCATCGGGCGCGTAGTCGGATGGATGGAGTGCGTACATAAGCTTGCCCTCGATAATGCCGCGCCCAAGCGCAGGCAATCTTTCGATATGAGGCTGAATCGCATGCCGATTTCGGCCGTAGATGGCCGACTGGCCAACACGCTGTAAGCCTTTCTCATTCACCCGCTGAACACATGCTGGCACGCATTGTCAAGTAAGTCACGGCAGCCTGGCCCACAAGGCAGCAGGCATGTTCAAGAGCAGCGGCGCTGGGCATGATGCTTTGTAGATAAATGTCATCGTTCTCCGGCTTCCCCAGCAGACCTACTCTCATGTCCACCCTGATTCCTGCCTTGAACACCTGCGTGTCGCGCATGACGACGGGCGAGCGCCGCCTCGCTGAAAGGCTCGAGCAAAAGCTCGGCAACAACTACCTGGTTTGGTACGACGTTCCGGTCGGGCCCAAGCGCCTGCACCCTGACTTCATCGTGCTGCATCCACGCCGGGGCCTGTTGGTGCTGGAGGTGAAAGACTGGAAGCTCGACGATATCCGCCAGGCCGGCAAACTGACTTTCGAAGTCGCACCCGAAGGCGTGCCGCGCAGCGTCGTCAATCCAATGGAACAGTCGCGCCAGTACGCGCACCAGATGGTCGCGGCGCTCACGCAAGACCCGCAACTGGTGCAAAAGGAAGGCAAATGGCAAGGCATGCTGACCTTTCCCTGGAGCTACGGTCTGGTGCTGACGCACATCACGCGGCGGCAGTTCGTCACGGCTGAGCTCGACTGCGTGATCGACTCGCAGCGCGTCATCTGCAGCGACGAAATGACGGAAAACGTCGACCCGCAAACTCTCAAGAGCCGACTTTGGAACATGTTTCCGGTGCTGATGCACGGCCTGCTCCCGATCCCCAACATCGATCGCGTGCGCTGGATTCTTTTTCCGGAAGTGCGTGTGAACGCCGCTGCCGACATGCGGGTCAACCTGGACATTCCAATCGACCTGCCTGACACGATGACCGTGCTCGACATCCAGCAGGAGCGGCTGACCCGTTGCCTGGGTGACGGCCACCGTGTGATTCATGGTGTGGCGGGCTCGGGCAAAACAATGATCCTCGCGCGTCGCGCCGTGCAGCTCGCCAAGCGAGTCACGACCAAGCCGGTGCTCGTGCTTTGCTACAACGAGCCGCTCGCTGTGCAGCTGGCGTCAGTCATCGCCAGCAAGGGTCTCGCCGGAAAGGTTCATGTTCGCCATTTCCACAAGTGGTGCAGGGAGCAACTCGTGAGCTACGGGCAGGCACTGCCGGTGTCGACGGAAACTGAAAAGCTGAGCACCGCCAAGCTGATGGAAGCCTTCGTGCAGCGGCTCATTCGCGCGGTCGACAAAAAGCAGGTGCCGTCGGGCCAATACTTGGCAGTGCTCATCGACGAGGGGCACGACTTCAAGCACGAGTGGTTGAAGCTGGTGGTGCAAATGGTCGACCCCGACACCAACAGTTTGCTGCTGCTGTACGACGACGCACAAAGCATCTACGAGAGGCACCGCGCCCGCAAGTTCAGCTTCAGGAGCGTCGGTATTCATGCGCAGGGACGGACTTCGGTGCTCAAGGTCAACTACCGCAACACCAGGCAGATTCTCGAGACCGCGAGCCGCATTGCGGGCACGCTGCTGGTGGCAGACAAGTCGGACAACGGCAGTGGCGACGAAGACGACGGCATTCCGTTGCTGCACCCGGTGAGCAGCGGCCGCGTGGGCGAAGAGCCGACCGTCATCTGCATGCCCAACCTTCAGGCGGAGGCCCTGAGGATCGCAGAGCTGTTGAGCGCTGCACACCTCGAAGGCCACGCCTGGGGCGACATGGCCGTCATCTGCCGCCATCACTCGGGAATGGACGAATGCGCCAAGGTGCTGGAAGAACGCATGCTGCCGCATCAGGTGCGCAAAGGACTCGGCACCTTCGACCCGGAAGCGGACACGATCAAGATCATGTCGATGCACGCGAGCAAAGGGCTGGAGTTTGGCGTGGTGGCATTGATGGGCGTGGGGGAAGTCGTCGGCAATCCGGTCGCCAGCCAGGATGAGGCGCGGCTTTTTTATGTCGCTGCGACGCGGGCGAGGAACAAGCTGCTGATTGCAGCGAGCAGCTCGACGGTCGGGCTAGCGGTAGCGGCTTGAGCAGACGCAAGCTCCAGTAATGGAGAAAATGGCGTCATGCAAATCCAAAAAGACACTGTCGTCACCCTCCTCTACAAAGTCTTCGACGCCAAGGGCAAACTCATTGAAGAAAGCAAAGACCCCATGGTCTATCTGCATGGCGGATACGACAACACACTGCCCAAGATAGAGGAGGCGCTCGACGGCAGAGAGCCCGGGTACCAGGTCACGCTGCAGCTACGGCCGCAAGACGCTTTCGGCCTGCGCGACGAGACGTTGACGCAGACCATTCCAAAGAGTGAATTTCCGCCCGGTGTGAAGGTCGGCGGCAAGCTGTCGGGCCGCACCGAAGACGGGACCGAGCACGTATTCACCGTGACCAAGATCAAGGGCGACAAGGTGCTGCTCGACGGCAACCATCCCCTGGCGGGCATGGAGGTGCGCTTCAATCTCAAGGTGATGGAAGTGCGCGCCGCATTGCCGGTCGAGATCGAGCACAGGCACGTGCATGGAGCACATGGACATCACCACTGAGCCCATACAGGTGAAGCAGAAGCACTGCCTGCCGCTCTGGTCACTTCCTCGTCTCAGTGCGGATGTGCATGGTGCACGTCGGGCACGTGCGGATGCGCGTGGCGCAACGGCGTGTGTCGATGCGGATGGCTGTGCGTGCCTTGCGGTATCGGGTCATGCGTGTGGTCGAGCAGGTGATCGTTGTCGTGATGCCCGTCGTCGTGGGTGTGCGCATGCTCGTGATCGAGCAACGCATGGTCGTGCCCATGCGCATGCGATTCGGCCAGATGCAGCGCCACACCCGCGAGCATCAGCGCGCCGCCGGCGGCCATGCCCCAGCTCAGCGATCGATCGCCCAACGCCATGGCGAGCAGGGCGCCGATGAAGGGCGCGAATGCGAACACCGAGCCAGTGCGCGCCGCCCCAAAAGCCCGCTGCGCCAACAGGTAGAGCCGCAGGCTCAGGCCATAGCCACAGGCGCCGACGGCAAGCAGCGCGGCTGCGGCCACACCGCTCGGCAACGACTCGCCCGACGCCACCGCGATCAGCGCCGTCGCACCAGCGCCGAGCAGCGATTTGCCAAGCACCACCTGGCCTGGATCACGTTCGGCCAACGCGCGCGACAGCGTGTTGTCGATGCCCCACGCGACCGTCGCCGCCAGAACGGCGAGCAGGCCCAGCAGCTCTGTGCCGCCGTGCAGTCCGCGGTCGAGCACCAGCACGATGCCGCCGAGCAACAGCAAGCCCATCGCCGTCGCGACGCGGCGGTCCATCGTCTCGCGATACAGGGCACGGGCGAGCAGCGCAGTAAACAACGCTTCGAGCGCAAGCATCAGCGACGCACTGGTGCCGCTGGTCTGCTGCAGCCCCCATGCGAGCGCGACCGGGCCGACGGCCGCGCCGAACAGCGCCATCCAGGCGAGGCGCTTGAAGTCAGTGCGGCGCAGCGCGGCTTCCTGCGCAGCAGGCCGCCGCAACCATGCGCCCATGAGCGCCGCGCCGCCATACAAAAGCGCCGCGGTGGTGAAGGCACCAGCGTGCGCGCCGGCACGCTGCACCAGCGGCGTGCTGATGCCGAACAACACGGCAGCAAGCAAAGCCAGCAAGCCGCCTTTCAATGCGGGATGTGCAACGTGGGCGGCCTGTGCAGGCTGCACGTTTGAATGATCATGATGACCATCGTTGGGGTCTTGGCTCATGGCGAAACTTGTCGCGGCTGAAAGCTGATGATCGCAATGCCCGCCAACGCGACCGCGCTACCAGCCCAATCCCGGGGCGGCAGCCGGATGCCGTCGACCGACCAAAGCCAGGGCAGATAGCAGCCGACAATTTCTGCCAGGGCGGTGGCGCTAAAGAGTGAGAGGGTACGCATGACCGCATTAAACCCGCGGTAGTGGCTTAAGCGTTTCAAGATCAGACGCGTCAGAGGTGTCGATTGGCAGGCCGCAGCACCTGACCATTCAACGTGACGTCCTTGCCGACCGGCGGCGCGGTGCGCGTCTCGACGGTGCGCGTTGAACCGTCGTCCATCCGCACAGTCACGTCGTACCGCGTGAGAGTGTGCGTCCGGCGTTCGATGTGGTTGCCCAGAAAGCCGCCTCCCACGGCGCCCAGTACCGTGGCCGCGGTACGACCGTTGCCATGCCCAATCTGGTTACCGACCACACCGCCGACGACACCACCCGCCACCGCGCCGACACCGCTGGTGGGCTGCTCGCGCTGCACGGTACGGACCGATTCGACGTGCCCACAGACGGTGCAAAGCGGAGCCGGGGGCGGCGCGATGACGGAAGGCACCAAAGGTACGGGCCGTGGCGCCGCGCCCACCACCAACGGTACGGGCGAGGCTGACTGCGCGGACCCGCCTGCCCCAGGCGCCGCTGTTGGCGCGGGTGCCACTGGCAGCAGGGGCGGGGGCGGGATGCCGTCGTTAGGAGCTGCTGGCGTGCTCGCGAAATTCGCAGTGGCGGCGGAGGCCGGCATTGCGATCCGAGCAGCGTCGCTAGAGCTTTGCTTCAACAAGACACCGCCCATCGCAATGACGGCGACCGCCAGTACGGCTATGGCGGCCCACAGTAGATGTTTGCCGCTGCGCGGAGTCGGCGTCAATGCGGTGTTCGAGGACTCTAGGTTTCGATCGGAGTTCATGCGACCAATCTAGTGACGCCCGAGGCTCAGTCAATAGGAGGCGACGCCGATTGAAGTCCACCATGAACATCGGCTGTCAGCGTCAACAGGATGTCGGCATACCAGGCGCAGTTGAGCCCCAGCGACTCGTCGAGCACCAAATCGCGCGTTCCCATGTCCATGCGCGCCGAGTGCACTCCCAGTAACTTCCACGGTAGCTTCGGGTCGCTGCCCGGGGCCCGCATCACGATCGGTGCGCCGCTAGTGCCGCGGTGCGTCCGCGCGTCGGTCAAAAAGAACCCCTGGCCCTGGAACCGAATGCCGAAAGACGACGCGATCACCGCATGGCGCACCACCGGCAGGTGGTAGACGACGTCGTGAAAGCCGAGCGGGTAACCAACGACCAGAAGCGCGCTGCCGACCTCGACCTCATCGAGCGTGCTTTGCAGATGGTTGGTGGTGAAGCACTGGATGGCGACCGACGGTGGCAACAGCGTGCGATCGATCTCGATCGCGGCCACGTCGATTTCTCCGCCCGGATCGCTGCCCTGGCGCCACACGCTCTTGCCGTCTTTGTAGAGCCAAAGCGTGAGCTGGGTAGACAGCGTGAGGTTCACCGCATCGGTGTGCAGCTCGATGTCGATGCGGTTGGGAAAATGCTTGGTCGGCGTGTCGATGACGACATGCCGACTGGTCACGAAAAAGAGCTTGTCGCCGCGCTCGAAGAAGAAGCCGCTGGCCCCGGTCATCAGCTTGTCTCCATCGTAGGTGGAGACGCGGGCGGTGGTGAGCAGGATGGGTTCGGCCATGACGCTTTGTACAGGAACGTCAGGCCGAAGCAGTCATGCCCGCGTGCGTGGCCTGCGCGCGCTACCGCGCTTGTCCAGGCGTTGGCTTGCACGCTGACGCTTTTGCCAGTCATTGACTACGGCACTGGCCGCGGTGGCTGCAGCCAGCAACACGACCTTGCGCGCGAGCACGGCAACGGCCAGAGCAATTCTCTGATCGACCTTGCGACTCACCTCTGCAGCGTGCGCCAGGTCGCCATGTGCGGCATGTGCGGCATGGCCAACGCGCGCCTGCGGCGCCGCCTGCAAATCTGTGCCCGCATCCGCAATGGCGGCCGCAACTTTGGTCGCCGTCACCGCCTTGGCACCGGCAGCCGAGCCATGCTCGTCGGCGTACACCTTGGTGAACTCAGCGCCCAACAGAAAGATCTGCGCCGCGTAGTAGACCCAGGCCAGCAGCACGACCAACGAGCCGGCTGCCGCGAAAGACTCGTTCACCCCGCTCTTTCCCAGGTAGATGCCGATGGCGATCTTGCCGATCTCGAGAAGCACCGCCGTGACGATGGCACCGATCCACACGTCATGCCAACGGATCGGCACGGTCGGCATGAATTTGAAGATCATTGCGAACAGGACCGCCGTGATGCCGATCGACGCCAGCATGTTCGCACCCTGCAGCAGCAACTCCCAACCCGGCAAGAGGCCCGACGTCCAGCTACCGAATGCGGCCACGCCGGCGCTCACGACCAGCGACACCATGAGCAGGAACGCAAGCCCCAGGATCAGCCCGAACGACAGCACGCGCGCCCTCAGAATGCCCCACAGGCCGGTCGGCTTTTCTTTCTCCGGCACGTGCCAAATGCGGTCGAGCGCGCTCTGAAGTTCGGCAAAAACCGTGGTCGCGCCGATGATCAGCACGACGATGCTGATGCCCCCGGCAATGAGACCGCGCGACGGTGAACTGGCGCTCTTGATGAGCCCCTGCACCGCCGTCGCTCCGTCTTGCCCGATCAGACCCGTCAACTGCGCCGCGATCTGACCCTGCACCGCCTCTTGCCCGAACAGCGCGCCCGCAACCGCGATGACGATGATCAGCAGCGGCGCCAGCGAGAATATCGTGTAGTACGAAATGGCCGCGCCCATGCTCGGCGCGAAGTCATCGACCCAGGCCGTGACCGCCTTGCGGCAAAGATGGAACAGGGGCTTTGGTTTGATCATGCTTTTCCTCTCCGGGGAACGCTCGACTATGCGCACCCGCGCTGCCAGACTCATACGCCGAAGCTGCGAAGCAAAGTAGGCGGAATTCGATACGCACAGCTATGGCGGCGCGTACCGTTCCATCGGTGGGCCACTGCGTCTCGCCCCGGCGCCCTTTCATCGCGAGCGGATGGCCTCATATTCGAACCGTTAAATGAAGGATTCCGCCATGTCTGAGATGCCCGCCGTTCCTGCCAATTCCATCGTCTCGGTTCAGCCGCTCGGCTTTCCGTGGCAGACGATCGACCCATTTTTATTCTGCGTCTATCACGACGACGCCTACCCACAGGGCAACGCCGCAATGGGGCCCGACGCGCCTCTCGACGGCCGCGAGCTGGGTCAGGACTTCAGCCGGAAGGGCGGCTGGAGCATGTACCACGGCAACCCGGTGCCGGGCTTTCCGGGACACCCGCACCGCGGCTTCGAGACGGTGACCATCGTGCGCAAGGGTCTCGTGGACCATTCGGATTCGCTAGGCGCCACCGCGCGCTTCGGTGGCGGCGACGTGCAGTGGTTGACGGCCGGCAAGGGGATAGTGCACTCGGAGATGTTCCCGCTGCTCGATGCTGCTGCGGCCAATCCTCTGGAGCTGTTCCAGATCTGGCTCAACCTGCCGGCGCGCAACAAGATGGTTGCGCCGCACTTCACCATGTTCTGGTCGGAAGCCATTCCACGCTTCACCGCGACCGATGCTGATGGCCGCAGCACCGAAGTCGCGAGCATCGCGGGCCGCATCGGTCCGGTGAAAGGCACCCCCGATGAAGGTGGTCCGTTGGTGCCGCCGCCGGATTCCTGGGCTTCGCAGCCTGATGCCGACCTGGCGATCTGGACGCTGAAGATGCAGCCCGGCGCACGCTGGACACTGCCGGCCGCGCGCGGCGAAGGCACGCGTCGCATGCTGTATTTCTTCAAGGGCGCATCGGTGTCGGTGGCCGGGCAAGACTTGGACAGCCATGCGGCCATCGAGCTACGCGGCGACGCATCGGTCGAGCTGGTGAACGCTGGTGACCAAGTGGCCGAGTTCCTCCTGATGCAGGGTCGCCCGATCGGCGAGCCGGTAGTGCAGTACGGCCCGTTCGTCATGAACACGCAGGCCGAGATTGCGCAGACGATGCAGGACTACCGCCGGACCCAATTCGGCGGCTGGCCCTGGAAAGACGACGCGCCGGTGCACGGCCGCGACCCCGCGCGCTTTGCGAAGCACCCGGGCGGGCGAGAGGAACGGCCGGTGGCTCGTGTCCAATAGCGCCATGCACGCCACGCAAGACACCGACCGCCGGTTTGAGGCCTTGGAAATCAAGGTCAGCTACACCGAAGACCTGCTCGAGCAGCTGAACATGACGATTTACCGGCAACAGCAGCGAATCGATGCTCTGGTACAACAGCTGGCCGATTTGCGCCAGCGTACGCCCGAGGATGCCGGTGCCAACCGCAGCGCGCGTGACGAATTGCCACCACACTACTGAGGGATGTTTTTCACGGACCCTTCAGCATGACCGACAAAACGACGGCACGCGCTGCCAACGAACTCGCACGCATCGCCGCACTGGAACGGATGGCCATCCTGGACACCGACGAAGAGAAGGCTTATGACGACATCACCCGAATGGCAGCCAGCATTTGCGGGACGCCGATTGCCCTGATTTCGCTGACCGACAGACACCGACAATGGTTTAAGTCTCGCGTGGGAATGCAAATGACCGAAGCGCCTCGCGAATCCTCGTTTTGCGCGCACGCCCTCGAGACGCCGACACATCCGTTCGTGGTGCGGGACGCCTCGAAAGACTATCGCTTCAAAGCCAATCCGCTTGTCACTAATGACCCGAATATTCGCTTTTACGCCGGTGCTCCGTTGGTAACTTCAACCGGCCAGGCCCTCGGTGTTGTGTGCGTTCTGGACAGTGAGCCGCGCGACATCACGCTAGCGCAAATGGAGCAGCTGCAATTTCTCGCCCAGCAGGTGATTACGCTCATGGAAAGCCGCTCGACCAGTCCGACGCCTGACTGAGACTACGACGCGTCAGGAAAAAACCGATACGACCAGCCAGGCGTTGGCCACGCTGATGGTCCCGAAAAGCGCCCAAGCCGTCGTTTTAAGCACTGGCCCATTGGCGAATTTGCCCATCAAGGCGTGATCGCTGGTGAGACGGATCAACGGCCAGATCGCGAAGGGCAGCTGAAAGCTAAGCACCACCTGGCTCAACACCAGCATCTTGCCGACGCCACTGTCGCCGAACCACCAGACGCCGACGAATGCCGGCACCAGCGCCAGCCCGCGGGTAACGAGTCGCCGCTGCCAGCACGGAATTTTCAGGTCGAGAAAGCCGTCCATGATGATCTGGCCGGCGATGGTCCCGGTGAAGGTCGAGCTCTGACCCGACGCCAGTAACGCAATGCCGAAGAGCGTGGCGGCGAAGGCACTGCCGACCACGGGTGCGATGAGGTGGTACGCCTCTTCTATATCGGTCACTTGCACGTGCCCGGTGCTGTTGAAGGCGCTCGCCGCCAGAATCATGATGGCTGCATTGACAAGCAGGGCAAGAGACAGGGACAACACCGCGTCGAGCGTACAAAAGCGGACAGCCTCGCGCCGAGCGGCATCGTTGGGCGCCACCAGGCGGGTCTGCACGATGGACGAATGCAAATAGAGGTTGTGGGGCATCACTGTCGCACCGACGATTCCGATGGCGAGATAAAGGGCACCCGGTTGCTGTAGCCGCTCGAGGCTCGGCACGAAGCCCATCGCCACCCCAAACCAGTTGGGCTGGGACATCGCCAACTCGACGGCAAAGCAAGCCGCAATGGTGAGCACCAGACCAAGCACGATCGCCTCGACCCGACGAAAACCCGCTCCCTGGAGGCCCAACACAAGCAGTGTGTCGAAGGCGGTGATGGCGATGCCTACCGGGATCGACACGCCGAAGAGGAGATGAAGCGCCAACGCGCTGCCCAGCACTTCCGCCAAGTCGCAAGCGACGATCGCCACCTCGGCGCCTAGCCACAGGAACCGGTTGACGCGCGGCGAGTATCGCTCGCGACATGCACGCGCCAGGTCTTTCTGCGAAACGATCCCCAGACGCACGCACAGCGTTTGCAACAACATGGCAGCGAGGCTCGCGAACAGCACGACGAACAACAGTCCGTAGCCGAACTTCGACCCTGATTCGATGTCGGTCGCCCAGTTGCCCGGATCCATGTAACCGACCGACACCAACAGGCCCGGACCGGCATACCGCAGCAGCTTTTTTAAGAACGGCAGGCCCGAATCGACGGCGACACTGCCTTTGACTTCAGAGGGGCAAAACGGCGCGGTGGCGGTACGGGGAAGCGAAAACATGGCGGGATGATAGGGGCCTCACAAAGGCCGCACAAAGGTCGCGTCTCTGGCCGCGTCTCTGGCCGCGCTCACGGCTGGTCAACGTGCAGCGACCACGCGACAGGCGTCCCTGGTTCGGGGCGACGCCGTCTCCAGGCATCGTGCTTCGGCCACCCGGGCTGCTGCTTCAGCCAGGTTGCGTTCTTGGGCCGAATCGACCTGTGACTGGGCCAGCCAGCGCACCAGAAATACCTGGACGACGAGCACGCCGATCAACGCACCCATCAGCGTGGAGCGCCAGTGACCGGCGCGGTGCGAATTTTCTTTGGTCATTTCTTGGTCCTCCCTCGCGCGACTCGACGCATAGAACAGCGGCACCTGCAGCCATCCTCCCGCAGTGCGCGTGACAGAGCGCTTTGTGGGGAGGTCGATTGTCAGTGCCGACAAATCTGGCCGAGCGGCATTGCTTCACGAATTCTCGGATTCGCGTTTAGATTCAGCCCTGACACAACACCTTCGACAACAACCATCCAACGGAGACCTTTCCTCATGATCAACGTCATCGCCATCATCGTCACCAAGCCCGGCCTGCGCGCCCAAGTGCTCGAACTCGCCGCCGCCAACCGCCCTGCCGTGCTGGCCGAGGCCGGCTGCATCGAGTACGCCGCCGCCATCGACGCAGCCGGCTTGCCGACTTCGAAGGCCACCTTTGGACCAGATACCTTCGTGGTGATCGAGAAGTGGGAGAGCCTGGCCGCACTGCAGGCGCACGCCGTAGCGCCGCACATGGTCGCCTATGGTGCGAAGACCAAGGACATGCTGGCCAGCCGGATGATCCACGTACTCGATCCGGTCTGACAGACGCGGGCCGAGCCCGTTTACCCCTAGCAGGCGCGGCGGCGAAATCAGTGTTTCAATCGCGCTCCAGGGCGAGGATCACAAAAAAGCGCACCGGAGACGTCCATGCAAAGCCGCAGCCCCTTGTACCTGCTCGAACGGTTCGATCCGGGCGTGGTGCACCTCGATCGCGAGCTGCGCGTGGTGGCGATGAACAGCCTCGCGCGGCGCCTGCTGCCGGTCGAGGACAAACAGCCCTTCGAAAAAATGGTGCTGTCGTTTCATCCCGAGCGCTCGGTCGCCAAGGTCAAATTTCTGCTCGACCAAGCCGAGTGCCCGGTGAGCAATCCGCCGCCGATGACCATGATCATCAACATCCCCGAGCGGGTGCTGCTCATCAAGGTCACGAAGCTCGGTGACCTGCGCGGCGACACGGCGGGTTACACGCTGATCTTCTACGACATCACCGAACTGGTCAGTGGCGAAGCGCCGGCGATCTCGACCGAACCGACGCTCAAGCCACAAGCCAAGCGGCAGTTGAACAAGATTCCGACCGTTTCGCAAAACCGTATCGTGCTGGTCGATGTCGAGACGGTGACGTACATCCGCTCCGAAGGCCACTACACGTGGGTGAGCACTGCACTGGGATCGAGCTTTTGCAATCTCAACATCGGCGACCTGGCCGATCGACTGGATGGTGCCTCGTTCTTTCGCATCCATCGCAGCTACCTCGCGAACCTCGATTTCGCCGAACAGATCCTGCGTGACGAAGGCAAGGTCAGCCTTAAGCTGCGCGGTGAAACGACCGCGCTGCCGGTGGCGCGCACCAGCGTCGCCAAGCTGCTCGAACAACTCGGCATCGGTGAAACCGACGCGCTCAAAGCCGACCTCCGTAACTGATTCGGGATAACCCGCAGCGGGGTTTCGGCACCCGCCGTTCATGCGCGCAGGACCGCACTTCGTGCATGCGCAGCCGTCGTTCGTGCGTCGGACGCATCCGACAAATCCATGTCGTCTTAAGTTCTCCCGGCACCCACGACTGGAGACAACAAAGATGATCCCTTCCGGATTCGACTATCACGCGCCCCGCACCGTAGCCGACGCCATTGCGCTGCTAGGGCAGTACGGCGGCGACGCCAAACTGCTGGCCGGCGGCCACAGCCTGCTGCCGATGATGAAGCTGCGCTTCGCACAGCCGGCGCACCTCATCGACCTCAACCGGATCGAGTCGATGCGCGGTATTCGTGAAGAGGGCGACACGATCGTGATCGGTGCGATGACAGTCGAGCGCGACCTCATCCACTCGACCTTGCTGCAGCAAAAAGTGCCGCTGCTGCCGATGGCTGCACAGCACATCGCCGACCCGCAGGTGCGCAACCGCGGCACCATCGGCGGCGACATCGCCCACGGCGATCCGGGCAACGACCACCCTGCCCTGTCGATCGCGCTCGACGCGGTGTTCGTGCTCGAAGGGCCGAACGGCACGCGGCAGGTGAAGGCCGATGGCTTCTTCCAGGGCACTTACATGACCGACATGGCCGAAGACGAAGTGATGGTCGCGATCCGCGTGCCCGCTTTTGCGCCCGGTACCGGTTACGCCTACGAAAAGCTCAAGCGCAAGACCGGCGACTGGGCCACCGCCGCTGCTGCTGTCGTGCTCCGCATGGACGGCGGCAACGTGAGCCACATCCGCATCGCGCTGACCAATCTGGCGCCGACCGCCTTGCGTGCGACCGATGCCGAAGCAGCGCTGCTCGGCAAGCCGCTGACCGACGCGGCCATTGCCGATGCAGGTGCCCGTGCCATGGCCATCTGCGATCCCGCGGAAGACCTTCGCGGCAACGTCGAATACAAGACCGCGATGGCCGGGCAGATGGTCCAGCGCGCGCTGCGTTTGGCGCTGGCCCGCTGCAAATAGCCGAACAAGAAGCAAGGAAACAACCCCATGGGCAAGCAAATCATCAACGTCAGCGTGAACGGCAAACGGCTTGAAAAAGCGGTCGAGCCGCGCACGCTGCTCATTCACTTTCTGCGCGAAGAGTGCCATCTGACCGGTGCGCACATCGGCTGCGAAACCAGCCACTGCGGCGCCTGCACGGTCGACCTCGATGGGGAGTCGGTCAAGAGTTGCACGCACCTGGCAATCCAATGCGACGGCTCCGAGGTGCTGACCGTCGAAGGGCTTGCGAAAGGCCCGCTGCTGCACGCTGTCCAGGAGGGCTTCTACAAGGAGCATGGCCTGCAATGCGGCTTCTGCACGCCGGGCATGCTGATGCGGTCGTACCGCTTCCTGCAGGAGAACCCGAACCCGACCGAAGACGAAGTGCGCGCCGGCATCGGCGGCAACCTGTGCCGCTGCACCGGCTACCAGAACATCGTGAAGGCCGTAATGTACGCGGCGGCCAAGCTGCAACAAACCGAAAAGGTCGCCGCATGAACGCACCGATCGATCCCAAACTGCTGGAGCGTTCGGCCGCCTTGCAAGGGCTGGGCGACAGCCGTCTGCGCAAGGAAGACGCGCGCTTCATTCAAGGCAAGGGCAACTATGTCGACGACATCAAGATGCCCGGCATGTTGCACATGGCCATCGTGCGTTCGCCGGTCGCTCATGCGCGCATCAAGCGCATCGACAAGAGCGAAGCACTGAAGATTCCCGGCGTGATCGCGGTGTTGACGGCCGAAGACCTGAAGCCGCTCAAGCTGCACTGGATGCCGACGCTGGCCGGCGACGTGCAGGCCGTGCTGGCCGATGAGAAGGTGCATTTCCAGATGCAGGAAGTGGCCGTTGTCGTCGCTGAAGATCGCTATGCGGCCGCCGACGGCGTCGAGGCGGTGATCGTCGAATACGACGAGCTGCCGGTCGTGCTGGACCCCTTTGCCGCACTCGAGCCAGATGCGCCGGTGCTGCGCGAAGACCTGGCCGGCAAGACCGAAGGCGCGCACGGCAAGCGCGACCACCCCAACCACATCTTCACCTGGGAAGCCGGCGACAAGGCAGCGGCGGATGCAGCCTTCGACACCGCACCCGTGACCGTGAAAGAGCGCATCTTCTATCCGCGTGTGCACCCCTGCCCGCTGGAGACCTGCGGCTGCGTCGCCTCGTTCGACCCGATCCGCGGTGAGCTGACCACCTACATCACTTCGCAGGCACCGCACGTGGTGCGCACCGTGGTGTCGCTGCTGTCGGGCATTCCCGAATCGAAAGTACGCATCGTGTCGCCCGACATTGGCGGCGGCTTCGGTAACAAGGTGGGCATCTACCCGGGCTATGTCTGCGCCATCGTCGCGAGCATCGTGCTTGGCAAGCCGGTCAAGTGGATCGAAGACCGCATCGAAAACATCTCGAGCACGGCCTTTGCGCGGGACTATCACATGGACGGCGAGATCGCCGCCACGGCCGACGGCAAGATCCTCGGGCTGCGCGTCAATGTGATCGCCGATCACGGTGCATTCGACGCCTGCGCCGACCCGACCAAGTACCCGGCCGGCATGTTCCACATCTGCTCGGGCTCCTACGACATCCCGGCCGCCTGGTGCAGCGTGAAGGGCGTGTACACCAACAAGGCGCCGGGAGGCGTGAGCTACCGCTGTTCGTTCCGCGTGACCGAGGCGGTGTACGTGATCGAGCGGATGGTCGACATCCTGGCGCAAAAACTGGGCATCGACAAAGCCGAGATCCGTGCGAAGAACTTCATCCGCAAGGAACAGTTTCCCTACACCTCGGCCTTCGGCTTCGAATACGACTCGGGCGACTACCAGCCTGCGCTGGACAAGGTGCTGGCCGCTGTCGACTACAAGGGCCTGCGGGCCGAACAGGCGGTCAAGCGCGCCGACCCGAACTGCCCGACCCTGATGGGCATCGGCCTGGTCGCCTTCACCGAAGTGGTGGGTGCGGGCCCGAGCAAGATGTGCGACATCCTGGGTGTGGGCATGTTCGACAGTTGCGAGATCCGCATCCATCCGACCGGCAGCGCCATCGCCCGCATGGGCACCATCTCGCAGGGGCAGGGCCACCAGACCACCTACGCGCAGATCATCGCGACCGAGCTGGGCATTCCTTCGGAAATCATCCAGATCGAAGAGGGCGACACCAGCACGGCGCCATACGGTCTCGGCACCTACGGCTCGCGCTCGACACCGGTGGCCGGCGCGGCCATCGCACTGGCCTCCCGAAAGATCCACGCCAAGGCGCGCAAGATCGCCGCGCACCTGCTCGAAGTCGGCGAGAACGACCTCGATTGGGAGATCGATCGCTTCAAGGTCAAGGGCGACGACAGCCGTTTCAAGTCGATGAAGGACATCGCCTGGGCCGCCTACCACCAGGCACCCCCGGGGCTCGAACCCGGACTCGAAGCGGTTCACTACTACGACCCGCCGAATTTCACCTTTCCATTCGGCGTCTACCTGTGCGTGGTCGACATCGACCGCGGCACCGGCGAGACGAAAGTCCGTCGCTTCTACGCACTGGACGACTGCGGCACGCGCATCAACCCGATGATCATCGAAGGCCAGATCCACGGCGGCCTGACGGAGGGCTATGCGGTCGCGATGGGCCAGCAGATGCCGTTCGATGCACAGGGCAACCTGTTGGGCAACACGTTGATGGATTACTTTTTGCCGACCGCCGTGGAAACGCCGAAGTGGGAAACCGACTTCACCGTGACGCCGTCGCCACACCATCCGCTGGGCGCCAAGGGCGTCGCCGAATCGCCGCACGTGGGGTCGATCCCGACGTTTACTTCTGCGGTCGTCGATGCCTTCGCGCACCTCGGCGTCAAGCACATGGTCATGCCGCACAGCGCCTACCGCGTCTGGCAACAACTCAAGGAAAGCGGCGTCGCGCTCTGACGGGCGCGTGCCGAATCGAAAACCAAGATGGAAGTCAAACTCGACAAACGTTACCCGCTCGACGTCGATAGCGCGCGCGCCTGGAAGATCCTCAGCGACGTGCCGGCCACTGCGGGCTGTATGCCCGGTGCGGCCATCACCGACAAGCTCGACGACACGCACTACAAGGGCAACGTGAAGGTGAAGGTCGGGCCAGCCGCCGCTGCCTTCGCAGGTGACATCGAAGTGCTGGCGCTCGACGCATCGACCATGACCTTGCAATTGCTCGGCAAGGGCGCTGACCGTGGGGGTTCATCGGCATCGATGAACCTGACCGCGACGATCGAGCCCGGCGAAACCACCACGACATCGGTGCTGGTGGGCCATGCCGAAGTCATCGTCAACGGCAAGTTCGCGCAGTTCGGCGGGCGGTTGATGGTCCAGGTGTCAGACATGCTGCTAAGCCAGTTCGTTGACAACTTTCGTTTGGCGGCAGCGGCGTTGCCCATGGAGAGCGGGGCAACGACAGCCACAGTGACGACTGCCGAGGTTCCGGTGACTTCATCGGCACCGGCCGCGACGCCTTTCGTGCCTGCTGCCCCGGCCAAAGCCAACGAGATCAATGCGCTGGCGATCTTCTGGCACTTGATCAAGGGATGGTTCTCGGGGCTGTTCGGCGGCAAGCGCGCTTGAGCCTATGACGAGCGAAGCCGAACTGCGAGAGTCGCTCCACCGCGCCGGCTACATCGCCGACGAAGGCTTGGCGACGACGCTGTGGCTGGCTGGCGAGTTGCAGCGACCGCTGCTCGTCGAGGGCGATGCCGGTGTCGGAAAAACCGCGCTGGCCAGTGCGTTGGCTAAGGCGCGCGGACACGCACTGGTGCGGCTGCAGTGTCATGAAGGGCTCGACCTCTCGCAGGCCGCATACGAGTGGAACTACGGCCGCCAGTTGATGGCGATCCGGCTGAGCGAGGCACATTCGACGGGCGCGCAAGGCTTGAAGGAAGCCGACCTCTTCGCGCGCGACTACCTGCTGGAGCGCCCCTTGCTCCAGGCCATTTCGAGCGAGCAGCCCTGCGTACTGTTGATCGACGAGATCGATCGCGCCGACGAGGCCTTCGAGGCCTTCTTGCTGGAGGTACTGGCCGACTACCAGATCACCGTGCCCGAGCTCGGCACGCTGCATGCCAAACACATTCCGCAGGTCGTGTTGACCAGCAACGGCACGCGCGAGTTGTCCGATGCGTTGCGGCGCCGCTGCCTTTATCACTACCTCGACTACCCGACGCTGGCGCGCGAGATCGCCATCGTGCGCGCGACCTTGCCGCAGGCCGAAGGCGCGCTGATCGAACAGGCGGTCGCCTTCGTGCAGCGCCTGCGCCGCGAAGACTTGGGCAAGACGCCCGGCGTCGCCGAAACGCTGGACTGGGTGCGGGCCCTGCACCGGTTGTCGTTCAAGGCGCTGCCCGACGATCCGCACGCGCTCACCGGCACCTTGGCCTGTCTCATCAAGACGCGCGAAGACCGCTTCCAAATGGGCGAAGACCGGGTGCGGCAACTCATGGAAGGACGACGCACGGTGGGCGTGGCCGAAAAGGCGCCTCAGCCGACGGCCGACATCTCCGCCTCTTCAGCAACGCCGGCATCGGCTTGACTTTCGTATGACGACGCTCGCGCAACCCCTCGAAAGCATCGCCGGCTTTGCGGCGCTGCTGCGCGACCACGGCATGAAAGTCGGCATCGGCGAGCAGCAGGCTTTCGTCCAGGCGGCGTTGCGCCTGCCGGTAGAGCGCGCGGCCAGGCTCGATCCGGCCTGGCGTGCCATCGCCTGTCACGACGCGCGCGACTGGAAGCGCTGGCCGGAGCTGTTCGAAAGCTACTGGTATCCACAACGTATCAAAGGGCGCGCCAAGGTCGGCGGACAAACCCGGCCGAGCCGCAATCTGCAGCAGGTGGTGCAGAGCCTGCACGACAGCATGGATGGCGGCGTGCCGTCGTCACGGCCGCGCAACGCGGATACCGCGCTCGACGCGCCGTTGGACATCGACGACGACGGCGCGTTGCAACGTGCCCAAGGCGGCGCGACGCGCACCGATGCCTTGCACGACCGCAGTTTGTCGCAGTGGCTGCCACAAGACCTCGCGCTGCTGCAGAGTCTGGCCGAGCAGATCGCGCGACGACTTCGCAAACGCCTGACGCGCCGCTGGCACGACGACACGCAGGGCCGCCGGCTAGATATGCGCCGCACCTTGCGTGCGAGCTTGCGTACCGGCGGCTTGCCAGTGCATCCGGTCTGGCGTGCGCCGCGTCGCGAATGGCCGCGCCTCTTCATCTTGGTCGACGTCAGCCGTTCGATGGAAACGCACGCGCAACTCTTTCTGCGCATCGCGCGTGCCTTCGTCTCGACCATGAACGCCCGCGTCTTCGTCTTCCACACGCGGCTCGCCGAAGTCACGCCGCTGTTGCGCAGCGACTCGGCTGCAGTGCAGGAAAAGGTCAACGCCGTCACCGCGGGCTTTGGCGGCGGCACACGAATCGCGACCAGCATCTCCGACTTCCACGCGGTGCATGCACGCGCGCAACTCACGCGCAACGCGCGGGTATGGGTGCTGTCGGATGGCTTCGATGCCGATGCACCAGAGCGCTTGGCACAGGAGCTGGCGCGGGTGCGCGCTCGCGGCGCGCGGGTGCACTGGTTTCATCCGTCTGAAGCGCCGCCGGCTTCGGCGGCAATGGAAACGGTGGCCGCGCAGCACGGGTTGGTCGAAGGCTTCTCGCGGCTCAACAGCCTGCGCGACCTGGCCGACCTTTCAAAGCATTTGCGCTGACGGGGCCAGCCTTCGTCATCGTTCTTGGAACAGCCAAAGCAAGCACAGAGGAATTCGACATGAGCAATGCAGACACGGTTTTTGAAGCGGCACGCCGACTACGGCAGGCCGGCACGCCCTGCGCGCTGGTCAGCGTTGTCAAGGCACTGGCGCCGGCTTCGGCGCACGTGGGCGACAAGGCCATCGTCACCGCCGATGGCGAGATGCACGGATGGGTCGGTGGCGGCTGTGCGCAACCGGCCGTCATCCGAACCGTGCGGCAGGCACTGCAGGACGGTCGCGCACGCATGATCCGTATCGCGCCGGCCGAAGAAGGCCACGAGCGCGACCTCGGTGACGTACTCGAGTTCGGCATGGCGTGTCATTCGGGTGGCACGCTCGAACTGTTCATCGATCCACTGCTGCCGCGCGCCGAGATGGTGGTGATCGGCAGTTCGCCGGTGGCGGCCAGTCTGGTGCAACTCGCGCCGCGCGTCGGCTTCTCGGTCACGTTGGTGGCACAGGGCGCCAAAGCGGCCGACCACCCCGATGCGTACCGCGTGATCGATCGCGACGACGCTGCCACGGTGGCACCGCAGGTAGGTGCCGATGCGTGGGTCGTGATCGCCACGCAGGGTCGGCGCGATTTGCAGGCGCTCGGTCTGGCGCTCTCGCTGAATGCGCGACAGGTGTCTTTTGTCGCCAGTGCGCGCAAGGCACAGGTGTTGAAGGACTCGCTGATCACCGCCGGCGCCGATGCAGACGCGGTGGCCGCCATCGTCGCGCCGGCCGGCTATCCGATCTCTGCTTCGACGCCTGAAGAGATTGCACTGTCGGTACTGGCTGCCGTGGTGTCGAACCGCCGTGGTTCGGCCGCGGCGCCGGCCCAGCGGACATCGGAAGTCGCCGGGATGGTCGCAGCGCCATCCAAGCCATCGTGCTGCGGAGGCTGACATGGGTTGCATCCTCAAAGGCGGTGGCGGACTCTATTCGCGCGTGGTGGTCGGCGCGGTGCTGCTGGCCGCAGGCTCGGGCAGCCGGCTCGGCGGGCGGCCCAAATCGTTGCTCGAACTCGGTGGCGTGCCGTTGATACGGCGACAGCTGATCGCGCTGTCGGGCGCCGGTGTCGACGAGGTGGTGGTCGTGCTCGGCCACCATGCGGAGGCGATCGAAGCCTCGGTGCGCGACTTCCCGGTGACGCTCGCACGCAACCCTTGCCCCGACGACGGGCAGGCCTCGTCGGTGCGCATCGGCCTGCAGGCGCTGGCCGGCAAACTCGATGCCGTGATCGTCGCGCTGGCCGATCAACCGATGATCAATGCGCAGGACATCACCGCGCTGATCGGCGCTTTCAAAAAACGCGGAGACGCATCGATGGTGGTGCCACGCGTGGCGGGGGAACCCGGCAATCCGGTGATCTTCGAGGCTGAGCTGCGCGAAAAATGGTTGGCCGGCGACGTCGATGCTGCATGCCGGCGCTGGCGGGAAACCCATCCCGAACGCGTGCTCTGGTTCGACACCGACAACCAGCGCTACCGCGTCGACATCGACACGCCGGACGACATCGCGCACTTCGTCGAGCGCACGGGGCATGCCTTGCGCTGGCCGGCGGCGCTGGCGACGATCGACTGACACCTCGCTGAATTCGCGACGGCCCGCGCCATGCAACACACGATGACGCCCTCCACCCGCAGCTTCGCGCGTGCCGAGTGGACGACTGCGCGTCTGCACGTGGCCCGAGTGCTCGCATGGGCCATTTTTCTGACCGGCTGGATCGGACTCGGCACCGTGGCGCAAACGCTGGCCTCCGGGCCCCTGCAGGCCTTCGCAGTGCTTGCTGCATGGCTGCTGTCGATCGGATTCTTCACCGAAGCGCTGCGCCGATTTCCGCCGCGACGGTGGCTGGCAGTCGTGCTGCCGTTCGTCGCTGCGCTGTCGGCAGCGGCGGCGCTCCATGCCGCATTGCGGGGCGGCGGCATCAGTGTCGTCTTTGCTGCAGCGACGAGTTGGGGGCTGCTCTTTGCGCTGGCGTCGGTCAGGGTGCGTGACTGCCGCGCGCAAGGCGGGCCGTTGCAGGCGTCGCCCGTCATGGCGGGCGCCCTGGGCGCGGCGCTGGCACTCTGGTGCGTCGGTGATCCGACGGCTGTGAACGCCATGGGCGAGCGTCTGGCGAACGGCGCGCTGATCGCTGCGCTGCTCCTCGCTGCGCTCATGCCACGTGGCACCGTCGTGTCGAGCAAATGCAGCATCGCAGTGTTCGATGGCTCCAAACCGGTCTGGGCGCGCGCTGCCTCGGGCCTATCGCCACGCTGGCCGAAGAAGGCGATGTCGCTCGTGATGTTGCCGATGATGTGCAGCTTGCCGCTGATGGTCGGCTGGTGTCGCGGCAACGGTGTCTCGCCCGAACTCGTACTGGGTCTGCACCTTGTTGCCATGTTCGGTCCCGCCGTGCTTTTGAAGTTGGGTCACGTGACGGTTGCCGCCAGAGCGCCCGCCTTCTGTGCCGTGCTGCTGGTGCTTGGCGCGACCGCGTGGGCACTTGCGCCGGGCGCATCGGCGTGGTGGTGGCTGGCGCTGGCGCATGGCGGCGCGTGGAGCGTGGCGTGGGTCGCCAGCCTCGAGGCAAGCGACGAGCGTCCCATGCGCCGCCCGGCATCGGGGTCACGCATGCTCGGAGCTGCGATGGTCGACGCCTCGGTCGTGCTGGGACTCGGCAGCGCCGTGTCGGTCGCGGGTTTCGATGCATTGGCTGCAGCGCAAGTCGCACTGGCCGCTGTTGCCGCCATTGTTTTGGCAGCACTCGGAAGTGGGTTAATGCCGAGTACTTTTGTAGCCATGATCCGACGCAGCGTGGACTGCTACCGAAGACAATCGGGCGGTGCATGGTGCGCGCGGCGAGGAATCTTCGGATGGCTGTGGTTTGCGAGACGTGTGAAACATCGAATCGGGATTCGGCCCAGTACTGTCGCGGCTGCAGCGGAAAGCTGCCAGCTTTCTACGCGGTGCCCGGCCGCGCGACAGCGCCTGCGAGCCTGAACGGTGGGCTGGCGAAAGAACGACCGCCCGTCGAATCGACGCTTTCGACCCATCGCAAATTGAAGATCCACGTGACGCCGATCGGCCTTTCGCTGGCGGGCGGACTCGTGCTGGCACTGCTGCTTGCGATCGGATTGATGTGGTACATCGGACAGTCCGCGGCGGCGCGCATTCGTGCCGGCTCATCGGTTGGCACGGTCCAGGCGGCCACGGCACACGGCGCCGGTGCAGGTACCGGTGCAGGTGAGACCGCAAAGCCGTTGGCCTCATCGGCCACCGTGCCGAGCCAGCGTAGCGAACGTGACACCGCAGCCCTTGCCGCTGCC
>JANXTS010000055.1 GCA_025352265.1 Variovorax sp. | reverse complement strand
ACATAAGCAACGGCAGCATTGGCGCTATTGAGTTGTTGAACACCAACTTCTCTTTTACTTTGGACCTGAGCAACACTCACGCATCCAGTTTCAAGCAGACTGGCGGCACAAATCTAAGCAAGTTGGGCGGCCTGAAGCTCGACGGTTCGAACGTCAAGGTGAATTGACCCTTGCTGCCACTACTTCGCGCGTCATTGCAGAAGTTGTCTGCGCACGGTGCCTTTGATGTTGGCGAGGCGGGCGCACACAACAGGCAAAAAGCTGATGCGTTGGACTGCTTCACAAGAACGACACGTCGCTCCGTTCTGTATGCGCTTGGCGCTGCTGCAATCGTTTCCACAAAGGCGACCACTGGTGCGGTGGGTAAACGAAACATTCGTGAATTCGGCAAGGTCTTCGCCTATCTCAAAGATCCCGCGCTTCGCAGCAAAGAAGTGGGCGATGCCGTCTTGACGGTGGAGGGAGCGGAATTCAGCGGAGAACGGTTCGAAGGCATGGAGTGGCGCAATATCGTCTTCAAGAACTGCGACTTCATCGGCGGCTGTGCGCAGCCCGTTCTCACCCAAAGCTTAGTGCTGAGAAACTCCAGATTTGAATCATTGCGCAGCAGTGGACTCAACGCCGCCTACGTCCTTTTGGAGGGCAACCAGATCGGCTCGGTCAACCGCAGCAACACACAAACCAAAGAAAGTCGAGTTCAGCCGTTAGCCAAAGGCCAAGCCAAGCTCGACGGATCCAACATCAAAGCCTGAGCGCGGACCTCACCGCGCAGCAGCCCGCTCTCCCATCTGCCCGCGCCGCAGTTCCCCCTGCCGCTCGAACATCCACCCCGGATATTCCGGCGCCAGTGCGCTCGCGTCACCGATCTTCTTCAGCTCGTCTTCACTCAACGACACCTTGGCCGCAGCCATGTTGTCGGTCAGCTGATCGGGCCGCTTGGCACCCAAGATCACGCTGGTCACTTGCGGTTGATGCAACAACCACGACAGTGCGATTTGCGCCACCGACACGCCCTTGGCTTCGGCGATCGGACGCATCGCGTCGACGCAATCCCACGCGCGCTCCTTGTTGACGGGTGGAAAGTCGAACTCGACGCGGCGGCTGCCGGCCTCGCCCTTTTGCTCGCGGCCGAACTTGCCGCTGAGCAAGCCACCCGCCAGCGGGCTCCACACCATCAGCCCGACGCCTTCGCTCTTCAGCATCGGCACCAGCTCGCGTTCGAGATCGCGGCCGGCCACGGTGTAGTAAGCCTGGAGCGACTCGAAGCGCGCGAGGCCCAACCGCTCCGAGATGCCGAGCGCCTTCACGATTTGCCAAGCCGCCCAGTTCGATACGCCGACATAACGCACATGGCCGTGGCGCACCAGCTGGTCGAGCGCACGAACCGTTTCCTCGATCGGCGTGGCCGGATCGAAGCCATGAATTTGATACAGGTCGATGTACTCCAGCTGCATCCGTTTCAGGCTCGCCTTCACGCCATCCATGATGTGCCCGCGCGATGCGCCGCGGGCGTTAGGGCCCTTGCCGACGTCACCGAACACCTTGGTCGCGACTACGACGTTTTCGCGTGGCACCTTGAGGTTCTTCAGTGCCTGTCCGGTGATCTGCTCCGACACGCCGCCGGAATACACATCGGCGGTGTCGATGAAGTTGATGCCGCCGTCGATCGCCTGGCCCACGAGTCGCTCGGCGTCGCTCTGCTGCAGGTCGCCAATTTTTCCCCAGATGCCGTCGCTGCCACCGAAGGTCATCGTGCCGAGGCAAAGTTCCGAAACGAAGAGGCCGGTTCGGCCCAGAGGGTTGTGTCGCATGAAAGGACTCCGTTGAAGGGTTGAGCAGAAACCAGAAGAGAAACCGAACTGGCGTGCAGCGCAGAATACGCCGGATGAAAGCACCTCCCAGACTTCAGATTTTGGTCGACGAAGGTCTCATCGACACGGTCGTGCGCCAGTTGATGAGCGGCAAGGAGGCGATGGTCTACGTCGTGCGCAGCGGCGACGACACGCGCTGCGCCAAGATCTACAAGGAAGCGACGAATCGTAGCTTTCGCCAGGCCGTCGACTACACCGAAAACCGCAAGGTCAAGAACTCTCGCCAGGCCCGCGCCATGGCCAAGGGCACCAAGTTCGGTCGCCAAGCCACCGAAGCCGCATGGCAAAGCGCCGAGGTCGATGCGCTTTACCGCCTGGCCGCGGCCGGCGTGCGCGTGCCTACGCCCTACAACTTTGCCGAAGGCGTGCTGCTCATGGAATTGGTCACCGACGCCGATGGCGATGCGGCACCGCGCCTGAACGACTGCGTGTTCACAGCAGACGAAGCGCGCGGGCACCACGCGACGCTCGTGAAGGAAGTCGTGCGCATGCTGTGCGCAGGCGTCGTGCACGGCGACCTGTCGGAGTTCAATGTGCTGCTGGCAGCCGACGGGCCCGTCATCATCGACTTGCCGCAGGCGATCGATGCGGCCGGCAACAACCACGCCAATCGAATGCTGCTGCGCGACGTCGCCAACCTGCGCAATTTCTTCGGACAGTTCGCGCCGGAATTGCTGAAGACGAATTTCGGCGACGAGATCTGGTCTCTTTACGAAAGCGGCGCACTGCAGGTCGAGACGCCGCTTACCGGGCGTTTCGCACGCCAGACCGGTCCGGTCGATGTCGGCAACGTGATGCGCGAGGTCGACGACGCGAAGGCTGAAGAGGCAGCGCGCCGCGTACGAATGCAGTTGCAGCCGGTGCGCTGAGCCTTATTTTTCGCGGCGATTTCCTTCGCGTTTTAACAGTAGCGCATTCGCCATCACGCTCAAGCTGGAAGCCGCCATCGCCGCGCCGGCCACCACCGGGCTCAGCAAGCCGAAGGCCGCGAGCGGGATGCCGGCTACGTTGTAAGCGAAGGCCCAAAACAGGTTCTGACGTATCTTGGCGACCGTTCGCGCCGACACGTCGAGCGCCTCGGCCACCAAGGCGAGATCACCGCGCATCAGCGTGATGCCGGCAGCCTCCATGGCGACATCGGTACCGCCGTCGGGATTCGCCATCGCGATGCCCACATCCGCAGCGGCGAGTGCGGGCGCATCGTTGACGCCGTCGCCGACCATCGCGACGACATGGCCGCCTTGCTTCAGCGCGGCGACCTGCGAGGCCTTGTCGGCCGGCAGCACGTCGGCGAAGACGTCATCGGCCGCGATGCCCAGACGTGCTGCCATGGCATGCGCGGCCTGCGCGTTGTCACCCGAAATCATGACGACGCGCAGGCCGCGTTTGTGCAAAGTGGCGACGGCTTTGGCGGCGCCCGGCTTGGGCTCGTCGGTGAAGGCCAACAAGACCACGGCATGCGCTGCGTCGCTGGCATCGAAGCGCAGCAACGCCGAGACGGTGGCGCCCTGTGCATTCAGTCGCTCTAGTGCAGCAACATTGACCGTCACACCGAGTTCGGAACACCAGCGCAGGCTCGCAAGCGCCCAACCCTGGCCCGCAATGTCGCCCCGAATACCGCGACCGGGCAATGACCGAAGCGCGTCGAGCGCATGCGGCGTGATGCCGCGTCGCGCAGCGGCGTCGGTCACGGCCCGCGCCAGCGGGTGGGCGCTGCCGCTCTGCAGGCCCGCAGCAATGGAAAGCCATTCGATTTCGTCTTCTGCGCCCAGCCGCGGCACTTCCCGGTCGTCGAGCGGCACCAGCGCAGTCAGCACCGGCCGGCCCAGCGTCAACGTGCCGGTTTTGTCGAACGCGACCGTGTCGACGCGGCGAGCCATCTCAAGCGCACTCGCGTCCTTTACCAGGATGCCACGCGTCGCCGCCATGCCCGTACCGGCCATCACCGCCACGGGCGTCGCCAGGCCGAGCGCACAAGGGCAGGCGATTACCAGCACCGCGACCGCATGGATCAATGCAACCTCGACACCGTCGCCATGAAACAACCAGCCCGCCAATGTCGCGAGCGCGATGAGCAGTACCACCGGCACAAAGACGGCGGCAGTGCGATCGACCAGTCGCTGGATCGGCGCCTTGGCCGCCTGCGTGTCTTCGACCAGCCGGATGATCCGGGCCAGCACGCTTTCAGCGCCGACCGCCCGCACTTCGATCACCAATCGACCGTCGCCGTTGATCGAGCCCCCCGTCAGCAAATCATCGGGCCGCTTGGGGACCGGCAGCGGCTCGCCTGTGAGCATCGACTCGTCGACCTCCGACTCGCCTTCGAGCACGCATGCGTCGGCCGGAACGCGCTCACCGGCACGTACCACCAGGCGATCGCCCTTCATGACCTCCCCGAGCGGCACGTCGCTCTCGACGCGCTGCCCGTCGCGCATGCTGGGTTGCCCGAGTAGATGCGCCTTTTCAGGCTGCAACCGCTGCAGCCCACGAATGGCAGAAGTCGCTTGCCGCTTGGCGCGCGCTTCCAGCCATTTGCCGAGCAAAACCAGCGTGATGACCACGGCGGATGCCTCGAAGTACAGGTGCGGCACGCCGCGCCACCATAACCAAAGTGACAGCCCGAAGGCCGCGCTGGTACCGAGGGCGACCAGCAAGTCCATGTTGCCGGTCCGCGCCAGCGCGGCGTGCCAGCCGGCGCGATAGAAACGCGCACCGAGATAAAACTGCACCGGCGCGGCCAGCAGCAACTGCCACCAGGCCGGCAGCATGACGTCGATACCAAAAGGCATGAGCAGCATCGGTGCCAGCAAAGGCGCAGACAGCACCATCCCGATTGCAACCGGCGCGAAGCCTTGCCAGGGCGAAGCCGCCGCGGCGTCCGACCACGCATCCGCGGCTTGCGCGGCGCGCGGCTCGTAGCCGGCGGCTCGCACAGCCCGCCGCAGCAATGCATCGAGTTCGCCGACACCCGCTGGAAGTGACGACGCGACCACCCGTGCCGATTCGGTCGCGAGATTGACACTGGCATTGCGCACGCCCGGCACCCGGTCCAGCGCCTTTTCCACGCGCGCGACACACGAAGCGCAGGTCATGCCGCCGATGGCGATGTCGATGGTTTGCAAGGGAGCCGGGATGGCCGAAGAAGAATCCATCGGCGCAGACTAAAGCCTCTCACCATGACAAGGTCAAGCAGAAACTGTGACCTTTCTCTGGACATTGACATCGTGAGAGGGATCAAACTCGGCGCTGGTCCGTTCAATCTCTCAACCAAAGGAACATCAAGATGAGTCAAAAATTCAACGTCGCCGGCATGAGTTGCGGCCACTGCGTGAGCACGGTACAAAACGCGGTGCAGGCCGTCGACCCGGAAGCTCAAGTCACGGTCGATCTGGAGACCGGACATGCCGACGTGCTGAGCCCGCTGCCGCGCCAGGACATCGTTGCGGCCATAGAGAACGCCGGCTACCGGGTGCAGTAAGTGAGCAACATCGACACCAGTCTTGTCAATGTCGCGATAGGGGAGGCGTCGCGCCGATCTGGTGTGTCGCCTCGCATGGTGCGGCACTACGAAGGTCTGGGGCTGCTGCCTTCCGTGGCACGCACCGAAAGCGGTTATCGGCAGTACAGCGACGCCGATGTGCACAGCTTGCGTTTCATCAAGCGGGCGCGTGATCTCGGTTTTTCGATAGACGAGATCGGCGAACTGGTCGGTCTGTGGCACAACCGCCGCCGCGCCAGCGCAAGCGTGAAGCGCATCGCGCAAAAACACCTTGACGAGCTGGAGCAGCGTATCGCAGACATGCAGGCCATGCGCGGCACGCTGGCACATCTGGTGCATTGCTGCCATGGCGATGCTCGCCCCGACTGCCCGATCCTGGAAGACCTGGCAGGGTCTGCCTGAGCTCTTTGCAACGGGAGCAAGCGGCTCGCGATGTCGCAGAACAAGCAAGCCTTGGAACGTCGCTATGCGATCCCGTTGACGCCCAAAAACGGCCATTGTCCATACGCGAGCGAGGCATTCTCCGCCCACTCCGTTGTCCACGAACCGGTCACCCAAGACCGGGAGCGTTGGCAGCTGCTGGCACAGACCCAGCCTGACACCCCGAAGGCAACGCTACGATGCCGTGCATGTCGTCACCGCCTCCGTCATCGCTTCCAGCGCCGCCTTCCACGTCATCCAAACTGCGCATCCTGATCGCGGAAGACGAGACAGGCATCGCCGACACGCTGCAATATGTGCTCAAGAGCGATGGCTTCGAGCCGGTCTGGTGCGCCACCGCGCAAGAGGCCATCGCGCAGTTCACCGCACGGCCGCCGGCCCTTGCAATCCTCGATGTCGGCCTGCCTGACCTCAACGGCTTTGAGCTCTTCAAGCGATTGCAGGCAATCACGCAAAGCACTGGCGCGCCTGAAGTACCGATGATTTTCTTGACGGCCCGCAGTGACGAAATCGATCGCGTGGTTGGCCTCGAACTCGGTGCAGATGACTACATCGCCAAACCGTTCTCGCCGCGTGAACTGGTGGCGCGGGTGCGAACAGTATTGCGGCGCAGCGTGCGGCAGGGCGGCGCTGTGTCACTCTCTACAACCCAAACGACGACCACGCCACCGGTTGCCACGACACCCTTCGCACTCGACGCCGAGCGCATGCAGATCCGCTACTACGGCCGCCCGCTCGAACTTTCGCGCTACGAGTACGGCCTGCTGCGCCTGCTGGTGCAGCGCCCCGGTCGCGTCTTCACGCGCGACGAGCTTCTGCAGCACGTATGGGACGACGCCAGCGACAGCTTCGACCGCACCGTCGATGCGCACGTCAAGACCTTGCGCGCCAAGCTCAAGGCCATTGCGCCCGACATCGAGCCGATCCGCACGCTGCGCGGCACCGGCTACGCGCTGAACGAAGACCTGCCGCAAAACCCGGCCTGAAAGCGTGAGCCGCCGCACGAGAATCTTCATCGGCATCCTGCTGATCTACAGCGCAGGCATCGCGTTCCTGTTGTATCGCGTGGTGCTCGACATCGACCCACGCTATCGCGAGTCCGCCGAAGAGTCGCTGGTCGACACCACGCAACTCATGGCCAGCATGATCGAGCAGGACGTCATCGCCGGCGCCATCAACCCGGCCCGGCTCGACCCCATCTTCAAGTCGGTCTACGCGCGCGAGTTCTCCGCGCAGATCTACAACCTGCACAAGAGCCGCGTCGAGTTGCGTGCCTACGTGACCAACCGCAGCGGCCGCGTGCTGTTCGACTCGCTCGGGCGCAACCAGGGCGCCGACTACTCGCAATGGAACGACGTGACCAAATCGCTCGCCGGCCTGTACGGCGCACGCACCTCGCGCGACGTAGAAAACGATCCGCGCACTTCGGTGATGTACGTCGGCGCGCCGATCCGCTGGAACAACGAGATCGTCGGCGTCGTCAGCCTCGGCAAGCCGGTGCAGAGCTTCGGCCAGTTCATCGAGGACGCACGGGCGCGCACATTGTGGGTCGGCGCCGGCTCGGCCGCCGCGCTGTTGCTCTTCACGCTCATCCTGTCAATGTGGCTGGTGCGACCCTTCGGCCTCACCGCCGACTACATCGCCTGGCTGCGCACGCAACGCGGCTTTCATCCGGTGCGCATGGTGCGGCGCGCCATCGCGATGGTGCGCGGTGCGTTCGGCGGAATGCGCGACGCCGTCACCGGCCGCAACTACGTCGCCGACTACGTGCAGACCTTCACGCATGAGATCAAGAGCCCGCTGTCAGCCATTCGCGGTGCCGCTGAGCTGATGCAAGAAGGCGGCATGCCCGAAGCCGAACGCGAGCGCTTTCTTGGCAACATCGCGCAGGAGACCGAGCGCATCCAACAGATCGTCGACCGCATGATGGAACTGACCGCGCTGGAAACCAGGCGCGTGCTGGACCGCACCGAGCCGGTTGCGCTCGGTGTGCTGCTGCGCGAGGTGGCCGATAGCGCCCGCACCAGCGCTTCGGCGCGCGACATCACGGTCGCGGTCGATGGGCCACGAGAAGACCTCGGCGAGCTGTATTGCGATGGCGATCGGTTTTTGTTGCAGCAAGCAGCGAGCAATCTCCTCGCGAACGCGATCGACTTTTCGCCCGATGCAAGCGAGGTTACGGTCGCGCTGCGTCTCGCGGGCCGTAACGCGATCGTCACCGTGCGCGACCATGGCGCGGGCATTCCGGACTATGCGCAATCCAAGGTATTCGAGAAGTTCTATTCGCTAGCGCGTCCGCACACGATGAAGAAGAGCACCGGACTGGGGTTGGCCTTCGTCAAGGAGATCGCCGCACTGCACAGCGGGCGCATCGAGCTGGCGAATGCAAAGGGCGGCGGGGCAGTGGCGACGTTGACGTTGCCGCTGTCTTATCTGGCCAGGGATGCGACTCGCAGCGTCACTTGAACATATCCAGAATCCGATTGCGCTCCGCTACGGGTGCAACCGGCGCCACCTGCTCCCCGGCCAACGTTTCTGCCGGCACGACGGGTGCCGCATCCAGCCCCAGGCTCGCCACACCCCGGCCCGGTCCGTAGTCGTCAAAGAACAGCTCGCCATCCACGTGCATCAGCCCCGGCGGCTCGGGTACCTCGGCAACCTTCACGCCCTTGAGCGCGGCCTGCATGTAGTTGACCCAGATCGGCAAACTCAAGCTGCCGCCGGTCTCGCCACGTACCCCAAGCTTGCGCGGCGTGTCGTAGCCGACCCATGCGATGCCGACCATCGTCGGCTGGAACGCTGCAAACCAGGTGTCGACCGAATCGTTGGTGGTGCCCGTCTTGCCATAGATGTCGTCGCGCTTGAGCGCTTGATAAGCCTTGGCGCCGGTGCCGCCCTTCATCACGCTCTGCAACAAGCTGTCCATCAGATAAGCATTGCGCTCCGGAATGGCGCGGTTGCTCTCGTCGAGCACCGGCGCCTTTACTTCGCTCAGCACCTTGCCGTCGCGGTCGGTGATGCGCGTCACCAGATGCGGGTCGATGCGATAGCCGCCGTTGGCGAACACCGAGTAGGCCGTCGCCATCTGCATCGGCGTCACCGAGCCGGCACCGAGACCCATCGGCAGGTAAGCCGGATGCTTGTCCTTGTCGAAGCCGAAGCGCGTGATCCACTCTTGCGCGTACTGCGTGCCGATCGACTGCAGCACACGAACAGTCACCAGGTTCTTCGACTCCTGCAGCGCATGCCGCAACGTCATCGGGCCATCGAAAGTGCCTTCGAAATTCTTCGGCTCCCAAGGCTGGCCGCCCGTGGCGGCTGCATCGAAGAACAGCGGCGCATCGTTGACCACGGTGGCCGGCGTGAAGCCCTTCTCGAGCGCGGCCGAATAGATAAAGGGCTTGAAGCTCGAGCCCGGCTGGCGCCATGCCTGCGTCACGCGGTTCATCTTGCTCTTGCCGAAATCGAAACCGCCGACCATCGCCTTGATCGCCCCGTCGCGCGGATCGACTGCGACGAACGCACCTTCGACCTCTGGCAGCTGGGCCATCTCCCAGGTGTTGCGCGGCGTCTTCATCACGCGGATCACCGCACCGCGGCGCACCTTGATGTTGGGACCGGCTTTTTCGGAAAGACCGAGCTGGCCGAGACGCAATCCGTCGCCCATGATCTGCAGGATGTCACCGTTGCCGCGCACCGCAGTCACCAACTTCGGCGCCGCAGCGAGCACCACGGCGGACAACACATCGTCGTTGTCTGGGTGATCTGCCAATGCGTCGTCGACCGCATCGTCGAGCGCTTTGGGGTCGTCTGGCAAATCGACGAAGGCCTCGGGGCCGCGGTAGATCTGGCGCCGCTCGTAATCCATGATGCCCTTGCGTAACGAGCGATACGCCGCCTGCTGATCGGCCGCCACCAGCGTGGTCTGTACGGACAGGCCGCGCGTGTAGATGCTGTCGCCGTACTGTGCGTACATCAGCTGGCGCACTGTCTCGGCTACGTATTCGGCGTGCGGCCGGTTCGGATCCGACGCATCGCGCAGATGCAGCGGCTCTTGCCTCGCCTCATCGGCCTGTGCAGCAGTGATGAACCCGGTTTCCTTCATGCGGTCGATCACGTGCAGCTGCCGGGCGCGCGCCCGCGTCGGGCTGTTGATCGGGTTGGCGGTGCCGGGCGACTTCGGCAGGCCGGCGAGCATCGCGGCTTCGGCCACCGTGATGTCTTGCAAGGGCTTGCCGAAGTAGACCTCCGCCGCAGCAGCGAAGCCATAGGCGCGGTTGCCCAGGTAGATCTGGTTGAGGTAGATCTCGAGGATCTGGTCCTTGCTCAGCCGCCTCTCGAGCTTGAAGGCGAGCAATGCCTCATAGACCTTGCGACTCAGCGTGCGTTCGGAGCTCAGGTAGACGTTGCGCGCGACCTGCTGCGTGATGGTGGATGCGCCCTGTCGCATACCGCCGCGCAAATTGGCAAGCACCGCGCGCATGAGTCCCAGCGAATCGACGCCGCCGTGCTCGTAGAAGCGCGCGTCTTCGACAGCCAGCACCGCGTCTTTCATCGACTTGGGGATGGACGCGATCGGCGTCAGCGTGCGGCGCTCTTCACCGAACTCGCCGATCAACGTGCCTTCAGCCGAGAAGATGCGCAGCGGCAGCTTGGGCCGGTAGTCGGACAGCGACGACACGTCGGGGAGCTTCGGATAGATGACAGCCAGCGCGACACCGACCACGAGCAGCAGCGCTACTGCACCCGCCGCTGCGGCAATGGCAGTCCATTTCATAAGCCTGGAGAACGGAACCATACGAGCCTCGATGTCAGAATAAAAGTAGCGACGATGCGCAGCCGCCGGATGTCACGGCGACTGGTTCGACAGCGCGTACCAGTCCACCTTGCGCGTCGCGAGCATCAGTACTGCCAGCATGCCGAACACGAGCAAGGCGCCGAGCAATAACGCATTGCTCTCGGAAGCGAGCAGCCCGTACAGCGCGCCATACAGGAGCGCCACGAAGGCAGCAAAAGAAACGCCGCGCCGCCAGCCGCCGAGCACTGAGCTGAAGTACACGGCGAGCAGTGACACGCTCGCTGTTGCAGCAACAGAATAGGCCTGCCAGAACAGGAGCTTTTCAGACAGCGCCAGCAGCAGCAGGAAGAACAGCGCGATCGACAGGCCGACCAGACCGTATTGCACAGGATGGAGCCGCAACTTGCGAAAAAGTTCGAACATGAAGCCAGCCATCAGGACAAGTCCGACGAAAAGCGCGCCGTACTTTACGGCGCGTGTCGACATCGCGTAGACGTTGAGCGGCTCGGCCAAGGTCACGTCGAAGGTTTCCAACGCAGCGCCGTGAGGCCCACCGACACCCGAGCGCACCTGCTCGCGCGTCGCGCTCACGAGCGACGACACGCGCCAACGGGCATCGAAGCCCTCAGGCGTCACGCTGCGTTCCGATGCCAGGAAGCGTCCACCGAAGCTCGGCGCGGCCCATGGCGAAGCGATATGCGCAGTCGTGTCGTCGGCGATCGGCGCGATGGACAGCGTCTCTTGCCCGACCAAGACGAGCTTCAAGGCAAACGGCAGCGCTTCTTTAGCAGTCCACGCTTTCAAGGCGGCACCGGCCAGCGGTGCATGGATACCACCCGCAAGCCACGCATCTTTTTTGCCGAGGCCTGGAACACGCTGCATGAAGCGCAGGCTTTCGCCTGCCAGCGTCAGCGCCGGTGAGCCATCGAGGCCGCGCACATCACTGACACCGAGTGCGAGGTACGGCGTGCCCGCTTCAATCACTGACCTTGCTTCGCTGTGCGGGATCGAGGCCAGATCGAAGGCCGCAAAGCGTCCTGCAAGTTCGGCATTGAACGTATAGAACAGCACGTTGAAGATGCCACGATAGCGCTGCTGCGGCGTCATCCTGCCCTCAATGTGGAGGGTCTCTGGAAACTCTATGTGCGTGAGCGATTTGGTCTTCGCTGCAGTGCCCGTCACATTGCCGGCGGCGTTGCGCTGCTCTTCGGACCAGCGCTCGGTGTACGGGACGACGAGCAGCGGCGCCACCAGTGTCTGCCGGCCGGCATAGGTCTGCCCAAGCTCTTCCGCCGCCTCGCGTCGACTGCCACCGCGCTCGTTGATCAGCGAGCCAATCTCGGCCAGCGGAATGCATAACAACAAGGTCAGCAATACGAGAACACCGACCTTGAACAGAACTGAATTGCGAAGACTCTTGAACATTTTTTTCTCCCTGATGTGGAACGATCCGATTCTCGCCGCGCCATCCGAAGTCCGTATGAAGTGCGTCGCCTGGGTTACTTCACACAGACTTCACAGAAGCCGTCCGGCCTTCGAAGTCGCAGCGCGAAAGCTTCATAACGGCTTCTCCGCCGGATCCGACATTCAGTCCTGTGCACCGTCGCACGCACCGGAGAAGAAGCTGTCATGGACACCTGCCACAACCTAAACGACAACGCCGACAACGACGCATCCGCCCGTCCGGCCCGCTGGCTCTGGGCGACCACCCTGGGCCTCGCCGCGCTGGGCTTCGTCGCCCTCGGTGTGCGACCGCTGCATGCCCAGGAGGCACCCGGGCCTCGTCTCAAAACCGAGAGCCCGTACTTCTTCGTGAACGGCGACGACCCGACGGTCGATCGCCTTCCGTTGAAGGGCACCGAGGTCAACGTGCACATCTCGGGCGTCATTGCCGACGTCACGGTCACGCAGCACTATCGCAACGAAGGGCAGCGGGCCATCGAAGCCAAGTACGTATTCCCAGGCTCGACCAAGGCCGCAGTGAACGGACTCAATGTGCGGCTGGCCGACCGCCTCATCACCGCGCAGATCCGCGAGAAGCAGCAGGCGCAGATCGAATACGACACCGCAAAGAAAGAAGGCAAGACTGCCGCGCTGCTCGAGCAGCATTTGCCCAACGTCTTTCAGATGAACGTCGCCAACATCCTTCCGGGTGACGACATCCAGGTCGAGCTGCACTACACCGAGTTGCTGGTGCCGCAGTCTGGCAACTACCAGTTCGTTTTTCCGACGGTCGTCGGCCCGCGCTACAACAGTCCGCAGTCTTCGCAGGTCAATGCGACCTGGGTCGCGCAGCCGGTGTTGCGTGCAGCCGTGGCGCCGAGCACGACTTTCAAAATGAAGGTAGCGATCGACACGCCGATGGGCATCAAGGAAGTGCGCTCGCGCACGCACAGCATCGACGTAAGGAAGGGCGACGAAAAGAACAATGAAGACAAACACGCCGACATCGCGTTGACGCAAAGCGCCGAGCCAGCCGACAACCGCGACTTCGTGCTCGACTACCGTCTGGCCGGCGAAAAGATCGAGTCGGGCCTTATGCTCTTCAAGGGCCAGGGCGGCGAGGGTGGCGCGATGGCGGAGAACTTCTTCCTCGCGATGGTCGAGCCGCCCAAGTCGGTCGCGGCCACCGCCATCACGCCACGCGATTACATCTTCGTGGTCGACATCTCGGGCTCGATGCACGGCTTCCCGCTCGACACGGCAAAAGTGCTGTTGCGCGAACTCCTCGGCGGACTGCGCACCAGCGACACGTTCAATGTGCTGCTGTTCTCAGGAAGCAACAAGATGCTGTCGCCGCACTCGGTGCCGGCCACGCGCGCCAACATCGAGCAAGCGCTCGCGACGATTCAAAACTACAGCGGCAGCGGCAGCACCGAACTCATCCCCGCGTTGAAGCGCGTCTACGCCGAGCCCAAGCAGCCCGACGTTTCACGCACCGTGGTGGTCGTGACCGACGGCTATGTGACGGTCGAGCGGGAGGCCTTCGAGCTGGTGCGCAAGAACCTCTCGCAAGCCAACGTCTTCGCATTCGGCATTGGCTCATCGGTCAACCGCAGCCTGATGGAAGGTCTCGCACGCGCCGGCATGGGCGAGCCCTTCGTCATCACCGACCCTGTCCAGGCGACCGAGCAAGCCGCGCGCTTTCGTCGCATGGTCGAGTCGCCGGTGCTGACGAGTGTCAAGGCTAAGTTCGAAGGAATCGATGTGTACGACGTCGAGCCGGCCGCCTTGCCCGATGTCATGGGCGAGCGCCCGGTGATCGTTTTCGGCAAGTGGCGCGCGAATGCCGATGGCGTGGCCAAGGGCCGCATCTTCATCGAAGGCCGCAGCGCCAATGGCCCGTACCGGCAAGAGCTGAAGGTCGACGGCGCCGTGCGTCAAGACACTGCCGCACTGCGCAGCCTGTGGGCCCGCCACCGCATCGCGTCGCTGAGCGACCAGGAGACGCTTGAAGGCGGCGACAGCTTCAAGCAGCGCATCACCGACCTCGGCCTGCAATACAGCCTGCTGACGCAGTACACCAGCTTCATCGCGGTCGACAAGGTGGTGCGCAACGTCGCGCCGCAGAACACCGTGGCCGTGAACCAGCCGGTACCGTTGCCCAAGGGCGTAAGCGAGCTCGCTGTCGGTGGCGCAACGTTGGGTGCCGAAGTGCCGAGCACACCGGAGCCGGAGACGCTAGGCGCCATCGCGGTGGTTCTTTCGATGCTCGCGATGCTGCGCCGCCGTGCGCACCGGCACGACGACCGCCGCTTCACCGCTTGAACGGAGCGATCGAACGCCATGACGCTCGCTTACCTTGCCCGACACCATCCCCGCTTGGTGGACTGGAGCATCCACGTCGATCGACTGCCGGCCGCCGGCTGGCTGGCACTGCAGTTCGCAGCGCTGACGCCGACCTGGTGCTGGATGGTCATCCGCATGCGTGACGGCTCCGACGATCCGCTCGGTGCGCTCGCCCTGGCCTCGCTCGCTGTGCTGGTCTGGCATCTTCGACGCGAGCTTCGCGCTGCACCGCGCCTCGGCTGGATGGCGCTGGCGACGTGCGGCACGTTGCTCTCCACCCTGACTCGCACCGGCCTCGGCGTCGTGGCTGCTGTGCCGCCGCTCGCGGCCGGTCTGCTGGCCGTGCTGGCGCTGGCCTGCGGCCTCATCGCCTTCCTGCCGAAGCGCATCGCCGCGTTGCCGGTGGTCGGGCTCGCGGTGTTGGCCCTGCCCCTGCTCTCGTCGCTGCAGTTCGATGCCGGCTATCCGCTGCGCGTGGTCACGGCCGAGGCCAGCCGTTGGTTGCTGGCACCTGGCTTCGAAGTGATGCGCGAAGGCACCGCGCTGCTGGTCGATGGACGAATGGTCATCGTCGACGCGCCTTGCTCTGGCGTGCAAATGGTCTGGTTCGGTTACTTCACCGCCTGCGCCGTCGCGTTGTGGGCGCAGCGCAACGACAGGCAGTTCGCGACGCGGCTGCCCGTGGTCGGACTGCTGGTGCTGCTCGGCAACATCGTGCGCAACGCGGTGCTGGTGGCGTTCGAAGGTGCCGGGCACGCGCTGGCGCCCTGGGCGCACGACGCATTCGGCTTGTTGCTGCTGTCGATGGTCTGCGGCGGCATCGCCTGGGCCATGGCGAGGCGGACGGCCAAAGCCGTCCCCGGCGTGATTACATCCCCAGGAGGCCGTCGTGTCGCTACCGCTCTTTGACCACTGGTTCGCCAATCGCTTCATCCACCGCGCAATGCATAAAAGCCTGTTCGGTGCCGCCATGCTGATGTGCCTCGTGTGGAGCACCGCGGCCGCGCTGCGCACCCCGCCGGTCGCACAGCAACCGATCGCCACCTTCCACGAATGGCCGCGCGAATGGGACGGCGTGCCACTGCGTCCACTCGCCTTGAGCGAGGTCGAGCATCGCTTCGCCGATCGCTTTCCGGGCGTCATCGTGCGCATGACCGACGGCGAGCAGGTGTTCGTGTTGCGGCAGGTCGAGGCGCCGACCCGCATGCTGCATCCGGCCGCCGACTGCTACCGTGCGTTGGGCTATCGCATCGCACAGGCGCGGCTGGAGCGAGATGCGCAAGAACGGCTGTGGCGTTGCTTCAACGCGGAACGCAATGCAGCGCGCAATGCCGTGAGCCGATCAAGCCAACAGGGACAAACCCTGCGTGTCTGCGAGCGCATCGTCGATGCCACGGGCGCCTCTTTCACCGACACTTCAGCCTGGTACTGGGCGGCGGCCAGCGGTCGCTCGACCGGGCCATGGGAGGCCATCACTGTCGCCAGCGTGGCCAGACCGATGTAACGATATCGAATAAGAGAGGGCGGAAAAACCGTGAAGAAGACCGTGCATTTCGTGCTGTTCGGGCTACTGGCCCTTGTGATCACCACCTGTGTGGCGGCAGCGTTGATCGGGCGCTTGACCCTGGCACCGGCAGCCGGCGAGTGGCAGACGCGCATCAAGCTCGGCCCGGTCGACTTCGATGTCGGCGTGCCGTCGGCCATTCGCGTGGCCACGTCGCCGTGGTTTGCGCCGTGGCTCGACGGCCGCTCGCTCGACACGCGCTTCGGCACCGTGCGTTTCGCCTGGAACGACAGCGTCGGCGCACTCGAGTTGCGCTGCGCTCCATGCATTGCATCGGTACCGTCGCTCGGCTCGGTACCGATCCGGTTGGACCGCTTGACCGCCACCGTGCGTCGCGACGGCAACGCGCTGGCCGGCACGCTCGAGGCGGCGCCTGCAGCCAATGCAGCTGCCGCCGGAGCTACCCTCCTGCGTGGCAACTGGGACGGCCGACTCACACCCAAATCACTGCCTGTCAACGTCGATCTGCCCGACGCGCCCATCGCACTCTGGTACGCGGTACTCGCACCCACGTTGCCTGAGTTGCAACGCGCCCGCATCGGCGGCACCGTGGCCATGCGCGGCCAGTTCAACCTGCCGGCCGGCACCTTCGCGCTGCAGCCGCGCATCGCGCAGTTCACCGTCGAAGGGCTCGGCACCGAGGCGATGCTCGGCGCCCGCACCAGTTGCGGCGCGCCCGCCAAACTGAGCAACGACAGCTGGCTGGCACGCGCCGTCATCGCCGCCGAAGACCAGCGCTTCTTCACCCACACCGGCTACGACCTGACCGAGCTCACCGCCTCGATCGATAGCAACCAGAAGAGCGGCCATGTAGAGCGCGGCGGCAGCACCCTGACGCAGCAGCTGGCCCGGCTCCTTGTCACCGGCAGCGACCGCACCGCCGAGCGCAAGCTGCGCGAACTGCTCTACGCAGTCGAGATGGAACAGACCCTTGGCAAGGCGCGCATCCTGCAGCTGTACCTCGACAACGCGCCATGGGGCACAGACCTTTGCGGTGCCGACTCTGCCGCCAGGCGCTACTTCAAGCGCAGCGCCGCCAAGCTAGAACCGGCGCAGGCCGTCTGGATGGCCGCGATGCTCAACAACCCGCAGGTCGCTGTCGAGAAATGGCAACGCGACGGCAGCATCGACGCCACCCGCGCCAAGTGGGTCGCCGAAGGGGTGCGCGGCGTGACCCGTTTTCAGCGCGATGCGCTGCTCAAAAACGTTGCCGCGGCCAAGTTCGCACCGCCCTGATTTGAGTGCCGATCGGGTCGTTGAGTGCATGGGTTCAGACATCCATCACTTCAGCCACCAATCGGATTGCGGATTTTCAAATCCGCACACGCGCCCCATTTCTACGCTGACCAAGATCTTGCCGAACCAGACATCGCACCACTAAAGTGCGCTAGAGCGTTCGCACGACTGGCACATGTCTTGCACAACCGCATCACATGGATGCTGTCACTGCCCTGCCGCCCGCGGCTGTCGAAGTCGTCTCGCTGACCAAGCAATACGCTGTTGGCACGCCTGCGGCCGTCGACCAGATCAATCTGCGCATCGCCAGCGGAAGCTACTGCTGTCTGCTCGGCCCTTCAGGCTGCGGCAAGAGCACGACTTTGCGCATGATTGCCGGCCACGAGTCGGTGTCGAGCGGCGACATCCTGCTCGACAACCGCAACATCACCGACTTGCCCGCCGCAGCCCGCGGCACGGCCATGATGTTCCAGAGCTTTGCGCTCTTTCCGCATCTCTCCGCGCTCGACAACGTCGCCTTCAGCCTGAAGATGAAAGGCGTCCGCAAGGTCGAGCGTCACAAGCAGGCGCGTGACCTGCTGGAACGCGTGGCCATGGGACATCTGGCCGAACGCAAGCCGGCCGAACTCTCCGGTGGCCAGCAACAGCGCGTGGCGCTGGCGCGCGCCCTCATCACCGAACCGCGCGTGCTGCTGCTCGACGAGCCGCTGTCGGCGCTCGACCCTTTCCTCCGAATCCAGATGCGCGCCGAGCTGCGTCGCTGGCAAAAGCAGCTGGGCCTGACCTTCATCCACGTCACGCACTCGCAGGAAGAGGCGATGGCGCTGGCCGACACCATGGTGGTCATGAATCACGGGCTGATCGAACAGGTGGGCTCACCGCACGAGGTCTACAACCACCCGGCCAGCGAATTCGTCGCGCGCTTCATGGGCGGCCACAACGTGATCGACACGCCGAACGGCCCGATCGCGGTGCGTAACGACCACATGCTGATCACGCCGGCCACCGAACCCGCCAAAGGTGCCGGCTCGGTGGCCGCGCAGATTACCGATGTTGAATACCAGGGCACCTATGTGCTGCTCGGCCTGGAATTGCTACAGGGCGCGCCGGGCCGCAAGGCCGTGTCGGTGCTGCTGAGCGAAGCACCCTTTCTGGCCCGGCCCTATGCACAGGGCGAACAGGTCACTCTTTCGTGGCACGAAGCCGATGCACGGGTTCTCGGCTCCGGCGTCAGGCGGCCGTTGGAACGCGGAGCACCACCACATTCATCGAGCGCGGCACCGGTCGTCCGCGATGCGACCGAAGTTTTGGCGGTCATTCCGGCCTGACGAAACACCCCTTTCGATTCCTTCCGATCCCTTTCTCTCAAACCACAAACCTGAAGGCCTCCTCATGTCCGACCCTATCGACGATTCTTCTGCCAATGGCGTCAAGCGCCGCGTCCTGCTGCAAGGCGGCGCGGGCATGGCCGGCATCCTCGCTGCGGGCGTCGCGCCCTTCGTGAATGCACAGGAAAAAATCGTCTTGCGCTACCTCGGTACGGCAGTCAACCAGGACAAGGCCATCGGCGAGCAGTTCAAGGCCGACACCGGCATCGAGATCCAGTACGTGGCCGTGACCACCGACGACGTAACCAAGCGCGCCGTGACCGCGCCCAACAGCTTCGACCTGATCGACACCGAATTCTTCTCGCTCAAGAAGATCGTGCCGACTGGCAACCTAAAGGGCATCGACGTCAAGAAGATCAAGAACGCCGACAAAATCACAGCGCTCTTCACCAAGGGCGAAGTGGGCGGCAAGAAGGTCGGCGACCAGGGCACCGCACCCAAGAAGGTGATCTACCTTGAAAGCGAAAAGTCGAAGAAATTCTCGACCACGCCCACGCAATTCATGTCGTTGATCCCGACCGTCTACAACGCCGACACGCTGGGCATTCGCCCCGACCTCATCAAGCGCCCGATCACGTCGTGGGCCGAGTTGCTCAACCCCGAATTCAAGGGCAAGGCCGCCATCCTCAACATTCCGTCGATCGGCATCATGGACGCCGCCATGGTGGTCGAAGCCAAGGGCATCCACAAGTACGCCGACAAGGGCAACATGACCAAGGCCGAGATCGACCTGACCATCAAGACGCTGATCGAAGCCAAGAAGGCCGGCCAGTTCCGCGCGCTGTGGAAGGACTTCAACGAATCGGTCAACCTGATGGCCTCGGGCGAAGTCGTTATCCAGTCGATGTGGTCGCCGGCCGTCACGGCAGTGCGCACCAAGGGCATCGCCTGCAACTTCCAGCCACTGAAAGAAGGCTATCGCGCCTGGGCTGCCGGCTTCGGTTTGCCGGCCACCCTGAGCGGCAAGAAGCTCGACGGCGCCTACGAGTTCATCAACTGGTTCCTCGACGGCTGGGCCGGTGCATACCTCAATCGCCAGGGCTATTACAGCGCCGTGCTCGACACCGCCAAAGCCAAGATGGAAGGCTACGAGTGGGCCTATTGGATGGAAGGCAAGCCCGCCCCGCAAGACATCAAGAGCCCGAACGGCGACGTGCTGGCCAAGACCGGCGCAATCCGCGACGGCGGCAGTTATGAAGAACGCATGGGCGGCATCGCCTGCTGGAACGCGGTGATGGACGAGAACGAGTACATGGTCAAGAAGTGGAACGAATTCGTAGCAGCCTGAACACTGTTGCTCGCCTCAGGAACACTCCTCTTCCAACATTGATTCATGAGCGCACCAGCAACTTCCGGTCACGCCGCGTCCCTGCCCAGCCACACCGTGAAGGCGTGGTGGCAGGCGGCGCCGTTCGCGCTGGTGTTCCTGCTCTTCTTCTTGATTCCGTTGGCGCTGGTCGCGATGGTCAGCTTATGGAACTTCAACGAATACGAGCTTATTCCTGCGATCTCGATTCGCAACTACATCGGCATCTTCGAAGGCTGCACGCACCTCACCGACAACGGTGACTTTTGCGTCACGCTCAGCACTTACATCAGCACGCTCAAGTTCTGTCTGCTGGTCTGGGGCATCACGTTGCTCATCGGTTTTTCGGTCGCTTACTTTCTGGCGTTCCACGTGCGTTCGTCGACGATGCAGACGGTGCTTTTCGTTCTGTGCACGGTGCCTTTCTGGACCTCCAACGTCATCCGCATGATCTCTTGGGTTCCGCTGCTGGGTCGCAACGGGCTGGTCAACCAGGGCTTGATAAGTCTGGGCGTGGTCCACGACCCGATCGAGTGGTTGCTGTTCTCCGATTTCTCGGTGGTGCTCGCATTCGTGCACCTCTACACGATGTTCATGATCGTGCCGATCTTCAACAGCATGATGCGCATCGACCGCAGCCTGCTCGAAGCCGCCAGCGACTCCGGCGCGTCCGGCTGGCAGACCCTGTGGAACGTGATCGTCCCGCTGTCGCGCACCGGCATTTTGATCGGCTCCATCTTCGTGATCACCATCGTGATGGGCGACTTCGTCACCATCGGCGTGATGGGCGGCCAGCAGATCGCCTCCATCGGCAAGATCATCCAGGTTCAGACCTCGTACCTGCAATTCCCGCTCGCCGCAGCCAACGCGATGATCCTGTTGGCCGTCGTACTGATGATCATCTGGAGCCTGACCCGGCTCGTCGACATCAGGAAGGAGCTTTGACGCTATGAGCAACCGCATAGGCGAACAACGCTCCCCCGGCTTCTGGCCGCTGGCGATCGTCTTCACCCTCTTCGTCATTTTTCTATACGGCCCGATGATCACGATCTTCGTGCTCAGTTTCCAGGGCCCCGGAGGCGGGTTGACGTTCCCACTGCGCGGCGTCTCTTTGCACTGGTTCTACAAACTGGCCGAGGGCTTGGGCACGGTAGACATCGGCGCAGCTTTCAGGCGTTCACTGGCACTCGGCGCCGTCGTCATGGCTTTCACCGTCGTGCTCTCGGTACTGGCCGGCCTAGCGTTCCGGAAGAAGCTCACTGGCAGCAACGCGCTTTTCTTCATCACGGTGGCGAGCTTGATCATGCCGTCGATCATCATTTCGCTCGGCATCGGCCTGCAATTTCGACTGATCGACAGCGGCATCAAGGAGGCGCTCACGGCCATGGGTGCGACCGAAATGCTCGAAAGTTACGGCACAGCGCTCGGCCTCTTTACCTCTGCGCTCGGCGCGCATCTGACGTGGACCTTGCCCTTCGGCCTTCTCATCATGTTCGCCGTGTTCAACCGCTTCAACCCGGCGTATGAGGAAGCCGCGCGCGACCTCGGCGCCACGCCATGGCAAGCCTTCAGGTTCGTCGTGCTCCCGCTGATCGGCCCTTCGATTGTCGGCATCGGCATGTTCGGCTTCACGCTCAGCTGGGACGAAATCGCGCGCACCTCGCAGGCCATCGGCGACGTCAACACGCTGCCGCTCGAGCTGCAGGGCTTGACCTCGACAGTGACCACGCCGTCGATCTACGCGCTCGGCACGGTGACCACCATCGTGTCGTTCGGCGTCATGGCGATTGCCCTTGGCTCGGCCGCCTTGCTACGCCGTCGTGCCGCACGGCCGCGTTGAGCAACACGCGATGCCCAGCCTGCTCGTCATCAACCCGAACATCTCGGCCTCCGTCACCGCGCTCCTGCAGCACCACGTGCAAGCCGCCGCCGGCCCGGCCTTGTCGGTGCACACGTTGACGGCGCGCTTCGGCGCACCCTACATCTCGGACGAAGCCAGCTACGCGGTCGGCAACCACGCGGTGCTCGACAGCTGGGCGGTTGCGCAGGCGCAAGGGCTCAAGCCCGACGCGGTGCTCATCGGCTGTTTCGGCGATCCCGGCCTGTTTGCGTTGCGCGATGGCGCCGGCGTGCCGGTGAGCGGCCTGGCCGAGGCGGCTTTCACGGCGGCCGCGTGGCACGGGCGCTTCGCCATCGTGACAGGCGGCGACCGCTGGCGGTCGATGCTCTCCCGACTTGCCAATGCGCTCGGCCACGGGCAAACGCTGGCCGGCATCCACACTGTTGCGCCCACCGGTGCGCAGCTTGCCGCCGACCCGGTCGGTGCCCGCAAGCTATTGGCAGAAGCCTGCTGCCAGGCTGCCGATCGGTTCAAGGCACAGGCCGTGATCCTCGGCGGAGCGGGGCTCGCCGGCATGGCCGCAGATATCGCAAGCCAAGTGCCGGTTCCGTTGATCGACAGCGTCGCGGCGGGCGCCGAATGGGCGCTCGAAGCATTGCGAAATCGAGGCGCGCACCATATCTCGCCCCCCGGCTTCGGCATCGCGTGGCAAAACGTCTCCTGGGAACTCGAAGCCCTGCCTTGATGCAGGCTTGCATGGTGGACCGCTAGCGCAAGAACACGCGCTGCATGAACTGCTCTATAGGCCACTGCACCATGGCCTGCAAGGTCGGCGACAGCTCCAGCGGTCGCATCAGCATCTTGAGCGTGGCGCCCGGCCGCAAGTTGCGGCGAATGGTCGCATTCATACGCGCACTGGTCTGCTGAAGATACGCCGGATCGTCGGCACGAGCGGGCATGTGCGACCTGACCACGTGTCTGATCGCACAATCCGCGTCTTCGCTCTTCAGTTCCAGCGTGCGCCGGCCGACCGTCGCGAACACGCGCGCGCGGCCCGGCGCTTCCTGGACCCGATACCGCTTGAAGAAGCGATAGAAGCTCTTGTAGTGACTGACCTCGTCGGCAGCGATGCGAGCCGCCAACTCGTGAAGCAACGGCTCTTTTGTGCTTTGGGCGAGTGCGCCGTAGTAGGTCGCCGTGCCGGTCTCGACCACGCAGCGCGCCGCCAATTCGAGCGCGCGGGTCGGCGCCAGCATTTCGACCTTGCAGTAGGTGGCGTACTCGCCCAGAAAAGCATCGAAGGCGGGCTGCCACGCGAACTCCGGCCAGACGTGCCGCACATAGGCTCGCAAGGCACGTCCGTGCTTCAACTCTTCAGGCTCCCAGCGCTCACGAAGCCAATCGGCAACCTCCGCATCGCCACGAAAGAAGTCGATCAGGTTGCGCGTGTAGAGATCGGAACCGCTTTCAATGAAAGAGGCACAACTGGTGAGATAGAAAAGGTTTTCGTCGTCGTGTACGTCGGCGAGCACGAGGCGGGAGAAATCCAGATCTTCCGCTTCCCATTGAGCGGCTTCGTACGCTGGCATGTGCATTCCCTGTGAGTGTTGATTCAGCACAAGTCATTCTTCGCCAGTGGTCCGATCTGCACTGTAGGCGCGTGACCAATTAATTTAGAGCTCAGACGATGGCGGCGCTGTTGCAGCGGGCGCCTTCTGTCGGTGATCTCGTCGCCGAACATCAAACCGAAGAGCGTGGCGTTTTCATGGGCGAAATGCACGTAAACCTAATCAATGGCGTTGCGCCGCGGCTGCGCCTCGTCAGCATCTCGCAGAAGACGCCGCCCGACTCTGTCAATCGAACTTTACGCAAGCTAACTCCGCGCTCACGGAAGCTACACAGACGGCCTCCACACTTGCCCTCACCTGCTGCCCTTCGGTCGCAGGCTTCAAAAGGAAGCAACGTCATGATCAAACTTCGCCAACGCGTTCTCTTTGCCAGCCTGCTGGCCACCGCCACCCTCGCCTCCTCGGCTGCCTTCGCGCAGCTGGCACCGCCTGCGCCAACCGCTGCACCTGCAGTGCCTGTTGCTCAGGCTGCCGTCGACAAGGCCAGCCCCGCAGCCGACCATCGCCGAATGGACCGCGGTGACCCGTCCAAGCGTTTTGCCGATAGGCAGGCGCATCGGGTTAAGCGCCTGGCGGCGCTGAAGGAAAAGCTGAAGCTCAGCCCCACGCAAGAAGGTGCCTGGAGCAGCTTCACCGCATCGACGCAGCCGCCGGCAGGCACGCCGTCGCACGAGACCGACCGCGCCGACTTCGCCAAATTGACAACGCCGCAACGCCTCGAGCGTATGCAAGCCCGCCAAACCGAACGCACCGCAATGTTCGCCAAGCGTGCCGAAGCTACGCGTACCTTCTATACAGGCCTGAGCCCGGATCAGCAGAAGACGTTCGATGTCGAAACGGCGCGCATGGGCCACGGTGCGCATGGCGGCCATGAAGGCCCGGACGGCCATCGTCCGCCTCCTCCTGCCAAAGGCTGATCGGACCACGCTTAGCCCATATCGATTAGCAGACTACTGGGGCGTGCCGCCGCCTGCGGCTGGATTGGTAGGCAAGTCCGGACGCTCCACCTTGTCGCCTCGCACGGGCTTGGTCTTGCGTCCTGCCATGCTGACTTCCTTGCGGGACATGTCGCCCGTCGCCTGTGCCGCCTCGTTGGGCTGTTTGGTCAGCGCGCCCAACGTGCTCGCTTCGCCCGTTGGAATGGTCTTCGCGCGGTTCGCAGCGCGCGTCTCGTCCTTGATGGCGTCTCGCGATACGGGGGCAGTGCCATCGGGACGCTGCGGGGGATTGGTCGTCCCGTTCTTCAGGGAGATCGTGCTGCCCTGGGCGCCTTTGGATGGATCAGGTGCCGCAGGCTTGTCTTGCGCCATAGCATTTGAGCCGCCTATGCCCAGCAGCGTGGCTGTGAGCACGGAAAACAGACGTTGGTTCTTCATGGCGATGCCCTTTGCTGAAATGCAGATTGGATGAACGAGCCCCTACAGTTCAAAGACCCATTTCCACCGTATCCCTAGTTGCACCGCACAGTGTCGGGTTGCGGCAGCCAAAGTTGTAGGAGCAATGCGGGCTCGAGCAAGAAGACCGAGAAGGTGGCGCGTTCCTACAGCCCACCAGCGCCTAGGCCTTTACAACTGAAGGCGTGATAGTCGTACCCATATCCCTCAAGGTTATGACGGTGAACACCCACAAAGGTTTCACTGCGCTCAACCGCAAATTCATCCTGCCGGAATTGCGTGACGCGGTTCGCACGGTCGGCGCCGATGTCGTGTGTTTGCAAGAAGTGCTCGGCACGCACTCGCATCACTCACGCAAAGTCGACAACTGGCCTGAAGCGCCGCACTACGAGTTTCTGGCCGACACCATGTGGCCGCAATTCGCCTATGGCCGCAATGCGGTGTATCCCAAAGGACATCACGGTAACGCGGTGCTCTCGAAGTTTCCGATCGTGCACTTCAAAAACCACGATGTCTCTATTACCGGCCCGGAGAAACGCGGTTTGCTGCATTGCGTGCTGCGCCTGCCGGGGCGGCCGGCTGATGTGCATGTCATTTGCGCGCACCTGGGCCTGGCCGAGGCACATCGTCAGCGGCAACTCGAACTGCTGTGTCAGATCGTGCGCGACGAAGTGCCGTCCGATGCGGCGTTGATCGTTGCAGGTGACTTCAACGACTGGCGCGGTCGCGCACACGAGATCCTCGAGCAAGGCGCTGCACTGCATGAAGTTTTCGTACAAGCCAATGGCAATGCCGCACGCACCTTTCCGGCTCGCTTTCCCATGTTGCAGCTTGACCGTATCTACGTGCGCAACGCCGGCGTGCATTCGCCCATCGTCTTACCGCGCAGACCTTGGTCGCATCTGTCCGACCATGCGCCGCTGGTGGCGGATATCTCTCTGTAGACGATTCGGGGTAACACCATGAGCGCACACTGGATTTCAGGCAATACGATCGAGTTGCTGGAAAACGGCGAGGAGTTTTTTCCGCGCGTGTTCGGGCTGATTGCCGAGGCCGAGCGCGAGGTCATCGTCGAGACATTCATTCTGTTCGAAGACGAGGTGGGCTCCGGCCTGCGCGATGCGCTGGTGTTGGCAGCCAGGCGCGGTGCCAAGGTCGCTCTGATGATCGATGGTTTCGGCTCGTCCGACCTGTCGCCGGAGTTCATGGGTTCGCTGACGTCTGCCGGGGTCAGGGTGCGAGTGTTCGATCCAGGAAAGCGGTACTTCGGGCAGCGCTTAAACATGTTTCGTCGCATGCACCGAAAGCTCGTCGTCATCGATGGGGCTCGCGCCTTCGTCGGCGGCATCAACTATTCGATCGATCACCTGATCGCGCATGGGCCCAAGTCCAAGCAGGACTATGTGGTCGAACTGACGGGGCCAATCGTCGCGGAAATTCATCGCTTCGTGCTGCATGCGATTGCAGTTGGCGGTAAAGGCGCGGGTTGGTTCAGACACCGGCTCAGGGCTTCGAGGCAACTCGCCGACGAGCGCATTGCGCAGCCATCAGGCACCGCCGATGTGCTCTTCGTCAGCCGAGACAACCGGCGCCACACCAACGATATCGAGCGCCACTACCGCGCCGCGATTCGCGCTGCAAAGCAGCGCGTGGTGATTGCCAACGCGTACTTCTTTCCCGGCTATCGGCTGATTCAGGAAATGCGGCGCGCGGCCAGGCGCGGTGTCGATGTGAAGCTGATTCTCCAGGGCGAGCCTGACATGCCGATCGTGAAGACGGCAGCCAGCATGCTTTACCACCACCTGTTGAATGCAGGCGTGCGTATCTACGAGTATTGCGAGCGACCGCTGCATGGCAAGGTCGCATTGATGGACGATCGCTGGAGCACGGTCGGCTCGAGCAACCTCGACCCTTTGAGCCTGTCGCTCAACCTCGAAGCGAACGTGATCGTGCGCGACAAAGACTTCAACGGCGTGCTGGCCGGACGCCTCGACACGCTTATCGACGTGAGCTGCAAACAGATCAAGACATCGGACCTCACCGAGTGGAGTGGCTGGCGTTTGGTTCGCAGCTTTTTTATCTTCCACCTGCTGCGCTGGTATCCGGCGTGGATTCGCTGGTTGCCGCGCCATGCGCCCCGCCTGCGCAGGGTGGAACCCGGCACCCCTGCAAACGGCAATACCAGCGCGGGCGCCACGCAGACCGACATCGCAGCATGACCGCTGCCGCCGACGCTTCCCGTTCGCGGCAAGCATCCCAGTCGGCGCAAAAATGTTCCGGGATCTTCGGCATCACGCATAGGCCATGGTGGGGCTGGGCCAAGCGCATTGCGGTGATCGGCTTTCTGGCGTTTGTCGTCACGCTGCTCGTGATCCAGGCGCGTGCCATCGACTGGACTGATGTGGTGACGACCTTGCGCGCATACCCGCTCAAGGTGCTGTTGATCGGTGCCGCTCTGGCCGCCTCGAGTCATCTGATCTACAGCACCTTCGATCTCGTCGGCCGCCGCTACACCGGACACCAGCTGCCGACGCCCGCGGTGATGGCCATCGCCTTCGTTAGTTATGCGTTCAACCTGAACTTCGGCACCTTGGTCGGCGCGCTGGGGATGCGAGTGCGTTTGTATTCGAGGCTTGGGCTCGAGCCGGCGACCATCGCCCGCATCGTCGGCATGAGCATGCTGACCAACTGGCTCGGCTACTTTTTACTTGCAGGCTCTGCCTTTCTATTTTGGCCGCTCAAGCTGCCGGACACATGGCATCTGGGGATAGCGGCTTTGAAAACGGTAGGCGCTGTGCTCGTCCTGATCGCGTTGGCCTATCTGTTCCTGTGCGCGTTTTCCAAACAACGGGAGTGGACCCTTCGTCGCCAAAAGATCGCGTTGCCCCCGCTGCCCGTCGCGCTGGTGCAGCTTTCGATGTCATGTGCCAACTGGGCCGTGATGGGCGCCACCATGTATGTGCTGCTACTCGGCAAGGTCAGCTACCCCGCCACGCTCGGCGTGTTGCTGATCGGCGCCGTCGCTGGTTTACTGTCGCGGGTGCCAGCCGGGCTCGGCGTACTCGAGGCGGTCTTCATCGCCGTGCTGTCTCCATTGCTTGGCAACAGCGCGCCGATTGCGGCCGTGCTTTGTTATCGGGCGATGTACTACTGGGCGCCGCTAGCTGCAGCCGGATTGCTGTATTCGCTTATGGAAATAAACGCGAAAGACCTCCCCACACAGACAGGTAATACGAACGGTCTGGATTGAAACCGCCAACCACTGTATATTCATCCAGTGGATATTCAACAAAAACTGGCTGTGCTGGCCGATGCCGCCAAGTACGACGCCTCGTGTTCATCGAGCGGCACGAGCTCGCGGAATTCAATCGGCGGCAAAGGCATCGGCTCTACCGAGGGTTCAGGCATTTGCCATAGCTATGCGCCCGACGGTCGATGCATTTCGCTACTCAAAATTCTGCTCACCAACTTTTGCACGTACGACTGTTTGTACTGCGTCAATCGCGTGTCGAGCAATGTGCAGCGCGCGCGCTTTTCGGTGAATGAAGTTGTGACGTTGACCCTCGATTTCTATCGCCGAAATTGCATCGAAGGTCTTTTCCTTTCCAGCGGCATCATCCAGAGCCCCGACTACACGATGGAGCAAGTCGTCGAGGTTGCGCGTGTGCTGCGCGAAGACCACGACTTTCGCGGCTACATCCATCTGAAGACCATCCCCGACGCGTCACCCGAGTTGCTGCAAAAGGCCGGCCGCTATGCCGACCGGCTCAGCATCAATATCGAACTGCCCACACTGCAAGGCCTGGCGTCGCTGGCTCCGGAGAAAGACGGCGCGGCGATCCGCAGATCGATGGCGCGGCTGGCTGTTCACATCGACGAGGCCAAAGGTGCGGCACGAGACAGCAGCGGCACCTCGATCATCTCTATGCCGAAGGGGACACCGCGCCGCGCCAAGCCGCCTCGCTTCGCGCCCGCGGGTCAGAGCACGCAAATGATCGTCGGTGCCGATGCCACCGATGACGTCACCATTCTGTCGACCAGCGCCAATCTTTACGGCGCTTACAGCATGCGCCGGGTTTACTACTCGGCCTTCAGCCCGATTCCGGATGCCTCGTCGTTCCTGCCGTTGAAGTCGCCGCCGATGGTGCGTGAACACCGGCTCTACCAGGCGGATTGGTTGATGCGCTTCTATGGCTTCGCGCATGAAGAGATCGTGCCCAAAGCGCAAGGCGGCATGCTTGCGCTCGACGTCGACCCCAAGCTGGCGTGGGCGCTGGCGCATGCGGAGCGTTTTCCTGTCGACCTCAACGTGGCGCCGCGGGACATGATGTTGCGGGTGCCCGGGCTGGGCTTGAAGGCGGTCGACCGGCTGCTCATCGCCCGACGCGTGCGGCGGCTACGCAGCGACGATCTCTCCCGATTGCATGTGCCGCTTAAGAAGGTGATGCCTTTCGTCGTTACGGCCGATCATCGGCCCGACCCCACTCTCACCACTCGTCGTCTCGAAGCGCAACTGCGACCCGCGCCAGTGCAAGGCGCGCTGTTCGACGCATAGGTCCAGTGGGTGCGTGACCGCTGCCCACGCAGCGCGCTCAATACCTACATCGACCGCGACTGCTGCGTCATAACGTGAAGCTATGTCAGGTAACTCGGTCATCAACATCACGCTGGCGGGCGAAACGGACTGGCCCGGCTTTCGGAAAGAAGCCCGCGCGTTGCTTGCAAAACTGATCGCTCCCGTTGGTGTCGCATGGCACACGCCTGCAAGCAGCACCGCCGATCTGTTCTCCGATTTGGATGTGTCGCCGACGAGCCCAGTGACCAGCGCACACGCTCATGGTCCGATCAACCTGGTGGTGCCGTCGTCTTTCGTGACGCTGTGCGAAACAGTCATCCTCCACAACGACCCGGCGCGCTTCGGCTTGCTGTACCGCCTGCTGTGGCGTCTGGTGCACGAGCCCGCGCTGCGGAATGACCCGCTCGACGCGGACCGCGTCAAAGCACAACACATGGCGCAGTCGGTGCGGCGCGACATGCACAAGATGAAGGCCTTCGTGCGCTTTCGCACCATTGAGCGTGAAGAGGGGAAACCGCCGCTGCACGTCGCGTGGTTCGAGCCGGATAACCATATTGTCGAAGCCGTTGCCCCGTTTTTCATGCGTCGCTTTACCCAGATGGAGTGGGCCATCCTGACGCCCGAAAGATCGGTGCACTGGAACGGCGAGCGACTCCACTTCGGCCCTGGCGGCGAGCCGCGCGACGCGCCCGCGCCAGATGCTGGCGAAGCACTGTGGCTCACCTATTACGCCAACATCTTCAATCCGGCCCGCCTGAAGATGGCGATGATGAAGAAAGAGATGCCGGTCAAGTATTGGCATAACCTGCCGGAGGCGGAACTCATCAGCGGCTTGGCAGCCGACGCGATGGCACGTAGCGGACACATGGTCGAAGCCGCACCGACGCAACCTGCGCGGCGCATCGTGCCCGTGGCGCGGGTGGCGGCGCCGACAGCGCCTACAGCGCCTCATAGGGGCGTTGCAGGAGCAGAGGACGTTGTTCGCGGCCTCTTCATGGAGCCGATTGCTGCCGACAACCCCGTACAGGCGCTCGCCATCCTCAAGGAAGCAACCGATCGCTGCCGTGAATGTCCGATCGGCAAGCATGCGACGCAGTCGGTGTTCGGCGAAGGTCCGGTGCACGCCGCGCTGATGGTGGTCGGCGAGCAACCCGGCGACCAGGAGGATCTGCATGGTCGCCCGTTCGTCGGGCCCGCGGGGCGCCTGTTCGATCAAGCCCTGGCCCAACTCGGTTGGCCACGCGAGCAGCTCTACGTGACCAACGCGGTCAAGCACTTCAAGTTCGAGCTACGCGGCAAGCGGCGCATTCATCAAACTCCCACCCAGCGTGAAGCTGCCGCGTGTCTTCGCTGGCTCGAAAGCGAGATTGAACAGGTACAGCCGCGTGCCTTGATCGCGCTTGGTGCCACTGCGGCAAGGGCATTGCTGGGCCGGCCCGTTGCCGTCACGCGTGAGCGCGGGCAATGGCACGAAGATGCGCGAGGACGCAAGGTGCTGGTGACGTTGCACCCGTCGGCCTTGCTGCGCAGCGACCCGTCAGAACACGAGCAGGCATACAAGGCGTGGCTGGACGATTTGGCGCTTGCCTCGGAATGGCTTAAGCACGCCGTCTAGAAGCACCCGCGATGGCCGAAGCTTTGGCCAGTTCGAGATAGGCCCCAAGGGAAGCTGCGTGACTTGACTCTATCGGGGTCCCGCGGGAAGGTTTCCAATTGCAAAGTAGGAGGTCCTCACCAATTACAGCTTTATTCAATGCTGCACCGCAACAAAAGATGTCGGGCGGGACTATAGTTATCTATCGAAATCAAAGCTGTCACAGTCCAATGCTCTCCCCCTCTGCTTCGCCGCGCTTCGTCAACCCGCTCATGGTGTGGACCGATTTTGCGCTCAAGACCGGTGAGATGTTCATGTCGTCAGGCGCGGTCATCCAGATTCGCACGCAGCGCATGGCATCGGCCGGGCTTACGCCGAGCGCCGCCGATTTGGCCGAATTTCACTTGATGGGCAAGGAGAAGTTCGAGGCGGCCAACGAGTCGACCGCCGCCATGGCAGACGAGTTGGGCAACAAGCAATTCATGCTCATGAACAGCGTCGTCCAGCACTGGGTGGGCAGCGTCGCCGCATTATTCGCGCTGGCAGCCAGCACCACGCCAGCCCAGGCGATGACGCATCACTCCGCGTTTGTTGATTCCGCCACGCGTTCCGCCGCAACGGTAAGCCAGCTGACCAGCGCCTCCGCCTTAGCGGCGCAGCGCGGCTTGCACCCGATTCACGCCAAGGCGACATCGAACGCGAAGCGCCTGGCGCCCGTCGTGGTCAAAGTCGCTCGGGCACCAATCGCAGCAGCGTAATTTCAGACGGCGCGCCAAAGCGCTTGGGCGGCCCCCAATAGCCGGTGCCGCGACTCACATAGACCCACATGTCACTCAGCTTGTGCAGCCCCGCCGTGAAGGGTTGCTGCAAGGGAACGAACAGGTTCCACGGAAAAAACTGACCGCCATGCGTGTGACCTGACAGCTGCAGGTGAAAACCCGCATCGGCCGCAGCCGCGGCACTGCGCGGCTGGTGCGCCAGCAGCACGCGGGTGGTAGCACCCAGCGGCGCTCCGACCAATGAAGCACGCGGGTCGCTGGCGTGCGCCGCATCGAAATGACCGGCGGTGAAGTCGGTCACGCCTGCAAGCACCAGCGCATCGGCATCTACCTCCTCGTCGGTTTGCGCACCAAGCGACTGACGGCCCTGCAACACCACATGCTCGTTGAGGAGCACCGTGAGGCCGAGCCGGCGCAGCTCGACGATCCAGGCATGCGCGCCGGCGTAGTACTCGTGGTTGCCAGTCACCACGAACGTGCCGAGCCGCGCACGCAAGCCCGCGAGCGGCGCTATGTGATCACGCAGCTCCGGGACCGTTCCGTCCACCAGATCACCGGTGATGGCGACCACATCGGCATTGAGCCCGTTCACCGCCTCAACGATGCGCCGGATGTAGCCGCCCTTGATGGTCGGACCAACATGGATGTCGCTCAGCTGTGCGATCGTGAAGCCATCCAGTGCCGCCGGCAACCCGGTGATCGGCACGTCGACGCGCTTGATGCCTGCCGTGCGGCGCGCATTGACGAAGCCGATCAGAGAGATCGCCGTCGCCACGCCCAGGACTGCCACGGCGCTCCATTGCCGCAACGCCGGCCAGTCAATCACCATGCCACTGGCCACGCCGACAGCCCAGGTCAGCAACATGCCGACGTCGCGAAAGATCGTGAGCACGAACATGGACGAGAACCAGCCCATGCTGATGAGCCCGATCCACTTCAGCACGTCGACGGTCGAAGTCTTTTGTGCGATACCGCGCGACAAGAAAGGCAAGGGAATGGTGGCAGCTGAAACAAGCAGCGCAATGAGCGCGATGCCAGCAAGCGGCCACAGCGGCCTCGACGATGCGAGCGCAGGCAATAGGCGCACCGCGATCAGCACATGCAACAGCACGGTCAGGGCACTCATGGAACGGAAAGGCATGGGGTCAATCTGAACGGGCTAACACCCGGGGACCACCAGCTGCAAGGCGCGTGCCGCACATTCAAGACGTGGGCACGGCTGAACATCGCTACGGTTTTGCTAACGGCGCCGCAGCCGTCACCGAAGACGCAACATCGGTGCTCGCAGGAAACAGGAACGTCGCCTTGGCCGGCCCGCCAGCCGTAATCTGCAGCGGCTGCTTCAGGCTCTGGCCCCCGAGCTGCGCTTCGACTTCGTACTGGCCGGGCTCGAGCCGCGCCACCATGAGCGGGCCACCCGAGACGACGTTGTCGAGCAGTGCGGTGCCGCTCTTGTCGCGCACGGTAACGTGCACGTTGGCAGCGAGATCGGCACCTTTGTGGTCCTTGACGGCGAACTCGAAGGTCGCTGCCCAGCGCGGCGACACGATCTGCATCAGTTCGGCCTCGTCGGGACCAATTCCGCCGCTCATGTACTCGACGCCGTGCGTCATGAATATCGGGGGTGTGGCCGCGTGCGCCGATATGGCGCCCAGCAAGGCAGCACCGCAAACGGCCGCGAAGAGCGGCAAACGGACCGGCGAGAAAAATGATTTCATGATGGGAGTCCTTCGGTCTTCCTGGCGCAAATTGCGTCTCCAATGACTGTGCGGCACGCGCCTTAGGTGAGGCTGACTTCAGCGACCACCCAAGTCAGCGCTATGGGCAGCGTTACAGCCAGCCGGCCTTGCGGAACCGCCAATACAACACGCTGCACGTAGCAGCAATCAAGCCAATTGCCATGAGATAGCCATAGCGCCACTTGAGCTCCGGCATCGCCTCGAAATTCATGCCCCAGATGCCGGCAAAGGCCGTGCACACCGCAAAGATGCTGGCCCAAGCCGCCAGCCGCTTGGTCACCTCGCCATCGGAGATCGTCACCATGGAGAGATTGACGTGCACTGCCGTGCTGATGGTGTCGCGGATCGACTCGATAGAGCCGTTGATGCGGCTCAGATGGTCCACGACGTCGCGAAAGTATTCCTGCGAGCCAGCGCAAATCTGCGGCACGCGTCCACCATGCAGCTTGCTTGCGCCCTCAAGCAGCGGCGCGACCGCGTGCTTGAGCACCATGGCGCGCTGCTTGAGTTCATAGAGCCGCTTGATGCTCGCACGCGGCTCACCCTGGCTGAAGATCTGCTGCTCGACTTGTTCGAGCTCAACCTCCAGCGCGTCAATTACCGGAAAGTAGCGGTCGACCACCGCATCCATCAGCGCGTACAGCACGAAGCCGGAGCCGTTTCGCAGCAGCTCGGGCTCTCGCTCGCAACGCTCGCGCACACCCAGGAAACCCGACTTGCTTCGGCTGCGCACCGACAGCACGTAGTTGAGCCCTACAAAAACATCGACCTCGCCGACGTTGAAGGTCGGCTCGCCATCCCCGGCAGCCGAAATCGGTTCCACCAGATGCATCACGACAAAGAGCGAGTCGCCATACTCCTCGATCTTCGGCCGCTGGTGACCGTGACTCGCATCTTCGACCGCCAGCTCGTGCAGGCCGAACTCCGATTGCATCATCGCCAGCTCTTCAGGCTCCGGATCGCTCAACGCGACCCAAACGAAACAATCAGGCCGCGCGATGTAGTCGCTGATGCTGTCTATGTCGATATCGGCGAGCTTCGCACCGTGCTGGTAGGCAACGCAGTTGATCAACATCGGCAGCTCGCTTTGGAAGACTTGAGGCCCAGATTGTCGGTGCGCTGCTGCTTGCCTGCTGCTGCGTATTAAAAAGAGAGCGACCGGCGGTAGATGCTCAGTGCCTTACAGACAACATCGCCGTGGTCCGCGGTGCCTCTGTCGTTTGCGGTGCAGATGCGGGCAACGCCTGCGCGATCACCGGAGCGGCGACCTTAGAAGCAGCCACCATGTCGAAGTTGGAAGGCCAGTTGAACACCACGCGACCCGGTACGTCGATGGAAACGCTAACCGATTGCGTCAACGTGAGCCCGCCCACCGTCACATCGACGTCGTAGGCGCCAGGTTCGAGCCGCACCAGCATGACCGGGCCTGACGACAGCGCTTCCATGATGAGGTCGCCATTCGACGAGTTATGTACAACCACCCGAATCGGTGCGGGCAGCTCGGCATTCTTCAGACCGAACTCTAAAGTCCCTGCCCAACGCGGCGACACCATGGCCATGAAGGCCACTTCGTCTTTGCTGGCGCCGCCGCTCATGTACTCGACGCCCTGAGGCGCGACGAGGATAGGCGGGTTGCTCGGGAGCGCATGCGCGGGCAACGCGCAATACAAGGCAAGGCTCAAGCAAGCCAGCGCGCTGGATGAGCCGAACGAAGATCGTGGATTGCGTGAAAGTGTGGTCACTGCCGAAGTCCTTGCCGCTTAAGGTGAGTAAAGAGAGAGTCCCGCGGAAAAGCCAAAAAGATGGCCGAGCGTTGCCGCAAGAGATTCTGCTTAGCAAGGAGCGGGCTAGCCTCAGCGTTAACACCAGTTCGCTATGATTTTCATAGCGTCATCGTTCACACAGTCGGCTACTCGCCTTTGTTCGCTCCTTTTTCGCCTGCGCATTTCGCCCACACCTACAGCAGTGCGCTCGCCGACCCGACTTCGCTGGCGAGCGGGTCGGGGGGAATTAGCGAAGTTGGCATTGGTGCTGGGTGCCCATGCTGTCTAAAGTGCTCGAACACAAACTTGATACGTTCAGTCGTTCGGGACGCTTAAAACGAAAAAGCCACCTCTCAGGTGGCTTTTTCAGATTGGCCCCTGCAGGGGCGCTTTGACTCAAACGTCGATGTTCGCGGCCCGCAACGCATTCTGCTCAATGAACTGCCGCCGCGGTTCCACCTCGTCACCCATCAACATCGTGAACACGCGATCGGCTTCGATCGCATCGTCGATCTGCACGCGCAAAAGGCGGCGCACGGTTGGGTCCATCGTGGTTTCCCATAGCTGCTCGGGGTTCATTTCGCCCAAGCCCTTGTAGCGCTGGCGCGAAGTGGTGCGTTCGGCTTCGCTGATCAGCCACTTCATGGCGATGCGGAAGTCGGCAACCTTTTCTTCCTTGGCACGCTCACCTTCTCCGCGCTTTACCACTGCGCCTTCGGAGCTCAGCAGATCGCGGAAAGTGTTGGCTGCCAAGGCCAAGGCTGCGTAGTCAGCGCCATGAACGAAGTCCTGGGTGACAACACTGCTCTTGATATTTCCGTGGTGCCTGCGGCTGATACGCAGCAACGGCTTGTCGGTGCGCACATCGAACTCACTGGCCACTTCGGCGGGCACGCCGGTAGTGTTCAGCTCGCGCAGTTTAATTTGCAACGCGACGGCCGAAGCTTCGGCACTTGCAGGGTTGTCAAGATCGAGCGCCACACCATCGGCAATCGCCCGCAGCGCTTCGGCATCCATGAAGTTGCGCAGCCGCGCTATGACGGCTTCCGCGACTTGATGCTTGCGCGCGAGCTCGGATAACGAGTCGCCGGTCAGCGTCGTGGATTTGGGACCACCGGTCTCGATGCTCGCATCTTTCAACGCAACCTTGAGCAGGAACGCGTCGAGTGCAGGACCATCCTTCAGGTATTGCTCTTCCTTGCCGACCTTCACTTTGTAAAGCGGCGGCTGGGCTATGTAGATGTGGCCTCGTTCGACCAGCTCAGGCATTTGCCGGTAAAAGAAAGTGAGCAGCAGCGTGCGGATATGGGCGCCATCGACGTCGGCGTCAGTCATGATGATGATGCGGTGGTAGCGCAGCTTGGCGACATTGAAGTCGTCCGCGCCGCCGCCGGCCGTACTGCCACCCGCGCGCCCTATGCCGGTGCCGAGCGCTGTGATCATCACCAGGATTTCGTTGCTGGTCAGCAGCTTTTCGTAGCGTGCCTTTTCAACGTTCAGGATCTTGCCGCGAAGCGGGAGAATGGCTTGGAATTTACGGTCGCGACCCTGCTTGGCGGAGCCTCCGGCGGAGTCACCTTCGACTAGGTACACCTCGCACAGCGCTGGGTCTTTTTCCTGGCAGTCGGCCAGCTTGCCGGGCAGGCCCATGCCGTCGAGCACACCCTTGCGTCGCGTCATGTCGCGTGCCTTGCGGGCGGCTTCGCGCGCGCGGGCAGCTTCTATGATCTTGCCGCAGATGATCTTGGCGTCGGCTGGGCGCTCTTGCAGGTAATCGGTCAGCAACTTGCCAACGATGTCTTCCACCGGTGCGCGCACTTCGCTGGAAACCAGCTTGTCTTTGGTTTGACTTGAAAATTTGGGCTCTGGCACTTTCACGCTCATCACGCAGCAAAGGCCTTCGCGCATGTCATCACCCGTGACCTCTACCTTGGCCTTTTTGGCGAAATCGTTTTCATCGATGTACTTGTTGATGATCCGGGTCATCGCGGCGCGAAGGCCGGTCAGGTGGGTGCCGCCATCGCGCTGCGGAATGTTGTTGGTGAAGCACAGCACTTGTTCGTTGTAGCCGCTGTTCCACTGCATCGCGACTTCAACGCCGATTTCCGTACCAGGGATGCCACCATAGGTTTCGGCAGGACGTCGCCCCTCTGCAAAGAACACGTTCGGATGCAGAACTGTCTTGCCCTTATTGATGAACTCGACGAAACCTCGAACGCCACCCGCACCCGAAAAGTCGTCTTCCTTGCCGGTGCGTTCATCGAGCAGGCGAATGCGCACGCCGTTATTCAAGAAGCTCAACTCGCGCAGACGCTTGCTAAGGATCTCGTAATGAAAGTCGGAGTTCTCGATAAAGATCGTGGTGTCCGGCAAAAAGTGCACTTCAGTGCCGCGCTTGTCGGTCTCCCCGATGACCTTCATCGGAGACACCTCGACGCCGTTCACTACATCGAGCAAACGGTTCTGCACAAAACCGCGGCTGAACTCCAACTCATGGATCTTGCCCTCTCGCCGCACGACCAGGCGGAGCTTCACGCTCAGTGCGTTCACGCAGCTCACGCCCACACCGTGCAAACCACCTGACACCTTGTAGCTGTTCTGGTTGAACTTGCCGCCGGCATGCAGTTCAGTCAGAGCGATTTCTGCAGCGCTGCGCTTAGGCTCGTGCTTGTCGTCCATCTTCACGCCGGTCGGAATGCCGCGGCCGTTGTCGGTGACAGAAATCGAGTTGTCGGAATGGATGGTGACGACGATGTCGTCGCAGTAGCCGGCCAGTGCCTCGTCAATCGAGTTGTCGACCACTTCGAACACGAGGTGATGCAAGCCGGTGCCGTCGGACGTATCGCCGATATACATGCCGGGACGTTTGCGCACGGCTTCCAGGCCTTCAAGGATCGTGATGGAGCCTTCACCGTACGAAGTGTCTGAGGCAACGATTTCGACCGGAATCGCACCTTCGATTTCGGGGCTGTATACCGGTTCGGTGTGCTGCACTTCAGACGGTACTTCTGGCTTTTTTTCTTCGCTCATTGGGACTCTTTTTCTATCGCTCACTAGCTCGCTAACTCGGGCAAACAGGCTGTCTGATTCTCTAGATTCGCATCGGCATCACAACGTACTTGAACGACGCGTTGTCGGGAATGGTGAACAAAGCCGAACTGTTTGAATCGGCAAGATCCAGCTTCACCATTTCCTGGCCCATGTTGGCCAATGCGTCGATCAGGTAAGTTACGTTGAAACCGATCTCGATGGCGTCTCCACCGTAGTCGATGTCGAGCTCGTCTTGCGCTTCTTCCTGCTCGGCGTTGCTCGAGGCGATGCGCAAGGTGCCAGGCTCGAGATTGAGCCGAACACCCTTGAACTTTTCGCTCGTCAGGATGGCCGTACGTTGCAAGCTGGCAAGTAACGGTGCGCGGCCCAGCGTGACGCTGTTCTTGTGATTTTTGGGGATAACGCGGTTGTAGTCGGGGAACTTGCCCTCGACCAGCTTGGTGACGAACTCCATGCCATCAAAACTGAACTTCGCCTGATTGTTGGCAAACTGCATTTCGATCGCACCTTCGGCATCGGACAGAAGCCGCTGCATTTCGAGCACGGTCTTGCGCGGCAAAATGACCTCTTGCCGCGGCACCTCGACGTCGAGCGTGGCTGAGGCAAACGCAAGGCGGTGACCATCGGTCGCAACCAAGCTCAACTGCTTGCCCTCGGCGACGAAAAGGATGCCGTTCAGGTAGTACCGGATGTCGTGCACCGCCATTGCGAACGAAACCTGGCTGAGCAGGTCCTTCAACGTTTTCTGCGGCACGCTGAACACAGGCCCGAAGTTGGCAGCTTCCTGCACCAGCGGAAAGTCTTCCGCGGGCAACGACTGCAGCGTAAAGCGGCTTTTGCCGCCTTTCAGCACCAACTTGCTAGCGCTCGACTCGAGGCTCACGGTCTGGTCTGCCGGCATGGTTCGCAGAATATCGATGAGCTTGCGTGCGCCAATGGTTGTTGTGAAGTTGCCTTCGTCGCCACCGAGCTCTGCGGTAGTCCGAATCTGGATCTCGAGATCGCTGGTCGTTAGTTGCAACTGTCCACCGGTCTTGCGGATCAGCACGTTCGCAAGGATCGGCAGCGTATGACGCCGCTCGACGATGCCCGCGACCGACTGCAGCGCGGAGAGGACTTTGTCTTGGTTTGCCTTCAGGACGATCATTTCTTACCTCTTCCTTATTTCTTTAATTTAATTTAGTAGTAGTAGATAAGGGCAGCCCTGCCCTGTGGAAAGAGGCATTTTCTCTTTTCCTGACAGGCACTTGCGTCGTCCCTCTGGCTGTGCGTAGCCATGTTTTTTGCTGTCGTCCCAAAGCGGATAACTTTTCGTTTCGCGTCTCGGCTGTGGACAACTGCCTGCTTGTTCCGGAACTATCCCCAGAGTTGTCCTTTGACAGCCCTAAGTGAATCTGTAGTGACAAATAGATCATGGCTTCAATGCTTGCTTCTCAGCCCTTGAGCGTCTGTTCGAGCACATGCAACTGCTGATTGAGTTCGGTGAGCTGTTGGCGCTCGCCAGAGATCTTGCGCACCGCATGCAGCACAGTTGTGTGGTCACGGCCACCGAAGAGCTCTCCGATCTCCGGAAGGCTCTTCTGAGTAAGTTCCTTGGCCAGGTACATCGCTATTTGTCGCGGCCTTGCGATCGATGCCGGCCGCTTCTTGCTGTACATGTCTGCGACTTTGATCTTGTAGTAGTCGGCAACCGTCTTCTGGATATTCTCGACAGAGATCTGCCGGTTTTGGATCGAAAGCAGATCCCGCAACGCCTCACGTGCCAGTGCGATTGAAATCTCTTTTTGATTGAATCGCGAGTAAGCGAGGATCTTGCGAAGCGCGCCTTCGAGTTCGCGAACGTTAGAGCGCACGTTTTTTGCAACGAAAAATGCAACTTCTTCCGGCATTTCCGCTGACTCGGCTCTCGCTTTGTTGATAAGGATAGCGACGCGCATCTCGAGTTCAGGTGGCTCGATGGCGACCGTCAACCCGGAATCGAATCGCGAAACAAGGCGTTCATGGATGTCGGCAAGACCTTTTGGATAAGTGTCGCTCGTCATCACGATGTGCGACTTCTTGGCGAGCAAGGCCTCGAACGCGTTGAAGAATTCCTCTTGTGTGCGATCTTTGTTTGCAAAGAACTGCACGTCATCGATCAACAGCAGATCGAGCGAGTGATAACGCTCCTTGAACTCGTCGAAAGTTTTGCGTTGGTAGGCCTTGACCACATCCGAAACGAACTGCTCTGCATGTATGTAGAGAACTTTTGCGTCCGGCCGGTCGGCGAGCAATTTGTTGCCAACTGCGTGCATCAGGTGGGTCTTCCCCAAACCGACGCCACCGTAGATGAAAAGTGGGTTGTACAAGTGTCCGGGCATGCCGGCGACGTGCATGGCAGCCGCACGGGCCATTCGGTTGGCAGTACCTTCTACCAGCGTGTCGAAAGTGAGTCCGGAGTTGAGTCGATTCTTGAATGCAGCAGCAGATGGATCTTCGCCAGGCCCAGGGATATCGCGCGGCACATCGGTTTCAGACGTTACCGACGTAGGTGTAGATCGTACGGGCATCTCGCGCGGAGCGAGCGCTAACTCAATGGTAACCGGTTGCCCATACATTTTCTCCGCCATAGACGCGATCTTGCCGGCGTATTGCGCCCGAATCCAGTCCAGCTTGAACCGGTTAGCGACGAACACGGTCATACGCGAGAGATCATCTGCGACCTGTGCGGTGAGCGGTTTGATCCAGGTGTTGAACTGTTGCTCAGACAACTCTTGCGCGAGCTGATCGACGCAGGCCTGCCAAAGGCTCTCACCGATGCCGTCAGTCGACATAGACGCTGTAATTTGTGGTGAATCCCGCGGGCATTCTCTTGTCTTTAGGTTGTGGATATTCTCTGCGGCAAGCGCCCAACATTCTAACTTGTCAAAACCTTATCCACACCTTGGGAGACGTCTGAAAACGTCATGAGAAGATGGTAGGTAGATGGTGTGGAAGCATATGAAAGCGCTGATTGGTCGGCATTGAATGCAACGCAAAAAAAGTGAGCATTGTTGCTCGTGCAAATGTTTGCGATAATCGCGGGTTTCCCTGAAAACCCTTTGTGTGTTTCGGGGGGCTCGGCACCCTGCCGGGCATATCAGGAAGAACCATCATGAAACGCACTTACCAAGCATCCAAAGTCCGCCGCGCCCGTACCCACGGTTTTCTGGTCCGTATGAAGACACGCGGTGGCCGCGCGGTAATCAACGCACGCCGCGCCAAGGGCCGTAAGCGCCTGGCTGTCTGAAACCATTCAGCGCACCACTGCAGGACCGCAGAGATTTCGATCCGTCGGTCCCGGTTGCTGGTGTGCCGCGATTGGTATCCATGCAGCGGCTCCAAACCCGCGCGCAATTTCAAGCCGTGCTCGCAGGTGCCACCGTGGCGCGCACGCCTCACTTTGCATTGCATCGTTGTCCGCTTGATATGCTGGTCGACGAAGCCGCGCCCCTGTTCGGCGCACGGAACGTCTGGCTCGGTGCAATGGTTCCCAAGCGATGGGCAAAACGCGCTGTTACTCGCAATGCCATCAAGCGCCAGATCTACAACGTGAGTGCAGCGCCGGGAGTCTCCCTGCCGATTGCGGCGCACGTCGTTCGGTTGCGCTCGGGCTTCGATCGCAAGGAATTCGTCAGTGCGACCTCCGAAAAGCTAAAGGCAGCTGTGCGGCTCGAGTTGCAGCAGCTCTTGAAGCGGGCGGCCGAAGCAGGAGCACGCGCATGATTCGTGGCGTGCTGGTCTGGTTTGTAAAAGCCTACCGTTTATTGCTGAGCCCCTGGCTCGGTGCCGCGTGCCGCTTTACGCCCACCTGCTCTGTCTACGCGATCGAAGCACTTGAGGTGCACGGCGCAGCGCAGGGCAGCTATCTCACCTTGAAGCGTCTTGTCCGTTGCCAGCCTTTTTGCGCTGGCGGACACGATCCAGTCCCCTCCAAAGGCGAGCGCTCTTGCGACCCAACCCGGCCGCTGTTCGCTTGTTTGTCTCCCGACAAGAAGTCTTCGCCATGAACATGCTAGATATCCGCCGAACCATCCTCTGGGTGATATTCGGCTTTTCAATGGTGCTGCTGTGGGACCAATGGCAAGTCTTCAACGGCAACAAGCCGACTTTCTTGCCATCGGGCAAACCGACGGCTGCTGCGAGTGCGCCTGCGACAACCGGCGCTGCCAATGGCGTGCCCAGCGCCTCAACGACCGCTCCAGGCACTGCCAGTGCAGTGCCGACGCAAGCCGCAGCACCGGCTGCGAGCGAGCGCATTGCGATCACCACCGACCTCTTCAAGGCGGACATCGACAGCCAGGGCGCGACCGTAGATCACCTCGAACTGCTCAAGTACGAAGACAACGCCGATAGAAGCAAGCATGTACTGTTGTTCGAAGACGGCTCGCCAGCCACGCGATACGTCGCCCAAACCGGCCTGATCAACCCTGTCGACAGCGGCGAAAGATTTCCGAACCATCTGACGCCGATGGCCGTCAAAGCCGGGCCGCGCGAAATGGCCGATGGTCAGAACAAGCTTGAAGTGACCTTCGAGAGCCAGCCTGTCGGCGGCCTCAAGTACGTCAAGACCTACGTCTTCACGCGTGGCGACTATTCGATCGGCGTGCGCCACGAGGTCGTGAATGTGAGCGACCAGCCGCGCGACGCGCAGCTCTATCTGCAACTGGTGCGCCACGGCACAGTGGCCGCCGGCACGATGTTCGGCACCAATACGTTCACAGGCCCAGCTGCCTATACGAACGAAAAGAAATTCCACAAGCTCGACTTCAAGGATATCGCCAAGGGCAAGGCAGAGCCACCGCCAGCAGCTACCGACGGCTGGGTCGCGATGGTCCAGCACTACTTCGTTTCGGCATGGCTCTTGACCGGCGCAGGGAGCGATCAGCTCAAGCGCGAATTCCGGGTGCGCGATCTGGGTGACAACCTGTATTCGATCGCCATGGTGGCTGCCTTGCCAAAGATTGCGCCCGGCACCACACAAGTCGTCAGCAGCACCCTATTCGCCGGCCCTGAAATCGAGCGGACACTCGAAGCGACTGCGCCTGGGCTGGACCTGGTCAAGGACTACGGCATCTTCGCGATCATTTCCAAGCCTCTCTACTGGCTGCTCAACGAGATTCACGCACTGCTCGGTAATTGGGGTTGGTCGATCGTCGCGCTGGTGGTGTTGCTGAAGGCGGCCTTCTATTGGCTCAATGCAAAGGCTTACGCCAGCATGGCCAAGATGAAGTCCATCAGCCCGAAGGTCACTGAAATGCGTGAGCGGCTGAAAGATAAGCCGCAAGAGATGCAGCAAGAGATGATGCGCATCTATCGCGAGGAAAAGGTCAATCCGATGGGTGGCTGCGTGCCGATCGTGATTCAGATCCCGGTGTTCATCGCGCTGTATTGGGTGCTCTTGTCGTCGGTCGAAATGCGCCACGCGCCGTGGATTGGCTGGATTCATGATTTGTCGGCGCCGGACCCCTGGTACATCCTTCCGGTGGTTATGACTGGCACGTCGTTGTTTCAGACTTGGCTCAACCCGACCCCGCCCGATCCGATGCAGGCCAAGCTGATGTGGATCATGCCGCTCGCCTTCAGCGTGATGTTCATCTTCTTCCCGGCCGGCCTGGTGCTTTACTGGATCACCAACAACACCTTGTCGATCACACAGCAGTGGTTTATTAACAAGCGCCTTGGCGTGTTGGGTAAAAAGTAGCAGCGGTGCACGCATCAACAAACGAAAGGCCGCGAAAGCGGCCTTTTTCATGGGCACCCCGAACACGACCGAAGAACTGAAAGAATCACTTCATGTTGTCCCGCACTAACGATCCGATCGTTGCTGTCGCCACCGCGCCGGGGCGAGGTGCCGTAGGCATCGTGCGCGTGTCGGGCGCACGCCTTGCCCCTTTAATTCATGCGCTGTTCGGACGCGCGCTCAACGAGCGCAAGGCGACTTACCTGCCCTTTCGGGACGCGCAGGGTGAGGTCATCGATCGTGGTCTGGCGATCCACTTTCCGGCGCCGCATTCGTTTACCGGGGAAGATGTGTTGGAGCTCCAAGCGCACGGTGGTGCGGTTGTGCTGCAACTGCTTGTCGCGCGCTGTCTTGAAGCTGCGTTGGAGATCGACGCGGCTAGCGGTCTCCTGCGCCTGCCTCACTTGCGCATCGCTCAGCCTGGCGAATTCAGCCAACGCGCCTTTTTGAACGGCAAGATCGATCTGGCCCAGGCCGAAGCGATTGCAGACTTGATCGACGCCAGCACTGAAGCGGCGGTGCGCAGCGCTTCGCGCTCGCTTTCGGGCGAGTTCTCGCGAGAAATCCACATGCTGCGCGATGACCTGGTCAATCTGCGCATGCTGGTCGAGGCCACATTGGATTTCCCGGAAGAAGAAATAGACTTCTTGCAGAAGGCCGATGCCAGCGGGCAACTCGCTTCATTGCAGGCGCAGGTGGCTGCCTTGCGGACGCGTGCACGCCAGGGCGCGTTGCTGCGTGAAGGCATCAAGGTAGTGATCTCCGGCCAACCCAATGCAGGCAAGAGCTCGCTGCTGAATGCACTGGCGGGCGCCGAGCTTGCCATCGTCAGCGCGGTGCCGGGCACGACGCGCGACGTAGTCTCTCAGACGATTCAGATCCACGGTGTGCCGTTGCACGTTGCCGATACGGCGGGTCTACGCGACAGCACCGACGAGGTCGAAAAGATCGGCGTCGCGCGTGCCTGGGGTCAGATAGAAGGCGCCGACGCGGTACTTTTCTTGCACGACCTGACGCGTACCGATACAGACGCCTACGCTGCCGCGGACCTTGAAATTCTTCGGGGTCTCCAGGTCAAGCTCTCGTCGTCGACACCTGTGGTCGATGTCTGGAGCAAGCTGGACGCGGTCGCAAATCCGCAGCTTCGCCCCGGCATCATGTTGTCCGCCAAGACCGGCGTCGGCGTAGAGGCGCTGCGCGACAAGCTGCTCGAAGTCGCCGGCTGGCAGGCGGTGCCTGAAGGTATCTTTTTGGCACGGGCCCGACACGTCCAGGCGCTGGAGCGGGTAAGCGCCCACCTTGCCATCGCCAAAGAGCATCTTCTTGCACGGGCGCAACTGCTGGATCTGTTGGCAGAAGAACTGCGCCTTGCGCAAAATTCCTTGAATGAAATCACTGGTGAGTTCGGCGCTGACGATTTATTGGGTGTGATTTTTTCCCGCTTCTGCATTGGAAAATAGTGTGCATCCGTATGCAAACGTGACATTTGTCGCTGTTTTCGCAAACACTCCGCCATACTGCGCCACCTAACGCAGGTGTTGAAGCCATGTCATCGACCATCCAGGATTTGTGCCGCGCCGTCTCGCAAAACACGAGCTACGACGCTTTTGCGCCTGCGCTGACGCCACCGCAATGGGAATTGCTCGCGAGCTATTTGCAAGTGTCCGATCTGGCCGTCGGCCAGGTTTTGATAGACCAAAACACACACGACCGAACCTTGTTTTTCATTGAGAGCGGGGCACTCAGTGTCCACCTGATCGGCGACAAGGGACAGATGCAATTGGCTATCCTGAATCCTGGCTCCGTCGTGGGAGAAGGTTCATTTTTCTCACGATTGCCACGCTCCGCCAACGTGGTGGCAACAGGTCCGGCGCGCGTTTGGCGTCTGACGGCAATCCGCTTTTCCGAGATGTCGAATCGGCAGCCGGGACTGGCGCTCGAGTTGGTGTTGGCGTTGGGTGCGGTGATTGCCAAGCGCATGGTGAACAAGCCGAAGCGAGTTGCGGTCACCTGAACTCCTCAACCCGGAGTGACACCCAGCAGACCGCGGTTTTACGTAGTTACAAAGATACTTTGGGGTGCGATATGGCTGTGGTGTGTCCCGCGTGCGGCATCGAAAACCGCGACGGTGCCAGGTTTTGTAAGGGTTGCGGCGGCAAACTGACGTTGCATTCCCCACTGCGTGCACAAGTAGCGCAAGCGGGGGAGTGGCCTGCGACCGAGCCCGCGCCGTTGGGACGTGGCCGTTCTGCGCCCATGCGACCGACTTCTCCCGCATTGCCATTCGAAGACGAAAGAACAGTCATCGTCAGCTCCGCTGGGCGTTCGAATCGCCTGCTGGAGGAGGTGACGCTTTTGAAGCCATCGATGACGGGATCCTCGCAGCGCTCCGATTCGGCGCCTTCATCGCTCTCTTTTTCTCAACAATCCGTGCCGCCCGGACAGCCTCCGGCGGCTTTCGTCGCAGCGGAAGACTCCGTTCCGCGCCGCCATCCAGAGGCGCCGCCGACTTTGCCTGCGCCGAAATCCTTGGGCGGCCGTGGGATCAGCGTGGTCGTGCTGTTGGCGGTGCTGGTTGCGAGTGCTGGCTGGTACTGGTTTGCAGGCCGGGGTCCGGCCTCAGAGCTTTTGTCAGCAGGGGTGCCTGCCGTGGGCACACCGGTTGCAACGCGCGCTGTCGCACCGGCACCGGTGCCACCATCGACTACGCCCCCGACGTCGATAGCGACTCCTGCGCTGCCGATACCGGCTTCCGAGACGGCCATCGCTACCGCATCAGTGGCAGCGCCGGCGCCTTCTCCAGGCAAATCAACGGTGCCACCGCTTCTTGGGACATCGGAGATGCGCGCAGCACCTGCTCGCTCTACCGCCCAAGCGGCGCCCGCCAAGCCGAAGAAGCCCGAAGCGCCCGCGTCAATGGCAATCGCTGCTGCGTCGGTCGCAGCGCCGGCGCAGCCGCTTTCGGCGCCTGAACTACCGCCGCCACCTGCCGCCCCGCAGGCGGAATGCGCTGGCCGCAACTTCATCGCCATGGCGCAATGCATGGTCAACCAATGTGCCAAGGCGGAATTCAAGTCGCACCCGCAGTGCGACGCGGTGCGTAAGCAACAGCGGATCGACGAAGAAAAGCGCAACCCGAGCATGGCCAATTGAGCTGCGCCGCTAACCCAGTCTGCGCTGGTGCCGCCAGCGTTTGGCGAGCGGGCAAAAGGTAAAGACGGCGATGCGGTGTGCAGCATGCTCGAAACAAGTCGATGACACGGCGCCCTTTTGCGACGCATGCGGCGCTGCCCTGGGCACCGACTCGCAGCGGGGACGGACCGTCGCATCGCCGCTCGTCTCGCCCGAGAAGCGGTCGACGGCTCGTTGGGGCGCTGTTGGTAGGGGGTACGTTGCTTTCGGCGTTGCGACAACGCTGCTCGCGTTGCTTGCCGCTGCTGTGTGGCTACCGCGGTCACCCGAAGTTACTGCGTACGTGCTGCAAACGGCCATGCGCACGGCTATCGCGCAAGGCGACAGCCCGGGGCGGGATCCGATCTGCGTGGCCAACGGGTTGGCTTACGACCAGGAGCCCGTCAACGTCGACATCGACAACGCGGTTACCGTATCTTGGATGAACGTCCTTGTGGCAGCCGGCCTCTACGCGGCGCCGGCCAGTGGCACAGCCGGTGCAGCTGTGTCGCAGGCCATCTTCGTGTACCAGCCGTTGCCGGCACTGGCCGACTGGGCAGGCGCGCGACGCCTCTGCATCGCGCGGGCAGTCAAGCTCGAAAGCGTGGTCAACATCGGTCGTGTCGACGACGTGAGGCTGCGCGGCAAGCCGTACATCGGCGTACCGGCCGACGTCAGGTGGGTGCTCGACCAACCCGCACCGTGGCTCGCTAACCCAGGCGTAGGGGAAGCGCTTGTCCGTGAGTTGCCCGCCTGGCGCAGTGCGCGCTGGCAACAGGCGGCGCAAGGTTGGCAGCTCACGCAGCGAAAGAACTTCGTGCGCATCGATGAGCAATGGGTGCCGGGCGACGTTGCAGATCGGCCGCCGCAGCGCGCAGGCGCGGCGCTTTAAGAGGTGCCGGTTCTCGTTCAGCCCTTCTGCAGCCGCTCGACAGCCATCGCCAGGTTGCCCGGTTTGCCTGACAGCACCAGCGTATCGCCATCGAGCAGCACCGTGTCGTCGCCCGGCTCGCTCGCTTGACCATCGTGACGGCGAATACTTGCCACCCGCACGCCGAGTGCATGCAGCGCGAGCCGCGCCAGCGGCTCCCCGACAGCGCGCGCGCCCGAATCCAAAGTGAAGCTGTTGAGCCGCTCGTGGTCTAGTTCGTCCGCGTTGTCGTCGTCGGCGCCGTGGAAGTAGCCACGCAGCAGGTTATAGCGAGCGTCGCGCAGGTCCTGCACCACGCGGATCACGCGCCGCATCGGTACACCGACCAGCGCGAGCGCATGGCTCGCCAGCATCAGCGAGCCTTCGATGGATTCCGGCACCACTTCGGTCGCTCCGGCAGCCTGCAGCTTTTCCAGATCGTGATCGTCCTGCGTGCGGACGATCACCGGCACCTGCGGTGCATGCGAGCGTGCGTTGGCCAGCACCTTGAGCGCGCCCGGCACATCGAGGTACGTAACCACGACAGCACTGGCGCGAGCGAGCCCCGCTGCCATCAACGCCTGCAATCGCGCTGCATCGCCGAAGACGACTGAATCGCCCGCCGCTGCGGCCTGCCGAACGCGGTCGGGGTCAAGGTCTAGCGCCATGTAGGGAATGCCTTCGCGCTCAAGGATGCGCGCCAGGTTCTGTCCGCAGCGGCCATAGCCGCAGATGATCACGTGCTTGGCGGTGTTGATTGTCTTGCGCGCGATCGATGTCATCTGCAGTGACTGCTGCAGCCAGTCGCTCGCCACCAGTTTTCGCACGATCACATTGCTGTACATGATGATGAAAGGCGTGGCCAGCATCGACAGCACCATCGACGCCAGCACAGGGCTGGCCAGATGTGGTGGCAGCAAGCCGCGGCCTTGCGCCAGCGTAAGCAGCACAAAGCCGAACTCGCCAGCCTGCGCGAGGTAAAGCCCGGTTCGCAGCGAGACGCCCGCCGTAGCACCGAGCCAGCGTGCCAGCAGCATCACCAGGCCGAGCTTAAACAGCAGCGGCAGCACCAGCAGCACCGCGACCAACGCCCACTTCTCCATCACGATGTGCCAGTCGAGCGCCATGCCGATCGTGATGAAGAAAAGCCCTAGCAATACGTCGTGGAAAGGTCGGATGTCGGTCTCGACTTGATGCTTGTATTCGGTTTCCGAAATCAGCATGCCCGCGATAAAAGCACCCAAGGCCAGCGACAGCCCGGCGAATTCAGTGATCCATGCGAGGCCGAGCGTGACCAGCAAGACGTTGAGGATGAAGAGCTCTTCACTGCGTTGCCGCGCCACGATCGTGAGCCACCAGCGCATCACGCGGGGCCCGCCGTAGAGCAGCACGCCGATCAAAAAGGTGGCTTTGGCCAGCGCGATGCCGAGCGCCGTGGCCAGCGCCTCGGGCGGCGCGCCCAACGCCGGGATCAGCACCAGCAAGGGCACCACTGCCAAGTCCTGGAACAACAAGACGCCCATCACGCGCTTGCCGTGTTCGCTTTCAAGCTCGAGGCGCTCCGCCATGAGCTTTACGACGATGGCGGTGCTGCTCATCGTTAGCGCACCCGACAGAGCAAGCGCCGTTTGCCAGCCGAGCCGCCATCCTGTAGGCAACACGGTGCTGAGCAGCAGCGCGCCAGCGGTCGCGATCGTCATCGTCAACAGAACTTGCAACAGCCCGAGCCCGAAGACGTGTTGCCGCATTGCGCGCAACTTGGGAAGGTTGAATTCGAGGCCTATGACGAACATCAGGAACACCACGCCAAACTCGCCCAGGTGTTGAATGCCTTCGCTGTTCTGCGCGAAGGCGAATGCGTGGGGCCCGATCAAGACGCCTGCGCTCAGATAGCCGAGCATCGGCGGCAGCTTAAGCATGCGGCAGGCCACCACGCCAATCACTGCGGCCAGCAGGTACAACAGGGCAAGCTCGAACGATGACATGGGCGGATGCTAGCAAGCACCATGCACGCGACGTGCCCCTCTTTAGACGCGCCGGTTCCCTCGGCCGATAAAATCCCGTCGATGAGTTCTCGCCCTTCCCTGGTCACCCCGACCGATCCCGACAAGATGCTCGCGCGTGCCCGGACCACGTTCGACATCGAAGCGGCCGCCGTCCTGGGCCTGAAGAGCCGCATCGGACCGAGCTTCGTCGAAGCGATCGACCTGATCCTCAACGTTCGCGGCCGCGTGGTCGTGATGGGCATGGGCAAGAGCGGCCACGTGGGTCGCAAGATCGCCGCCACCTTGGCATCGACCGGCACGCCGGCAATGTTCGTGCACCCGGCCGAAGCGAGCCACGGCGACCTCGGCATGATCAAGTCGGTCGACCTGGTACTCGCGATTTCGAACAGTGGCGAAAGCGACGAGCTCGCTGCCATCCTGCCGGTCGTCAAGCGCCAAGGCGTGCCGCTGATCGCAATGACCGGCCGCGCCGACTCCATGCTCGGCCGTCACGCCGACATCCTGCTCGACAGCGGCGTCGAAAAAGAAGCTTGCCCGCTCAACTTGGCACCCACCGCCAGCACTACCGCGCAAATGGCACTGGGCGACGCCCTGGCCGTGGCCTTGCTCGATGCCCGCGGATTCGGCACCGAAGACTTCGCTCGCTCGCACCCTGGCGGCGCGCTCGGCCGCAAGCTGCTCACGCATGTGGCCGACCTGATGCGCAGCGGCGACAACGTGCCGCGCGTTGCGCGCGACGCCAGCATGAGCGTGCTGATGCGCGAGATGAGCTCCAAGGGCCTTGGCGCTGCCGCCGTGGTGGATGCAGAGGGCCGTGCCATCGGCGTCTTTACCGATGGCGATCTGCGCCGTCTGATCGAAACCGGCGCCGACTTGCGCGCGCTGACGGCCACCGAAGTCATGCACATAGAGCCTCGTACCATCCGCGCCGATGCGCTAGGTGTCGAAGCCGCCGAGCTGATGGAACAGCACCGCATCACCAGCGTGCTGGTGGTCGACGCCGATGGCTTGTTGACCGGCGCGCTCAGCATCAACGACCTGATGCGGGCGAAAGTCATTTGATGCCGTTGCCGTTCAAGGCCGAAACCCTGCTTGCCGCACAGGACATCCGTATTGCCTTTTTCGACGTCGACGGTGTGCTCACCGACGGCGGTGTTTACTTCACCGAAGAGGGGGAAACGCTAAAGCGCTTCAGCATCCTCGATGGCTACGGCCTCAAGCTGCTGCGCATGGCTGGCATCACGCCTGCCGTGATCACCGGACGCGACTCGAAACCACTGCGCGTGCGGCTGGCGGCGCTCGGCATCGAGCACGTCCGCTTCGGAACCGAAGACAAATTGCCTGCGGCAGAAGCGATGTTGGCGGCGCTCGGCTTCAACTGGTCGCAGGCTGCGGCCATCGGCGACGACTGGCCCGACCTCCCGGTGCTGGGCCGAGTCGCCCTCCCCGTTGCGCCGGCCAACGCGCACATCGAAGTGCGCGAGGTGGCGCGCTACGTCACGCAGGCACGCGGCGGTGAAGGTGCAGCGCGCGAGTTCTGCGATCTGCTGCTGACCGCCAGCGGTCACTACCGCCGCTTGCTCGACGCTGCGCGCGGACCGGCCGCATGAAGTCGACCTGGACGCTGCTGCGCGATGGTTTCGATCGCGTCACGATCTACCTGCCGATCATCCTGACCGCGGTGTTGGCGCTCGGCACCTACTGGCTGGTGCGTAACGCCCCTCGCCTGATAGCCCCGACGGCCAAGGTGGCGCCGGTGCACGAGCCCGACTACTTCATGCGCGGGTTCGTAATCAAGAACTACCTCGCTAACGGCGCGTTGCGCAGTGAGTTGTTCGGCACAGAAGGCCGGCACTTTCCAGACACGGACACGCTCGAGGTCGACAAGGTGCGCTTGCGCTCGATTTCTCCGACGGGCTTCACCACGCGTGCCACCGCCAACCGCGGGCTGTCGAACGCCGACGGCAGTGAGGTCCAGCTCTTCGGCGACGCGATCGTTACCCGTGAACCGGGCACCGCGGCCGGTGGTCAGCCGGTACCGGAAATGCAGTTTCGCGGCGAGTTCCTCTACGCGTTCCTGGACACCGAGCGCGTGACGTCGAACCTGCCCGTGACACTCACGCGCGGCGCCGACAAGTTCACTGCCGACAACTTGGACTACGACAACATGACCGGCGTCGCCGTCCTGCGTGGCCGAGTTCGAGGCTTGCTGATGCCAGGCGGGAACCCTGCCCCGGCTGCCGCCAAAAAACGTTGACCGTCTCTTCCCCAGCACCAGTAACACCACCCAAACCGCCATGGCACCACTTGTTTTCATCACCGGTGCGTCGAGCGGCATCGGTCAGGCGCTGGCCGGGCGCTTCTATGAAGCCGGCTACAACCTGGCCCTGGTCGCCCGCCGCACCTCCGAGATCGAATCGTGGGCGCAGACCCGGCAACTGGCCGTCGATCGCTTTCGGATCTATAGCGCCGACGTCGCGCAAATCGACAGCATCGTGGCGGCCGGCGCGGATTGCATCGCCAATCAGGGCCTGCCCGACGTGGTGATCGCCAATGCCGGCATCAGTGTCGGCATCGACACCGCGGAGCGGGGCGATCTTGACGTGCTGGCCCGCACTTTCGCGGTGAACAACATCGGGCTGACTGCGACCTTTCATCCTTTCGTCGCTGCCATGGCGAGGCGCGGCAGTGGGCGCCTGGTCGGCATCGGCAGCGTCGCGTCGATCCGGGGCTTGCCAGGGCACGGCGCTTATTGCGCCAGCAAGTCCGGCGTCGTGGCGTACTGCGAAAGCCTGCGCGGCGAACTGCGGCCCAGTGGCGTCAAAGTTGTCACGCTGTGTCCTGGATACATCGACACGCCGCTCACGCAGGGCAACCGCTACGGCATGCCCTTTTTGATGACGGCCAGCGGGTTTGCGGAGGCAGCCTTCAACGCCATCGTCGCAGGCACGAGCTACCGCGTGATCCCCTGGCAAATGGGCGTGCTTGCCAAGTTGATGCGCCTCGTGCCCAACGCGTTGTATGACCGGCTGGTGCAAGGACGCGGGCGGAAGAAGCGGCAAACCGAGAACTAAGCGGGACGTCAGCCAGACCCAGGATCAAAGCATTGATCGGTCACCCTGCAAGTCACGCGGTGGGCAGCTGTCTTTCTGGCGCCCGTTAAAAAGGCTCCATAAGAGCCTTTTTATTCAGTTCGCCGCAGCACAGTAGTCATTCAATAGCCGCTGTTGTTGCCGCCGCCCCCGTAGCCACCACCACCGCTTCGACCACCACCGCCGCGCGGGCCGGCACCATAGGGGCTGCGGAAACCGCCGTCACCGCCACCACCACCAGCGCCGTAGCCACCGCTGCGTGGCGGACGGGCTTCCATCGGCTTCGCTTCGTTGACAACGATGCTGCGACCGCCGAGCGGTTGGCCGTTCATGCCACCGATCGCGGCATGCGCTTATGCATCGCTGCCCATTTCAACGAAACCGAAGCCTTTGGAGCGACCCGTGTCGCGTTCCATCATCACCTTGGCGCTGGTTACCGAGCCGAACTGACTGAAGGCCTGTTCAAGGTCACCGTCGTGCACCGAATACTGCAGATTGCCGACTTACAGTTTATTGCCCATCGAAGGACTCCTGATATCAAAGCAAGCAAGCAAGAAAGCATGGTCCCAAAAGCGCGACCGAGTGAACCGTCGAGTTGCTCACAACTGGCCGATCACCACATCCGCCGCCCCGGGATCTGACGGGAAGCTTTTTTATTATGTGTGAATTCTCACAAACGCAACGAAGACTTTGCGTCTTTGAATTCTGTCACGAGTTTCTTGAAGTTAGCGCAAGCTTACAAAGCAAGCGTTCGCTACGGGGCATGCGGGCGCTCCGCGTTGCGGTTGCGTTGATATACTTTGGAGACGCGCCGATTTGCTTCCAGCTTGCGGGCGCTTAACAAATACTGCTAACGACGGATGCCGGACCCGGCTCGTTTTTGGCGAGGCCGGGTCTTTTTTCATGATCGTTATTTCGCAGTCGATGTCGTTCTCGGGGCCGCTCGCACTGCGCAGCGGCGCGTCGATCAGCAGCTACTCGCTTGCCTGGGAGAGTTACGGCGAACTCAATGCCAACAAGAGCAACGCTGTGCTGGTGTGCCATGCGCTCAATGCCTCGCATCACGTCGCGGGCACGTACGAGGGCCAGGAGAAGTCAGAAGGCTGGTGGGACAACATGATCGGCCCAGGCAAGCCGCTGGATACCAATCAGTTCTTCGTGATCGGCGTCAATAACCTGGGCTCGTGCTTCGGCTCGACCGGGCCGATGCACGCGGACCCTGCGACGGGCCGCATCTACGGCGCCGACTTTCCGGTGGTGACGGTTGAAGACTGGGTCGACGCGCAGGCTGCTTTGCTAGATCGGCTCGGCATCTGCCGGCTCGCGGCCGTCATGGGCGGCAGCCTTGGCGGTATGCAGGCCCTGTCGTGGACCTTGCAATATCCGGAGCGCGTCGGCCATGCGGTCGTCATTGCCAGTGCACCCAACCTCACGGCTGAGAACATCGCCTTCAATGAAGTCGCGCGGCGCGCCATCGTGACCGATCCGGACTTCAACGGCGGTCACTTCTACGAGCACGGCGTCATCCCGAAGCGCGGCTTGCGCATCGCGCGAATGATCGGCCACATCACCTATCTCAGCGACGACGTGATGAACGAGAAGTTCGGCCGCATGTTGCGCAGTGCGGTGGAAGGCGAGGCCGACCCGACGACTTACCGCTACTCGACGCAAGAAGTCGAGTTCCAGATTGAAAGCTACCTCCGCTACCAGGGCGACAAGTTCAGCGAATATTTCGATGCCAACACTTATCTGCTCATCACGCGCGCCCTGGACTACTTCGATCCGGCACGCGAGCACGGCGGCAACTTGAGCCTTGCATTGGCGCAGGCAACGGCCAAGTTCCTGCTCGTGAGCTTCAAGACCGATTGGCGCTTTTCGCCGGCCCGAAGCCGCGAGATGGTGAAGGCCCTGCTCGACAACCGCCGCAGCGTGAGCTACGCCGAGATCGATGCGCCGCACGGTCACGATGCCTTCTTGCTGGACGACGTGCGCTACGTGGGCGTGGTGCACTCTTACTTCGAGCGCGTTGCTGCGGAGCTGGGATTGCCCTTATGAGCGACCTCCATACGCAACAACTGATCGCGCGGCTGGTGCCGCAAGGCGCGCGCGTACTCGACCTGGGCTGCGGCGACGGCGCTCTGCTCGATCTTCTGCAACGCGAACGCGGTTGCAGCGGTTACGGCGCAGAGATTGCCGATGGCAATGTGCTGAAGTGCATCCGCCGCGGCGTCGACGTGATCCAGCTCAACCTTGACGAGGGCCTGGCGATGTTCGACGACGCCTCGTTCGATGTCGTGCTGCAGATCGACACGCTGCAACATTTGCGCAACGCTGAAGTGATGCTGCGCGAGACGGCTCGCGTCGGTCGCATCGGCATCGTCGCGTTCCCGAATTTTGCGCACTGGCCCAACCGCTTGAGCGTGGCGCGTGGTCGCATGCCGGTGACGAGACGCTTGCCTTACCAGTGGTACGACACGCCCAATCTCCGCGTCGGCACCTTCAAGGATTTCGAGGTGCTGGCCGGCAAGAACCATTTGCGTGTGCTGGACTCGTTCGGCGTGCAGGAGGACCGCGAGGTACGCTGGCTGCCAAATGCGCGCGCCAGCACCGCGGTCTTCAAGTTCGAGCGCGCGTGAGGCGAAGCGGCCACGAAAATGAAGCCCTAGACAATAACGAGACAGGAGTTTTGCCATGCCGAAATTTGCGGCCAATCTGAGTTTTTTGTACAACGAGCTGCCGTTTCTCGATCGCTTCGAAGCGGCTGCGAAGGACGGCTTCAAAGCCGTCGAGTACCTGTTCCCCTACGAGTGGCCCGAGGTCGAGCTTGCAGCGCGATTGCGTGACAACGGACTGCAGCAAGTGCTCTTCAACGCACCCCCTGGCGACTGGGACGGTGGCGAACGTGGCATTGCCTGCCTGCCCGGGCGCGAGGCTGACTTTCGCGCCGGTATCCAGAAGGCATTGAGCTACGCCAAGGCGTTGTCGTGCCCGCGCGTTCATGTGATGGCAGGGCTGGTCCCTGAAGGAATCGAGCGCGACACCTTGCAGCCAACCTACATCGCCAACCTGAATTGGGCTGCGGTCGAGGCGGCGAAGCAGGGCGTCGGGCTCTTGATCGAGCCCATCAACACGCGCGACATCCCGCGCTTCTTTTTGAATCGGCAAGACCAGGCGCACGAAATCATCGATGCGGTCGGCGCGCTCAATCTGCAGGTCCAGATGGACCTGTACCACTGCCAGATCGTCGAGGGCGACGTCGCGATGAAGTTGCGCAAATACCTGCCGACCGGTCGCGTCGGGCATCTGCAGATCGCTAGCGTGCCCGAGCGCAACGAACCCGATCGGGGTGAGCTCAACTACGCCTACTTGTTCGCGCTTATCGACGCGCTGTCGGCCGATGGCGGCTGGGACGGCTGGCTGGGTTGCGAATACCGGCCGCGCACCACCGCGCACGAAGGTCTTGGCTGGATGAAGGCTCTTGCCGCATCGGGCCAATAGCAACGTTCACGGTTGCGGCGTGGGTGCGCAAGTTGCTCCTTAAAAAGAGCCGCTTCGTTGGCTGGTGAGCCCGGCGGCAATCGAACGCAGTCAAAAGTATCCAGCGCACTGCGGATCGTTTTATTCAGTTACTCAAAATTTGTTCAAGAAACGCCGAACCACCCGACTGCGTTCTTACGATAGACATCTTTCTTGAGGAGCTACCCTTGGCCACACAGTCCCCCTTCTTCGGCAAACGCACTGGCGATACCGATTCGCTTACATCCCGTCCTGCTCCGCTGGTCGGCACCCCGACCAACCTGTCGGGAAGCCCCGTACATCCTTCGTCCCTCGTGAATGCACAGGCCGCCAACGCCGCGGCCAGCGGCTCTCCGACCAAGGAAGGCGGCAGCAAGCTCACCGTGGGCCCCAACATCAAACTCAAGGGCGTCGAGATCACCGATTGCGACACGCTGATCGTCGAAGGCCTGGTCGAAGCGACGATGGATTCGCGCGTGATGCAGATCGCCGAGCAGGGTGCCTTCAAGGGTTCTGCCGAGATAGACATCGCCGAGATCCATGGCTTGTTCGAAGGCAACCTTACCGTGCGTGAGAAGCTCGTAATCCACGCGACCGGCAAGGTCACCGGGAAGGTTCGCTACAGCAAGATCGTGATCGAAGAAGGCGGCCAGCTGTCGGGCGAAATCAGCTTCGGTGCCTCTGGCGCCAAGAGCGTCGAAACCAACAAGCCGCTGCAAGCAGCCTGATCCGGAGCGCTTGCACAGAGCGTTCCCAAGCGGCGGGCCTCCATCCCGGACGCTCCAACAAAGCACCTGCCGCGGCCGGTGCTTTTTCTTTGGCGCCGTTGATGAAATAGACGAACACGTCGCTCACGTGACGCAGCGCACAGCTGCCTTCCATCTTCGGCAGCAGGGCGAGCAAAGCCTCGAAGTCCTCTGCGTCGAACTGCTTGGTCGGCATGAACTGCGACACGAGTAAGTGCCGTTGACCTCGATGGCGGTCGTGTGCCGGCTGGCGTAGTCGAGCTCTTTGGCGTGCGACAGGCCCTTGGGATAGAAGTTGCCGCGCCATGGGGCTGCATGGTGCGTTCGGCCTTTCGCTCTCGTCAACCTCTCCAAGCGGCGCAGAATCTGTTTTTGCCCGTGTTTACTCTTAGCGGAGACCCCACATGAACGCACCCCTGGACCGCGAAATTCCCAATGGCCTGCTCGATGCTGGCCGCGCCTTGTCCGACGTCACTGCCAAGTGGGACAACGACATCGTCAAGCAACTGACCGGCTACATCGAGATCCCGGCCAAATCGCCAGGCTTCGACAAGGACTGGTCGGAGAATGGCTATCTCGACACGGTGCTGCGCAATGCAGCCAACTGGGTCGAAGCGCAGAAGGTCGAAGGCCTCAAGCTTGAGATCGTCCGGCTCGAAGGTCGCACGCCCGTGCTGTTCTTTGAAGTGCCCGCAACCGGCACCACGATGACCGACACCGTGCTCATGTACGGCCACCTCGACAAGCAACCCGAGTTCACCGGTTGGCGCAACGACCTCGGCCCCTGGACGCCCAAGTATCTGGACGGTCTGTTGTATGGCCGGGGTGGTGCCGACGATGGCTATGCCGTTTATGCCAGCGTCGCGGCGCTGCAAGCCCTGAAGGCGCAGGGCGCGGCTCACCCGCGCATCGTCGGCCTGATCGAAACCTGCGAAGAAAGCGGTTCCTACGACCTGCTTCCTTACGTAACCGCGCTGAAAGACCGGCTCGGCGAAGTCGGGCTGGTGATCTGCCTGGATTCCGGCGCCGGCAACTACGACCAGCTCTGGCTCACGACGTCGCTGCGCGGCATGGCGAGCGGCACGCTCAAGGTCGAGGTACTGACCGAAGGCATCCATTCAGGCGATGCGTCGGGCCTGGTGCCGTCGAGCTTCCGGATCATGCGGCAAGTTCTCGACCGGCTCGAGGACAGCGCCACCGGTCGCATGCTGCCTGCCAGCTTTCATTGCGAGGTGCCGGCGGATCGACTGGCGCAAGCCAAGGCGACCGCAGCGATCCTCGGCGAAGAGGTCTACAAACGCTTTCCTTGGGCGCACTACGACTGCGGCGGCTCGACCGCCTTCGCCTTGCCGACCACCACCGATCCGCTAGAGGCCCTGCTAAACCGCACCTGGAAGCCGACCTTGAGCGTGACCGGGGCCGAAGGCTTTCCGGCGCTGAAAGATGCGGGCAACGTGCTGCGTCCCTACACCGCATTCAAGCTGTCGTTGCGCCTACCGCCGCTGGTCGATGCCGGTGAAGCGGTGGCGGAAATGAAAGCGCTGCTCGAAGACAACGCGCCGTACCAGGCCAGAGTGACCTTCGAGCACGGCGGCGGTGCTACCGGTTGGAATGCACCGGCCATCACGCCGTGGTTCGAGCAGGCGCTCAACGCGGCGAGCCATGCGCACTTCGGCGCGCCGTGCGGCTACATCGGGCAGGGCGGCACCATCCCGCTCATGAACATGCTGAGTGCAGGCTTTCCGGCAGCGCAGATGATGGTGTGCGGCGTGCTCGGCCCGAAGAGCAACGCGCACGGGCCAAACGAGTTCTTGCATGTGCCATACGCCAAGAAGCTCACGGCTGCTGTGGCCGAAGTGATTGCCGCGCTGCCTTTGGCGCATGCCGCAGAGGCCGCTGCGGTTGCGACCGCCTGATTTGAAGAGACAAAAAAAAGAGCGCCCTTTGGAGCGCTCGCGTTGCGATGAAAAGGGCGGGCTTCGTCGTTAGCCCTTTTGAAGCAATCCGCTCAACGATGACAGCAAATCGTCGTGCTCGCCCAAGCCCTGTGCGGGGGCGTGGCCATGCGGCGTCAGGTGGTCAATCAACTGAGGGAGCATGGTTGCCAGCAATGGCAGCAGCGTCGCTGCGTTGATGCCCAGCTTGCTTGCGATGCTCGCCACTGTGTCATTACCGAGCACGTCATTGAGCTGACCGCCCGAGATTGGGGCGTTTTCGCCCTTGCCGATCCACGAACCGACGACATCGCCGAGGCCCGCTTGCTCGAACTTGGACACCAGCCCGCCGAGTCCGCCTTGCGACCCGTTGTTGGCAAGCAGGCCGCCGAGCGCACCGGCCAAACCACCGAGGTCACCGAGCCCGCCCATGCCGCTACTTGTTGGCATGCCGCCCTGAGGTGTCGACTGCGACTGCGGCAATCCGCCCAACACCTGACCGACTATCGAATCAAACAATCCCATGATCTTCCTCTCGTGTGTGTGACAGAACCGGCGACATTGTCGGATGCATCGCGGAATAAGCAAACTGCCCTTTTCCACCGTCGCTGTCCTGTGCGACTTGCGCGGCTATTTCGGCGCAGCCGCACGCGGCGGTCGCTTGACCAGCAGCGGTTCGCTCACGCCCTGCACGCCGACCAGCCCGAGCACGGTGAACAGCGAGTTTTGTGCGCCCTTCCAGGCATCGGTCACATCAATCCATTCCGACGGCGCATGAAAACCACCAGTCTTGCCACCACCGCCGATGACGATGGCCGGAATGCCCAGCGACATCGGCACGTTGGCGTCGGTACTCGCACCGGACATTAGCGTCTTGAGGCCAAAAGCGGTGTTCGATCGCACGGCGGCTTCGACGATGACCGAATCGCCCGGCGTGCGGCCACCCGGACGATCCCCGATGAGCTTGATCGATACGGTCAGCGTGTCAACGTTCCAGCGCTTGTTCTCCGCAGCCACGGCTTCGTCAATGGCGGCCAGGATCTTCTTTTCGGTCTCCAGCAGAGGCGCCATCGCATCGGAGCGGATGTCGATTGCCATACGCGCATCGGGTGCGATGGTGTTGACCGACGTGCCGCCACCGACAGTACCGACGGTAAAGGTGGTGCGGGGCACGCTCGGTGTCTGGATGTCGGCGATCTTCGCGATGGCGCGGCCCATGCCGTGGATGGCACTAGGCACCTGGCCGAAGGCGCCGTAGCTGTGCCCACCCAGACCTTTAAAAGTCACTTCATAGCGATGGCTGCCGGTGCCGAGCACCAGCACAGCACCATCGGGTGCCGGCTCGAGGCCGACCATGCCGTCGATGTCGCGATGCTCGGCAAAAATGTGCTTCATGCCACGCAGATTGCCCAGCTCTTCTTCGCCGACATCACCAACGAAGAGCAGGTCGCCGACCGTCTGCACCTTGTTGTCGTTCAACACCTTGAGCCACGAAAGCAAGACCGAAAGGCCGCGCACGTCGTCTGAAATTCCGGGCGCGTATAGCTTGCCGTCGCGCTCTTTCACCTTGACGTCGGTGCCAGCGGGAAACACCGTGTCGAGGTGCGCCGAGATCAGCAGCTTTGGCCCGTTGCCGGTGCCCTTGCGCAGGCCGACGACATTGCCTTCGGTGTCGATTCGCGCATCGGCAAGGCCCAGTGCTTTCATGCGCGCCAGGTAGGCCTCGGCGCGTTTCTGCTCTTTGAAAGGTGGCGCCTCGATCTCGGTAAGCAGCTTCAGGTCTTCGATGGATCGGGGGTGGTCGGCTTGCACTGCTTCGAGCAGTTGCTTGACGGCCTGTGACGCCATCAACTGTTCGTAAGCCTTGTCGACTGCGGGAGGCACCTGCAGCGGTGTAGGCGCGACCGCATTGAAGCCTTGGGCATGGAGTACGCCCGAACACAGCAGGCCGATGGCGGCAGCGATGAAAGCGAAGCGATAAATTTTGACTGCGGGCATCGGGGGTGCAGGCTACCGAATTTCGGGCGCGTTGGACAACATCATCAGCGCGGCCAACGCCGCCGTTTCAGCGCGAAGAACACGTGTGCCGAGCGTGATTGGCTTGAACCCGCGACCGATCGTCTCTTGCTCTTCGCTGGCGCTCAAGCCGCCTTCGGGCCCGCTTAGCACCAACGCATCTTGGCGCCCGCTCATCGGCATCGAGGCGGTCAAGGAATGCGTTCCGTCCGCCAGACTGAGCACGACGCGTGCCGGTGCACTTGCCTCTGCCGGCTCGGACTGCGAAGGCAAAGAACCGAGCCACGCAGCGAACGACCGTACCGGATGGATCACAGGCACGCGGTTTCGGCCGCACTGCTCGCACGAGGCAATGGCGATGGCTTCCCAGTGCGCGCGCTTCTTGTCGGCGCGATCGCCCGCCAGCCGCAAAACGCCGTGCGCCGTCATCAGCGGCTGAATGCTGGCGACGCCGAGTTCGGTCGCCTTTTCGACCAGCCAATCCATGCGCTCGTTAGCCGGCATGCCGACCACGAGGTGCACGTCACGCGTCGCTTCGCGTTCGATCGCACGGTGCTCGCCGACCATCACCGCGACATCGCTTCGACCCATGCGCTCGACCTTGGCGTCGTATTCGCCGCCGGCACCGTCGAACAGCGTCAGCACATCGCCCGGCTGCATCCGCAACACCTGGACATGGCGAGCAGCGCCCGCCGGCAGGTCCAACGACAAGCCGGCGGCGCTCAACGGCACCGAACAATAGAACCGCGGCATTTCAAACGCGGCCGTAGGCGAAGCCGGACGCTGCCGAGTTCCCCTCGACTTCGTCAATCACACGCAGCAGCGGCGTCAGTTCCATGTAGCGGGCGGCGGTAGCACGGATGTAGGCGATGAAGCGGGGTGTGTCGGCCAGGTACTTCGGCTTACCGTCGCGCAAGGTGAGTCGCGCGAATATGCCGGCGACCTTCAGATGGCGTTGCAAGCCCATCCATTCGACGGCGCGATAGAAGGCGCCGAAATCGGCATCGACGGGTAGCTTGGCTTTGCGGGCGGCGGTCCAGTAGCGCACGGTGACGTCGAGCACGAACTCTTCGTCCCAGCTCAGGAAGGCGTCGCGCAACAGGCTGGCGATGTCGTAGGTGATGGGACCGTAGACCGCGTCCTGGAAGTCGAGAACCCCGAGGCACGTGCCAACGGAAGGGGCGCCGCCCGAGTCGCCTGCTTCGTCGTCGCGAACCATCAGGTTGCGCGGCATGAAGTCGCGGTGCACGTAGACGCTGGGCGAGGCCAGGTTGCTGTCGACGATGAGCTTGAAACTGCGTTCCAGCCGCTCCTGCAGCTTGCCGGTGACTGCCATACCGCGGTGTTGCGTGATGTACCACTGCGGAAAGAGGGCGAGTTCACGTTCGAGCAGCGCGCGGTCGTAAGGCGGCAATACGTCGGGCCGGGAAGCGAGTTGCCATCGGATCAGCGCATCGATCGCCTCGTCGTAGCGCGGCCGGCTGGCATCGGCATCTGCCGGGTCGATGAGGTCGAGCATCGTGCGGCGGCCGAGGTCGTCGAGCAGCAGGAAGCCGTGTCGTTGATCCCAGTCGAGCACCTCCGGCGCCGTCACGCCGGCCTCGCGCATCAGCGCGGCGACCTTCACGAAGGGTGCGCTGTCCTCCTTGTCGGGCGGCGCGTCCATCACGATGCGGGTGGTGCCATCGTTGGCATCGATCCTGAAGTAGCGGCGAAAACTCGCGTCGGCGGAGGCCGGGCGAACGGTCTCAGGACGCAGCCTTTGTGTGCCCACCAGGCCGGCGAGCCAGCCGTCGAAAGCTGCGGACCGGGCTGCGTCGGCCCAAACGATCGCTTCGGTCGGTTCGATGCGACGCGCAGGTTCCACGGGGGTTGGGTTTTCAGGGGCGGGAGACGGGGAGGCTGTCATGGATAATCGATTCTACAAATCCGACTCGCAGCCGCGCAGCCGACCTCCTTGCAACCACCGGCCCAGCTGCGCCGTTTCCCCGACGAACCTTGCACCGTGCCGATGCCTGAACTGAAACGAGCAATGTGGCGGCGTCGCCGCGCGCCGCTGCCTCTGGCCGCGCTGTCCTTGGCGTTGCTGCATTCGCACGGCTCGTTGGCGCAAGATGCGCCCGCCAATGACCCGCCGCTCATGCTGAAGCGGACGCCGCAACTTACGGAAACACTGCCGCCTGCAGAGCGCGGCCAGCTGCCGAGCTTTGTCGATGGCGACAAGCTTTCGGGCCGGCCCGATCTCGAAACGATCGTCGAAGGCCATGCCTCGATGCGACGCGGCGACACGGTCATCAATGCAGACCGCCTCGAGTACTACCAGCCCGATGATCTGGCCAAGGCCCGGGGCAACGTCCGCGTGAATCAGGCGGGCAACGTCTACGAAGGCCCCGAGCTCGAGCTGAAGCTCGAAACCTTCGAGGGTTTTTTCAATAACGTGCGTTATCGATTCCTGGCCACCGGTGCACATGGCGACGCCGAGCGAATCGATTTCGTCGACAGCAATGTGTCGGTTGCGCGCCAGGCGACCTACACCACGTGTCGGCGCGAGGACTATCCAGGCTGGATGCCGGCCTGGCTCCTGACCGCGGCCACGCTCACCACCGACTCCGAAGAAAACGTCGGAGTCGCTACCGACGCACGGCTGAGCTTCATGGGCATCAGCACGCCGGCGTTGCCCTCCATGAGCTTTCCGCTCAACAACGATCGCAAGACCGGCTTCCTGCCGCCGACGGTAGGCATCAGCAGCGTCAACGGAATCGACATAACAGCGCCGTATTACTGGAACATTGCGCCCAATCGGGATGCGACGTTCTATCCCGACCTGATGAGCAAGCGTGGCGTGAATCTGGGCAGCGAGTTTCGCTACCTGGAGGATAAATATTCGGGCCAGATCCGCTTCGACTACATGCCGACGGACGAGTTGCGCAACCGCAAGCGCTGGGGCTTGTGGACGCACCATGAACAGACCTTCGATCCCAAGCCTTTCGGGCTCGATTCGCTCGGCATGGTGTTCAACATCAACCGCGTGAGCGACGACAACTACTGGCGCGATTTCACACGTACGCCGTCGCTGACCTCGCGCCTGCTCGCGACCAATGGCGCGCTCAACTGGAGCAAGGACGACTGGAGCGGTTCGTTTGGCGCGACCAAGTACCAAACGCTGCAGTACGACGCCTCGACCATCACGCCGCCGTACGACCGGCTGCCGCAGATCACTGCCAATTACGCCAAGTACGACTGGCACGGCCTCGACATCAAGCTGGCAACGGACTACACGCGCTTTCGGGCCGACCCGTTGGTTCAGCTGCAACCCAACGGCGACCGCGTGTTCGCCGAGGGCGAGATCAGCCGGCCACTGTTGTCGTCTGGCGGTTTTGTCATTCCCAAGCTCAAGCTGCACACCGCCAGCTACCAGCTCGATTCGGCGTTGGCCAACGGCTCGACGAGCGCATCGAGTACGGTGCCGACTTTCAGCCTCGACAGCGGCCTGATTTTCGAGCGCGATGCCAATTTCTTTGGCCGTGCCTTCCGGCAGACGCTGGAACCACGGGCCTATTACGTCTACACGCCGTATCGCAATCAGAGCAACCTGCCGGTCTACGACAGCGCGTCCAACGACTTCAACTTTGCGACGGTCTATACCGAGAACGAATTTTCGGGACACGACCGCGTGTCCGCCACCAACGCGCTCACAGTCGGCCTGACCACGCGCCTGTACGACGCCGACACCGGTGCCGAAGCCGCGCGCTTCGGTATCGCGCAGCGCTATCGCATCAGGGACCAGGACGTGACGTTGCCGGCAACCGGTTCGACCGCTGCGTCCGTCGCCTCGCGGGCCGGAGTGAGCGATTTGCTGTTGGGCGCCCAGATCAACTGGACGTCGAAGTGGAGCCTGGACACGACGTTCCAGTACAACGCCGACACGCACCGCTCAGTGCGTACCGCCGTCACTGCGCGCTACAGCCCGGAGGCGTATCACAACCTGACTGCCTCGTACCGTTTCCAGGCGCCGACCACGGCCGGCGGAAGCGATGGCAACAAGTCGATCGACGTCGGCTTCCAGTGGCCGTTGAACGATCTCTGGGGTGACAGGGGCAAAGATTTGGGGCCGGGTCGCGGTGCCGGCGGCGGGCGCTGGTATGCGGTCGGACGCCTCAACTACAGCATCCAGGACAAGACCTTGACCGATGGCGTGCTCGGCTTCGAATACGACGGTTGCTGCTGGATCGGCCGCGTGGTGCTGGAACGTTTGAGCACTGGCCAGGTCTCAGCGGGGACGCGGCTGATGTTCCAGCTCGAATTCGTCGGCTTTGCGAGCGTCGGCACCAGTCCGCTTCGCACGTTGACGCAAAACATTCAGCGTTACCAGCCATTGCGGGCGCCCTATCCCGGCGCGAGCCGCTTCACCAATTACGACTGAGCCAATTGCCAGGACATCCGCCATGAACTACATCCGATCCACTCTCACTTTGGCCTGTTTCGCCACATTGGTCGTTACGTCCAGTGCGCAGGCGCAAGGCTTTCGCCCGAGCGGTCGAGGCATCACCGACATCATGCGTACCGGCCCGCGTGTGCTACCCGCACCGGGCGCAGCTGCACCGGCAGCGGCTGCGCCGTCCGGCCCGGCCGTGCAGCGTTCTGCTGAGTTCATCGTGGCACTCGTCAATTCAGACCCGATCACCAACACTGAAGTGCAATCCCGGATGTCTCGTGTCTTGAAAGAGAACGCCGAAGCCGAACGCATGCCGCGAGCTGAACTTGCGCGTCTGGTGCTGGAGCGACTGATCCTGGAGCGTGCGCAATTGCAACTCGCGAAAGAGACGCGAGTCAACGTCGACGATCTCGCGATCGAGCAAGCGGAGCAAACCGTGGCGCGCCAGAACCAGCTCAGCCTGAGCGAGTTGCGCACCCGCGTCCAGGCCGATGGCATCACGCTCGACGAATTCCGCGGCGACCTGCGCAATCAGCTGACGCTGACCCGCCTGCGCGACCGAGAAGTCGACAACAAGCTGAAGATCACCGATCTGGATGTCGACCAGTACCTGCGCGAACAAAAGCTGAATTCGAAAGCGAATGCACCCGATATCAATCTGGCTCAGGTGCTGGTCGCGGTGCCGGATGGCGCCAGCGCGGCGGATGTCGCCAAGGCACAGCAAAAGGCGCAAGGTATTGCGCAGCGTGCCAAGGCGGGCGAAGACTTCGCCAAGCTGGCGCGCGACCTGTCCGATTCGCCGGAGCGCGTGAATGGCGGCGCCATCGGCCTACGCAGCGCCGACAAATATCCACAGTTGTTCGTCGAGGCGACTCAATCGGTCGCGGTCAACGGCATTGCCGGGCCAGTCCGTTCGGGCGCTGGTTTCCATGTGATCAAGGTGCTTGCCAAGGGCGAGGCCGGGTCCGCCGAAGGTGTGGTCACCCAAACGCAAGTGCGCCACATCCTGCTGCGCAGCGACCCCAAGGTCCCAACGGCTGACGCGGTGGCCAAACTGGCCGAATACAAGCGCCGCATCCAGAGCGGGTCGGCTGATTTTGCCGCCTTGGCGAAAGACCATTCGCAAGACGGCAGCGCGAAGGATGGCGGCGAGCTGGGCTGGTCGCGGCCGGGCCAATTCGTGCCCGAGTTCGAAGAGGCGATGGGTCGGTTGGCACCGGGCCAGATCAGCGACCCACTGGTCTCCCGTTTTGGGGTGCACCTGATCCAGGTCGAGGGGCGCCGCGAATCCAAACTCAGCCAGGCGGAGCAGCGTGAAACGGCGCGGGCCGAGTTGCGTGAGAAGAAGGCCGAAGAAGCCTTCGACACCTGGGCGCAAGAAGTCCGCGCTCGCGCGTACGTCGAGTACCGCGAACCGCCGCAAAGCTAAAGTGAAGCACATCCCGCGCAAACGTTTCGGCCAGCACTTTCTGACCGATGGCGGGATCATCGATGCGATCGTGCACGAGATCGCGCCGCAGCCGGGTGACGCCATGGTCGAGATCGGCCCCGGTCTCGCCGCACTCACGCAGCCGCTGGTCGAGCGTCTTGGGCGCCTCACGGTGATCGAGCTCGACCGCGACCTGGCTGTAAGGTTGCGTGGTCATGGCCAGCTCGACGTGATCGAGTCCGATGTGTTGAAAGTCGATTTCGGTGCTTTGGCCGATCGCCTGACGGTGCCACCTGCAATGGGGCTGCGTGTCGTGGGCAACCTGCCGTACAACATCTCGACGCCGATCCTTTTTCACCTGCTCGATTCAGCGCACCGAGTCATTGACCAGCACTTCATGCTGCAAAAGGAGGTGATCGACCGAATGGTCGCCAAGCCCGCCACCTCCGACTACAGCCGTTTGAGCGTGATGCTGCAGTGGCGATACGACATGGCCAATGTGTTGTTCGTACCGCCCGAGAGCTTCGATCCGCCGCCACGCGTCGACAGCGCCATCGTGCGCATGGTGCCGCTGGCTGTGCCGCCAGCAGTCGATGTCAAAAGGCTCGGAGAGATCGTTCAGGTGGCCTTCAGCCAGCGCCGGAAAATCATGCGCCATACGCTGGGAAAATGGCTGGACACGCATGGCTTCGAGGGCGAGTTCGATGTGCAGCGCCGCGCTGAAGAAGTTCCGGTCGCGGAGTATTTGGCCTTGGCTCGAACCGTGCCCCCATAGCAAGCCAAGCCTGGAGCCTCTGCAAAATGAAAAAGCCCGTTTAGCGGGCTTTTTCATTGGTGGCTCCAGAGCCGTCTTTAGGCGGCTGAAAGCCAGTAATTGGAATTAAACGGGCTGCTCATACGCAGCGCCAATGGCGACACGTCGACTAGTTTGTCGGTCGGCATCTTTTCGGCGGTGGGATCGATTGTGAGGTCGATCCCCGATAGCGCGTCTGTACCCTGCGAGGCCTCTTTCGCCCGTTCTGCTTGGCTGGTGTGTGCAGAACGGGCTACAGAAAAGAATAGAAACACCGGAAGGGTATTTTTCGATCCCCCCAGTAGTCAGAGGCGTCGCGGAAAATATCGAGCAGCTGCTCGCGCGCTTCCTTGTCGAATTTGGCGTTGGCCGGAATTTGCTCGAGCACGATGATGAAACCGGGCTGCGGACCCGACTTATGCAGCGGGTCTGTCATGCAGTCGTACAACGCGTCGAAATTCTTACCGAAATGCGCCGGGAAGGTGAACTGCTGGGCAATAAGGTCAAGCACGTCCTGCTTGGTCTGGGCGTTGCCCAGATTGGCATAGAGAAAGTGCTGGCCCGCCGCATGCGCCGCTTCCTGCAGGTCGTTCACACGAAATGCACGAATCGACTGCACGATGTTCGGTCGCACGGAACGAAGGGATAAGGTCATCTCCGCTGGTCTTTCCATAGTTGTCGTCAACATGTCTTCTTTCGTCGTGACGCTTCGAGGCGCCGCTCCCCTCAACAGCTCATCGTTCATGCGGTCATCATGGGACGATGCGCTGGAAGCTTGCATAGTGGTCTGCCGTGAACCAGCAGGCGTCGGGCGCCCTGCGCTCTCCTGCGCATACGATTCGTCTGGCGCCGCGATCACGCGACCCCGGGGTTTCGACCGTGTATTCGCGGTAGTGTCCGCGACGGGCTGTGGGTAACTGGCGTTCTCGGTTGCCGAAAACCATGCCGTCTTTGTCGTGAGCAAACGGGCCGCCGTTCAAAATTGATTCGTAAGTTCGCTGACCCTGCGCGGGCAGTTCGGTCAGTGCAATCGATTCCTTCGTGGATTGACCGGCTGGGCGACCGAACCAATCGCGGGCTTCGACACCGGATGTACCCGTCGCCAGCACCCCCAGCAAAAAGCCGGTGAACGCAAACTTCGAGACAAAAGACGTGATCGAGGCCATTGACTGGACAGTGACCGCCAGGGGCACCAGAGGGAAAAGAGCGGGAGTCGAATCGGTGGATTTACCTTGGGGTAAACCCGAAAATTCAAGCCCGCCAGTGTGCACCAGCTCGGCGCAAATAGCAAGTACCCTGCTCAACAATTGAGCAGGGTGAAAAGGCAGCGGTGCGCCGTAAAGTAGGCACCCGCTTTCGCTTCAGCGCATTACCGATCTGCGTTGGCATCGGCCACGGTAAGCGCCGTCATGTTGACGATGCGGCGTACCGTTGCGCTCGCGGTCAGAATATGCACAGGTTTGGCCGCACCCAGCAGGACTGGGCCGATAGCGATGTTGCCGCCTGCTGCAGTTTTGAGCAGGTTGTATGAAATGTTGGCCGCGTCGATGTTGGGAAACACCAGCAGATTGGCGTTTCCTGCCAGCGCGCTGTGAGGCATGACAGCGTCGCGCTGCTTGCCATCGAGTGCCACGTCTCCGTGCATTTCGCCGTCGACTTCCAACCAGGGCGCTTGCACGCGCAGCAACGCGAGTGTTTTGCGCATCTTGAGTGCGCTGGGCTCGTTGCTGGTGCCGAAGTTCGAATGAGAAAGCAGCGCCGCCTTGGGCTTGAGTCCGAAGCGCAGCATTTCTTCTGCCGCCATGGTCGTGATCTCGGCCAGTTCTTCGGGGCTCGGGTCGTAGTTGACGTGCGTGTCGACCAGGAAGACCTGGCGGTCCGGCAGCAGCAATCCGTTCATGCAGGCATAGACCGGCACGTCCTGCGGTGTGCTTGCGCAGCCGCCGGGTCGCTTTCCGATCACCTGGTCGATGTAGTGCAGGTGCGTGTGCGTCGTGCCCCAGGTGCCGCAGATCAGGCCGTCGACTTCACCCTTGTGCAGCAACATCGCACCGATCAACGTGAGGCGGCGGCGCATCTCGATCTTCGCGGTTTGTACCGTCGTGCCCTCGCGCTCGGTCATGCGGTGATACGTCTGCCAAAAGTCGCGGTACCGATGGTCTTGCTCGACGTTGACGATGTCGTAGTCGAGCTCTTCCTTCAGCCGCAAACCGAACTTCTCGATGCGCTGCGCGATGATCGATGGCCGGCCTATGAGTGTCGGGCGCGCCAGGCCTTCGTCGACCACGATCTGCACGGCGCGGAGCACGCGTTCCTCCTCACCCTCAGAAAATGCCACGCGCTTCTTCGTTGCTCGCTTGGCGGCGTCGAAGATCGGCTTCATGGTCGTGCCCGATGCGTAGACAAAGCTTTGCAGCTTGTCGCGGTAGGCGTCCATGTCTTTGATCGGCCGCGATGCAACGCCGCTGTCGGCCGCGGCTTGTGCGACGGCCGGCGCGATCTTCATCATGAGCCGCGGATCGAACGGCTTGGGGATCAGGTATTGCGGCCCGAAGCTGAGTTTCTCACCCACGTACGCCGCAGCCACGCGTTCGCTCTGCTCAGCTTGTGCCAACTCGGAGATAGCGCGCACCGCGGCGATTTCCATCTCGTCAGTGATGGTCGTCGCGCCGCAGTCCAGTGCGCCACGAAAGATGTACGGAAAGCACAGGACGTTGTTGACCTGGTTCGGGTAGTCGGTGCGGCCGGTGGCCATGATCACGTCGTCGCGCACCGCGTGAGCGTCCTCTGGTGCGATCTCGGGGTTGGGATTGGCCAGCGCGAATATCACGGGCCGCGGCGCCATCTTGGCGACCATCGCCGGCTTCAACACGCCGCCGGCAGACAGCCCCAGGAACACGTCCGCGCCTTCGATCACATCCGACAGCGAGCGCGCTTTGGTGTTCTGCATGTACTGGCGTTTGTCCTCGTCCATCAGCTCGGTGCGGCCTTCGTAGACGACACCTGCGAGGTCGGTCACGTAAACATTCTCGCGCTTGAGCCCGACCTTGAGCAGCAGGTTGAGGCAGGCCAGTGCGGCGGCGCCCGCACCCGACGTGACGAGCTTGACCTGCGCGATGTCTTTGCCCGCGACTTTGAGGCCGTTGAGCATTGCCGCTGCGACCGTGATCGCGGTGCCATGCTGGTCATCGTGGAACACCGGAATCTTCATCCGCTTGCGCAGCTCGCGCTCGACATAGAAGCAGTCGGGAGCCTTGATGTCTTCGAGGTTGATGGCGCCGAAAGTCGGCTCCAGAGAAGCGATGATCTCGACCAGCTTGGCCGGGTCTTTCTCGTCGATCTCGATGTCGAACACGTCGACTCCGGCGAACTTCTTGAAGAGCACGGCTTTGCCCTCCATCACCGGCTTGGAAGCCAGCGGACCGATGTCGCCCAAGCCGAGCACCGCGGTGCCGTTGGTGATGACGCCCACCAGATTGCCGCGCGACGTGTACCTGAAGGCGTTGGCCGGATCTTTGACGATCTCTTCGCAAGGGGCCGCGACGCCGGGCGAATAAGCCAGGGAAAGGTCGCGCTGGTTGACCATTTGCTTGGTCGCCGCGATGGCGATCTTGCCGGGCACCGGGAACTCGTGGTACTCCAACGCGGCGCGCCGCAGCTCGGCGCGTTTGTCCTCGGCAGAAGGCGCGGACGGGTTGGCGGGGGTCGATTCGAACATGGGCCTGGGCTCCTTGGGCTGCGCTGCAATCGCGCTTCTTCTGGGGGGGCTGATTCTAGACCTCGACCTCGACTGACATAGACCGGATGGCAGAGCCGAATGAGCCCGAAATCGCTGTGGACGAGCAGGGCAATGTGGCAATATTCCCTGCTCAAAAACCACCCCGGCATATTCCGGACGAGGAGCGACCATGGCGCTGATGGATTTCATCAAGAAACAGTTCATCGACATCATCCAGTGGACCGAGTCCGGCGACGGCACGCTGGCTTGGCGCTTCCCAATGGCGGACATGGAAATCCAGAACGGTGGCTCGCTTACCGTGCGCGAATCGCAAGTCGCGTTGTTCGTGAACGAAGGCAAGGTCGCCGACGTCTTCGGTCCCGGCATGTACAAGCTCACGACGCAGACACTGCCCGTCCTCACATACCTGAAGAACTGGGACAAGCTGTTCGAGTCGCCCTTTAAGAGCGACGTCTACTTTTTTAGCACGCGCCAACAGATCGACCAGAAGTGGGGCACGCCGCAGCCCATCACGATCCGCGACAAGGACTTCGGCGCAGTGCGTGTTCGCGCCTTCGGCAACTACAGCTACCGCATCGCCGACCCCAAGCTTTTCTACAACGAAATCTCGGGTACCCGAGACATCTACGGCGTGAGCGACCTCGACGGCCAGTTGCGCGGCATCGTGCTGCAGAACATAAGCAACGCGATCGCGTCCAGTGGTGTGCCGTTCCTCGACCTGGCGGCCAACCAAATCAACTTTGCGCAAGCGCTGGCGGTCCAGCTGGTGCCCGAGTTCCAAAAGATCGGCATCAAGCTCGAGAACATCACGGTGCAGAACGTCTCTCTGCCGGAAGAGCTGCAGAAGATCCTCGACCAGAAGATCGGCATGGGCATGGTCGGCAACGACATGGGCAAGTTCATGCAGTACCAGACGGCGCAGGCCATCCCCAAGTTTGCCGAAGGCAGTGGGTCGGGCGATGGCGGCATTGCGGGCAGCGCGATGGGCCTGGGTGCCGGTGTGGCGCTCGGCCAGGTACTGGCACAGAACCTGGCCGCTGGCTTGCAGGGCGGTGGCCCGGCAGCAGCTGGCGCAGCGCAGGCGGCCAGCGCGGCGGTGGGTGTGAAGGCCGAAGACGTGATGGCCACACTGGAAAAATTGGGTGAACTCAAAAGCAAGGGCATCCTGACGCAGGACGAGTTTGATTCCAAGAAGGCTGAGCTTCTGAAGAAACTGATTTAGGCCGTCGCGCACAGTCATCGTTGACGTGGCCACTGAACCTTCGCAACGCAGCTACCGGGCGCCCTGCCCCGGCTGCGGCGCGCCGGTTAATTTCTTAAGCGCGCAGTCCACCCACGCCGTCTGCGGCTTCTGCCAAAGCACGGTGGTTCGCAATGGCGAAACGCTCGCGCGCATCGGCAAGATGGCCGAGCTGTTTGATGACCACAGCCCGCTGCAA
>JANXTS010000068.1 GCA_025352265.1 Variovorax sp. | reverse complement strand
TCGACGAACTTCAGCGGCGTGCCGTTCTTGTAGCGGTAGCCGATGCGGTCGGCCTCCGAGCCCACGGTCCAGGTGTCGGCGAAGAAACTCTGCATCGACACCTCCTGCAGCCGATGGAAGTACAAGCCCGGCAGCACGCGCAGCTCGAACTCCTTGCCGAGCACCGGCACGAGTTCGGCTGGCACACGCCTGCCGGCTCGCGCGGCGGATGCAGTGGATGCGGTGGAAGAGGGCGCGCCGACCGGCAGCTTGTCGCCCGCCATGAGCTTGCGGCCGTTGAAGCCGCCGAAGGCGCCGAGTCCGTATGTCGAACGGCTTCCGAGCACCACCGGCACATCGATGCCGCCGGCCACCGCGATGCACATGCGCGCACCGAGCTTCATGAAGTCGAAACTCAGCTTGTCACCGGCCTGCACAGTGAAGCTTTCATTCCGCGGCACTTCGATGCCGTTGACTTTCACCTTGGCTTCCGCGCCGGTCACGGCCACCGTTGCCGGCGCATCGAACTGCAGCTCCGGGCCGAGCAGCGTGCACTCGATGACCGCTGCGCCCGCGTCGTTGCCGACCAGCAGGTTGGCGAGCAGCAAGCTTTGCTGGTCGAGAGCACCCGACAGTGGAATGCCGAGGTTGTAGTAGCCGGGGCGGCCGGCGTCTTGCACGCTGGTTGCGAGACCTGGCTTGAGCACGTCAATCGCCATGGAGCACCTTCAGCAGTTGTGTGTTGTAGCCGCCCGGATCGGCGAGAAAGTCCTTTAGCGAGAAGGACACCGGCACGATGCGCAGCGCATAGGTACCGGCTTCGACCTCGGCGATCTGTCGGTCGTATTCGACGCGGTCGATCGGCTTCCACTTGACGATGTCGCCCGGCTGAAAGAACACCATCAGGTCCTTGAAGTACGAAAGCCGCTGGGCCGGGTCGAAGATCGGCGCCGGCGTGACGCCGAACATCTGGTAGCCGCCCGCGCCACGCACCGAGTAGATGCAGCTGAAGCAGCCGCCGTGGCCCAGTGTGAGCTTGGGCGTGTCGGTGCGCGGGCTCAGGTACTTGGGCACCTCGATCTGCTTTTCGCGCTCGACCATCTGGAACAGAAAGGGCAGGCCCGCCACGAAGCCGACCATCGACACGAACCAGGGTGCGCCGGAATGGGCTGCGATGAATTCGTCGACCGAGCCGTGGCCGTTGATGCGGGCTGCGTACTCGATGTCGGTGCTGGTCGGGTCCTGGTGCCGCTCCCTGAAACGCATCAAGGTTTCGTGTGTCCACGGGTCGTTGTAGAGCACCGGGATTTCGATGATGCGGGTCTGAAGTTGCAAGGCGCCATCGCCCAGGTCGGCCTCGATGGATTGCACCGTCGTCAGCAACGCATCGGGCGCGATCACGTCGGGGTCGAAGCGCACCAGCAGCGCCGCATTGGCAGGGCAAATCTCGGTCACGCCGGGCAGGGCGCGGCGCTGCAATTCGGTGCAGATCGCCATGCCCTTGAAGAAGGCAGCGAGCGACATCTCCTCGCTGATCTCGACGAAGAGGTGTTCGTCGCCACCGAAGGTGTAGCGGGCTTTGGCCGGGACAGCAGTGAAGTCCTTCATGTCGCTCATGCGTTTTCCTTCGCGGGCAGGGTGATGGGCGGCGTGGCGGGTGTGGTGGCAGGTGGCACGGCGGGTTCCAACGGGTTCGCCGCTAGCCATGTTTCAAGAAAGCCGGTGTGGAACGCGGCCTCGGCCACGGCCGCGTCGTCGCACAGCGCGCGGTGCAGCGCAATGGTCGTGTGGATGCCTTCCACCTCGAGTTCGCCTAGCGCGCGCCGCATGCGGGCCAGCGCACTGGCGCGGTCGGTGTCGTGCACGATCAATTTGCCCAGCAGCGAGTCGTAGTAAGCCGGCACCTTGTACCCTTCGTACAGCATGCTGTCGAAGCGCACGCCGGGGCCGCCCGGCACGACCAGCTTCGACACCACGCCAGGGCTCGGCATGAAGTTCTTGGCCGCGTTCTCCGCATTGATTCGTACCTCGATGGCGGCACCCGTGAGGCGTATGTCTTCCTGCTTCAACCGCAGCGGCTGGCCGAGCGAAATGCGCAGCATCTCCTTCACCAGATCGACGCCCGTGATCATCTCGGTGACCGGGTGTTCGACCTGGATGCGCGTGTTCATCTCGATGAAGAAGAACTCGCGGGTGTCGTCGTCGTACAGATATTCGAGCGTGCCGGCGCCGCGGTAAGACACCGCATTGGCAAGCTGCAAGGCCGACTCGCACAGCGCGGTGCGGGTGGCTTCGCTGATGGCCGCCGACGGCGCTTCTTCCCAGACCTTTTGACGGCGGCGCTGCAGCGAGCATTCGCGCTCGAAGCAGTGCACCACGCGCTGGCCATCGCCGAGGATCTGCACCTCGATGTGGCGCGCCTGGCGAACGAAACGCTCCAGGTACACCTCGCCGTTGCCGAAAGCGGCCTGTGCTTCGGCAGTGGCGGTGGTGAACTGTTGCCGCAGTTCTTCTGCGTCTTTTGCGACTCGGATGCCGCGACCACCGCCGCCAGCCGACGCCTTGATCATGATCGGGTAGCCGATCTCTTCCGCCAGCGCGATGGCGGCGTCGGCATCGGTCACCACGCCGACGCTGCCGGGAACCGTCGGCACGCCGGCTTTCATGGCGGCGGCGCGTGCTGTGGCCTTGTTGCCCATGGTGCGGATGGCGTGCGGCGTGGGGCCGACGAACACCAGGCCCGCGGTTTCCACGCGCTCGGCGAAGTCGGCGTTCTCGGATAGAAAACCATAGCCAGGATGCACCGCGCCGGCACCGCTGTCGGCCGCGGCCTGCATCACGGCGTCGACGTCGAGGTAGCTCTTGATGGCGTGGGCCGGACCAATGCGAACCGCCTCGTCGGCCATCTGCACATGGAGGCTGGTCGCGTCGGCATCGCTATAAACGGCGACTGTCTTGAGGCCCAGCTCTTTCGCGGCGCGAATGATGCGAACCGCGATCTCGCCACGGTTGGCGATCAGCAGTTTGTCGAAGGTGGGTTCGATGGACACGGCTTTCATGTGGGTGCTGCTGGGTCCGTCAATCTGCCTCGATCAGGGCCACCACCTGACCCGGATCGACCGGGTCGCCGTTTTCGATGGCGTAGCTCTTCAGCGTGCCGGCCACTTCGGCGGTGACTTCACTGAACTGCTTCATCACCTCGACCAGACCGAGCACGTCACCGATCGCGACCACGTCGCCCGCCGCTTTGTAGGGCGGCGCATCGGGTGCGGCCTGGCGATAGAAGGTGCCTGGCAACGGGCTCAGGACTTCGTGGGAAACGGACATCGGTAACTCCTGGGGGAAACTGAAACTCGGCTGGAAACTGCGCTCGATGCTCAGGTCAAAGCCAGCTTGGCAATGCCTGCAACGCGGATATTTTTTTCGGCCAGCAAGCTTCGCGTGGCGCGCACCAAGGCGAGGGCGCCGGGCGTGTCGCTGTGAATGCACACCGAATCGAAGTCGATTGCAAGATCCTGACCATCGACCGTGCGCACCATGCCTTCCTCGCAGGCGCGGACCACCTTGCGGGCCACCGTGTCGGGGTCGAGCGCGCCGACGCGGCGGGTGAAAACGATGGAGCCGCTCATGTCGTAGTCGCGGTCGGCATAGAACTCGCGCACCACCGGCTGACCGAGTTCGCGTGCCACCCGATAGGTGACCGACGCCTCCATGCAGAAGAGATACAGCTTGGGTTCGATGATCTGCAGGGCGGTGACCAGCGCGATCGACAAAGCCTCGTCGCGCGCCACATGCATGTAGAGCGCGCCGTGCGGCTTGATGTGCTGCAAGTTCACGCCCGCAAGCCGCGCGAACTCGCGCAGTGCGCCGAGCTGGTAGACCATGTCGTTGACCAACTCGTCGGCCGGCGCGTTGATGTGGCGCCGCCCGAATCCGACCAGATCGCGAAAGCCCGGATGGGCACCGATACCGACGCCGTTGGCCCGGGCCAGCAGCACCATCTTGCGCATGATGTTCGGGTCGCCCGCATGGAAGCCGGTGGCAATGTTGGCCGAGCTCACCAGCGGCATCAGCTGCTCGTCGACGCCGTCACCGATGGTCCATGGGCCGAAACCTTCGCCCATGTCGGAGTTCAGATCGATGAGCTTTTTCACTTGCGTTCGCCTTCGGTTCGGTGAGCACTCTGCCGGATGGGCTGTAGTGCGGAACGGAGATTAGCCAGCGCACATCGGAACGGAAAGCATTGTTTTCAAACGATGCGATATCTAAAAAACAGATGCGGGTGCGACATGTATTCGAGGCTACGCTCGGGAGCGAACGGTTGCAGGCTATCTGAATTTCGCGCTCGGAGCGGCCGTTGCCGCTTGTTCGCTGCCCAGGCTCTCCCTTGCAAGGTCACGCATGTCTCTCACTCTTCGCCAGCTCAGGTATTTTTCGGCCGTTGCCGAGGTCGGCCGCATCTCCCATGCGGCGCTTCAACTCAACATCTCGCAGTCGGCTGTGACCACTGCGATCCGCGAGCTGGAAGAACTGGTCGGCCAGCAGCTCTTCGAGCGCCATCCGCATGGCGTCGAACTCACGAAAGCAGGTCGGCGTTTTTTGGGTCACGCCTATTCTGTGCTGGCGGCAGCAGATGAAGCCGAGCGCATGCCGCACGACGGCGCACAGGTGGAGGGCTCGCTCACGGTCGCGGCCAGCTACACGGTGTTGGGCTATTTCCTGCCGCACCACCTGCAGCGCTTTGCGCAGCTGCATCCACAGGTCAACGTCAAGGTGCACGAGGTCGCGCGCGAAGCCATCGAAGAAGGGCTCATCACACAGCGCTACGACATGGGCGTGCTGCTCACGTCGAACGTCGTGCTGAGCGAGCTGTCGCTGGAGACCTTCTTCGGATCGCAACGCCGGCTATGGGTGCCGGCCAAGCACCCGCTGCTCGACAAGGCCGAGGTCACGCTCGCCGACCTGGTGGCCGAGCCCTACATCATGCTCACCGTCGACGAGGCGGCCGCCACCACCCTCAAGTACTGGAGCAAGACGCCGCACCAGCCGGCCGTGCGCATGCGCACGAGCTCGGTCGAAGCGGTGCGCAGTACCGTCGCCAACGGCCTGGGCGTGACCATCTTGTCGGATATGGTCTACCGGCCCTGGTCGCTCGAAGGCAAGCGCATCGAGACGATCAACCTGCGCGACGCTGTGCCGACGATGAACATCGGCCTGGGGTGGAAGCAGGGGACCGAGTCCACGCCGGCGATGACGGCGTTTCGCGATTACTTCAGGCAGCTGTTTCAGGACCCGACCTCGGCGCGGGCGGGGCGCGGGCGGCTGTGAAGGATTGGGTGATCGGCCAAGCAGGCGCCAGGAAAACACCCGTTGCTTGCTGGCTTTCTCGATTCGTGGCACAAGCTTGGCTTGGATGTGATTCAAATAAGGTGACCAACCGTGTGTGATCTGAACGACCAGGAAGAGCTTAAAAAGTACACCCGCCGCGACTTCGGCACGTGGGCCGCATCCGCTGGCATGCTGACCGCGTTGCCCGCCGTGGCCAACGCCGCGGCCGTGACCGAGCGCGAGGTGACTATCACCACCGCAGACGGTACATGCGACGCGTACTTCGTTGCACCCACATCAGGCAACGCACCCGGCGTGCTGGTGTGGCCCGACATCTTTGGTCTTCGCCCAGCCTTCAGGCAGATGGGTCGGCGGCTGGCCGAATCAGGCTACAGCGTGTTGGTGGTGAACCCCTTCTACCGGCAGATGAAAGCGCCAACCGCGGCGCAGGGCGGCCAGACACCGATTGCCCAGGTGATGCCGCTGATGCAGGCCCTGACGCCCGCGATGCATCTGAGCGACGGCAAGGCTTTCGTG